>NZ_JBDJNU010000091.1:0-263 GCF_039674585.1 Stenotrophomonas lacuserhaii | reverse complement strand
GTGACGGCCGCTGGCCGTCATGCCGTCGCATCCGGTGGATGACAACCGCCGCATCCGGTGGGTGACGACCGTTGGTCGTCACGTCGTTGCCCTTGCCGCTGCGCTCGCCGAGCATGGCTCGGCGCTACCAATGGCTCGCCGCGATGTCGGTAGTGACGGCCGCTGGCCGTCATGCCGTCGCATCCGGTGGATGACAACCGCCGCATCCGGTGGGTGACGACCGTTGGTCGTCACGTCGTTGCCCTTGCCGCTGCGCTCGCCGA
>NZ_JBDJNU010000090.1:0-268 GCF_039674585.1 Stenotrophomonas lacuserhaii | reverse complement strand
TTCTCCGGTCCCACCCGGATCGGCGATGCCCCCGCAGAACCCTCGCGGAGACCGCTGCGCTCGGTTGCCGTACGCAACCTGCACCGACCGACGGCTGCGCCGCTGCAGCGCGCGCGCCCGCGCCGCGCCCCCCCCCCCCCCCCCCCCCCCCCCCCCGCCCCCCCCCCCCCCCCCCCCCCCCCCCCCCCCCCCCCCCCCCCCCCCCCCCCCCCCCCCCCCCCCCCCCCCCCCCCCCCCCCCCCCCCCCCCCCCCCCCCCCCCCCCCCCC
>NZ_JBDJNU010000089.1:0-315 GCF_039674585.1 Stenotrophomonas lacuserhaii | reverse complement strand
TGGGCCTCTTCTTCAAAACCTGGAGCGGGAAACGAGACTCGAACTCGCGACCTCAACCTTGGCAAGGTTGCGCTCTACCAACTGAGCTATTCCCGCTTGGGAGGCGGCATTCTACACGACCTGTCGCAGGTGTCAAGAGACGGCAGGGAGGCCGCCCGCTTCACCGGCACAAAAAAAAAAGGCCTTTCGGCCTCTTTCCAGAATCTGGAGCGGGAAACGAGACTCGAACTCGCGACCTCAACCTTGGCAAGGTTGCGCTCTACCAACTGAGCTATTCCCGCTTGGGAGGCGGCATTTTACCTGTCTTCACATCGG
>NZ_JBDJNU010000088.1:0-403 GCF_039674585.1 Stenotrophomonas lacuserhaii | reverse complement strand
GCGCTGTGGAACCACCCGATCCCATCCCGAACTCGGAAGTGAAACGCAGCTGCGCCGATGGTAGTGTGGCTCAAGCCATGCGAGAGTAGGTCATCGCCAGGGTTTATACCCGAGAACCCCGTTGCTTGCGCAACGGGGTTTTCCTTTTTTTGCAAGCCGTCGATTCTTCGATGACTTACATCAACAACTTCAAGTAGATCTTCAAGTTCTTCTCACAAGTTGTTGACAAGCTCCAAAAGCCTGCCATAATAGGCGGCTCGCAACGACGAAATGCCCTCGGGTCGGACGTCGAAGCAGCAGAGTCAACAACGCTTCGCTCCGGCGAAACGGCCTTGAAAAAAGGTGTTGACGAAGCGGAAAAGCCGGCTATAATGGGCGGCTCGCAACGACGGAAACGTCGGGG
>NZ_JBDJNU010000087.1:0-442 GCF_039674585.1 Stenotrophomonas lacuserhaii | reverse complement strand
CACCCAACCCATCCTTCTCAACCCGCACCCCCCCCCCCCCCCCCCCCCTCCCGCCCCCCCCCCCCGACCCATGACACGTTCCGGTGGCCGCCACCCGCGTAATAAAAGAAAGAAAAGCGGTAGCCCCGAAGGCAGCGGCAGGAGCCGCTGCCAACGTCGCTGCGACGGCCCGCAGGGTGCCGGTCAGGACGACCGGCATAGCCGTGCTCGGCGAGCGCAGCGGGCCGTTGGCGGAAACGTTCCGCCGACCATGGGTCGGCGCTACCAAGGCCGCCATGAACCTGACGAAGGCGGGGGGGGGGGGGGGGGGGGGGGGGGGGGGGCTGGCGCCGCGTGGGGGGCCCCCCCGGCGGGCCTGGCGGTGGTTCTGCGCCCCCCCCCCAACACCCCCCCCCCCCCCGCCCACAGGCAGTCCTGCACCTACTGGCGTTTGCTCTTGCAC
>NZ_JBDJNU010000086.1:0-542 GCF_039674585.1 Stenotrophomonas lacuserhaii | reverse complement strand
CCGGCGGATTGAACTGACCCCCTGAATTTGGACAGGCATCCAATTTTCGAGGGAAAAGTGACCAAGTACGATGAGCAGTTCAGACTGAAGCTTGCGCGAGAAGGAGCTGACGATGGCGTCGGCATCAGGCAACTGGTGCACAAGTACGGCGTCGACCATTCGATTCTCCGACGATGGATAAGCATGTACCGCATCCATGGTGCGGAGTGCTTTCAGAAAATGCGAAATAAGTACGACGCCGACTTTAAGATGTCCGTCTTACAGCGGGTAAAGGAAGAAGGCCTTTCAGGGCGACAAGCGATGGCAATCTTCAGACTCGGCGGCCCAGGCTTGGTCCTGAAATGGCAGCGCCTGTATGATCTTGGAGGGATTGAAGCGCTTAAATTACAGGACACAAGCAGGTCTCGAATGCCAGGCAAGAAAAAGACCGCGCGAAAGCCGATTCAGGACCTGACTCATGCGGAGCTCATTGAAGAAGTCGCGTACCTGCGTGCGGAGACCGATTTCTTAAAAAAAATCGATGCCTTGATCCAGGAAGAGCA
>NZ_JBDJNU010000085.1:0-1702 GCF_039674585.1 Stenotrophomonas lacuserhaii | reverse complement strand
ACTTGCGGCGTGTCCCGTGCGGCCCACCCGCCCGGCCCAGTCCACGCACGCCATCGCGAAAAAAACCATCTCGACACTCAGTCGGCGCGGCCGCCGAATTCGCCGGTCGCGGTGTTGACCAGCACGCGTTCGCCGTTGGCGATGTACTCCGGCACCATGATTTCCAGGCCGGTGCTCAGCTTCGCCGGCTTCGGACGCTTGGTGGCGGTGCCGCCCTTCATTTCCGGCGGGGTCTCCACCACTTCCAGCACCACGCTGGTCGGCAGCTGGATCGCCACCGGCTGGTCGTCGATCACCTGCACGTAGATGCCGGCCAGGCCATCGGTGATGTAGCCGGCGTCATCGCCGATCACGTCCGCATCCAGGGTGTAGGGGGTGTAATCCTCGTCGTCCATGAACACGAACGCTTCGCCATCCTTGTACGAATAGGTCGACAGGCGGCGCAGCAGTTCCACTTCCGGCAGGTTGTCATCGGAGTCGAAGCTGGCGTCGAGCTTGTTGCCGCCCGGCACGCTGTACATGATGAAGCGGAAGCGGACATTTCCGCCGCGGCCCTGCGGCGAGCTGCGTTCGATGTCGCGGATCTGGTACACGCCGTTGTTGTACTCGACGACGTTGCCCTTCTTGATATCGCTGGCTTTCATGGTGATGTAGGTCGGTTGGGGGAGGGCGCCGTCCCGGCGCCCGGGGGAATCACTTCGGAGCGAGCCGGGTGGCGCCGTCCAGGCGGATGGTCTCGCCGTTGATGTAGGTGTTGCCCAGAATGTAAGCGACCAGGCTGGCAAAGTCTTCCGGCTTGCCCAGCCGCGACGGGAACGGGATGGACGCGGCCAGCGATTCCTGCACGGCCGGTGGCATGCCATCGACCATCGGCGTCCAGAACACGCCCGGGGCGATGGTGTTGACGCGGACGCCGAAGCGCGAGAGTTCGCGGGCCATCGGCAGCGTCATCGAGACTACGCCGCCCTTGGAGGCGGCATACGCGGCCTGGCCGATCTGGCCTTCATAGGCGGCGATGCTGGCGGTGTTGATGATCACCCCGCGCTCGCCGTCCGGGCCGGCGTCGTTGTGCTGGATGCGGTTGGCTGCGGCCTTGGCGACGTTGAAGCTGCCGACCAGGTTGACCATCACCGTGCCCTGGAAACCGGCCAGCGGCATCGGTCCTTCCTTGCCCAGCACGCGGCCGGCGCCGAGGATGCCGGCGCAGTTCACTGCCACATTGAGTCCGCCGAGGAAGGCGTGGGCCTGTTCGATGGCTTCGGCCACGGCGGCCTCGTCGCTGACGTTGACCTGCTGGTAGGACGCGTTCGCCTGTCCCAGGACGGCGACGGCGGCGGCACCTTTTTCATCATTGAGATCGAACAGCGCGACCTTGCCGCCGTGGGCGACGAGATGTTCGGCCACGGCCAGGCCGAGGCCGGAAACACCACCGGTGATGACGGCACGTACGTTGGACAACTGCATTGCACGGTCCTGCTGGTTCAAGAGCCCGCGATTCTAGCGGATGGCGCGTGGTGGGCCGTTGTGCAGTGCGTTGGTGGATGCCGGGCTGCGCCCGGCGCCTGCTTTTCTGGAGCAACGGCAACGTCAAAAGCCGCAGGGCTGTGTGTTGGCGGGGCGGGGTGGCTGTGCAGGACACGCCGTGAACCCGTCCATGGGGGCTCGCTTTTCGCATCCATGCGAAAAGACGGTCCTGCACAGC
>NZ_JBDJNU010000084.1:0-2029 GCF_039674585.1 Stenotrophomonas lacuserhaii | reverse complement strand
GGGGCTTTGGTTGGGGGCCCCCCCCCTCTTGTTTGTTTACGCGGGGTCCCCCCACCCCCCCCCCCCCCCCCCCGCCCGCAACAAACACAGAACCGCTGCAGAACCTTCAACGATCGTCGTACCCGCGCCCTGAACATCACGGGTGTAAACTAGGGAGCTAGACCTTTCCAACCCGAATTCCTGAGGATCCGCATGTCCCTGATCGCCACTTTCGACACCACCCAGGGCCCGATCAAGGTCGAGCTGTTCGCCGACAAGGCACCGCTGACCGTGGCCAACTTCGTGAACCTCGTCCAGCACAAGTTCTACGACGGCCTGGTGTTCCACCGCGTCATCGCCGACTTCATGATCCAGGGCGGCTGCCCGCGCGGCCAGGGCACCGGCGATGCCGGCTACAAGTTCGAAGACGAAAAGAATGGTGTGAAGCACCAGGTCGGTTCGCTATCGATGGCAAACGCCGGCCCGAACACCAATGGCAGCCAGTTCTTCATCACCCACATCAAGACCGACTGGCTGGACGGCAAGCACACCGTGTTCGGCCAGGTCCTGGAAGGCCAGGCGATCGTGGATTCGGTCAAGCAGGGCGACGTCATCCATTCGATCACCCTGGAAGGCGACACCGACGCCGTGCTGGCCGCCCAGGCCGACCGCGTCGCCGAGTGGAACAAGTCGATTCCCTCGCGCGCCTGATTTCCCTTTGAAACGGCCACCCCTGCGGTGGCCGTTTTCATGATCCCCCGCCGCCTGCCAGGCCGCCCGGCCACGCCCGCGGTTCAAATCCAACGCTCGCAAGCTAGAGGAAACCCCCATGAAAGCACCCGTTCGTGTTGCCGTGACCGGCGCTGCCGGCCAGATCGGCTACGCCCTGCTGTTCCGCATCGCCTCCGGCGAAATGCTCGGCAAGGACCAGCCGGTCATCCTGCAACTGCTTGAGCTGCCGGTGGACAAGGCCCAGGCCGCGCTGAAGGGCGTGATCATGGAACTGGAAGACTGCGCCTTCCCGCTGCTGGCCGGCATCGTCGGGACCGACAACGCCGAAGTGGCCTTCAAGGACGTCGACGTGGCCCTGCTGGTCGGCGCGCGTCCGCGCGGCCCGGGCATGGAGCGCGCCGACCTGCTGCAGGCCAACGCGGAGATCTTCACCGCCCAGGGCGCCGCGCTGAACAAGGTCGCCAAGCGTGACGTCAAGGTGCTGGTGGTCGGCAACCCGGCCAACACCAACGCCTATATCGCCATGAAGTCGGCGCCGGACCTGAACCCGCGCAACTTCACCGCCATGCTGCGCCTGGACCACAACCGCGCGCTGAGCCAGCTGTCGACCAAGCTGGGCAAGCCGGTCGCCGGCATGGAAAAGCTGGTCGTGTGGGGCAACCACAGCCCGACCATGTACCCGGATTACCGCTTCGCCACCGCCGATGGCGCTTCCATCGCCGATGCCATCAACGACCAGGACTGGAACGCCGGCACCTTCATCCCGACCGTGGGCAAGCGCGGGGCGGCGATCATCGAAGCCCGCGGTTCGTCCTCGGCCGCGTCGGCTGCCAACGCCGCCATCGACCACGTCCGTGACTGGGTGCTGGGCAGCAACGGCAAGTGGCTGACCATGGGCGTGCCGTCCGACGGTTCCTACGGCATTCCGGAAGGCGTGATCTTCGGCTTCCCGGTCACCACCGAAAATGGTGAGTACACGCTGGTCAAGGACCTGCCGATCGACGCGTTCAGCCAGAAGTACATCGACAAGACCTTGGCGGAGCTGGAAGACGAGCGTTCGGCCGTAGCGCACCTGCTGGGCTGATCCATCCGTCTGATTGTTGCGAAGAAAACGCCGGGCGTGTCCTGGCGTTTTTTTTTCGCATGGTGGTGGGGTTGCGAACGGGTGGGACCCCCTCGCGGCGGGCTCTGGAGCCGCAGCTGGGGGTGGGCCGGGCGGTGGGGCCGGTCGGGGGACGGCAAAGGCTGCATCCATGCGGGCCTCGTTTCGCGCCATCCATGGCGCTCAACGCCCCCGCCCAGCCCCACCGCCCGGCCC
>NZ_JBDJNU010000083.1:0-3658 GCF_039674585.1 Stenotrophomonas lacuserhaii | reverse complement strand
CCGCCCTTGCCCCGGCCTACGCGGCACGACACCCGGTGCCCCCCCACCAGGTCTGCAAGGTCCACCCACCAGGTCTGCAAGGTCGACCCAGCAGACCCGCAAGGTCTACCCACCGGCGCTTCAGCCCATGTCGCCCAGGCGCGCCTGCAGGGCCGCGATCGCGGCGAGCCCCGCCGTTTCCGTGCGCAGGATGCGCGGCCCCAGCTGAAGCCCCTGGAAGCCCGCTGCGGCCAACTGCTGGCGATCGCGCGGCGACCAGCCGCCCTCCGGACCGATGGCGATCACGATGCCCCCCGCCGGTGCCGCCTGCAGGGTGGACAGGCGGTGGCTGCCTTCCGGATCCAGGGTCAGGCGTAGTGTATCGGCGGGCAGCACCGCCATCGCCGCCACCAAGCCCAACGGCGGGCCCAACCGCGGAATCACCGCACGACCGGACTGGCCGCAGGCGGACTGCACCACGTTGTTCCAATGCGCGACGCGCTTCTGCGCGCGCGCGGCATCCAGCTTCACTTCGGTGCGCTCTGCATTGACCGGCACCACGGCCGCCACGCCGAGTTCGGTGGCCTTCTGCAGGATCAGGTCCATCTTCTCGCCGCGCGCCACGCCCTGCAGCAGGGTGATCCGCAGCGACGATTCATTGGCCAGCGGCGTGGCTGTTTCGATCCGCACCTGTGCATCACGCTTTCCTGCGACGACAATCGTGGCGGCATAGTCATGCCCATCACCATTGAACAGCACGCAGGCATCGCCTTCGCGCAGGCGCATCACCCTTAGCAGGTGGTTGGCGGCGTCCTCGGGCAGGGACACGGTCTGGCCGGCCTGCAAGGGAAGGGACACGGGGCAGCGGGTCACGCGCATGCGGGGATCTCGCGGGTGGAGGGGCGGTCGTCCTGCGGGGAGGGGGGTGTCTCTGCTAGCATCGTGGGCTCATGAACATGTTGCTTCCTTCGTCCATTCTATCGGCCCGCGCGGGGCATACCGCATGAGCCGTTCCCTGCCGATCATCCATCGCATCACCGATGAGGAAAACGGGCCGTTCCAGCGCCAGCACCTGGACCTGGAGTTTTCCAACGGCGAACAGCGCCGCTTCGAACGCCTGGTCAGCCGCGGCCACGGTGCCGTGGTGGTGGTGCCGATGCTGGACGATGACACCGTGCTGCTGGTGCGTGAATACGCCGCCGGCATGCACCGCTATGAACTGGGCCTGGTCAAGGGCCGGATCGATGCCGGCGAAACGCCGGAGCAGGCGGCCGACCGCGAGCTGAAGGAAGAGGCCGGCTACGGGGCGCATCGGGTCGACGTGCTGCGTGCCATGACACTCGCACCGACCTACATGAGCCACCAGTCTTGGCTGGTGGTGGCGCGCGATCTGTATCCGGAGCGGCTGCAGGGCGACGAGCCGGAAGAACTGGAAGTGGTGCCGTGGAAGCTGTCGCGGATCGACCAGCTGATGCTGCGCGAAGATTTCTCCGAAGGCCGCTCCCTGGCGGCCCTGTTCATCGCCCGTGAATGGCTGCAGCGCGGCGCGACGGCGCCATGACCCACGCCCGCCTGACCACCGATCTGCGCGAAACCGTGATCGCCATTGCCCAGGATGCCGCCGCAGCGATCATGCAGGTCTACGCGTCCGGCTTCGACATCACGATGAAGGCCGATGACAGCCCGGTCACCGCCGCCGACCTGGCCGCGCACCAGCGCATCGTCAGTGGGCTGTCGCGGCTGACCCCGGACCTGCCGATCCTGTCCGAGGAAGCCACGGCGGCGCCCTGGGAAACGCGTCGCCACTGGGGCGCTTACTGGCTGGTCGATCCGCTGGACGGCACCCGCGAGTTCATCAAGCGCAACGGGGAATTCAGCGTCAACATCGCGCTGATCTACCAGGGCGCGCCGACCTTCGGCGTGGTGCTGGCGCCGGTGACCGGGCTGGTCTGGCATGCCATGCGTGGCGAGCAGGCCTACCGCCGGCAGGGCGTGCATGACACCGTGCTGCGCACCCGCGTGCCGGCGCAGGCACCGCTGCGGGTCGCCGCCAGCCGCTCGCACCGTTCGGCGCGCACGCAGGCGCTGCTGGATCGCATGGGTGATATCGAAACCGTGGCCCAGGGCTCTTCGTTGAAGTTCTGCCGGATCGCCGAGGGCGATCTGGATGTCTATCCGCGGCTGGGTCCGACCAGCGAATGGGACACCGCGGCCGGCCAGTGCGTACTGCACGCCGCAGGGGGCGCGGTGCTGTCCACCGCCACCGGCAAGCCGTTCCGTTACAACCGCCGCGAAAGCCTGCTCAACGGTGATTTCATGGCCTTGGGCGATACCCGGCTGGCATGGCGCGACTGGCTGCCACACGATGAAACGGAGACCACATGAGCACGAGCGACGCTGCCACCGAACTGGGCCGGCTGCTGGCGATCATGGCGCGCCTGCGCGACCCGCAGGGCGGCTGCCCGTGGGACCTGGAGCAGGATTTTTCCACCATCGCGCCGTACACCATCGAAGAAGCGTACGAGGTGGCCGATGCGATCGATCGCGGCGACCTGGACGACCTGTGCGACGAACTGGGTGACCTGCTGTTGCAGGTGGTGTTCCACGCCCAGATGGCACAGGAGCAGGGCGCGTTCGCCTTCGCCGACGTGGCGCGCAGCATCAACGACAAGATGGTCCGCCGGCACCCGCACATCTTTGCCGACGCCAGTGCCGGCGACGCCGCCGAGGTGCTGCGCAACTGGGACGCGATCAAGCGCGAAGAGCGCGCCGCCAAGGGCGAGACCGATGGCTCGGCGCTGGCCGGCATCTCGCGCGGGCTGCCGGAATGGCAGCGGGCGATGAAGCTGCAGTCGCGCGCGGCCAGGGTCGGGTTCGACTGGCCCGGTCCGTTGCCGGTGCTCGACAAGGCCGCCGAGGAACTGCAGGAACTGCGCGAGGAATTCGAACGCGGCGACGTGGCGGCGAACAAGGCCCGGCTGCAGGAAGAACTCGGCGACCTGTTGTTCGTCTGTGCCAACCTGGCACGCCACGCCGATGTCGACGTGGGCGCCGCGCTGCGCGGGGCCAACCACAAGTTCGAGCGACGCTTCCGCGCGATGGAAGCCGGCGCCGGCGAAGACGGCACGCAGCTGGCCGAGCTGGACCTGGAGGCCCAGGAAGCGCTCTGGCAGCGCGCCAAGGCCACCGAAAGCGCCTCGTGAAAACCTTCGGGTTGTTCCTGTTGACGGCGCTTGCCGAGATCATCGGCTGCTACCTGCCATGGGTGTGGCTGCGTCGCGACGGCAGTATGTGGTTGCTGGTGCCGGCGGCGGCCAGCCTGGCGCTGTTCGCCTGGCTGCTGACCCTGCATCCGCAGGCCAGCGGGCGCGTGTATGCGGCCTACGGTGGTGTCTACGTCGGCACTGCGCTGGCCTGGCTGTGGTGGGTGGACGGCATCCGTCCCGGCCGTTGGGACCTGCTCGGCGTGGGCCTTTGCCTGGCCGGCATGGCAGTGATCATGTTCGCCCCGCGCACCGGCTGACGATCGGGTGGGTGACGACCGCAGCCTTGGTGGGTGACGACCGCCAGGATTGGTGGGTGAAGACCCTTGGTCGTCACGCTCACCCCCCGCCACAAACGTGACCCACCACCGGGGGGACCCCCCCGGGAGGACCAAAAAGGCGTGCGGGCGCCCCAC
>NZ_JBDJNU010000082.1:0-4034 GCF_039674585.1 Stenotrophomonas lacuserhaii | reverse complement strand
TGGGCCCTCCCCCGCCCCCGGCCCCCCGGGTGACCCCAACCGTGCCACCCCCACCGGCACGGCTCAATCCGGGCGGAAGTTGAGGATCAGCTCGCGGTTGAACACCTGCTCGAACCCCGCATACGGCAGCGGCTGGGCGTTCAACACCGCCGCTTCGATCGAGCGCTTGCCGGCCTCGTCGTAGGGACAGCTGGCGCCGACCTTGGCCGACAGCACGCGGCCACCGCGCAGCTGGGTGATCACGATCTGGCAGCGCTGGCCGGAGGCGATGTTGTCCGGACGGATCCACGCGTCCTGCACCTTGGCCTGGATTGCCGCGGCGTACTTGGCGGTCAGGTCGTCACTGGTACCGCCTGCCCCACCCGCCGGCTGCGAGGCCGCGCTGCTGCTGGCACTGGCATTGGACGCGGCCGCCGCGTTGCGCGCGGCCGCCACCTGGCGCAGCCGCTGCTCGGCCAGCCTGGCTTCCTTCTCGGCCTGCTCACGGCGCGAACGCAGCTCGGCGATCTTCTTCTGCTTGTCCGCCTCGGCCTTGGTTTCGTTGGCCTTGCGCTCGTCCTCGGCGATCTTCTTCTGCCGGTCCGCTTCCTGCTGCCTGGCCAGCCGGGCACGCTGTTCGGCCTCTTCCTGGCGCTTGCGCTCGGTCAGGTCGATCTGCTCCTGGCGCCGCTTCGCCTCCTGCTCCTGCTTGGCCTTTTCCTGCGAAATGGCCAGCGCGCTGACCGCGTCCTGGTCGACCTTGTCCGGCTGGGCCACGCGCTCCTGCGCCTGCGACTGCTGCGGCGTGGGCGCGTCCATCGGGCGCGGTTCGGGGGTCGGCTGCGGCGGCGGAATGGTGTCTTCCGGGATCGGTTCGGGCTCGGCGATGGGCTCGGGGATCGGCTCGGGCAGGGTTTCCAGGCGCTCGGACTGGCGCAGCGCCTGCCGCGCCGCCGACGCCTCGGCGCTGGACAGGGCCATGTCGGCCTGCACCGCCGGGTCCCCGGCAGCGGCTTCGGTGTTGCGCTCGGGCGACCACAGCCAGGCCACGATGAAGACCAGCGCAAGCAGCAGGTGGACCAGCGCGGCAAGGCTTACCGGCCAGGCCCAGCCCTGTTCTTCGTCGCGCGGCGGCGGCAGGGCGTCACTGTGCATCGGTGGCCAGGCCAACCTTTTCCACGTTCGCGCGCTTCAGCACGTCCATTGCCGCCACGACCTTTTCATAGGCCACGGCACGGTCGGCGGCGACGATCACGCGGACCGTCTTGTCCTGCGCCACGATGCCGCCCAGCCGGGCCTGCATCTCTTCGGCGGACATCGCCGTAGGCTGCTTTTCGTCGGACAGCTTCAGGCTCAGCTGGCCGTCCTCGCGCACGGAAACGACGATCGGATCCTGCTTGCTCTCCAGCGCCTTGGCGTTGGAACGGGGCAGTTCAACTTCGAAGCTCAGCGTCAGCAGCGGCGCGGTGACCATGAAGATGATCAACAGCACGAGCATGACGTCGATGTACGGCACGACGTTGATTTCGGATTTGAGCTTGCGCCGCTTGCGGCGACCGATGGCACTCATGGTGGGCTCCTCGCCTGGGCTCAGTCGTCTGCGCCGGTCTGGCGCTGCAGGATGGAGCTGAACTCATCGGCGAAGGTTTCGAACCGCACCGCCATGCGCTCCACGCGCGTGGTGAACCGGTTGTAGGCCCACACGGCGGGGATGGCCACGAACAGGCCGATGGCGGTAGCGAACAGGGCTTCGGAAATGCCCGGCGCCACCGACGCGATGCCGGCCTGCTCACCGCTGTTGATCATGTCGTGCATGGTCACCATGATGCCGAACACGGTGCCGACCAGGCCCACGTAGGGGGCGGTGGAGCCGATGTTGGCCAGCAGCTCCAGGTTGCGCTCCAGGCGGTCCACTTCGCGGGTGTAAGTGGTGCGCATGGCACGCTGCGCGCCTTCCAGCAGGGCACGGCCGTCCAGCCCGCGACGATCGCGCAGACGGTTGTACTCGCGGAAACCGGCTTCGAAGATGGCTTCCAGGCCGCCCACGCTGCGGTTGCGGTCGGTGGCGGAGGAGTACAGCTTGGCCAGGTCGGCGCCGGACCAGAAGCGGTTCTCGAACTCATCCGCTTCACGGGTGGCCTGCGAGAACACGCGGGCCTTGCGGAAGATGATCACCCAGCTGATGAACGAACCGGCCAGCAGCAGCAGCACGATGATGATCACCGGGATGCTGGCCTTGGTCATCAGCTCCCAGTAATTGATGCCGCTGCGCGAGGCCTGTACGGCGGTTTCGGCGGCGGCGCTGGTGACGTCCTCCGGCAGCGCCTCGACCACCGTGGCCTGCAGGCCCAGAAGCATTGCGATCATCGTTGTTCCTCAGTCTGCAAATCAGGATTGTGTTGGGTATCGGGGTGTTCGTGGGACTTCAGCACCGCCAGCAGGGCATCGTCCATGCCGCGCGGGCGGAAGGATGCCGCGTCCAGTGCGGCGATCCGGACCTGCGCGTCCAGCAGCACCAGGCCATCGCGCAGCACCTGCTGGGCAAAGACCATGCTGGCGCGTCGGCACTGCACCAGCGTGGCGGTCACCTGCAGCGCATCGTCCAGCCGCGCCGGCTTGATGAAGTCCATTTCCATCGAGCGGACCGCGAACACCATGCCGTGTTCGCTGCGCATGCGCTCCTGGCCGAAGCCCAGCGCGCGCATCCACTCGGTACGCGCCCGCTCCATGAAAGCCACGTAGCGGGCGTGGTAGACCACCCCACCTGCGTCGGTATCTTCCCAGTAAATGCGTGTCGGCCAACTGAACCGCGGCTCACTCATTGTCGGATTGCTCGGCGAAAAGGTCTACCGGGGGGGCCTTCGGCTTCAGTCCCAGATGGCGATACGCGCGATGCGTGGCCATCCGGCCACGCGCGGTGCGCACCAGGAAGCCCTGCTGGATCAGGTAGGGTTCGACCACGTCTTCCAGCGTGCCGCGTTCTTCGGACAGCGCAGCGGCCATCGATTCCACGCCCACCGGGCCGCCATCGAAGTAGTCCACCAAGGTGCGCAGGAAGCGCCGGTCGAGCTCGTCGAAGCCTTCCGGGTCGACCTTCAGCATCACCATCGCGGCCTGCGCCACGTCCTGGTCGATGTGGCCGTTGGCCTTGACCTGGGCGTAATCGCGCACGCGCCGCAGCAGCCGGTTGGCGATGCGCGGGGTACCGCGCGAGCGGCGTGCGATCTCCCCTGCCCCGTCGGCGGTGCAGTCGATGCCGAGGATCTTCGCCGAGCGGCGCACGATGCGCGTCAGTTCTTCGGCGGTATAGAACTCCAGCCGCTGCACGATGCCGAAGCGGTCGCGCAACGGCGCGGTAAGCAGGCCGGCCCGGGTGGTCGCCCCGACCAGGGTGAAGGGCGGCAGGTCGAGCTTGATCGAACGCGCCGCGGGGCCCTCGCCGATCATGATGTCGATCTGGAAGTCTTCCATCGCCGGGTACAGCACTTCCTCGACCACCGGCGACAGGCGGTGGATTTCATCGATGAACAGCACATCGTGCGGCTGCAGGTTGGTCAGCAGCGCAGCCAGGTCGCCGGCCTTTTCGATCACCGGGCCGGAAGTCACCCGCAGCGCCACGCCCAGTTCATTGGCGATGACATGGCTGAGGGTGGTCTTGCCCAGTCCCGGCGGCCCGAAGATCAGCACGTGGTCCAGCGCATCGCCGCGCGCCTTGGCGGCCTGGATGTAGATGTCCATCTGCTCGCGCACCGGCACCTGGCCGAGGTAATCGGCCATGCGTTTGGGGCGGATGCTGGCATCGACGGCGTCATCCTCGCGGGTGGCGTCGGCGCCAATGATGCGGTGTTCGGTCATCTGGCGATTATGCGGCAAATTGGGCGCGCGCCGTGCGATTGGTGGGCGGTCGAACGGGTGATGACCCCTCGCGGGTGGCTTGAAAGCCGCAGCTGGGTTTGGGCCGGGCGGTGGGGCTGGTCGGGGGACGGCAAAAACTGCATCCATGCGGGCCTCGTTTCGCGCCATCCATGGCGCTCAACGCCCCCGCCCAGCCCCAC
>NZ_JBDJNU010000081.1:0-4583 GCF_039674585.1 Stenotrophomonas lacuserhaii | reverse complement strand
GCCCCGACGTTTCCGTCGTTGCGAGCCGCCCATTATAGCCGGCTTTTCCGCTTCGTCAACACCTTTTTTCAAGGCCGTTTCGCCGGAGCGAAGCGTTGTTGACTCTGCTGCCCCGACGTCCGGCCCGAAGGCGTTTCGTCGTTGCGAGCCGCCTATTATGCCGGACTTTTCCAGTCCGTCAACACCTTCGTTCGATTGAATCGTTCGGCGGTGGTGGCGTTCCCTTTGTCGCTGAAGCGCCTTGTTGGCGGCCCCTGCGACGGGGGAGGTGAAGTATGTGCCTTTCCCTACGCTTTGGGAAGGGGGTGTGAGCATTTATTTCACGCCGCCATGCATTTGTTCATGCATGGCGGCGATCAGGCACCCACTGCGGCCTCAGCCAGCCAGCAGGCGGACGCGGGCGAAGGTGCGCTTGCCCACCTGCAACAGACCTTCAAAGCCCGGCTGCAACTGCTGCTGGCCGTCTTCCACGACATCCCCGTCCACCTTCACCGCACGCTCCTTGAGCTTGCGATTGGCTTCGGAGTTGCTGGGGGTCAGGCCCGCTGCGGTCAGCAGGGCCGCGATCCGCAGGCCTTCGGCCGGCACCACCACGTCCTGCAACGGCAGCTGGGTGATGTCGCCCTGCCCGGTCACCGCGGCATTCCAGCCGGCCACGGCCTGCTCGGCCGCGGCGGCGTCATGGAAGCGGGTGGCCAGTTCGCGGGCCAGCCGCAGCTTCACTTCGCGCGGGTTGAGGCCGCCGGCCGCCACCTGTTCACGCAGGGCCAGCGCCTCGGCCTGGCTGATGTCGAAGGACAGCAGCTCGATCCAGCGCCACATCAGGGCGTCGTCCACCTTCATGGTCTTGGTGACGATGTCGATGGCCGGTTCGCTCACCCCTATATAGTTGTGCAGCGACTTGGACATCTTGTTGACGCCGTCCAGGCCCTCCAGCAGCGGCATGGTCAGCACCACCTGCGGCTTCTGCCCGTGGTGCTCCTGCAGGCCCCGGCCCATCAGCAGGTTGAACTTCTGGTCGGTGCCGCCCAGTTCCACGTCCGCTTCCAGGGCGACCGAGTCATAGCCCTGCACCAGCGGGTACAGGAACTCATGGATGGCGATCGACTGCTGGGCGGCATAACGCTTGGCGAAGTCATCGCGTTCCAGCATGCGTGCCACGGTGTGCTGGCCGGCCAGGCGGATCATGTCCGCCGCACCCATCTTGCCGAACCACTCCGAATTGAAGCGCACTTCGGTCTTTTCCCTGTCCAATACCTTGAACACCTGCTCTTCATAGGTGCGCGCATTGGCCAGCACGTCCTCCCGGCTGAGTGGCTTGCGCGTGAGGCTCTTGCCGGACGGGTCACCGATCATCCCGGTGAAATCGCCGATCAGGAAGATCACCTGGTGGCCGAGGTCCTGGAACTGGCGCAGCTTGTTGAGCAGCACCGTGTGGCCCAGGTGCAGGTCCGGCGCGGTGGGGTCGAAACCGGCCTTGATCCGCAGGGGCTTTCCGCTTTCCAGGCGCGCACGGAGATCCTCGACCTTCAGGATCTCGTCGGCACCACGGCTGATCAGGGCAAGGGCTTCATCGATGGAGGACACGTTCACTACTCCCGGCAACGCCGTTTCTTCTTGTGGGGTGTTAAGAGCAAGTTAACCGCATCGGCTTCACAAAAGCCAATAGGCACAAGGGTTTGACGCGGTTTTCATAGGTGTCTATGGTAACCGGCGATCCAGCCCGTGCTCCCGGGCCAGCCAGGAAAACACCTCTGATGCTCAATTCCGATCACGGCCGCGCGCGCAAACAGCGCTTCAAGGAACGGCTCCACGTCCTGCACGACAACGCCCTGCACCGGAAGCTCAGGCAACACCTCCCCGCCGCCTTCAATGAGCGCTGGACCCGGCGCCACTGGGTGCACGCCAGCATGTTCGCGACCATCGGCATGCTGGTGGCGACCATCGTGCCGGGGTTCTCCAGCACCATCGAAACCCCCTACCCCAACGCCCACACCAGCCTGGCGCTGCCGTTGCCGCCGCTCGCACACGGTCGCCAGCAGGCCACGCCCGGCGACAGCTGGCAGGTGCTGCGCGTGCAGCGCGGCCAGACCCTGAGCGATCTGTTCGACGAAGCCGGGATCCCGGCCACCACGCTGCATCGCGTGCTGGAACACCCCGGCACCCGCGAGGCGCTGGTCAAGCTGCGCCCGGGCACCGAAATCGCCTTCGACATGCCGCTGTCCGGCGAGCTGCGCAGCATCCGATTCAACCGCGACGATGCCAACCGGGTGGAGCTGGCCCTGGCCGGGGACACCATCAAGGAGACGGTCACCAAGCGCGAGACCAGCACCCGTACCGTGGTCACCAGCGGTGAGATCACCAGCTCGCTGTATGCCGCCGCGCGCAAGGCCGGACTGTCGCCTTCGGCGATCGCCACCATGACCGACGATATCTTCAAGTACGACATCGACTTCTCCAAGGACCTGCAGCCCGGCGACCGCTTCAGCGTGGTGATGGATGAAACCTGGCGCGAGGGCGAGCGGGTCGACACCAGCAAGATCCTTGCGGCGACCTTCACCAGTGGCGGCAAGACCTATTCCGGTTTCCGCTTCGACCGCAACGGCAAGGCCGAGTACTTCGACCTGGACGGGCGCCCGCTGAAGAAGAGCTTCATCCGCATGCCGATCCAGTTCGCGCGGCTGAGTTCCACCTTCGGTGCGCGCCGCCACCCGGTGCTGGGCAAGATGCGCATGCACAAGGGCGTGGACTATGCCGCGCGCACCGGCACCCCGATCATGGCCGCCGGTGACGCCCGCGTGCAGTTCGCCGGCACCCAGCGCGGCTACGGCAACGTGGTGATCCTGGACCATGGGCGCGGCCACACCACCCTGTACGGGCACATGTCGCGCTTCGGCAAGATCCGGACCGGCCAGCGCGTAGCGCAGGGTACGGTGATCGGCTACGTCGGCTCGACCGGGCTCGCCACCGGCCCGCACCTGCATTACGAATTCCGCGTCAACGGCGAACACCGCAACCCGCTCAGCGTGACCATGCCACCGCCGGAACCGCTGCGCGGTGCCGAACTGGTGGCCTTCCGTGCGCAGACGTCGCCGGCCATGGCGCGCATCCAGGGCATGGAGAAGCTGATCTACGCCGACGCCAGCCCGGCGCCGCGGCCTGCGCAGGCCGCCACCGAAGTGGCCAGCACCGCACGCGGCAACGCCGGCAGCAAGCGCGGCTGAGGCACCGATCCCTCGCATTGACGAGCATCGACAGGGCGCCCAAGCTGGCGCCCTTGTTGTTTGTGGAGGTTCCATGGCTGCTTCGTTCGACCCTGCCCTGCCGCTGTACCTGGGGCTGATGTCCGGCACCAGCGCTGATGGCATCGATGCGGCGCTGGCGCAGTTTCCCGCCGAAGGCGGCTGCCGTTTCATCGAAGGCCTGACCCTGCCGTGGGATCCGCTGCTGCGCGAGCGGTTGGTGGCGCTGGGCCAGGGCGGTGAACTGGCGTCGCTGGATGAGCTGGGCGATGTCGATGCGCGCATCGGCCTGGCCTTTGCGGCCGCGGCAGTCGCGCTGCTGCAGCACAGTGGCGTGGAGGCGGCGCAGGTCAGGGCGATCGGTTCGCACGGACAGACGGTCCGCCATCGACCGTCGGCGTCGCCGGCCTTCACCCTGCAATTGGGCGATGCCAACCGCATCGCCGAGCACACCGGAATCACCACCGTGGCGGACTTCCGCCGCCGCGACGTGGCCGCCGGCGGACAGGGCGCGCCGCTGATGCCGGCCTTCCACCTGGCGATGCTGGGTACGGCCGACGAAGACCGCGCGGTGCTCAACCTGGGCGGCATCGCCAACCTGACGCTGATCCCGCGCGTGGGTACGCCGCTGGGCTTCGATACCGGCCCGGCCAATGCCCTGCTGGACGCATGGTGCGAGCGGCATACCGGCAAGGCGTACGATGCCGACGGCGCGTTCGCGGCCAGCGGCGTGGTCGACGCGGCCCTGTTGGCGCGCTGGCGTGACGACCCGTGGTTTGCGCTGCCGCCGCCGAAGAGCACCGGGCGCGAGCAGTTCCACCTGGCCTGGGTGCAGCAACAGATCGGGGACGGCCAGCACCTGGCCGCCGATGTGCAGGCCACGCTGCTGGAACTGACTGCGGCGACCGTGGCCGACGCACTGCGACGGACCTTGCCCGGTGCCAGCCGGGTGCTGGTGTGCGGCGGCGGCGTGCGCAATGGTCACCTGATGCAGCGGTTGGCGGCGCGCCTGCCCGGCGTGGTGGTGGAATCCAGCGCGCGGCATGGGCTGGATCCGGATTACCTTGAAGCGCTGGGGTTTGCCTGGCTGGCCCAGCGTACGCTGGATGGCCTGGCCGGCAACCTGCCCAGCGTCACCGGTGCGGTGGGGCTGCGGGTGCTGGGGGCGATCCACCCGGGCTGAGCGGCGCCGGCGAACGGCGGGGCCCCTCGTGGTGGTCGCGAGAAGCGGTTTGCTGGAACTGGGCCGGACGGGAGGGGTTCGCGGGGGACGGCAAAAGCCGCTCCTGCGGGCCTCGTTTCGCGCCATCCATGGCGCTCAACGCCCCCACCAACCCCTCC
>NZ_JBDJNU010000080.1:0-4611 GCF_039674585.1 Stenotrophomonas lacuserhaii | reverse complement strand
GATTTCTGGTTTGGCACGGGCGGGAGGGATTGGTGGGGGACGGCAAGAACTGCATCCATGCGGGCCTCGGTTCGCGCCCACCAAGGCGCGCAACGCCCCCACCAACCCCCCCCCCCCCCCCCAGACCAGACCCCCCCCCCGCCCCCCCCCCCCCCCCCCCCCCCCCCCGGCCCTGACAGTCCGCGCGCGCGTCGCGCCACGTAAAAAATAGAGGAAAAGCGGTAGCGCCGACCCATGGTCGGCGAGCGCTGCGGGCCGTTGGCGGAAACATCCCGCCGACCATGGGTCGGCGCTACCGACGGCTTCGTTGGCGCGTCGGGTGGAGGGAGCCCCTGAGGCAGGGGTTGCCGCGAAGCGGCAGCGCGCCACGCGTGCCCTCACGCCTCTGGCGTAACACCTTTCAGCAGGCGGAAACGCTGCACGGTTTCTTCGATCTCCGCGTCCAGTTCGACGCGCTGGCGCTCGAACGTGGCCTGCATGCGCTGCTGCGCCAGCAGTTCGCCGTGGCGCTTGCGGATGGTGGCTGCCGGCTTCTCGCCCACCGGACGCCCGGCCAGTTCGTTGTCGCCGGCACCGGCCAGGGCGGTGAACAGCGCATCGCGCAGGCTGGCCACGTTGTAGCGCGCGGTGTTGATGTTGTTGTCGAGGATGCCGACGCGCTCGGAAAACACCCGCCGCAGGTCCGCCTCGTTGCTGTAGGTGGACAGCATTGCCTGTTCGGTCCGCTGGCGGGTCTGCCGGGCCATTTCGTCCAGCCGGGCCTGGGCCTCGGCCGCAGCCGCATCGGCGCGCTCGTCTTCGTTGAGCGCGCGCTGCACCTGGCCGCTGCGCAGCCCGCTGCGTGCGCTGAATTCTTCCCGCGCATTGTTGACCGCGTCCGCAGGCAGTGCGTCGCTGCAGATGCGCTCGCTGCCCTCGTTCCAGCAATACAGTTTCTTCGCCTGCGCCTCGGCACTCCTGGCCGGGCGCTTGGACTGCTGCGCGCTGGCCACGCACGGCGTGGCCAGCAGCAAGGCAGCGATGATGGACAGCTTCCTCAACATGGCGACCACCCCCTTGGGTCGTTCAGTGTGTCGGACGACTGCCATATCGGGACCGGTAGTCCGCCAGCGGCTGCCGGTAGCCGACAAGTTCCGGGTTTCCGGACGCGAAATCAAGCAGGTCGGCCATCGTCGCCACCGCGATGACCGGAATGCCGGCTTCTTCGGCCACGGCCTGCGCAGCCGAGCGCGGATCGGTCTCCGATGCGATCTCCTGGCGGTCCAGGGCCACCACGATACCGGCCGGAACACCGCCGGCAGCGCGGATGATGGCCATCGCCTCGCGGATCGCAGTGCCGGCGGTGATGACGTCATCGACAATCAGCACGCGCTTGCCGGTCATGTCCGCGCCGATCAACTGGCCGCCTTCACCGTGGTCCTTCACTTCCTTGCGGTTGAACGACAGCGGCAGGTCACGGCCACGCTGGGCAAGTTCGCAGGCCATCGCGGTGGCCAGCGGGATGCCCTTGTAGGCCGGGCCGAAGACCACGTCGTACTTGAGGCCGGCATCGTCGATGGCATCGGCGTAGCACAGGGCCAGCTGGGCCATCTTCGACCCGGAGTCGAAGCGGCCCGCATTGAAGAAATAAGGGCTCAGCCGGCCGGATTTCAGCGTGAACTGGCCGAAACGCAGGGCGTCGGCGCTCAGGGCCAACTGCAGGAAACGGTGACGATGGTCGCTCATCTGACTCAATCTATCTTCATCTTGGAATGTAAAGCCTACTAGAAGGCGGGCCCGGCGTCCTTCCACGGTCGGCGCATCGGCGCTGAACCGGTATGCTGGGCCGGTTTCCGCCGCCACCCTGAATCGACCGCATGCGCATCATCAGCTTCAACGCCAACGGCATCCGCTCGGCTGCCAGCAAGGGCTTCCTGGAATGGTTCCGCGCCCAGGACGCCGACGTCCTGTGCCTGCAGGAAACCAAGGCACAGGAGGCCCAGCTGTCCGATCCGATGTTCCGTCCGGATGGCCACCACTGCTTCTACCGCGATGCCAGTACCAAGAAGGGCTACAGCGGGGTTGCGATCTACAGCAAGCGGGAGCCCGACCAGGTCATCACTTCGCTGGGCTGGGCGCCGTTCGACGAAGAGGGCCGCTATATCGAAGCGCGGTTCGGCAACCTCAGCGTGGTCTCCTTCTATATCCCGTCGGGAAGCTCCGGCGACCTGCGCCAGGGCTTCAAGTTCGACGTGATGGAATGGCTGCGGCCGATCCTCGACCAGTGGCTGCACAGCGGCCGCGATTACGTGCTGTGCGGGGACTGGAACATCGTCCGTTCCGCGCTGGACATCCGCAACTGGAAGTCCAACCAGAAGAATTCCGGCTGCCTGCCGGAGGAGCGCGACTGGTTGAACGCGTTGTGCGCCGACCACGGCCAGGCCACCGATCTGGCCAGCGGACGCGGCTGGGCCGATGCCTACCGCGTGCTGCACCCCACTGGCGAGGACTACACCTGGTGGAGCAACCGCGGCGCGGCGCGCGCCAACAACGTCGGCTGGCGCATCGACTACCAGTTCGTCAGCCCGGGCCTGCGTGATCGCCTGCGGGGTTGCTCGATCTACCGCGATGAGCGCTTCTCCGACCACGCCCCGTTCTGCGTGGATTACGCGCCGTGACCGGCCCCGCCGCGCCGGTGTCCTACAAGGGCTGGGCCGGCATCAAGCGGGCTTTCGGCACGCCTTCGGCGCTGACCATGGCGCTGCTCGGCTTCGGCAGTGGACTGCCGTTCCTGCTGATCGCCTCGCAGACGCTGTCCACGCGCCTGCGCGATGTCGGCCTGGACCTGGGCAGCATCGGCCTGATCAGCCTGGCCAGCTTTTTCTATCTGCTGAAGTTCCTCTGGGCACCGGTGCTGGACCGCTATGCGCTGCCGCTGCTGGCCTTCATGGGGCGGCGCCGGTCGTGGCTGCTGGCCTCGCAGGTGCTGGTGCTGGGCGGGCTGGTGGCGCTGGCCTTCGTGCGGCCGGAACAAGGCGTGGGACCGCTGGTTTTCTGGGTGCTGGTGGCCTCCTTCGCCGGTGCCACCCAGGATTCAGTGGTCGATGCCTACCGCATCGAAATCGCCCCGGATGCCTCGCAGGCCGCACTGGCCGCCACCTACACGCTGGGCTACCGCATCGGCCTGATCCTGGCCGGCGCCGGTGCCCTGTACCTGGCGGAGTTCGAAGGCTGGATCGTCGCCTACCTGGCGATGGCCTCGTTGATGCTGCTGCCGATCCTCACCACCCTGTTCTGCCGGGAACCGGCGCGCCCGGAAGCGGCCGTACAGCGTCGCATCGACGTCGCCGAAGCGTTCGTCCAGCCGATCGCCAGCTTCTTCACCCGCAACGGCGTGGCACTGGCTGTCGGCCTGCTGGCGTTCGTCGGGCTGTTCAAATTCCCCGACCAGGTGATCGGGGTGATGGCCGGGCCGTTCTACCTTGATTCGGGTTTCGACAAGGCCGACATCGCCACGGTCTCCAAGCTGTTTGGCGTATGGATGGGCATCGGCGGCGCCTTCCTCGGCGGTATCGCGGTGGCTGCGTTCGGTTTCCGCCGCATGCTGCTGGTCGCCGCCCTGGGCGTGGCGCTGTCCAACCTGGCGTTCCTGCTGATGGCACACAATCCCGGCCAGCTGTGGGCGTTCTACGCTGCGCTCAGCGCCGACAACCTGTTCCAGGGCTTTGCCGGCACCGTGCTGGTGGCCTTCATGTCCTCGCTGACCGACCGCAACTTCACCGCC
Organism: Stenotrophomonas lacuserhaii; assembly: GCF_039674585.1. Classification (GTDB taxonomy): domain Bacteria; phylum Pseudomonadota; class Gammaproteobacteria; order Xanthomonadales; family Xanthomonadaceae; genus Stenotrophomonas; species Stenotrophomonas pennii_A. Next base: position 848 of record NZ_JBDJNU010000080.1, on the reverse strand, counting down.
ACACAGTACGCCCTGCTGGTATCGCTGGCCAACCTGCCGGGCAAGTTCGTCGGTGGAGTGTCCGGCTACATTGTCGAAGCCACGTCCTACAGCACATTCTTCCTGCTCAGCGCGGTCACCGTGGTGCCGACCCTGCTGCTGCTGGCCTGGCTGTGGCCGCGCCTCTCCGACCGCAGCGCCCCTGCTGCCGGTTGATTGCCTGCGCGGGCGCGGTGCGGGATGATCGCCTGTCGGCACCGTGGGGGCGGTGCGCTGGAATGGGGAAACAAGCATGGCGGACCTGCTGCTGCAGGAAGTAGACCCGATGATCCTGGACCGGATAGCCCGGCTGGCGGTCGCGCGTGGCTGGACCCAGGCCCAGACCTGCGTGGCGGTGCTGGAGCAGGGGTTGTTTTCCACTGAACTGGAAGTGCGCAGCGGCTTCGCCGATCCCGAAGTGGATGCGCTGGCCGACGCCATTGCGGCGCTGCAGGCGCTGCCCGCCGGCCACGGCTTCTAGCCGCAGGTCCACGTCGAACGGCGGAGCCCCTCGCGGTGGGTGGGTCCACGCCATCGCATGCGCGCTGTCGCTCCCACGCTTTGCTACGCAAACCGCGGGCCCCGTCTCACCATCACCCACACCCCGCCGCTTCGCGGCCGCCCCTGGCTCAGGGGCTCCCTCCACCCGGCGCGCCACGGGGACCTCCGGTAGCGCCGACCCATGGTCGGCGGAATGTTCCCGCCAACGGCCCGCTGCGCTCGCCGACCATGGGTAGGCGCTACCGCTCCTCTTTTTTTTACGTGGCGGGCGCCCGCGGACTGTCAGGGCCGGACGGGAGGGGTTCGTGGGGGCGTTGAGCGCCATGGAT
>NZ_JBDJNU010000079.1:0-5105 GCF_039674585.1 Stenotrophomonas lacuserhaii | reverse complement strand
GGGCGCTGGGCGGGCTCGCGCCCCCCTCCCCTTTTGTGTTTTCTGGGGGCGCCCCCCCCCACCCCCCCCCCCCCCGCCCCACCCCAGATGCAGAAAAAAAAGCCACCCGCGAGGGGGTCACACCCGTTCGACCCACCGTCACCGCATAATGGCGCCCCGCACCCCCGGATCCCCCGTGACCAACGCGATTCCTGCCCTGCAGCCGCTGACCACCGCCGACCGCATCACCGTGATGGACATCCTGCGTGGCGCCGCCCTGTTCGGCATCCTGTTGATGAACATCGAAGCGTTCACCGGGCCACTGGACCTGTCCTTCACCGGCGTGGATCCGCACTGGCACGGCATCGATTACCTCGCCGACGCGCTGGTATATGTGTTCGTGCAGGGCAAGTTCTTCCTGCTGTTCTCGCTGTTGTTCGGCGCCGGATTCGCGGTGATGGCCCAGCGTGCACACGGCGCCGGGCGGGACTTCACCCCGATCTACCTGCGTCGCAGCGTGGCGCTGCTGCTGATCGGCGCCTGCCATGCGCTGCTGGTATGGTCCGGCGACATCCTGCTGGTGTATGCCCTGCTGTCCTTCCTGCTGCTGGGCACGCGGCGCTGGCCCTTGTCGATGCTGCCGGCGATGGGCGCGCTGGTGTATGCCTTCGCCGTGGCGCTCAGCCTGCTGTTCGCGCTGCTGGTGTGGGCGGCGGCGCGCGGGGGCAGCCCGCTGGACAGCGCAGGCAGCATGCGCGCGGCGCAGGAGGTCATCGAAGCGCAGCGCCTGGCGTACGGGCAGGGAAGCTGGGCGCAGGCCAACGTGCAGCGGTTGGCCGACCTGCGGCACATGATCGGCGGCATCCTGATCACCGGTCCGGAGATCTTCGGCATGTTCCTGATCGGCGCCTGGTTCGCGCGCAGCGGTGCACTGGCCGACCCCACGCGCTTTGCGCCCTTGTATGCGCGCCTGCGCTGGATCGCCATGCCCGTGGGCGTGCTGCTGATGCTGGCCAGTGCCGCGTGGCACCCCTACCTGGCGCCCGGCGAGTTCACCGTGCAGACCGGGCTGTCCTACGCGATGGCCGCGGTGGCCAGCCTGTTGATGGCGCTGGGCTACCTGGGCTGGATCGTGCGGGCGCGGCATGCACTGGGCTGGCTGGCGGCACCGGGGCGGATGGCGCTGACCCACTACCTGCTGCAGTCGCTGCTGTGCACCTGGCTGTTCTTCGGCTATGGTCTGGGCTTCTTCGAACAGCTGCCGCGTGCGTGGCAACTGGTGTTCGCCGTGGCGTTGTTCGCGCTGCAGGTGGGCATCAGCCACCTGTGGCTGGCGCGCTTCCGCCATGGCCCGATGGAATGGCTGTGGCGGGCGATGACCTACCTGCACTGGCCGCCGCTGCGGCGCACGCAGCAGACGCGCTGAGCGGGCACCGTCACGTCTGGCGTGCGGCCGGCCGTGGCATGCTCTGCACTGGCACCATCTGTTGACGCAACGAAGCGAGCGAGCCCGATGACAAGCACTGCGCATGACTACGACCTGATCGTCCTGGGGGGCGGATCCGGAGGTCTGGCCGCTGCCTTCCGCGCGGCACAGCATGGCAAAAAGGTGGCGATGCTGGAGCCCGGCGAGCTGGGCGGCACCTGTGTCAACGTCGGCTGCGTGCCGAAGAAGGCGATGTGGCTGGCCGCCGACCTGGCCGGACGCATCGGCCTGGCCCGCGCGATGGGCTTCGATGTGCCGCTGCGTCCCGCACTGTCCTGGAAGGAACTGGTGGTGCATCGGCAGGCCTATATCGAGAACATCCATGTCAGCTACCGCAAGCGCCTGGACGAGACCGGCGTCGTGCGCGTGCCGCGTCGTGGGCGGCTGGTCGATGCACACACGGTGGAGTGCAGCGACGGCGTCCGCATCACGGGCGAGCACATCCTGCTGGCCACCGGCGCGCACCCGCAGCGTCCGGACATCCCCGGCGCGGAACTGGGCCTGGTGTCGGATGATTTCTTCAATCTGTGCGACGCACCGGCGCAGGTCGCCATCGTCGGCGGCGGCTACATCGCGGTGGAGCTGGCCGGGTTGCTGCAGGCGCTGGGTAGCCGGGTGACGCTGCTGGTGCGCGGTGGCCGGCTGCTGGATCGCTTCGATGGTGAACTGGCCGCGCAGCTGGCCGACAACCTGTGCCACCAGGGCGTGCGCATCCAGTTCGACTACCGCCTGCGTGAACTCCAGCGCGACGAAGATGGCCAGCGCGTGCGCGTGCTGGGCCACGATGGTCCGCTGGACAGCGTGTTCGACACGGTGTTCTTCGCGATCGGCCGGCGTGGCAATTCCACCGATATCGGCCTGGAGCAGGTCGGGGTGGCGGTGGGTGACCGCGGCGAAGTGATCGTCGATGCGTGGCAGGACACGTCCGTGCCAGGCATCCACGCGGTAGGGGACATCGGCGGCAAGGTGGGCCTGACGCCGGTGGCGATCGCCGCCGCGCGGCATCTGATGGACCGGCTGTTCGGCGGCAGGCCGGACGCGAAGATGGACTATGAGAACGTCCCCAGCGTGGTGTTCTCGCACCCCCCGTTGGGCATGGTCGGCCTGGGCGAAGAGGAGGCGCGCGACCGGTACGGCGAGGTGCGCACCTACCACAGCAATTTCCGGCCGATGCTTCAGGCGCTGGCCGACGGCACCCAGCGCAGCCTGTTCAAGCTGGTCTGCGTGGGCGCCGAAGAGCGCGTGGTCGGCGTACACCTGCTGGGCGAGGCGGCCGACGAGATCCTGCAGGGATTCGCGGTGGCAGTGAAGATGGGCGCGACCAAGGCGCAGTTCGACGATACCGTGGCGATCCATCCCACCTCCTCGGAAGAGATCGTGCTGATGCGCGGCTGAGCGCGTCCTGCCGACCTTGGTCGGCATGGATCACGGTGCCGACCAAGGTCGGCACTTCGAGGTGCATGGTCGCGCGCATGCGATAATCGCGCGCTGCATGAGCACTCCTTCGCCTATCGCCACTTCGTCTACCCGCATCGCGCTGGGAGGCATCGGGCTGGCTGCGATCGGTGCGGTGGCAGCGTCCGGCAAGGCCGTCATCGTGAAGCTGGGTCTGCGCCATGGCGTGGATCCGACCACGCTGCTGGCGCTGCGCATGGCGATGGCGTTTCCGCTGTTCCTGCTGCTGGCCTGGTGGTCCTCGCGCCGTGCCGCATCGCTGGGCTGGGCTGACCGCGCACGCATCCTGTGGCTGGGTTTCACCGGCTATTACCTGTCCAGCTGGCTGGATTTCCAGGGGCTGCAGTACATCAGCGTGACCTTGGAACGGCTGATCCTGTACCTCAACCCGACCCTGGTGCTGCTGATCAACGTGCTGCTGGCGCGGCAACGTCCGGGCCGATGGCAACTGGCCGCGCTGGCGCTCAGCTATGCCGGCGTGCTGGTGGCATTCGGCCACGACCTGCAGCGCGAAGGCGGGCAGATCGTGCTCGGCAGCCTGCTGGTGCTCGGCAGTGCGATCAGCTATGCGCTGTATCTGTTCGGCAGCGGGCAGGTGGTGGCGCGCATCGGCGCGGTGCGGCTGACCGCGCAGGCCAGCTGCGTGGCCTGCGTGCTGGTGCTGCTGCATTTCGGCCTGACCCATCCCTGGCCGCTGCTGTGGCAGGCACCGGCAGCGGTGCAGTGGCTGTCGCTGGTCAACGCCACGGTGTGCACGGTGCTGCCGGTGATGGCGATCATGCTGGCGGTCAAGCGCATCGGCTCGTCGCTGGCCGCTCAGGTCGGTATGCTCGGGCCGGTTTCCACGATCGTGATGAGTCTATGGCTGCTCGACGAACCGATGGGCCCGGCGCAGATCGCCGGCACCGTGCTGGTGCTGTGCGGGGTGCTGCTGGTGACCCGCCTGCGGCGCTGACCCCGGAACAGGCGCGTGAGCGCATCCTGACGGTGATCCGCGCCATTCCGGCCGGGCAGGTCATGGGGTATGGACAGGTGGCTGCGCGTGCCGGATTGCCGGGCAGGGCGCGGCTGACCGCGCGCGTGCTGGGCATGAACGAGGATCCGCAGCTGCCGTGGCACCGTGTGCTGCGCGCCGATGGCCGCATCGCCATGCCGGAAGGATCGCGCGGCTGGCGTGAACAGAGCCAGCGTCTGCGCGCCGAAGGCGTGGTGGTGGAACGCGGACGCGTGCGGATGCCTGCGCTGGATCCGGTGCAGGCGCTGGATGCGGAGATCTGGGGGCCGCGCTGAGCGCGCCAGCGCGCTGAACGCGTGGGCGGCTGGAGGCAACGCCATCCACGGGCGCTGCCGTTATGATGGAGGCCGTTCCAGAGGATGCCCCCATGCTGCCGCGACTGCCCACCGTTACCAAGGCATTGCTGATCGCCAACGCGATCCTGTTCCTGCTGCAGCAGCCGTTCCTGCTGGGCGATGCGACCTTCGCACCGTTCATGCTGCAACCGCTGCAGGGCAGTTTCGATGCCTTTTCGCCCGGCGGCAATTTCCAGCCGTGGCAGTTGCTGACCTATGGTTTCCTGCATGGCAGCTTCGGCCATCTGTTCTTCAACATGCTCGCCGTCTTCATGTTCGGCGCACCGCTGGAACAGACCTGGGGCGAGAAACGATTCCTGACCTTCTACCTGGTCTGCGTGGCCGGCGCGGGCCTGTGCCAGCTGCTGGTGGGCAGCCTGATGGAAAATCCGGCCACGGTGCTGGGGGCTTCCGGCGGCGTGTTCGGCCTGTTGCTGGCCTACGGGATGCTGTTCCCGAACCAGCGGGTGATGCTGCTGTTCCCGCCGATCCCGATGAAGGCGCGCACCTTCGTGATCCTGTTCGGCGTGGGCGAACTGGTGCTGGGCGCCACGGGCTGGCAGCCCGGCGTGGCCCACTTCGCGCACCTGGGCGGCATGTTGTTCGGCTGGCTGCTGATCCGCTACTGGCGCGGCCAGCCGCCGTTCAAGCCGCGCCCACCGGGCCCACCGAAGCGGCCGAACCACCTGCGTTCTATCAAGTAGGACGGGCGAGGGTAGTGACGGCCGCTGGCCGTCACGCGCGGGCTGTTCGGGTTGTCGGCCCGCGGCCGTGCCGAACCGGGCGGACCGGATGGCGGCCGAGATGGGGGCGATGTCGATCTTGTGCCTGGTCC
>NZ_JBDJNU010000078.1:0-5351 GCF_039674585.1 Stenotrophomonas lacuserhaii | reverse complement strand
ACTACAGCCACGTGCGGGCCGGGCTGAACGCCCCCTCCCGCGCCTTCCGGTTGTGACGGCTGCTGCCCGTCAACCGCCTTGCTGACGGCCAGCGGCCGTCACTACCGGACACAGCGCGGCGGTCACTACCGGGCGGCGTCGCCCCTACACGCAACAGTCACGGTTTTAGGGTAGGGTGCGCAATCCGTCGGCCCTGCGCCCCGCTGCCCGGGCCCGCCGGATTGTCCTTGGAGGATGCATGAGCAAGTCCGCTTCAGTGGAAACCACCCCCGGTCCGGTGCTGCTGCCGACCCCGGAAGTACAGCAGGCGCAGCACCTGCTCGCCCGCCAGCAGATCGCGGTGGCGATGGAGCGCGCCCGCCGCGCGGCCGACGCCGATATCGCCGAACGCCAGGCCGTCCTGTCGCGCTGACCCGCCGCGTGATGGAGGCGATGACGGCCAACGGTCGTCACCTCCCGATAGAGTCGTCATGCCGTGGCCGCCACGCCCCGGCCTGCCCCCCACCCTCTCAAATGGTAACTGTTATCGTTATCATCCATTGGGGGGAGTGCGTCAGCGCATGTCTCGGTTTATCCTGAATGGGGGAAAACCCCCGCAGATCCCCTTCGCGCTCGGCTTACACGCAGCGACCTAGACTGAGGCGCATTTTTTGAATCTACCGGGTGAGCGATTCGTGGGCTCCTGTAATGAGAGAGATCGGTTGCGGGCCCTGAAGCGCGATGTGCGGAACGGGGAAACGTGGGGTGGCTCGTGCTGCGCAGGCAGTACGGCGGGCCTGTGCGTTGACGCGAGGTAACCTGGATGACTGAGACCCCCACCCACGTCCGGCTGGATGCAGGCGTGGCGATGCTGCCCGACGGCGGCTCGCCGCTGCCCATGCCCGAACAGGAACTGCACCGGGGCGAGCTGAAGATCCGCCGCCACCGCACCTCGCCGCGACTGATCGGGCTGCGCCGCGTCTATCTGTTCGGCGGTACCGCGCTGATGACCACGGCGGCCACGGTGATGATGTGGCGGGTGCTGTCGCCGAACGGGGTCAGCGTGCTGGAGGCCTGCCTGCTGGTGCTGTTCGTGGGCCTGTTCGGCTGGATCGCGCTGGCCTTCGCCAGTGCGGTCGCCGGCTTCCTGACGGCGGTGTTCGATCGCGGCTACCGGCTGGGCATCGACCCGGACGAGCCGCTGCCGCAGCTGCATACGCGTACCGCGTTGCTGATGCCCACCTACAACGAAGACCCGCGGCGGCTGCTGGCCGGGCTGCAGGCGATCTACGAATCGGTGGCGGCCACCGGCCAGCTGGCCAACTTCGATTTCTTCGTGCTCAGCGATACGCGCCGCGAAGACATTTCCCGCGCCGAAGAACAGGTGTTCTGCGAACTGCGCCAGACCCTGGACGCACATGATCATCTGTTCTACCGCCGTCGCGCCGACAACGGCGGGCGCAAGGCGGGCAACATCGCCGACTGGGTGCGCCGTTTCGGCGGCGACTACCCCCAGATGCTGATCCTGGATGCCGACAGCCTGATGACGGGTGACACCATCGTCCGGCTCGCCGCCGGCATGGAACACAACCCGGACGTGGGCATCATCCAGACCCTGCCGGTGGTGGTCGGCGGCCGCACGCTGTTCTCGCGCATGCAGCAGTTCGGCGGCCGCGTGTACGGGCCGGTGATCGCCCGCGGCGTGGCCTGGTGGCACGGTGCGGAAAGCAATTACTGGGGCCACAACGCGATCATCCGCACCGTGGCCTTCGCCGAAAACGCGGGCCTGCCTGCGCTGCCCGGGCACGAGCCGTTCGGCGGCCACGTGCTCAGCCATGACTTCGTCGAAGCCGCGCTGATGCGTCGCGGTGGCTGGGCCGCGCACATGGTGCCGTATCTGAAAGGCAGCTACGAAGAAGGCCCGCCGACGCTGACCGACATGATGGTGCGCGACCGCCGCTGGTGCCAGGGCAACCTGCAGCACGGCAAGATCGTCGGCAGCCGCGGCCTGCACTGGATCAGCCGGGTGCACATGCTGATCGGCATCGGCCATTACTTCACCGCCCCGATGTGGGCGATGCTGATGCTGATCGGCATTGCCATCCCGCTGTTCCAGGAAGGCATCGACCTCAACGGCGTGCTGCACCTTTCGCCCAGTGTCTACTGGCGCACCCAGGACGAAACCCACGTGGTGCGGCTGTTCGCGGTGACCATGGGCGTGCTGCTGATGCCGAAGATCCTCGGCTACCTGGCCACCCTGCTGGAACCGGCCTGCCGTCGCGGGTGTGGCGGGGCGGTGCGGATGTTCATCGCCATGCTGCTGGAAACCGTGTTGGCCGCGCTGATGGCCCCGGTGGTGATGTACGTGCAGTCGCGCGGCGTGGCCGAAGTGCTGGCCGGCAAGGATTCGGGCTGGGATGCCCAGCAGCGCGACGATGGCCGCGTGGACTGGTTCGCGCTGGTCAAGGCCTACGGTGGCCTGAGCCTGTTCGGCGCCTTCATGGGCGTGCTGGCCTGGGCGGTTTCGCCTGCGCTGGCGGCCTGGATGGCCCCGGTGGTGATCGGCATGATGCTGTCCATCCCGGTGGTGGCGCTGACCTCTTCGCGCGGTCCGGGCAGCTGGCTGCGCCGGTTGAAGCTGATGGATATCCCCGAAGAACGCGACCCGCCGGACGTGCTGGTGCGTGCCGCGCAGCTGCGTCGCGAAGCGCTGTCGAAGCCGCCGCTGTACTGAGTCGCGCATAATGCGGCCTGGATAACGAGGAGCCGCAACATGCTGCAGACGGTGGAACAGGAAACCGGCGCATCGCCGCAATGGGCAGTCATCTGGCTGCATGGACTGGGCGCGGACGGCAACGACTTCGCCCCGATCGTGCCCGAGCTGGTGCGTCCGGGCTGGCCGGCGCTGCGCTTCGTGTTCCCGCATGCACCGGTGCGTCCGATCACCATCAACAACGGCGTGCCGATGCGTGGCTGGTACGACATCGTCGGCATGGACTTCCGTTCGCGCGCGGACATGGACGGTGTGCGTGCCTCGGTGGTTGAGCTCGATGCGCTGATCCAGCGCGAGATCGACCGTGGCATCCCGGCCGAGCGCATCTTCCTGGCGGGCTTCTCGCAGGGCGGGGCGGTGATCCTGACCGCTGCCCTGCAACGTACCGCACCGCTGGCCGGGCTGATCGCCCTGTCCACCTACCTGCCCGAAGCCGAAACCGCCGCGCGCATCGATGGCGCCGTGCAGGTGCCGGTGTTCATGGCGCACGGCACGCAGGATCCGGTGATTCCGCTGCAGGTGGCCGAACACACCGCCGCCACGCTGCGCACGCTGGGCGTGGAGGTGCAGTGGCAGTCCTATCCGATGGCCCACCAGGTGTGTGGCGAAGAGATCAGCGCACTTGCTGACTGGCTGCAGACCCGCCTGCAGGCTGGCTGACGCATGAGCACCCCGGCCGCCACGCCCTGGATGCCCGAGCTGTGCCGGCTGCCGCGGCTGGCCGCGATGTGCGGGCTGGCGTTGCTGGTGGTGGTGGTGCTGGCGCTGGCGCCTGACGATGGACGCCACTGGAGCGTGGGCCGGTTGCTGTCGGCGAGTGGATTCGCATTGTGGCTGGCGGTGGCGGTCACCGTGGCGCTGTGTGGGCTGCGCAAGCCGCTTTCGACCCTGCCTGCGCTACCGGGATCGGTGGCGGCCATTGCCCTGACCGCGGTGATCGCGGTCATCGGCGCGGGCATCATCCATGCCCTGTATGCGGCACTCGGTGATGACTTCGCCAACGGCATCGGCTTCTGGCGGTTCACCCTGGGCAGTGCGGCCACCACCGCACTGATCAGCGCGGTGGCGCTGCGCTACTTCTATGTCAGTGATCGCTGGGCGGCGCAGGTGCAGGCACAGGCACGCGCCGAAGCCGATGCCCTGCAGGCGCGCATCCGCCCACACTTCCTGTTCAACAGCATGAACCTCATCGCCAGCCTGGTACGGCGCGATGCGGTGGTGGCCGAACGCGCGGTGCTCGACCTGTCCGACCTGTTCCGCGCTGCGTTGGGTGCAGGCGAAGGCGATTCGACGCTGCATGAAGAATGCGAACTGGCCGAGCGTTACCTGTCCATCGAATCGCTGCGGCTGGGCGAACGTCTGCAGGTGCGCTGGCAGCGACCTGCCGAACTGCCCTGGCAGCAGCCGATGCCGCGCCTGGTGCTGCAGCCGCTGGTCGAAAACGCGGTGCTGCACGGCATATCGCGATTGCCCGAAGGGGGCCTGATCGAACTGGAGCTGGCCTGCGTGGATGGCGTGCTGCAGATCCTGATCCGCAATCCGGCACCGGACCCCAGCGCACCGGCCTTGTCGCTGTCACGCGGCACCGGGCACGCCCTGCACAACATCGCCCACCGGCTGGCCTGGCGCTTCGGTCCGGCCGCGCGGATGACGGCAGGCTGGAGCGGGGGCTACTATGAATGCCGCATCGCCATACCGGTTCGATGAGGGGAGCGCGCCGTGAGGGTAGTGATCGCAGATGACGAACCGCTGGCGCGTGAGCGCCTGCAGTCGCTGCTGGCCGATCTCCCCGATGTCTCGGTGGTCGCCGAAGCGGCCAATGGCGAGCAGGCGCTGCACGCCTGTGCGGAACTGCAGCCGGACCTGGTGCTGCTGGATATCGCCATGCCCGGGCTGGATGGGCTGGAGACCGCGCGGCATCTTGCGACCTTCGAACCGCGCCCGGCGGTGGTGTTCTGCACGGCCTACGATGCGCATGCGCTGTCGGCCTTTGAAGCGGCGGCGATCGACTACCTGATGAAGCCGGTGCGGCCGGAGCGGCTGGCGACGGCGATCGAGCGCGCACGCGTTTTCCTGGCGGGGCGGGGCGACGCGCAGGGCAACGGCGATGGCCGTGCGCGCACCGTGTTGTGCGCGCGCCTGCGTGGCGGCCTGCGGTTGATTCCGGTGGAAGACATCCACTATCTGCAGGCCGAGGAAAAGTACGTGGTGGTGCACCATGCACGCGGCGAAGACCTGATAGAGGAATCGCTGAAGTCGCTGGAAGAAGAGTTCGCTGCGCGTTTCGTGCGCATCCACCGCAACTGCCTGGTGGCCCGCCACGAGCTGATCGAACTGCGCCGCGGCACGGCCGGGCAGGTGCAGGCGGTATTGCGGCACGGCAAGCAGCCGTTGGAGGTAAGTCGCCGCTGCGTGGCGACCCTGCGGCAGGATCTGCGTCACCTGTAAGAACATCAACGTCAACGTCAACGTCAACGTCAACGTCAAAAGCTGCAGGCTGTGTGTTGGCGGGGCGGGGTGGCTGTGCAGGACACGCCGCAAGTACGTCCGTGTAGGCTCGCTTTTCGCATCCATGCGAAAAGACGGTCCTGCACAGCCA
>NZ_JBDJNU010000077.1:2500-5539 GCF_039674585.1 Stenotrophomonas lacuserhaii | reverse complement strand
GGGTATAAACCCTGGCGATGACCTACTCTCGCATGGCTTGAGCCACACTACCATCGGCGCAGCTGCGTTTCACTTCCGAGTTCGGGATGGGATCGGGTGGTTCCACAGCGCTAATTTCACCAGGGAGGCTTTTGGAGTGTCGCCGCAGGACGTGTCTTTGCAGGGAGCGGGCACGGATGTGCCGGCTTTACAAAGAGACGCGCCTGGGCGCCTGCCTCTCGTTTGGTCTTGTGACGTAGCGTGCACTTGGATCTATCGACATGTCATGTCGGCCAAGGCAACTTGAGGTTATATGGTCAAGCCGCACGGATCATTAGTATCAGTTAGCTCAATACATTGCTGTACTTACACACCTGACCTATCAACCACATAGTCTATATGGTTCCTTCAGGGGGCTTGTGCCCCGGGAGATCTCATCTTGAGGCGCGCTTCCCGCTTAGATGCTTTCAGCGGTTATCGCTTCCGAACATAGCTACCCGGCAATGCCACTGGCGTGACAACCGGAACACCAGAGGTTCGTCCACTCCGGTCCTCTCGTACTAGGAGCAGCCCCTCTCAAATCTCCAACGCCCATGGCAGATAGGGACCGAACTGTCTCACGACGTTCTGAACCCAGCTCGCGTACCACTTTAAATGGCGAACAGCCATACCCTTGGGACCGACTACAGCCCCAGGATGTGATGAGCCGACATCGAGGTGCCAAACACCGCCGTCGATATGAACTCTTGGGCGGTATCAGCCTGTTATCCCCGGAGTACCTTTTATCCGTTGAGCGATGGCCCTTCCATACAGAACCACCGGATCACTAAGTCCTAGTTTCCTACCTGCTTGATCCGTCGATCTTGCAGTCAAGCACGCTTATGCCTTTGCACACAGTGCGCGATGTCCGACCGCGCTGAGCGTACCTTCGAGCTCCTCCGTTACTCTTTAGGAGGAGACCGCCCCAGTCAAACTACCCACCATACACGGTCCCCGATCCAGATTATGGACCTAGGTTAGAACGTCAAGCACGACAGGGTGGTATTTCAAGGTTGGCTCCACTGCAGCTAGCGCCACAGTTTCATAGCCTCCCACCTATCCTACACAGACGAACTCAACGTTCAGTGTAAAGCTATAGTAAAGGTTCACGGGGTCTTTCCGTCTTGCCACGGGAACGCTGCATCTTCACAGCGATTTCAATTTCACTGAGTCTCGGGTGGAGACAGCGCCGCTGTCGTTACGCCATTCGTGCAGGTCGGAACTTACCCGACAAGGAATTTCGCTACCTTAGGACCGTTATAGTTACGGCCGCCGTTTACTGGGGCTTCGATCAAGAGCTTCGCCTTGCGGCTGACCCCATCAATTAACCTTCCAGCACCGGGCAGGCGTCACACCCTATACGTCCACTTTCGTGTTTGCAGAGTGCTGTGTTTTTGATAAACAGTCGCAGCGGCCTGGTTACTGCGACCCTCTTCAGCTATAGCTCGCATGAGCCACCAAAAAGGGTGCACCTTCTCCCGAAGTTACGGTGCCATGTTGCCTAGTTCCTTCACCCGAGTTCTCTCAAGCGCCTGAGAATTCTCATCCTACCCACCTGTGTCGGTTTACGGTACGGTCTGCGTAAGCTGAAGCTTAGGAGCTTTTCCTGGAAGCGTGGTATCAGCGACTTCGCCTTGAAGGCTCGTCTCGGTGCTCGGTCTTAGAGGATCCCGGATTTGCCAAAGATCCAAACCTACCGCCTTTCCCCAGGACAACCAACGCCTGGTACGCCTAACCTTCTCCGTCCCTCCATCGCACTTACGCGAGGTGCAGGAATATTAACCTGCTTCCCATCGACTACGACTTTCGTCCTCGCCTTAGGGGCCGACTCACCCTGCGCCGATTAACGTTGCGCAAGGAAACCTTGGGCTTTCGGCGTGCGGGTTTTTCACCCGCATTATCGTTACTCATGTCAGCATTCGCACTTCCGATACCTCCAGCAGACTTCTCAATCCACCTTCAACGGCTTACGGAACGCTCCTCTACCGCGTACATATAAATATGCACACCCCAAGCTTCGGTTCACTGCTTAGCCCCGTTAAATCTTCCCCGCAGACCGACTCGACCAGTGAGCTATTACGCTTTCTTTAAAGGGTGGCTGCTTCTAAGCCAACCTCCTGGCTGTCTGTGCCTTTCCACATGGTTTTCCACTTAGCAGTGAATTTGGGACCTTAGCTGTGGGTCTGGGTTGTTTCCCTTTTCACGACGGACGTTAGCACCCGCCGTGTGTCTCCCATACAGTCCGTCTCGGTATTCGGAGTTTGCAATGGTTTGGTAAGTCGCGATGACCCCCTAGCCATAACAGTGCTCTACCCCCGAGAGGATACATATGAGGCGCTACCTAAATAGCTTTCGAGGAGAACCAGCTATCTCCGGGTTCGATTAGCTTTTCACTCCTAATCACAGCTCATCCCCGTCTTTTGCAACAGACGTGGGTTCGGGCCTCCAGTACCTGTTACGGCACCTTCACCCTGGCCATGACTAGATCACCCGGTTTCGGGTCTACTGCCCGCGACTATGCGCCCTTATCAGACTCGGTTTCCCTTCGCCTCCCCTATACGGTTAAGCTTGCCACGAACAGTAAGTCGCTGACCCATTATACAAAAGGTACGCAGTCACTCCTTGCGGAGCTCCTACTGCTTGTACGCACACGGTTTCAGGATCTATTTCACTCCCCTCTCCGGGGTTCTTTTCGCCTTTCCCTCACGGTACTGGTTCACTATCGGTCGGTCAGTAGTATTTAGCCTTGGAGGATGGTCCCCCCATGTTCAGACAGGGTTTCACGTGCCCCGCCCTACTCGTCTTCACTGAAATGGCCCTTTCAGATACAGGGCTATCACCTTCTATGGCCAGTCTTTCCAGACTGTTTTCCTAGAACCAAATCAGCTTAAGGGCTAGTCCGCGTTCGCTCGTCGCTACTTACGGAATCTCGGTTGATTTCTTTTCCTCTGGTTACTTAGATATTTCAGTTCACCAGGTTCGCTTCCAGCAGCTATGTATTCACTGCAGGATACCCGCAAG
>NZ_JBDJNU010000076.1:0-7266 GCF_039674585.1 Stenotrophomonas lacuserhaii | reverse complement strand
GGGACGGCCGCCCGGTGTTCCCGGCCGCATACGGCTTTGGGTGGGTGCCGGCGGAGGGCCGACAACACCCGCCGGGGTGTGCCGGCCGCTGGCCGACAACCCCGCCCATGACGGCCCGCGGCCGTCACCACCGATACGTCAGTTCAAGCCCTTGATGGTCAGGTCCAGCGCGTCCTTGCCGCTTTCGCGCTGCAACAGGCGCGCCGGCACCGGGAACTCCGGCACGATCCACGCGATCAGTTCCTTGTTGCCATCCACGCGCGACACCTTGGTCGCTTCGTAGCTCTTGCCGGCCACGGTCACCGCTTCCTTGCCGACCACGCGGTAGGTCATCGGCTTGATCCGGCCTTCGTCCACCATGCGGTAGGTCAGCGGCTTGCCGGCAGCGAGGTCGCGCGCGATCGCCAGGTTGATCAGCAGCGCATCCATGTCACCGGGCCTGAGCGCCACCGGACCGGCGCGGTCCGGCTTGATGTCACCAGTCCAGGTGGCCTGGTTGCTGGTCCAGTTGTACGTGGCCTGCACGTTGCGCTTCTTCACCAGCAGCACCGAGCTGTCCTGGCTGCTCAGCGGGCGCAGGCGGCCGTTGGCTTCCTCGAACACGGTGCTCTGGCTCAGGTCGGCCAGCTGGTTCTTCACCTTCAGGCTGTAACGCCACTTGCCGGTGCCTTCGCTGGCCAGGGTCATCGTGCCGTTGGCCTGCATGCCCATGTAACTGGCAAGGTAATCGGCCTTGAACGGCTGCAGTGCCATCGCGGGCAGGCTGGCTACCGACAGGGCGGCAGCGGCGATCCAGGTCAGCGGACGTTGGAACGTGGTCATGCTCAGACTCCTTGGTATTCGATGAGGCGCAGGTCGATGTAGTCCTGGCCATCTTTGCGTTGCAGGATACGCACCGGCGTCGGTACGCCGTTGGCGATCCACAGGATGGTTTCGTCGTTGCCACCGTTGGTGCGCGCCACGCGCAGCGCGTCGTAGGACAGGTCGCCCACCTGCACGCTTTCGGTGGCGCTGGCGGACTGGTAATCGTGCTGGCGCACGCGGCCCACGTCGACGTAGCGGTAATGCATCGCGCTGCCGGGGCGGGCGTCGCGCATGATCGCCAGGTTCAACAGCAGCGCGCTCTGGTCACCAGCCTGCAGCGGGATCGGCTGGGTGCGTTCTTTTTTCAGGTCGCCCGTCCAGCGCGCCGTGCCGGCCTGCCAGTCATAGGTGCCGATGACTTTCTTGCCGAGGAACAGGCCCTTGCGCACCGTGCTCTGGCTCAACGGCACGTACTGGCCGCCGTGGTTCTCGAACACGGTGCTCTGTTCCAGGTTCAGGCCCAGCACGCTGGCGAAGCCACGGCGTCCGACCACCTGCATGTCCACGCGCCACTGCGTGCCACCGGCATGGGTGACGCGCATGGTGGCATCGCCTGCTTCCTTGCCCTTGTAGAAGGCCTGGTAGGTGGCGGTGAACGGTTCCAGCGCGGGCGGTTCCCAGGCCAGCGCGGGCAGCGCCGGAACCGTTGGCGCCGCCTCGGCCGGTGCGGGCTGCGGCGCCTGCTGCGCAGCCGAAGGCAGCGCCGCCAGGCAGAACAGGGCGGACAGCAACAGCGCGGGACGGAGCAGCGTCGTGTTCTTCATACCAGCCAGCAACGAAAGAGAAGGGAAGCATGCCAGCGCCCGGGTCAGCGGCGCGTGTTCAGCAACTCAGGCAGGTTGCAGCATGCGCGCCGAATCTAGGACCAGCGGGCTGAAAAGGGGGTGACCGTCGAGCTGGAGCTGAGCGTTCTGTTCAGTTACGCGGCCGCTGGCCAGCAGCTGCAGGCTCGCTATCAGCAGCGGGTGCTCCACCTCCAACACGCGGGCGGCCAGTGTTTCCGGGGAATCACCGGGGAGTACGTCAACGCGCGCCTGGGCCAGGACGGTGCCCGCATCCAGCTCCGGCACCACGAAGTGGACGCTGGCCCCGTGCTGCGTATCACCGGCTTCCAACGCCCGCGCATGCGTGTGCAGGCCCTTGTACAGGGGCAGCAGCGAGGGGTGGATGTTGACCAGCTTGCCGTCGAAACGGGCCACGAAATCGGCGCCGAGGATGCGCATGTAGCCGGCGCAGACGATCCAGTCCGGCGCGCTGGCGGCAACGGCGTCACCCAACGCGGCTTCGTAAGCGGCCCGGTCGGCGAAGTCACGCGGCGCGGCCGCCCAGCGCTGCGCAGCCGGCACGCGCTGCAATGCCGGCGCTTCGGGACGATCAGAAAACACACCCACCACTTCGGCCTGCAGCTGGCCCTGGGTGACCGCATCCAGGATCGCCTGCAGGTTGCTGCCGCGGCCGGAGGCCAGCACCGCGATGCGGGCCGGGCGGATCACGCCGCGACCTTGGGCGCGCCGTCGGAGAAGCTGGCGACCACTTCCGGGCGCAGCAGCGCCCACAGCGCGTAGACGGTCAGCGCCACGCCCAGCGCACCGGTCAGGCAGGCCAGCCCCGCCACGACCAGGCACAGCCGATGCCGGCGACGCGCGCCCAGGCAGCGCGCGGCCTGGAGGCTCAATCCGCCCAGCACGACGTACACCGCCGAAGCGATGCCCATCACGATGAACAGCAGCCACGGGGCCGCGTCCGGACCACTGCCGGGCGGCTCGCTGACATAGCCGGCGAGGGTGACCAGCAGCAGGAAAGCGGCGAGGAGGAGTTCGAAACCCCCCAGCACATAGAACAGGATCTTCAGCGTATGCAGGTGGGAATCGACCTGCATCGACGTCCAGCCACGCGGGGCGTGCAGGGGGGGAGGCGTGGCGGACATGGTGGTCTCGTTGATGGCCTTGCAGGCGCCGGGTAACACCCGGCTTCGGTAGCGCCGAGCCATGCTCGGCGGAATGTCTGGACGCTCCCGCTGCGCTCGCCGGGCATGGCTCGGCGCTACCGGCGCGGGAACCGGGGATCAGCCGATGTGGACGCGCTCGGCGCCTTCCACGGCCGGCACGACCTTGCCGATGGTCCAGTGCTGCAGGCCCTGTGCGCCGGCGGCCTCGGCCACGGCGGCGACCTGGTCGGCGGCGACGATCAGCACGAAGCCGATGCCGCAGTTGAAGGTGCGCCACATTTCGGCATCGGCCACCGCGCCTTCGCGCTGCAGCCACTGGAACACCGGCGGCAGGGGCCAGCTGCGGGCGTCGATGTCCAGGCCCAGGCCGTCGGGCACCACGCGGATGATGTTTTCCGTCAGGCCACCGCCGGTGACGTGGGCCATGCCGTGGATTGCCTCACCGTGGGTCTTGAGCAGGGCCAGGATCGGCTTCACGTACAGGCGGGTCGGCGCCATCAGCGCATCGACCAGCTTCACGCCGTCGTCCAGCACCAGGTCGGCCGGCTGCCCAGCGCGGTCGTAGATGCGGCGCACCAGCGAATAGCCGTTCGAATGCGGGCCGGAGGAGGCGATGCCGATCAGCACGTCGCCTTCGGCAACGCTGGCGCCATCCTTCAGTTCGCTCTTTTCCACGCCGGCCACGGTGAAGCCGGCCAGGTCGTACTCGCCCGGGGCATACATGTCGGGCATTTCAGCGGTCTCGCCGCCGATCAGCGCGCAGCCCGCTTCGGCGCAGCCGTTGGCGATGCCGCCCACGACCGCCGCGGCGGTGTCGATGTCCAGCTTGCCGGTGGCGAAATAATCCAGGAAGAACAGCGGCTCGGCGCCCTGGACCAGCACGTCGTTCACGCACATGGCGACCAGGTCGATGCCGATGGTGTCGTGGCGGCCCAGCTGCTGGGCCAGCTTCAGCTTGGTGCCGACGCCGTCGGTACCGGACACCAGCACCGGCTCGCGGTACTTGTTGGACAGGTCGAACAGGGCACCGAACCCGCCCAGTCCGCCCATCACTTCAGGGCGGAAGCTGCGCTTGACCAGCGGCTTGATGCGCTCGACCAGTTCGTTGCCGGCATCGATGTCGACACCCGCGTCACGGTAGGTGAGGGGCGTAGGGGCGGAGGACGGGCTGTTGGTCACGGGCGTCGGCGCTGGCAAGGGTGAGACGGCGATTTTAACAGGCCACGTTGGCGCAAAGACCCTATTCGGGCAACAATCTCCCCGGATACGTCGAGCCAATGGAAGTCCAGATGCCCCGCAGCCCCCTCAGGACCACGTTCCTCATCATGCTCTTCGCGGCGTGCCTGCCCTTTGCCGCCCTGGCCCAGAGCGGCCTGCGCACCGAAGGGGAAGTGGCCACCGCCAGCGGCGCCTACGAGGCCGAGGTCCCGGTCCGGGGCCAAAGCGACGGTGATCGCAACGGCGGCTTGTCGCGCGCGCTGGCCGAAGTGCTGGGCAAGCTGTCGGGCGACCGCAACATCACCGCCCGCCCGGGCGTGGTGCAGGCCCTGCGCAATGCCAAGGATTACGTGCAGAGCTACGACTACAAGCAGGACCAGAGCACCAGCGCCAGTGGTGCGCCGAACTTCCGCACCCTGCTGGTCGCCCGTTTCCGCGAAGACGACGTGGATGCGATGGTCGCCGCGCTGGGCCTGCCGGTGTGGCCGCAGCCGCGCCCGAAGCCGGTGCTGTGGCTGGCCATCGACGATGGCAGCGGCCCGCGGTTGGTAACCGTGCAGCAGGCCAACGCGGTGCGCCCGGTACTGGCGCGCGCGGTGGAACGCGGCTTCAAGCTGGGCCTGCCGACCGGCAGCACCGCCGAACAGGCGCTGGTGGGTGCGATCTGGCGCCAGGACACCGCCGCGGTGGCGCGGGCGTCGGCCCGTTACGCCCCGCCGATGCAGCTGATCGGCAAGCTGTCGCGCGCGGATGGCGGCTGGACGGCGGACTGGGTGTTCGTTGACAACGGCCGCGAACTGAACAAATGGACCACCAAGGATGCCAACGCCATGCGCGCGATGGCCGGCGGTGCCGACGGCGCGGCCGACGCGCTGGTGCGCCGTTATGCCAAGCCCGGCGCGGCAACCGGCCAGGCCGGGACCTACCGCGTCGTGGTGACCGGGATCGACAGCGCCGACGACTACATGCGGCTGGCCGCCGGCCTGCGCGAGGTGCCGGTGGTGCGCAACATCATCCCGCTGCGCGCGGTGGGCAACCGGCTGGAACTGAGCCTTGAAATGACCACCGGACTTGCCGGGTTGAACCGCATGCTGGGCGAGGACGGCGTGCTGGTGCCGGTCGCCCCGGTGGCGATCACCCTGGACGGTGACGAACAGAATCCGGCCCCGGCCAGCAACGAGTATCGCCTGCGATGATCCACACCCCGGAGGCGGAAATCGCCCTGTTCCTGCGCCGCGTGAAGTTCGTCGCGGTCGCGCTGCTGATCGGCTGGGTGGTCTGGCTGCTGGCGCCCATCCTGACCCCGTTCGTGCTGGCGCTGGCGCTGGCCTGGCTGGGCGATCCGCTGGTGGACCGGATCGAGGCGACCGGGCGTTCGCGCAATACCGGCGTGATCCTGGTGTTCGTGGCGATGGTGCTGGTGATCACCGCGCTGCTGTTGATCCTGGTGCCGATGATCGAGCGCCAGATCAGCACCTTGATCGCTTCCGCGCCGCAGGCCCAGGCCTGGCTGATGGAAAAGGGCATCCCCTGGTTCGAACAGAAGACCGGCCTGGAAGTGATGCAGTGGCTGGATTCGGACCGGGTGATGGAGTACATCCGCAGCCACTGGCAGCAGGCCGGGGGCGTGGCCAAGCAGTTCTTCGGCTATGTGCAGCGTTCCGGCTTCGCGATGGTGACCTGGGTGGTCAACCTGCTGCTGCTGCCGATCCTGGCGTTCTATTTCCTGCGTGACTGGGACCTGCTGGTCGAGCGCGTACGCTCGGTCATCCCGCGCAACCACGTGGGCACCATCACCCAGTTGGCGCGCGAATCCAACGATGTGCTGGGCGCGTTCATCCGTGGCCAGTTCCTGGTGATGATCGCACTGGGTGTGATCTACGCCGGTGGCCTGACGATGGTCGGCCTGAACCTGGGCCTGTTGATCGGCATCATCGCCGGGCTGATCAGTTTCATTCCCTACCTGGGCGCCACCACCGGGATCCTGATGGCGGTGATCGCCGCCCTGGTGCAGTCGCAGGGCTTCGACCTGAAGCTGCTGCTGCTGGTCGGCGTGGTGTTCACCGTGGGCCAGCTGCTGGAAAGCTACGTGCTGACCCCGCGCATCGTCGGCGACAAGATCGGCCTGCATCCGGTGGCGGTGATCTTCGCGGTGATGGCCGGTGGCCAGCTGTTCGGTTTCCTCGGCATGCTGCTGGCGTTGCCGGTGGCGGCGGTCAGCAACGTGCTGCTGCGCTATGCCCACCAGCGCTACCGCGAAAGCGAGCTGTATGCCGGCGAGAAGCCGTCCATCGTGCTTGATTCCTACATCGACAAGCCGGTCATCATCGTCGATGGCGCACCGAAGGGCCCGGAACCGAAGTGAGCGCCGTACCGCAGCTGCCGCTGGCCCTGCATTACCCGCAGGACGAGCGACTGGAGACCTTCATCGGCGCACCGGACGGTGCGCTGGCGCAGCTGCGCGCGATCGCGGTGGGTGCCAGCAGGGACTGGGTGTATCTGGAAGGCGCGGCCGGCACCGGCAAGACCCACCAGGCGCTGGCGATGTGTTCCAACGCCGAACAGGCCGGGCGCACGCCGACCTACGTGCCGCTGAGTGCGGTGGTGGGCCGGGTGCGTGCGGTGCTGGAAGGGCTGGAGCAGCGCGACCTGGTGGTGCTGGATGGGCTGGACGCGGTGGCCGGTGGGCGCGAGGACGAAACGGCGCTGTTTGATTTCCACAACCGCGCGCGTGCGGCCGGTACGGCGGTGATGTATACGGCGCAGGCCTCGCCGGCCGAGCTGGGGCTGGTGTTGCCGGACCTGCGTTCGCGCTTGGGCCAGTGCGTGCGCGTGGTGTTGCAGGCGCTGGACGAAGAGGGGCGGGCGGCGGTGCTGCGCGACCGCGCGTTGCGCCGTGGCCTGGCCATCGACGAGGCCTCCATCGAATGGTTGCTGTCGCACTCCGGGCGTGAGCTGGGCGGGCTGATCACGCTGATGGACTGGCTGGACCGCGAATCGCTGGCGGCCAAGCGGCGGATCACCGTGCCGTTCCTGCGCCAGGTACTGGAAGACGGCCGGCCGCGTTACTGAGGGGTGGTGGATGCTGGGCTTGCAGCCCGGCGGCCCGCTTTGAAGCAAAGGCAAAACCCTGCAGGGCTGTTGCGTTGGCGGGGCGGGGTGGCTGTGCAGGACACGCCGTGAACCCGTCCATGGGGGCTCGCTTTTCGCATCCATGCGAAAAGACGGTCCTGCAC
>NZ_JBDJNU010000075.1:0-7726 GCF_039674585.1 Stenotrophomonas lacuserhaii | reverse complement strand
TTGCGGCGATTCCCACGAACCCACCCCGCCCCGCCCCGCCAACACACAGCCCTGCAGCTCTTGACGTTCGCTTTTGCACTCAGGCAGGTGCCGGGCGCAGCCCGGCAAACAAACAAACCCCACCCTACGGCTTGACCCGCGAGTCAGCACCCTGCGGCACGCTGTCGTGATACCGCCCCGTGCGCGAATCGAACACCCGGTTCGGCCCCGCCGGCTTCACCCCCGGAATGATCCGCCCATCGCGGTCATACACCTTCGCCGGCGCCGTGCTCGCCGGCGGCGCCACCACCTGCGCCGGCCCCGTGCTGCGGATCGGCCCCGCCGCCGGCGGTGGGCTGGCGATCGGCCGCGGGGCCTGCACCGGGGACGGCGGCGCCGGCTGCACCACGCGCGGCGGCTGTGGCGCCGGCGGCGGCGGCGGACGCACCGTGGTCGCACTGCGGGTCGCCGTCGGACTGGACGGCGCCGCCAACTGGGCCGAGGCAAACGCCGGCACCAGCAATGCAGACAACAGGATCAATGAACGCTTCATGGCAGCCCCCGGCAGTAGTTCAGCGCAGCGTGCACCGACCGCCGTGTGCCGGCCATGAACGCGATGTCATGCTTGCATGCCCGCCGCCCTGCCCCCATCTCCGCAGGCATCCCCCAGGAGATACCGCATGAGCGCCTTCGACCTCACGCCCCCGACCGACGCGCAGCGCCAGGCACTGGAATCCTCGCTCAGCCCCGACGAAGCCCGGGTGCTGCTCCAGCACGGCACCGAAGCGCCGTTCTGCGGCGTGTTCCTCGACAACAAACGCGATGGCGTCTACTGCTGCCGGCTGTGTGCCCTGCCGCTGTTCCGCTCCAGCACCAAGTTTGATTCGGGTACCGGTTGGCCCAGCTTCTTCGCCCCGTTCGCCCCCGAACACGTGCGCGAGATCCGCGACACCAGCCACGGCATGATCCGCACCGAGATCACCTGCGCCCGCTGTGGCAGCCACCTCGGCCATGTCTTCCCGGACGGCCCGCCGCCCACCTTCGAGCGCCACTGCCTGAACTCCGTCTCACTTTCGTTCACCGAGAACGGCGCGTCCTACGACGATCCGCTGCAGCGGGGCGGCGCGGAAGCCGAACCTGCGGGCTGATCCGCGTCGGCGGACCAGCCGACGGATTTCACACATTGCCTCTTCAGAAATCCCGTGAACGCGCCGTTAGGGAGATACCCCCTCTCCCTGCGTCGCGTCCATGCTCATCCTCATCGGCTTTCTCGTCGTCATCGCCAGCGTGCTCGGCGGTTATCTCGGCGCCCACGGACGACTCGGCGCGCTCTGGCAGCCGTACGAGCTGGTGATCATCGGCGGTGCGGCGGTGGGCGCCTTCCTGGTCGGCACCCCGGCAAAGACCGTCAAACAGACCCTGAAGGCCAGCGTGGCCGTGTTCAAAGGCCCGCGCTACAAGCAGCAGGACTACCTCGATGTCCTCAGCCTGGTCTACGAACTGCTCAACAAAGCCCGCCGCGAAGGCTTCATGTCGCTGGAAGAGCATGTCGAAAAGCCCGGCGAAAGTCCCATTTTCGCCCACTACCCCAAGGTCCAGGCCGACCATCACCTGGTCGATTTCATCACTGATTGCCTGCGCCTGATGATCGGCAGCAACATCGAACCGCACGAACTGGAACCGCTGCTGGAGCTGGAGCTGGACAAGCACCATGCCGAAGCGTTGGCGCCGTCGCAGGTCATCACCAAGGTGGCCGACGGCCTGCCCGGCTTCGGCATCGTGGCGGCCGTGCTGGGCATCGTGATCACCATGGGCTCGATCGGCGGCCCGATCGAAGAAGTCGGCGCGCACGTGGCCGGCGCGCTGGTCGGCACGTTCCTGGGCATCCTGCTGGGCTATGGCTTCGTCGGCCCGATGGCCGCGGCGATGGAAGCACGCGCCGAGCAGGACAGCCGCATCTACGAGTCGGTGAAGACCGCCCTGCTGGCCTGCCTGCGTGGCTACAACCCGAAGATCGCGCTGGAATTCGCCCGCAAGACGCTGCCCTCCGATGTGCGGCCGGCGTTCTCCGAATTCGAGCAGCACCTCAAGACGGTCAAGTAAGCCATGAGCGAGACCAAGCCCACCGTCATCGTCCGCCGGGTCAAGAAGAAGGGCCACGCCGCCCACCATGGCGGCTCGTGGAAGGTGGCCTACGCCGACTTCGTCACCGCCATGATGGCCTTCTTCCTGGTGCTGTGGCTGGTGGCGTCCACCAGCAAGCCCGAGCGCGGCGCGATTTCCGAATACTTCCGCAATCCCAGCCCGTTGTCGGGCACGAGCAGTACACCCGCACCCGGCATGGCCGGACCGGGTGGCGCCAGCACGTCGATGATCAAGCTGGGTGGCGCGGCCGATGTCAGCCGCGGCAGCAGCAATGATCCCTTCCAGAACCAGCAGGAAAGCATCCCCAAGGCGGTCGACCCCGACTCGCGCGAGCAGGAAAAGAAACAGCTGGAAGCGTTGATGCAGGAACTCACCGAGGCGATCAGCAAGAGCCAGGCGCTGGAGCCGTTCAAGGACCAGCTGCTGCTCGACCTGACCCCGGAAGGGCTGCGGGTGCAGATCGTGGACAAGCAGAACCGGCCGATGTTCGACCTCGGCGGGGCGGCACTGAAGCCGTATACGCAGACCATCCTGCGCGAACTGGCGAACTACCTGAACCATGTGCCGAACCGGATCAGCCTGACCGGCCACACCGACACCGCCGCGTACAGCACCCAGCACGGCTACGGCAACTGGGAACTCAGCGCCGACCGCGCGAACGCAGCCCGCCGCGCGCTGGTGGACGGCGGACTGGATGAGGCCAAGGTCACCCGCGTGGTCGGGCTGGCCGCTTCGGTGCTGTTCGACAAGACCAACCCGGCCAACCCGATCAACCGCCGCATCAGCATCGTGGTGATGACCCGGGACGCCGAAGCGTCTGCACTCGCAGGGGCCGGCTCCACGGTGGCGTTGTCGGCCGCGGTGGCCGATCCGGACGTGCAGGCCGCCCAGGCGCCGACCGCGCTGGGCGACGCGTCGCCGTAGCGCCAAGCGCGCCCTGCGCTGGGCCATTACAATGGCGGCCTTCCCTTTTTGCAGGCTCCCACCATGTCCAAGCTTTCCAAAGCCAAGCGCGACAAGCGCAAGAAGCAGCAGCCCAAGCGCGCCTTCGCCCGCCTGAGCGACCAGCAGCAGGTGCAGAACCACGCCGTGCTGACCAACGAAGAGGGCCAGGTGGTCGCGGCGATCGGCCTGCAGGGTCGCCAGTGGCTGCTGTCGATCGGCGGCCAGACCATGGGCAATGCGGATGATCCGATGCCGATGCTGGCCATGCTCAAGCACCTGGCCAACGTGCAGGGCAAGGAAGGCCGCAAGGTCGACCTGCAGTACTCCGAAGGCCTGGGCGAGCTGATCAAGGTCATGGCCGCCGAAAAGGAACTGGACGCCGACGCGTACCTGGACCAGCTGGCCGCCGAGTTCGACGGCATGGATGGCGAAGAGGACGCTGAAGGCGAGGCCGCGCAGGACGATGCCGATGGCGCGGAAGCCATCGAGGCCCCGGCAGACGCAGAAGCGGAAACCGAAGCCGACGACAAGCCGAAGGCCTGAAGGGCCTCGGGACCCCGGTGACGGTCTACGTCGACGACGCAGTGCAGGCCTGGCGCGGACAGCGCTGGGCCCACCTGATGGCCGACACCCTGCCCGAACTGCACGCCATGGCGGCGCAGCTCGGCATCCCGCGCCGGGCGTTCCAGAACAAGTCCAGCGGCGCGCACTACGATGTCACCGTGGCCCTGCGCGCGCAGGCGATCGCACTCGGCGCACAGGCGATTTCCCGGCATACCGACCGCGAGCGGCTCAAGGCGGTGATCGCCACCGCCCGCGCGCAGTACCAGCCCGGGTAACGGGCAAAGGGTGCGGTCCGGTCAGAACGGATCGCTGCCCAGCCGCACTTCCACGTTCAGCAGCGAACACAGCGCCAGCATCGCGTCGTCGTCGCGGGTCAGCGCCATCCAGCCGGTGAAGCCGTCGCTGCCGGCATCCACGCTCCACAGCGTGTAATTGTTCTCGCGCAGGCGGTCGAAGGCGGTGGACATCAGCTGCACGCCATCCAGCCCGATGCTGAAGTCTTCGTCGTCCAGGTCGCCGCCCCAGTCCACCTGCAGGTTGAAGCGCGCCGACAGCTCGTTGACCGCCGACATCAGCGATTCCAGGTCATCGCGTTCCACCTCGAAGCCGCTCTGCCAGCCGATCGCGGTGAACAGCGGCGGGATCCAGTCGCTGTCCGGCTCCAACGGCTCGCCCTGTTCGGCCAGCAGCTCGCGCCAGCGGTTGAACTGGGCCAGCGCCAGCTCCTCGTCGCCGGGATTGATCAGCACCAGCAGGTTCCATGCACGCGCCTCGAAATCGTCCTCGTCGTAGTCGTGGGCGTCTTCTTCGAAGTCGAAATAATCGCTGTTGTCGGGCATGGTCGTGGTCCTGCGGGTACGGTGCTGTGGCACGCATTCTGAGGCCTGGCGGCCGCCGCCGGAAGCATCGGCGTTGGGTCGCGCGCCGCGTACAGGTATCCTTCCCCCCATGAAGCCGGCCTTGGTGGCCGTCACAGTGAAGCTGAAATGAGCGATACCCCTCCCGACCACCTGGCCATCAACCCGGCCAGCCCCCACCACGATGCGCAGGCGCTGGAGCGCGGCGTCGGCGTGCGCTTCAACGATGTCGAACGCACCGATGTCGAAGAATATTCGGTCAGCGAAGGCTGGATCCGCGTGCAGGCCGGCAAGGCGCGCGACCGGCGCGGCAACCCGATGACGCTGAAGATCAAGGGCAGCGTCGAAGTGCGCTACCTCGACCTGAAGCCGCAGGCCTGAGGCCTGCTGGACGGGCCTGCGGGAGCGCCGAGCCATGCTCGGCGGGCTGTGTCAGGCACCGCGCCAAACGCCGCCGGGCATGGCTCGGCGCTACCGTGAGGGCATCCGCCCTCACTCCCGCTGCCGCGATTCCAGCAGGTCCAGGTTGCGGATCAGCTTGCGCGAGATCTCATCGGAGATCACCCCGCGACGGGTCAGCCGGAACAGCTCCTCGCGCTCGGCGGTCAGCCCGGCGCCACGCAACTGGCGGTAGCCGCGCTCCATCCGCCTCACCTTTTCCGGATCGGCATCCGGGCCGTGCTCTTTTTCAAGGTTGCGCTGGTACAGCAGGCTCACCCGCGATGCCGCGTCGTTGTACAGCTGCACGTTGTCGGTGGTCTGGTTCTGCACCAGCTGCTGGCGCATCCGTTCCACCCCGGCAAGGGCAGCCTTCGATGCCAGCTTGCGCGCCACGTCCTCTTCTTTCCGCTCACCGGAATCGGCCGGCAACTGCAGGCCCTTCAACAGCTGCGGCAAGGCCACGCTGGCGCCCACCAGCGAGAACAGGATCACCGCCGCCGCCAGGAAGATCACCAGGTCACGCGCCGGGAAGGGATCGCCGCTGGGCAGGAACAAGGGCAGGGTCAGCACGCCGGCCAGGGTGATCGCCCCGCGCACGCCGGCCACCGAGGTCGCCACCACGATGCGCCAGTTCGGTGCCTGCCGCTGCTCGTCGCCGCGGCGCCTTGCGCGCAGCAGGTTCCAGCGCAGCGACAGCCACACCCACAACAGACGCAGCAGGATCAGCGCCAGGTTGATCACGACCACGTACACCGCCAGCCACCACGGACTCTGGTGGCCGCTTTCGCTCATCGTGGCGACGGCACGCTCCACGATGCCCGGCAGCTGCTCGCCCAGCAGCACGAACATGATGCCGTTGAAGCTGAACTGCAGCATGTTCCACACGGCTGATCGCTGCACGCGCATGCTGCCGGACACACGGCCGGTCAGCTCCACGTAGCTCATCGTGATACCCGCGGCCACCGCCGCGAGGATGCCCGATGCGTTGATTTCTTCAGCCAGCAGATACGCCGCGAAGGGAATCAGCAGGTTGACCAGCATCGCCGCGCCCGGCTCCTCGCCGAAGCGCCGCCACAGCCAGCGCTGGAAAGTGGACACGCCCAGGGTCACCGCCACGCCGACCGCCAGGCCCGCTGCGGCCACCCACAGGAACGTCATCGAGGCGTTGGCCAGCGAGAACGAACCGGTCATCACCGCCGCCACCGCAAAGCGGAAGCAGACCAGGCCGGACGCATCGTTGAGCAGGGATTCGCCTTCCAGGATGTGCATCAGGCGCTTGGGAATCGGCGCCTTCGAGGCAATCGCGCCCACCGCCACCGGATCGGTCGGCGAGATGATCGCCGCCAGCGCGAAGCACACCGCCAGCGGCATCACCGGGATCATCCAGTGGATCAGCAGCCCGGCACCGATCACCGTGAACACCACCAGCCCGAAGGCCAGTTCCAGGATCGCGCCCTTGTCGCGGAACAACCCCTGCTTGGGGATGCGCCAACCGTCCAGGAACAGCAGCGGCGGCAGGAACAGCAGGAAGAACATGTCCGGGTCGAGGTCATGCCCGCGGTTGAACACGCCGGCGATCACCGCGCCCAGGGCGATCTGCACCAGGGGCAAGGGCAGCGAAAAGGGCAGGACGCGGACCAGGTAACCGCTGGCCACCACGGCGACCAGCATCGCCAGTACGACTTCAATGGTGTGCATGCATCATCCAGATGACGGCGCAATGGGGAGGGATGGCCATGCGGCCAAGCGCCGGTAACCCGAAAAAACTAGCACACCGCGGGCACCAGGCCCACGCCTGCGTGGTGCAGGCTCAGCGAGGCGACAGCAACGCCGCTTCGCCGTCGAACCGGTAGAGGTCCATCGCCAGCATGCCGGCGTCGATGCCTGCATCGATACGACGCGCCCCGAGCGCACCGTCGCCGGCCGCGCCGATGGCGAAGTGCAGCGGTTGCAGGTGTTCGTCGGTGGGATGCGCCTGTGCGGCACCGGGCGCCTGCGCGCGGTAATCCAGCAGGGCGGGCACGTCATCGGCGGCCAGGCGCTGCTCCACCCAGCCGATGAACGGCCGCACGTAGGGCGCTTCCTTGCCGTCCTGGTAGCGGCGGAAATCGTGCAGGTTGTGGGTGATGCTGCCCGAGCCCACCAGCAGCACGCCCTGTTCGCGCAGCGGCGCCAGCGCCCGGCCCAGCGCCAGCTGATGGGCCGGGCCACGCTGCGGCTGCAGCGACAGCGGGACCACCGGGATGGAAGCGTCCGGAAACAGGAAGCGCAACGGCACCCACGCGCCGTGGTCCAGTCCGCGGCTGGCGTCCAGGCGAGCCGGCAGGCCGGCGTCGACCAGCATCTGCTGCACCTGGGCCGCCAGCTCCGGTGCTCCCGGCGCCGGGTACTGCAGCTGGTACAGCGGCTCCGGGAAGCCGCCGAAGTCATGGATCGTCGGCGGCTGCGGATGCGCGCCCACCTGCGGTTGCGCACTCAGCCAGTGCGCACTGGCGATGACGATGGCACGCGGGCGCGGCAGGTCGGCGGCGAGTTCGGCCAAGCGCTGGCCGACCAGTCCGGGCTGCAGCGCGGTCATCGGCGAACCATGCGAGATGTACAGGCTGGGCAGGCGGCGCATGGCGGATTCCTCGAAGGACATGCCGCAGCTTATTGCCAGCGGCCCGCGCGGAACATACGGTGCACCGGACCAGATCGTTGCAGGGCAGCGACAATCGCGGGTGCGGACGGCAGGACGGTAGCGCCGAGCCATGCTCGGCGACTGTCCCGCATGGTGCAGGCATTCCGCCGAGCAT
>NZ_JBDJNU010000074.1:0-7833 GCF_039674585.1 Stenotrophomonas lacuserhaii | reverse complement strand
GTCGTCACCCACCAGGGCAAACAGCTGACGGCCAGCGGCCGTCACTACCGCGGCGCGGGCGCACGCAGGGCAGGTAGCGCCGAGCCATGCTCGGCGAGCGCAGCGGCGCAGCGATGACGACCAACGGTCGTCACCCACCGGGGCGAAGATCACCGACCAGGGCGAAGATCACCGACCAGGGCGAAGATCACCGACCAGGGCGAAGATCACCGACCAGGGCGAAGATCACCGACCAGGGCGAAGATCACCCACCGGGGCGAAGATCACCCACCGGGGCAGGTGCTGACGGCCAGCGGCCGTCACTACCGGCGCGCGGCGCGGCCGAAGCCAGCCATCCGCTATCATCGTCGGATGAAGTCAGCCTCCATTTCCTTCGCCATCCCCCCTGCGCCGCCTGCCTGCAGGCAGGCACGCGCATGAGCGCCATCATCCGTCCGCTGCCGGAAATCCTGATCAACCAGATCGCCGCCGGCGAAGTCGTCGAGCGGCCCGCATCGGTCGTCAAGGAACTGGTGGAGAACGCCATCGATGCCGGCGCCACCCGCGTGGATATCGAACTGGAAGAAGGCGGCGTGCGCCTGATCCGGATCCGCGACAACGGCAGCGGCATCGCCGCCGAGCAGTTGCCGCTGGCGGTTTCCCGCCACGCCACCAGCAAGATCGCCAGCCTGGATGACCTCGAAGCAGTGGCCACGCTCGGCTTCCGCGGCGAAGCCCTGCCGTCCATCGCGTCGGTCAGCCGCTTCACGCTCGCCTCCCGACGCGCGCAGGACGAGCACGGCTCGGCGCTGCAGATCGAAGGTGGCAAGCTCGGCGAGGTGCTGCCGCGTGCGCATGCGCCCGGCACCACCGTGGAAGTCCGCGAGCTGTTCTACAACGTGCCGGCACGGCGCAAGTTCCTGCGCGCCGAACGCACCGAGCTGGGACATATCGAAGAGTGGCTGCGTTCGCTCGCGTTGGCCCGCCCGGATGTGGAGCTGCGCGTTTCGCACAACGGCAAGGCGTCACGCCGCTACAAGCCCGGGGATCTGTACTCCGACGCGCGCCTGGGTGAGACGTTGGGCGAGGATTTCGCCAACCAGGCCGTGCGCGTGGATCACAGCGGTGCCGGCCTGCGCCTGCACGGGTGGATCGCACAGCCGCACTATTCGCGCGCCAGCACCGATCAGCAGTATCTGTACGTCAATGGCCGCTCGGTGCGTGATCGCAGCGTGGCGCACGCAGTGAAGATGGCCTACGGCGATGTGCTGTTCCATGGCCGGCAGCCGGCCTATGTGCTGTTCCTGGAACTGGATCCGACACGGGTGGATGTCAACGTGCACCCGGCCAAGCACGAGGTGCGCTTCCGCGACTCGCGCCTCGTGCATGACTTCGTCTACCGCACCCTGAAGGACGCACTGGCCGATACCCGCGCCGGCATGGCCGCACATGAGATCGGAGCCGGTGTCGAAGCGCAGGCCCTTCCGCAGGCGACGACGCCATGGTCAAGCGGCCAGCCCGGCGGCGGAGGCGGTGGTGGCGGCTACGGTAACTGGGGCGCGCAGCAATCGCCGCTGGGCCTGCAGGTGGCCGATGCGCCGGCGGCCTACGCCGCGCTGTACGCCGGGCCTGCCGGCAGCCAGCAATCGCTGCCGTCGATGCCGTCCGAACATGGTTTGCCGGTGACCAGCGCCGATGCCGGGGTGCCGCCGCTGGGCTACGCGGTGGCACAGCTGCATGGCATCTACATCCTGGCCGAAAATGCCGAAGGGCTGATCGTGGTGGACATGCATGCCGCGCACGAGCGCATCGGTTACGAACGGCTGAAGAATGCCCACGATGGCATCGGCCTGCATGCGCAGCCGCTGCTGGTACCGATCACCCTGGCGGTCGGCGAACGCGAGGCCGACACCGCCGAGCGCGAAGCCGAGACCCTGACCGCGCTCGGCTTCGACGTGACCCGCGCCGGCCCCGGCGCACTGCACGTACGCAGCATCCCGGCGCTGCTCGCCAATGCCGAACCGGAAGGCCTGCTGCGCGATGTGCTGGGCGACCTGCGCGAACACGGACAGTCGCGGCGCGTGGCGACCGCGCGTGATGAACTGTTGTCCACGATGGCCTGCCATGGCGCGGTGCGCGCCAACCGGCGGTTGACGGTGCCCGAAATGAACGCGCTGCTGCGCGACATGGAATTCACCGAACGTTCCGGCCAGTGCAACCACGGGCGCCCGACCTGGGCACGTTTTTCGCTGGCGGAGATCGACCGCTGGTTCCTGCGCGGACGGTGAAGGGGATGATCATGGGGAAGGGCTGCAACAGCGCCGCACTGATGCTGGCACTGGCGATGAGCGGGTGTGGTGGCAAGGCGCCCGAGGCGGCGCCGGCCGTGCAGGAAGATCCGGCCTTCGCACGGCAACAGCAGCAGTGGCGGATGCAGCGCTACCAGGAGCTGACCGCGCCGGATGGCTGGACCACGCTGGTCGGGTTGCACTGGCTGGAACACAAGGCGCATTACATCGGGCGTGGGCCGGGCAGTGGTATCCGCCTGGCCGTCGGGCCGGACAAGCTGGGCATGGTCAGCCGGCAGGGCGAGCGCTGGTCGTTCACGCCCGAACGCGGCGTGCCGCTGAGCGTTGACGGGATGGCGGTGACCGGGCGGATCGCATTCAACAGCGACCACGACCCGCAGCCGACACGTATCGCCTTCGATGACGGCAAGGGGCAGCTCAGCCTGTTGCAGCGCGGACAGCGCTTCGCATTGCGCATCAAGCATGCCGATGCCGCCTCGCGCAGTGGCTTCAGCGGGCTGGACTACTGGCCGGGAGGACCGCAGTGGCAGGTTCGCGCGCGCTTCCTGCCGCACCCGGCCGGGAAGACGCTGCCGATCGTGGATATCACCGGCCTGACCACCGCCATGCCCAACGCCGGGCTGGTGGAGTTCCAGCGGGGCGGCACGACCTACCGGATGGAGGCCATCGCCGAGCCCGGTGCGCCGCTGTTCCTGATCTTCGC
The DNA here is from genome assembly GCF_039674585.1 of Stenotrophomonas lacuserhaii. Taxonomy (GTDB): domain Bacteria; phylum Pseudomonadota; class Gammaproteobacteria; order Xanthomonadales; family Xanthomonadaceae; genus Stenotrophomonas; species Stenotrophomonas pennii_A. Next base: position 4,842 of record NZ_JBDJNU010000074.1, on the reverse strand, counting down.
CGACCGCACCAGCGGCCACGGCAGTTATCCGGCGGGACGCTACCTGGACACCGAAGCGCCCGGCGCCGATGGCCATGTGCTGGTGGATTTCAACCACGCCTACAATCCTCCCTGCGCGTTCACTCCGTTCGCGACCTGCCCGCTGGCACCGCCGGAAAACCGGCTGGACCTGCGCATCGAGGCCGGCGAGCGCGCCTACCACCCGCCCAAGGAAAGTGCGCCATGAAGCATTCCGTCATCCGCTGGATGATCGCCCCGCTGCTGCTGCTCGCTGCGGCCTTCAGCACCATCGCGGCAACGCCCGTGGCTGCGCCCAAGCCGGCGGTTACCCGCACCGCGCCCGTGCCGCTGCTGTGGAAGGTGACCGGCGCCGGTGATGCCCGCGTCTATCTGCTGGGATCCTTCCACCTGCTGCGGCCGGAGGACTACCCGCTGGCCGCGGAGGCTGAAAAGGCCTTCGATGCAGCGCAGCGCGTGGTGTTCGAACTGTCGGCGCAGGACATGGAATCACCGGAGCTGGCCGCCAGGATGGTGCAGGCGGCGATGCGCACCGATGGCAGCGAACTGCGCCGTGACCTTGGCGATGCCACCTGGGCCAGGCTGCAGGATTACGCCACGAAGCATCCACTGCCACTGGCGCAGATGCAGGGCCTCAAGCCGTGGTTCGTCGGCCTGAGCATCAGCATCGCGCAGATGCAGAAAATGGGGCTGGACCCCGCGCTCGGGCTGGACAAGCACTTCATGGACCGGGCCGCCAAGGCGGGCAAACCGATCCTCGGCCTGGAAACCATCGATACCCAGATCGGGGTGCTGGCCGGCATGGGCATCGCCGAACAGCGGCAGATGGTGGAAGAGGCGCTGGAACAATCCGACAAGGGCGATGCGGAAATCCGTGCGCTGCACGATGCGTGGCGGCGCGGCGACGACGTGCTGATGTGGAACCGCATGGCGGTGGACATGAAGCGCCAGTACCCGCAGCTTTACCAGCGCATCAACAGCGACCGCAACGATGCCTGGCTGCCGAAGCTGGAGCCGCACCTGCAGGCCGGGCAGGGCGGCACGCTGGTGGTGGTGGGCGCGCTGCACCTGCTGGGCAGCGATGGCGTGGTGGAGAAGCTGAAGGCCAAGGGCTACAAGGTGGAGCGGGTGCGCGCCAAGCGCTGAGCGCCTGCCTGCTGTTGCGGCAACGAAAAACGGCGCGTCCGCAAGGGCGCGCCGTTCTGCATCAGGCCAGCGGCCGCGCCAGGGTCAGCGCGTGCGGCCCTTGCCGCCGGCGGTTTCGGTCGGCTTGTGCGCAGCGCCGGGACCGGTGCCCGCACGCGGTGCGGCACCGCCCGGCGCGCTGCCCGGCCGCGGGCCGGTACCGGTGGAGGTGCCGCCCGGGCGCGGCCCGAAGCCGTTGCCCATGCTGCGCTGGAACTCCTGCCAGAGCTCCATGTTGCGTTCTGTCAGCTGGTTCATCATCGCCCACGGCGTCTGCCCGAGCAGGTTGCCCATCTGCTGGCGGAACTGCTGCTGCTGGTCGAGGAAGACCTGCATGCTGCGCTCCAGGTAGTTGCCCATGAAGCCCTGCAGGGAATCGCCATAGAAGCGGATCAGCTGGCTGAGCAGCTGGGTGGAGAGCATCGGCTCGCCGTCCTGTTCCTGGTCGGCGATGATCTGCAGCAGGACCGAGCGGGTCAGGTCATCGCCGCTCTTGGCGTCGCGGACCTCGAAGTCTTCGCCGTCCAGGATCAGCTGGCGCACATCCTCTATCGTGATGTAACTGGAGATCTCGGTGTCGTAGAGACGGCGGTTGGGATACTTCTTGATGATGCGGGTAGCAGCCATGAAGCAAGCACTCGTCACAGTAGACGCCCAGCATGGCGCAGCGCAGCACCCGTTGCAACGCCCAGAAGCCCTTGCAGCGGGGCCTGCGGGGGGTAATCATGTTGCGCAGCAAGGCTTTTCATGCTGCGCAGCATTTTTCGTCGCGGTTCAGCCTGCCCGGCGCCATGCGTGCGGCGACCGCCACACTGCGCGGGCGGTCCGGGCGGCGGTCACCAGCCCATGTGGTGGCCGCCATTGATGTCCAGGTTGCTGCCAGTGATCCAGGCCGCTTCGTCGTTGACCAGGAAGGACACGCCGTAAGCGATTTCCTCCGGCTTTCCGAGCCGCCCGGTCGGAATATCGGCGATGATCTTGGCGCGCACCTCCTCCGGCACCGCCATGACCATGTCGGTGGCCACGTAACCGGGGGAAATGGTGTTGACGGTGATCCCGAAGCCAGCATTTTCACGCGCAAGGGAGATGGTGAAGCCGTGCATGCCGGCCTTGGCGGCCGCGTAGTTGGCCTGCCCGTACTGGCCCTTCAGGCCGTTGATCGAGCTGATCTGGATCACCCGCCCCCAGCCGCGCCGGCGCATGCCCTCGATCACCGGCCGGGTCACGTTGAAGACCGAATTGAGGTTGGTGTTGATCACCTCGTGCCATTGTTCGGCGCGCATCCGGTGGAAGGTGGTGTCGCGGGTGATGCCGGCGTTGTTGACCAGGATCTCCACCGGTCCCAGCTCGGCTTCCACCGCGCGCACCATCGCCTCGGCACTTTCCGGGCTGGACACATCGCCGGGGAAGATCGCGATCGCCAGGCCGCGTGCTGCCATGGCCTGCTGCCAGGCCAGCGCCTTGGCATGGTCACGGTAATTGGTGGCGACCCGATGGCCCTGGTCGGCCAGGCGTTGGCAGATGGCGGTACCGATGCCGCCGGTGCCGCCGGTGACCAGTGCGACGCGTGGAGTCATGCTGCGCTTCCGTAAATCTGGTGGGGAACGTGATTCTGCAACATCAGCGGCCGCTGTGCGCCTGCGGACATGAAATGTCATGCCGGGGCACCCGGCCGCGATCGAATGCGGCAGCGGCCCGCTGCAGCAGGCCGGCCTGCGTGGCCGCGCCCGCCAGTGCGTTGGCGGGCTGTCCCAGCAGCCGCCAGAGATGGCGCAGCACGGCCACCGGATCGCCTTCGTCGACCCTCTCGGCGGCTTCGGACTTGGACAGTTTGCGGCCATCGGGACCCAACAGCAGGGGCAGGTGGGCATAGCTGGGGGTAGGCAGCCGAAGCGCGCGCTGCAGCAGGATCTGGCGTGCGGTCGAGTCAAGCAGGTCCGCGCCACGCACCACCTCGGTGATTCCCTGCGCCGCGTCATCCACCACCACGGCAAGCTGGTACGCCCAGCAGCCATCGGCACGGCGCAGGACGAAATCACCCACTTCGGCATGCACGTCCTGCCGCTGGGGGCCACGCAGGGCGTCGTCGAAGGCCACCACACTGGCGGGTGCCACGCGCAGGCGGATGGCAGGATCCGGGCGCGCGCGGCGTGCAACGCAGCGGTGGTGGATGCCGCCGCTGGCGGCCAGCTCACTGCGGCTGCAATGACAGGCGAACGCCTGGCCGCTGGCCAGCAGGGCATCCAGCGCGTGCTGGTAGCCGTCGTTGCGCTGGCTCTGCCACAGCACCGGGCCATCCGGGTGCAGGCCCAGGTGGCGCAGCAGGGCGAGCTGTGACTGCGCTGCGCCGGGGACGGTGCGCGGCGGATCCACGTCCTCCACGCGCAGCAGCCAGCGCCCGCCCTGGTGATGGGCGGACAGCCAACTCGCGAAGGCGGCGAGCAGGGAGCCGGCGTGCAGCGGACCGGTGGGCGAGGGCGCGAACCGGCCGCAATGAATGGGGGACGTCATGCTGGCTGAATCGTCGGTCAGGTTGGCGCTTGAATTCAAGCTGAAGTCACCGCAGATTTAGCACCGATACCCTCTCCAGAGCCAACTTTTCCCATGTTCAGTCGCATAGCCCTGTTCCTTCTTACCAACCTTGCGGTGCTGGTCCTCGCCGGTATCGTGATGTCGGTGCTGGGGGTCAATCCCGGCCAGATGAGCGGCCTGCTGGTCATGGCGGCGATCTTTGGTTTCGGTGGTTCCTTCATCTCACTGCTGCTGTCCAAGTGGATGGCCAAGCGTTCCACCGGCGCGGTGGTGATCACCGAGCCGCGCAACGATACCGAGCGCTGGTTGCTGAAGACCGTTGAGCGCCAGGCGCGCGAAGCGGGTATCGGCATGCCGGAGGTTGCGGTGTACGACGGCCCGGAGATCAATGCGTTCGCCACCGGTGCCAACCGCAACAAGGCGCTGGTCGCGGTGTCCACCGGCCTGCTGCACCACATGAGCGAAGACGAGGCCGAAGCGGTGCTGGGCCATGAAATCGCCCACGTCGCCAACGGTGACATGATCACCATGGCGCTGCTGCAGGGCGTGCTCAATACCTTCGTCATCGTGCTGGCCCGGGTGGTTGGCGGGGTGATCGACAGTGCGATGTCCGGCAACCGCGAAGGCGGCGGGCGCGGCATCGGTTATTTCGTGATCGTGTTCGTGCTGGAAATGGTGTTCGGCATCTTCGCCACGATGATCGCGATGTGGTTCTCGCGCCATCGTGAGTTCCGCGCCGACACCGGCGGCGCGCAGCTGGCCGGGCGGCAGAAGATGATCGCCGCGCTGGAGCGGTTGAAGGTCAACCACGGGCAGAGCACGCTGCCGAGCCAGGTCGCTGCGTTCGGCATTGCCGGCGGCATGGGGCAGGGCCTGCGCAGGCTGATGATGAGCCATCCGCCGCTGGATGAGCGGATTGCCGCGTTGCGTTCTTCTACGGTGGTCTGAAGCGGGTTGGTCGAACGGGTGGGGCCCCCTCGCGGGTGGCTCCAGTGCAACAGCCTTGGTCTGGGCCGGGCGGTGGGGCTGGTCGGGGGACGGCAAAAACTGCGTCCATGCGGGCCTCGTTTCGCGCCATCCATGGCGCTCAACGCCCCCGCCCAGCCC
>NZ_JBDJNU010000073.1:0-7970 GCF_039674585.1 Stenotrophomonas lacuserhaii | reverse complement strand
GTCAGCTCCTTCTCGCGCAAGCTTCAGTCTGAACTGCTCATCGTACTTGGTCACTTTTCCCTCGAAAATTGGATGCCTGTCCAAATTCAGGGGGTCAGTTCAATCCGCCGGGCTTTTTTCCTGAGTTCAACCGGTATGCTAACCCGCATCGCCCGCCACCCAGCGCCTTGGCGCGGGTGGCCTCAAGCTTTGTGAGGTATGCAATGGAATCGCACTATCCCTTGAGCGCGAAGCGTCTGTACGCCCTGATGGGCGAGCGGATGCAGGACTTCCCGCCGCACTTCATCGAACGCCTCGAACGGCGGCTGGAAGCGTTCGAAACCTCGCGCACCAACCAACACCGTGTGATGCACCTGCGGCTTCTGCCGCGCACGTCGTCCGATTCGCCGCAGGCGGGAGGCGGCTGCCATCCAGAGCTCAAAGGCACCGCGCAGGTCGCCGTGTCCATCCGTACCCTGCAGGCGCTGGCGTCGATCTTCGAAGTGCTGCACGCGGTGCACGTGAACCGTCACAAGGTGCTGTCGGACACAGGATTTGGCGGCTTCATGATTGAAGAGCTCATCGTCTCCGGGCGCGAACTGGTGCGCTCAACCGGCGATGCCATGTGGAGGCAGCCATGACGCCCTACGAGTCCGCAAAGGCGCAACTGGAAAACCGGCGTGCAGCAGAGATGGCCGAGTACCTGGACGATCGCCTGCACATGATCCACTACGACGAAACGACCTTCGCGCGTTCGATGCTGCCGGTGTCCGAACTGCATGGCATCAGCCACGTCGCACGCGAATGCGGACTGAGCGTCGACGCCATGCGGCGGCAGTTGAGCGGCACGCGTCCGTTGTACTTCGACCACGTGCTGGGTGTGATGCGCGCGCTGGGGATCCGGTTGCGGGTGGAGCCGATGCAACGCGGCTCGCCCTGAACCTTCTGGGCGGGTAGGGCAGGTCGCACTTGCCATCCATGCAGACCCGCACGGCAGGCGAAAAAAAAGGGCCTGCATTTCTGCAGACCCTTCAAAAACAATGGTGGCCGAGGACGGAATCGAACCGCCGACACGGGGATTTTCAATCCCCTGCTCTACCAACTGAGCTACTCGGCCACTTGTTTCGTTGGCAGCGATGTCGCTGCCGAGGAGGCGCATATTACGGAGGTCACGCGCTTTCGGCAAGCCTTTTGAACAAAAAACTTCACAATGGTGTCTCCGCATCGCCGGTGCACGTGCAAGTGCCTGATCCTTCGTTGCTGGCAGCGAGCACGGTGCAGCCGCTCTGGCAGGCATCGACGTCTGCTCGAAAACGGGGCGGCAAGATCTTCGATGCGGGACTGACGGCTGCTGGCCGCATCGGAAATGACGGCCAGCGGCCGTCACTACCCTGAGCCCCCGGCGATCCAGGGACGCAACTTCGGCACGCGGGTGGTCACGCTGGAATGAGGAGTTTCACGGCGCGAAGCGGACCTGGCGCGGGTCGTTCAGGCGCAGCTGGGTCTGGTAGTAATACGTGTCGCTGGGGATGCCATCCGTGCTGAAGACGATCTTCTCGCGGCGCGCCGTGCCCTGCACCAGCAGGCGGCGGTTGACCAGGCGTTCCAGTGGCAGGTTGTCCAGCTGTGCCCGCAGCGCATCGGCCTGGTCGGGTGCCAGCCGCACGGTGAGATTGGCCTGGTGGCGGTAGTCGGTTTCGCTGTTGAGGTACAGCCCGTGCCCGGTGAGATCGATATTGCGCACGGTGACCAGGAAGGTGCCACTGATACCGTTGCGCGGGTCATCGTTGGCGGCATGCACGGCTTCGGCCGGAGTGATCAGGCCAGCGGGCGTCATCGGCGGGGCGATGACGCTGCGGTGGGCACAGCCCGCGCTGAGCAGCAGGACAGGGAGCAGCAGGGCGAAGCGCATGGGACATCCTTGTTCCAGTGTGGACCGCCATTGTGCCGCGCGCGGGTGACAGCGCCAACCATGCTGAACGGGTTGGCACGGCCTCGTGATCTGCGCATCACGGCGGCGCCGATAGCGTGGGGTGCCATGACACACCACAACGAGCAGGCACGCAGAATGGGTACCGGAAACAACGAGCAGGAAGACCGCGCCGGCGTACAGGAAAGCCAGCAGGACCAGCGCCAGGACGACGTGGCGAAGCAGCGCCAGGGACAGCAGGACCAGAAGGTCCGCGATGACCACACCAAGAAGCCCGATCGGAAGGATGGCAGCGGCGAGCCGGCCTGAACGAAAAAAAGCCCCGGGAGCGGTCCCGGGGCTTTTCGTTTCAATTCGTGGTGGAGCCAAGGAGGATCGAACTCCTGACCTCGTCGATGCGAACGACGCGCTCTCCCAGCTGAGCTATGGCCCCACAGTGGAGCTGAGTCTATCCAACTGCCGCAGGCTTGCCAAGCCCGCGCGTGCAGGCAGAAAGTGGGAGATCACGCGCCTGTGCAGCCAACGTTGGAAAAACGATGGAACCTTACCGCCCGATTTCCTGCGACCTGCACGACCATCTGGAGATCGCCTGCCTGCGCCGGCTTCGCCTGCGGGTTGAACTGGCCGATGGCACGCAGGTGGAGGGCCGCGCGCTGACCACCGTCAGCACAGCGGCGAAGGAAGAATTCCTGCGCCTGGAATGTACCGATGGCGTGCGTGACCTCCGGTTGGATCAGCTGCACGCGATCAGCGCGTTGGACGACGGGAGCGGTTTTGGGCGGGTCGTACTGTCGGAGTGAGCTCGACGCCATGTAACCGTTTCCAGCCACCTTCCCGCGGTAAATCAATCGCTTGGATACTGAGTGGTGGCGGAAATTTAGCCAATCCGGGGCTAAAGAGGACTACTTCGGTGCCGATAGAAGTGTGACGCCCGACGCGTTCCCCTTCCTATCAAGTGCCTCTCGATGACGACTTCTGCCGCCACCGGTTCCACGCTGTCCATCTCCTCCCGTCTGGCGATCCTGCTGGCGGCCATCACGGCCGCGGCCTTCGTGCTGCTGGCCCTGCTGATCTACCGGCAGACCGCCGCCAGTTACCAGCAGCGTGTGCAGGCCGGGCTGGACACCTCGGCCAGCCTGATGCGGGATTCGGTGGCGCTGTACGACCGCAGCCTCAGCCAGAGCACCGCGCACATGGCCGAACTGTTCCGTGCCTCGCTGCCGGCCGGCGAGGCCGCCGTGGACACCGCGCGCAGCGTGCAGGTGGCCGGCCAGGTTGCGCCACAGCTGATGTTCGGTGGCAAACCGCTGGCGCTGGATGACGCCGCAGTGGATCGTTTCGCCGCCTCCACCGACGGTGTGGCGACGGTCTTCGTGCGCGATGGCGACGACTTCGTGCGGGTGGCGACCTCGCTGCGTAACGCGGCCGGTGAGCGGGTGCTGGGCACCAGGCTGGACCATGCCCACCCGGCGTATCCGAAGATCATCGCCGGCGAAGCCTTCACTGGCCCGGCGCACCTGTTCGGCACGGACTACATGACCCACTACATGCCGCTCAAGGATGCGGCCGGTGCGGTGGTCGGCATCGCCTTCGTCGGCCAGGACCAGTCGGCCGGGCTGGCCGCGCTGAAGGACAGCCTGCGTGCTGCCACGCTGGGCAAGGACGGCTACTTCATGGCCATCGACACGCGCCCGGGCGAGGACTTCGGCAAGGTGATCGCCGCGCCCGCCGGTGAAGGCGGCAGGATCAGCGAGCGCGTGGTGGCCGAAGACCTGCCGCTGCTGCAGGCGCTGCTGGAAGGGCGCCAGGCATCGGCGACGCTGCAGGTGCGCAGCGCGGAGGGCAAGGACACCCGCGGCTATTTCATTTCCGCGCAGGCGCATGCGCCGTGGCGCTGGATGGTGCTGGGCATGGAGCCGGTGTCGGTACTGCAGGACGTGCTGCGTACGCTGCTGCTGCAGATCGCCGGCATTTCCGCACTGGCCCTGCTGGCGGTGATCGGTGCGACCGTGCTGGCGATGCGCCGGTTGCTGGCCCGTCCCCTGCAGCAGGCCGAACAGGTGGCACTGGATGTGGCGGCGGGGCGGCTGGACCGCGAGATCCCGCAGCGTCGCCCGGATGAAGTGGGGCGCCTGTTGTCGTCCATGCGGCAGATGCAGTCCACCCTGCGCAGCGTCACCGCCGCACAGGACCGCATGGCCCAGCACCACGCCGAAGGAACCATCAGCCACCGCATCGATGCCGACGCGTTCCAGGGCGCGTTCCGCGGCATGGTGGAAGGCACCAACGCGCTGGTGGATGCCCACGTGCGCACCACGCTGGAGATGGTCGAGCTGGTACAGGAGTACGCCACCGGTGACCTGTCGGCGTCGATGCAGGAACTGCCCGGCGAGAAAGCCCGGATCAGTGCGTCGGTCAACGGCGTGCGCGCCCGCCTGCAGGCCATCAACGGCGAGATCAAGCGTCTGGTCGCGGCTGCTGCAGCCGGTGATTTCAGCGCGCGCGGTGACGCTGAAGCATTCGACAACGATTTCCGGGTCATGGTGGAAGGGCTGAACACCCTGATGACCACGGCCGACCACAACCTGGCGGCGCTGTCCGACCTGCTGCGCAACCTCGCGCGGGGCGACCTGCGCAGCCGCATCGAAGGCGATTTCCAGGGCGTGTTCGCCGAAATGCGCGACGACGCCAACCAGACCGTGACCAGCCTGGGCACGATCATCGCCGGCATCCAGCGCTCGGCCGATGGTGTGTCGGCGGCGGCGGCGGAAATCGCCTCGGCCAGCGAAGACCTGTCACGCCGGACCGAACAGCAGGCGGCGAACCTGGAAGAGTCGGCCGCATCGATGGAAGAGATGACCGCGGCGGTGCGCCACAGCGCGGACCACGCGGTACGTGCGGACAAGCTGGCAGTGCAGGCCACCGGCGTGGCATCGCAGGGCGGTGAGGCGGTGGCCGAGGTGGAGCGCACCATGCGCCTGATCGAAGCGTCCTCGCGGCGCATCGCCGACATCACCACGGTGATTGACGGCATCGCGTTCCAGACGAATATCCTGGCGCTGAACGCGGCGGTGGAAGCGGCCCGTGCCGGTGAAGAAGGGCGTGGTTTCGCCGTGGTCGCCAGTGAAGTGCGCACGTTGGCGCAGCGCTCGGCGCAGGCGGCGCGCGAGATCAAGGGGCTGATCGACGAATCGGTGGAGCAGGTCGGCACCGGCAGTGCGCTGGCCGCGCAGGCTGGCGAGACGATCCAGCAGGTGGTGGCCGCGGTGGGTGAACTGGGTGCGGCGATCGGCGGCATTGCGTCTGCATCGCGCGAGCAGGCCGCCGGCATCGAACTGGTCAACCAGAGCATCGTGCAGATGGACGGGGTCACCCAGCAGAACGCGGCGCTGGTGGAGGAAACCTCGGCCTCGGCGCAGTCGATGACCGCCCAGGCCGCGTCGCTGCGCGAAGCCGCAGCGCGCTTCGTGCTGGCGCGCGGGACGCCGGTGGCGGCATAGCCGCGGCGGTACAGGGGGAGAGGCTGCCACGGGATTGAAACGTGGCCGCCATACTGTGCGCCTGCGCGCTTTGATTTCCTCATCCGCCCGGCTCGCGCAGGCCGCACGGACGCTCCTTCGAGTCCCGTACATGCATCCGAACCACCGATTCTTCCGTCGTCATCCGTTGGCGCTGGCATGCGCCGCATTGTCCGTGGGCCTGGTCGCCCCGGCCTTCGCGCAGCAGGCCGCCACCCCGACCAGCGCCACTGCGCTGGATGCCATCACCGTGACCGCCGAACGCCGCGAGCAGAACCTGCAGGACGTGCCGGTGTCGGTCGGCGTGGTGCAGGGCGAGCAGCTGCGCGACTACACCGCCGGCGGCGATGACACCCTGCTGGCCCTGTCGGGCCGGGTGCCGGGCTTCTATGCCGAGACCACCACCGGGCGCATCTTCCCGCGCTTCTACATCCGTGGCCTGGGCAACATCGATTTCTACCTGGGCGCCTCGCAGCCGGTGTCCATCATCCAGGACGACGTGGTGCTGGAACACGTGGTGCTGAAGTCCAACCCGGTCTACGACGTGGACCAGATCGAAGTGCTGCGCGGCCCGCAGGGCACGCTGTTCGGGCGCAACACCACCGCCGGCATCGTCAAGTTCGACAGCATCAAGCCGAGCCAGGACGCCAGCGGCCGGGTCAATACCAGCTATGGAACCAACAACAGCGTGGCGGTGGATGCCGGCCTGGGCGGCCCGATCAACGAAGTGGCGGCGTTCCGCGTGTCTGCGCTGTACCAGCATCGCGATGACTACGTGGACAACACCTATGCCGGCCCTAGTGCCGATGGCACGACGGCGCCGCGCAAGGATGCGATGGGCGGCTTCGACGACCGCAACGTGCGCGCCCAGCTGCTGCTGACCCCTACCGACAACTTCTCCGTGCTGGCTTCGGCGCATGCGCGGGACTACGAAGGAACCTCCACGCTGTTCCTGCGCGGTGGCATGGTCAAGGGCTCCAACCAGCCGATCGCCGCGCGCGACCGCGTAGCCTACGACGAGGCCGCCAACAACCCGCAGGCCTACAAGACCTACGGCGGCTCGCTCAAGGCGACCTATGATTTCGGCGCGGTGGAACTGACCTCGATCAGCGCTTACGAGACCACGTCCGGCTACAGCCGCGGCGACACCGACGGCGGCGCGGCCGCCAACTTCCCGGTCAATGGCGTGCCCAATGGGTTCGGCCAGTCGATGGGCCAGGTGCGCGATCTCGACCAGTGGACCCAGGAAGTGCGCCTGGCCAGCATGGGCGATGATCGCTTGAGCTGGCAGGCAGGCCTGTTCTACTTCGATGGCCGCGATATCACCGACTTCTACCAGCGCGGTTGGTTCCTGCAGGGCCCCGCGCGCAATCCCAACAACTGGGTGCGCCTGCGCAATACCAATACCTCTGTCGCCGGCTTCGGCCAGCTGAGCTACAAGGCCACCGACCAGCTGACGCTGACTGCGGGCCTGCGCCAGACCCGCGATGAGAAGCGCACCCGCCTGCTGAAGACCGCCGACACCGCAGCCGGTGCGGTGACCTACCGTGGCCGCACCGACGTGGAGATGAGCGACACCACGCCGAGCTGGGACCTGAGCGCGATGTACCAGATCAACGACCAGGTGGGCGTGTATGCCAAGGTCGCGCGCGGCTTCCGCGGACCGACCATCCAGGGCCGCTCGGCGGTGTTCAACTCGGACTTCACCACGGCCGATTCGGAAACCATCCTGTCTTGGGAAGCCGGCGTCAAAAGTACGCTGTGGGACAACCGCCTGCGCCTGAACGCGACCGCCTTCACCTACCAGGTGAACGACATCCAGCTCAACGGCAACGATTCGGATGGCAACGGCGTGCTGTTCAATGCGGACAAGGCGCGCGCCTACGGCCTGGAAGCGGACATGGAACTGCGCCCGGTGCCGAACCTGACCCTGAGTGCGGGCGTGAGCCTGCTGCACAGCGAAATCCAGGATGACCGGGTGTACGCGCAGGTGTGTGCGCTGAACGGCGTGGTGGTGTGCAGCGTGAACGACCCGACCATCAAGGTCGGTGCCAACACCTTCGCGCAGATCGACGGCAATCCGCTGCCGAACGCGCCGAAGTACGGCATCAACCTGGCGGCCCGCTACGATTTCCCGGTCAGCGATGCTGGCACGGTATTCGTGTCGACTGACTGGAACAAGCAGGGCTACACCAGCTTCGTGCTGTACGACACGGCCGAGTTCAATTCAAAGGGAGATTTCGAAGGCGGCCTGAAGCTGGGTTATTCCGGCGGCTACGGCGCCTACGAAGTGGCGCTGTTCGCGCGCAACATCACCAATGAGAAGAACCTCAAGGGCGTGATCGAGAACTACATGGCGGCGGTGTACAACGAACCGCGCACCGTAGGTGTTTCGGTGAATGTGAACTGGTAATGCGGAACCGGCCGGTGGGTGACGGGCAATCGGTGGGTGACCACCGTTGGTCGTCACGGCCTGGCCCTGGTGGGTGACGACCGGTGGTCGTCACGGCCTGGCCCTGGTGGGGGGGCACCCGTTGTCGTGG
>NZ_JBDJNU010000072.1:0-8286 GCF_039674585.1 Stenotrophomonas lacuserhaii | reverse complement strand
GGCGGGGGCGTTGAGCGGCATGGATGGCGCGAAACGAGGCCCGCAGGAGAGGCTCCTGCCGTCCCCCGCCAACCCATCCCGCCCCGCCCAACCAAGGTCCTGCAGCTGTTGCCCTGGACGTTGACGTTGCTTTAAAAAAAGCAGGTGCCGGGCGCAGCCCGGCAAACCCTCTTACACCGCGCGGGCGAGCTCGGCTGCCAGGCCCACGTAGCCACCCGGGGTCAGCTCACGCAGGCGCTGCTTGGCCTCGGCCGGCAGCTCCAGCGATTCGACGAACGCGCGCATCGACTCGGCGGTGATGCCCTGGCCGCGGGTCAGTGCCTTCAGCTGCTCGTACGGGTTGGGCAGGCCATGCCGGCGCATCACCGTCTGCACGGCCTCGGCCAGCACTTCCCATGCCGCGTCCAGGTCGGCATCCAGCCGCTGCGGATTCACCTCCAGCTTGCCGATGCCCTTGGCCAGCGAATCCAGCGCCACCTGGGTGTGGCCGAAGGCCGTGCCCAGTGCGCGCAGCACCGTTGAATCGGTCAGGTCGCGCTGCCAGCGGCTGATCGGCAGCTTGGCGCTGAAGTGTTCGAACAAGGCGTTGGCGATGCCGAAGTTGCCCTCGGCGTTCTCGAAATCGATCGGGTTGACCTTGTGCGGCATGGTCGAGGAACCGACCTCACCTTCCTTCAGGCGCTGCTTGAAGTAGCCCAGCGAGATGTAGCCCCAGATATCGCGAGACAGATCGATCAGGATGGTGTTGGCGCGGCGCGCAGCATCGCCGATCTCGGCGATGTTGTCGTGCGGTTCGATCTGGGTGGTGTACGGGTTGAACACCAGTCCCAGGCCTTCGACGAAGCGCTCGGCGAAAGTCGGCCAGTCCACGTCCGGATAGCTGGACACGTGCGCGTTGTAGTTGCCCACCGCACCGTTGATCTTGCCGGTCAGCTCCACCGCTGCCAGCTGGCGGCGCTGGCGTTCCAGGCGGGCGACCACGTTGGCCAGCTCCTTGCCCAGGGTGGTCGGCGAGGCGGTCTGGCCGTGGGTGCGCGACAGCATCGGCTGGGCTGCCTGTGCGTGGGCCAGCGCACGCAGCGAGGCGGCAATGCCATCCAGGGTAGGCAGCAACACCTCGCGGCGGGCCTGTTCCAGCATCAGCCCGTAGCTGAGGTTGTTGATGTCTTCGCTGGTGCAGGCGAAATGCACGAATTCCAGCGCGGGGGCAAGTTCGGCATCGTCCTTCAGCTGTTCCTTGATGAAGTACTCCACCGCCTTGACGTCGTGGTTGGTGGTGCGCTCGATCTCCTTGACCCGCGCGGCCTGGGCCGGGCTGAAGTCGCTGGCCAGCGCGCGCAGGCGCGCCGTGGCGCCCGCAGAGAAGGCCGGCAGTTCAACCACGCCGGGTTCCGCGCCCAGGGCCAGCAACCATTCCACTTCCACCGTGATGCGGGCCTTGATCAGTCCGTACTCGGAGAAGATCGGACGCAGTGCATCGACCTTGCCGGCATAACGGCCATCGAGCGGGGACAGGGCGAGCAGGGCGGATTCGGACATGTCGGCGGGCAGCTGTGAGACGGCGGGGGCCATATTCTAATCCAGCTGGGCCAACGGCAGGCCCACCGGCTGGGACGCGGGGTGACGGCCGGCGGTCGCCGTGAGCCTGTATCCTGAAGGCAGATGCCAGCCTGGGGAACCTGCCCGATGCCAGCCGCAGTTTCCCTTTCCCCCTGAAAGCATGCGGAGTTGATCGGATGAGCAAGCGTTCCAGCACGAATTCCACCCCCGGTTTCCGGACCGAACATGACAGCATGGGCGAGCTGCAGGTGCCTGCCGATGCGCTGTGGGGCGCGCAGACCCAGCGTGCGGTGGACAATTTCCCGGTGTCCGGCCAGCGCATGCCGCGTGGCTTCATCCGCGCGCTCGGCCTGGTCAAGGGCGCGGCCGCCGGGGTCAATGCAGAGCTCGGCCACCTGCCCAGGAACATCGCCAAGGCGGTGCAGGGCGCGGCCGCCGAAGTGGCCGCCGGTGAGTGGGACGCGCATTTCCCGATCGACGTCTACCAGACCGGCTCTGGCACATCTTCGAACATGAACGCCAACGAGGTCATCGCCACGCTGGCCAACCGCGGCGGCAAGGCCGGGCGCACGCCGGTGCATCCCAACGACCACGTCAACCAGGGCCAGAGCTCCAACGACGTGATTCCGACCGCCCTGCGGGTGTCGGCGGCGCTGGCCGCGCAGGAGGACCTGCTGCCGGCCCTGGCGCACCTGCGCAAGGCCATCGACCGCAAGGGCCGCAGCCTGCGCAAGGTGGTGAAGACCGGGCGCACGCACTTGATGGACGCGATGCCGCTGACCTTCGAGCAGGAGTTTTCGGCATGGTCGGCACAGCTGGCCTCGGCGCAGCAGCGCTTCGATGACAGCCTCAAGCGCCTGCGTCGGCTGCCGTTGGGGGGCACGGCGATCGGCACCGGCATCAACGCCGATCCGCGCTTCGGCGAACGCGTGGCCAAGGCGCTGAAGGCATCGACCGGGGTCAAGTTCGAAAGTGCCGCCAACAAGTTCGAAGGGTTGGCGGCGCAGGATGATGCGGTGGAGATGTCCGGCCAGCTCAACGCGCTGGCGGTGGCACTGATCAAGATCGCCAACGACCTGCGCTGGATGAACGCCGGTCCGCTGGCCGGGCTGGGCGAGATCGAACTGCCGGCGCTGCAGCCGGGCAGCTCGATCATGCCGGGCAAGGTCAATCCGGTGATCCCGGAGGCGACGGTGATGGCCTGCGCGCAGGTGATCGGTCACCACACCGCGATTACCGTGGCCGGGCAGACCGGCAATTTCCAGTTGAACGTCACCCTGCCGCTGATCGCGGTGAACCTGCTGGACAGCATCACCCTGCTGGCCAATGTGTCGCGGCTGCTGGCGGACAGCGCCATCGACGGGCTGAAGGTGCGCGAGGACAGGGTGCGCGAGGCGCTGGACCGCAACCCGATCCTGGTGACGGCGCTGAATCCGATCATCGGCTATGAGAAGGCCGCGGCGATCGCCAAGCGTGCCTACAAGGAACAGCGCCCGGTGCTGGAGATCGCCCTGGAGGACAGCGGCCTGGCCGAGGCCGAACTGCGCCGGCTGCTGGATCCAAAGGCACTCACCGCCGGTGGCATCCACGCAGGCGGCGGCAGCGGCGCCTGATCACCGACGACGCGCGGATTCCGCGAAGACGGCACGCAACCGTCCCGCATTCGCGGAAATTCCGTGGGACCGCACGGGACCGTCCCGCGTTCGCGGAAATTCCGTGGGACCGCACGGGACCGTCCCGCGTTCGCGGAAATTCCGTAGTGCCGACCTTGGTCGGCAACCGCGCGACGCGCGGCACAAAAAACCGAAGCCCGTCGAACGATAGGGTTGCCGCCTGTTCGCGGTTGACATGCCGGCCGGAGAAGCGTGACGACCAACGGTCGTCACCCACCAGGGCAAGGCACCGACGGCCAGCGGCCGTCACTACCCACGATCCTCAGCGGCGATCGGCCTGCAGGTTGCCGAAGGTTTCGGTGTAGTCCTTGAACTCCGGGATCACCTTCACCAGGTCGGCCGGGATCGGGTTGCTTCCCGCCGGCGGCACGATCTTCACCGGCTTCCTGTCCGGGTCTGCCGGGGCGTCGACCAGGGTGTTCTGGCGCAGCACCTGCAGGTGGCCGAACATCTGCTGCAGCATCTGCTGCTGGTCGGCCCGCAGCGGGATTTCGATCTCGTCCACCTTCATATGACCATTGGCCAGGATGATGATGTTCGGCGCCGGTGCGCGACGCACGGTGACCATGCTGTCGCTGACGGTGATTTTCGGTTTGCTGCGTTCGACGCGATGGTTGCGGTACTCCTGGTCGCAGCCGGCAAGTACGAGGCAGGACAGGGCGGCCAGCAGCAGGAACAGCTTCTTCATGGCGGTCCACGGGAATGGGGGAGCGCGTTAGTGTAATCCCCGCAGCGCGGGCCGGCCGCCGCCAGATCGCAGGCGACGGCCGGGTGCGCTCATTCGTCGCAGCCGTCCACGTCGGCCTGGTCCATCGTTGCGTACGGCGCGAACGCAGGCAGCGAGGCCGCCAGTGCCTGCTGGGTCGCCAACATCGCCGGCAGCTTGTCACACAGCCCCTTGGCCTGGACCTTCAGCTTGTCGGCCTCGGCATTGACACGCTGTTCGATACCCTCGGTCTGTCCGGAAAACACGCCTTTCAGCGCCTCGCCAGCGGCCTTGACGCCCAGGTTCGCACCGGCCACGCCGATGTCCATGCCGGCCAATGCGATGCCTTCGACCTGGTGGCGGTACTCCAGCAACTGGGCGCGTTGGGCGGGCGTGGTCACTACATCCTTGCCCTCGATCAGCAGGGCACCGGCGGGGGTGATCTCAGCGGTCGGCAGGCCATCGACCGACAGTTTGAAGTTGCCGGTGCTCATTTCCTTGCGGGCCTTGTCGGTGGCTTCCTGCACTGAACGGCCGATGCTGCTGCCGGTATCGCTGAGGGACTTGGCCGCGTCGGTGCCCTGGTCGGTACAGGCCGCCAATGGCAGGGCCAGCAACAGGGTGGGCAACAGGGTTCGCATCTTCATGGTCGATTCTTCCGTGTGTCTGTCGGGTTACTTGCCGCGCGGCAGGGTGACGGTGCCGCGCACGCCGCTGTGGCGGACATCGCCACTGCCGCTGCGCTGGACGGTCAGGTTGCCGCCCACGCCGTCGGCCCTGATCCCGCCCGAGCCGTGGCTGCCGACCAGCAGGTTGCCGCCGACATCACGCAGCTCGACGTCGCCCGATCCGAGCACGCCGATTTCCACATTACCGCGTACCTGGCGGGCATCGGCGTCTCCGGAACCAATGGTGCGGATGGCAACGTTGCCACCGACATCGCGCAGCTCCAGGTCGCCCGAGCCGATGCTGCCAACGGTTACGTCGCGGCGGATGTTGGATACCTTCGCGTCGCCGGAGCCCACCGACAGCAGGTTCAGGCTGTCGGCGCCGTCGACCCGCAGGTCACCGGAACCGACCGCGGCATGCACGCTGCCCTGGGTACGCAGCACATCCGCGTCGCCGGAGCCCACGTCCACGCTGAGCGAGCGCGCGCCTTCCACATGCGCATCACCGGAGCCGACCTTCAGCTGCACCATGACATCGGCCGGCACGCTGCCGCGGATGTCCAGCCACGCGTAGTTGTCGCCGATCACGATGCCCTGCTTGCCCTCGCGGCGCAGGCTGACCACCAGCTTGTCGCCGCTGCGCTGCTGGGTCAGGGTCAGGTCGCGCAGCCAGTCGGCACTGGAAGCGCAGGCCCGGCCGGACAGCTGCGCCGGGCCGCTGCCGGCGACCACGTGCAGGTCGTGCTGGTTGACCTCCAGCACGAGGGTCTTCGCGCCGGCCAGGTCGAGCTTAAGGTCACGGTTCTCGGTGAACTTGCAGGGCGCGTCGTTGGCCAGGGCGGACAGCGGCAGCAGCATCAGGGTGGCGCAGGCAAGCAGGGTACGCATGGCGGGTGGCTCCTTGTGCTTAGATTTCGCCGGCGCGGCGGCGCAGGCGGATGGCGAGGAAGATGAAGACGATGCCGACCGCGGCGCCGATCCAGAGGTCTGGCATGGCCAGTGCACCGAGCTGGTTGGACGGCGACAGCAGCTGGACGATGGAGTCGGAGTCCCGGGCCACACCGGAACGGTAGGCCAGTTCGACGCCGGGCACGGTGCCCAGCAACAGGCGGCCGACGATGTGCTGCCAGAACCAGCCGCTGGTCATGTCCAGCAGGCCCATCACCTTGGTGGTGCTGACCACGATGCCGGCAAACAGCGGCAGCATCACCGCCCACAGGAACGGCTTGCTCCTGGCCCAGGACGAGCACAGCAGCAGCCAGCCGACCGTCGGCAGCGACCACAGGGCGAACACCGGGATCCAGCTCAGGTGGCCAGCCGCCAGCAGCAGCGGGCTGGACGGCCCCCAGATCAGCGACATCGGGTCGCCGCCATGGGTCAGGGCCACGATCGAAATCACCGCCAGGAAGCACAGCATGGTCAGCACCGAGGCGGCCACGGCGATCAGCGGTGCGATCACGATCGCGCTGAGCACCTTGGACAGCACGGTCTGGGTGTCCGACAGCGGCAACGACTTCCAGAACAGGATGCTGCGGTCACGGCGATCGTCGTACAGCGCGCCCAGGCAGTAGAAGAACACGACGAAGGCCATCACCACGAAGGGCCACGCCGAGCTCAACGCCAGTGTTGCATCCAGGCCGTTGCCGAGGTCCACCAGATCGTTGGGATCCAGCTGGCGGGTCAGCAGGTCCAGGTCCAGGCCGTTGACCTGGATGTTGCTGTTGTTGATGTGCAGGTCGCCCTGCGAGGCGGCGCGGCGCAGCACGAACAGGCCGATGATGATGCCGATGGTGCTCATCACCAGCGAGGCGATGCCGGCGATGACCGGGGCATACAGGAAACCACCGCGGTTTTCCCAGTATTCACGCTTGAGCAGCCAGCGCAGGGTGCCGGCCTTGCTGATCGGATGGTTCACGGCGTTCATGCGTAGGTTCCCTTCATGATGGCGACGAACAGGTCGGCCAGGCCGGGGTTGCGGGTTTCACCGAGCGTCGCCAGCTGGCTGCGGGGAACGTTGTCGAACAGCAGCACGGATTTGCCGAAGGGCAGGCTGCGTTCGTCGATCGGCTTGAGCGCGCGGGCGGTATCGAGCTGGTCGGCGTTGACCAGCACTTCGGTGTAGCGCTCGCCGACCTCGTCCATTTCGGCGCTGAGCACGACCTTGCCGTCGCGGATGAACATGACGTCGGTCAGGATGTGCTCGATCTCCTCCACCTGGTGGGTAGTGACGATGATCGTTTTCTGTTCGTCGAAATAGTCTTCCAGCAGGCGCTGGTAGAACTCCTTGCGGTACAGGATGTCCAGGCCCAGGGTGGGCTCGTCCAGCACCAGCACGCGGGCATCGATGGCCATCACCAGGGCCAGGTGCAGCTGCACGATCATGCCTTTGGACAGTTCGCGAACGCGCTGCTTCGGCTGCAGTTTGGTGGTGGACAGGAAGCGCTCGCAGCGGGCGCGGTCGAAGCGCGGATGCACTCCGGCGACGAAATCGATGGCCTCGCGGACCTTCAGCCAGCGCGGCAGCACGGCCACGTCGGCGATGAAGCAGATATCGTTCATCAGCTCATCGCGGTGGCTGCGCGGATCCTTGCCGAGCACGCTCAGCTCGCCTTCCACCGAGGTCAGGCCCAGCAGCGCCTTGAGCGCGGTGGTCTTGCCTGCGCCGTTGGGGCCGATAAGCCCGACGATGCGGCCGGCCGGAATGCTGAAGCTGGTGTTGTCCAGCGCGAGGGTGCGCTTGTAGGCCTTGCGCAGGCCCCGCGCGGTGATCACATCCTGGTGTGTTGCGGCGTTCATGAGAGTTTCCCCTGGGTCAACAGTTCGTTCACGTCCAGGCCCAGGCGCTGGATGCGCTCGAGCACGGCCGGCCATTCTTCGTTGAGGAAGCGATCGCGCTCGCTGCTGCGCAGCTGCGTGGCCGCTTCTTCGGTCATGAACATGCCCAGGCCGCGGCGCTTTTCGACCAGGCCTTCGTCGGCCAGCTCCTGGTAGGCACGGGACACGGTAATGGGGTTGAGCTGGTAATCGGCCGCCACCTGGCGGACCGAGGGCAGGGCGTCGCCCGGCTTGATGATTCCGTCAAGCATCATGGCAATCACGCGCTCCTTCAGCTGACGGTAGATGGGGGCGCCATCGCTCCACTGGATATCGCTCATGGTCAGCTCCGGGGATTCAGCGACTGTGCGAAAGAAAAATACGGCATGGACAGGGAGCTGTTCAGCCGCCGCGGGGGGGAGGGTGCCGGCGGTGCGTTCCCAGCGTCCGGCACGCCTGCGTCCTGCAGGCTGTCGAGGGCGGAGGCGGCTTCGCTTTCGTCGGCACCGCCGTGCGCCGCACCGAACCACAAAGACAGGAGCAGCAGGCCCGCCGCGCTGGCGGCCGTACGGGTCATGCGACGTTGGACTGACGTATTCATCGGCTCCCCCTGTCTCAGGTGACTGGTGTTGTAGTCAACTATAACACCACAGATTCAGAGTGCAAGCGCTCTGTGTGGCCAACTGATGGCAGGGGTGGGCCGGGCTGCGCCCGGCGGTTGCGTTTTCAAGCCGAAGCCACGTCAACGGCAGAAGCTGCGGGGCTGCCTGTTGGCGGGGCGGGGTGGGTTGGCGGGGGACGGCAAGAGCCGCTCCTGCGGGCCTCGTTTCGCGCCATCCATGGCGCTCAACGCCCCCGCCAACCC
>NZ_JBDJNU010000071.1:0-9574 GCF_039674585.1 Stenotrophomonas lacuserhaii | reverse complement strand
ATGAAAAATGAAACGCGGTCGCGCCGACCCATGGTGGGCGAGGGCAGCGGGCCGTGGGGGGTAACATTCCGCCGACCATGGGTCGGCGCTACCAGTGCCCGCACGTCACATCGCCCCCGTGGACGTGTCGAAGGTGGGCCGGGGTGGGCCCCGCCCCACCAGCACGCAGCCCTGCACGTCGTTGACGTTGACGTGCCTGACGAAGCGGACCGCCGGGCCGCAGGCCCGGCAAACCTCGACACCGGATGGCGTAATTTTCGCCACCCATCTTGACAGCGTCTGGCCGCAAGGGCTGCGACCGGTTATCCACACGTTTGTGCGACAACCATCCACACCGCCTGTGGATGAAACCGTCAGCGTGTCAGTACCCGACCAATTCCGCTGTCGTCCACTTCGGCTGCCGCCGCGGCGATCGCCATGTCGCTGCTGCCGGGCACGAAACCGATGCGGAAATGCACTTCGCCGCCGGGCGTGCGCGAGGAATGGATCGAGGCCAGGCTCACCTGGTGCTGCTCGAACACATGCAGCAGCGCGCGCAGGGAACCGGGACGATCCTCCGGCAGATGCACCGACAACGCCTGGCGTTCGGTCAGGTCGGCCAGCAGGTAACCCACGCGCTCGAAGGTGTAGTTGCCATCGGCAAGCACCTGTTCGCCGAACGCATCACGATTGGCCTGCAACATCTGCTGGCGGAACCCCGCGCGTGCCGCATCGTCACCCTGCAGCACCTGCACCTGCAGCTGCTGCAGCTGCCCGATCAGGCGCTCCAGCATCGGCGCCACGTGCGGATTGCCGAACTGGATGTCCTCGTAGATCGCCGGGTTCAATGACAGGATGCGCGAGATGATTGCCGTATCCAGTTCAAAGGACGCCGAGCGATACGGCAGCAGCGCGGAAAGATCACCGAGTTCGGCCGCGTAGCCGCGCAATACGCCGGCCTGCGCCAGGTGGCCGGCATGCACCATCGCCTGCACCAGCGCCATCACCTTGTCGTGGTGGGCCGGCGTGGCACGCACGCACTCGGCCTGCAGGGCCGCGCACAGTTCGTTGATCCACGGCTGCCAGCGCTGCACGCGGGCTTCGCAGACCACCATCACCCTGCCCTTCAACGTCGGCGACTTGGGCGGCGCGGTCATCGGATGCAGGCCCACGACGTCCGCCTGCGAAGCCAGCATCGCCTGCACCGGGGCCTCTTTCACCGAAGTGACGTCCAGCCACAATCGACCCGCCTCGCGACCCGCCGAAGCCTGCACGTACGCGGCAATCAGCGCGGGGGTATGCCGGATCGGCGCTGAGAACAACAGCACGTCGGCCTGTTCCAGCAACTGCTCTGCTGTATGCGAGCTGGCGTCGGCAGGATCATGGCCGATCACCTGCAACTGCATGTTCTGTTCGAAGAAACGGGTCAGCCAGCGTCCAAACGCGCCGGCGCTGCCGACGATACCGATCACCCGCGGCGACACGCTCATTCCAGCTGCTCCACGGCAAACCGGTGCGGCTGCGCCAGCGCAGCGGGTGCGGCGGCATGCACGTCGAACTCTTCGTGGCCGTTGGCCAGCGTCGCTTCCAGTGCCGCATGGGTGCCCGACACGGCGCGGCCTATCGCCTGCTGCATGTCCTCGCCGCGCAGCAGGAACGCCACGATCAAGGCCATCAGCACATCGCCGGTGCCGGCCACGTCCACCGGCAACAGCGGCGAGGTCCAGCGCCAGACGCCCGACGCGCTCACCGCCAGCGTCACCAGTCCGCCCCCGTCGCCGGAGACACTGTGCGCCAACACCCATGTCGGCCCACGGGCCAGCAGCACGCGCGCGGCCGCAATCGCGTCGTCCTGCGCCAGCGCGGGCATGCCGGTCAGGCGGCCCAGTTCGAACGCATTGGGCGTGACCAGCCAGGCGTGCGGCAGCAGGCGCTCGGCGAACACTTTTTCCAGGCCGGGTTCGACGTAGGGACCGGTGTGGGTATCGCCGATCACCGGATCCAGGCAGTAACGCAGTTGCGGGCACGCCGGCAGGGTCTGATCCAGCCAGTCCGCGAACGCCGCGCCGTTGTCGACGCTGCCGAAGTAGCCGGACACCAGCATCCGCGCCCGCTGCGGCAGGCCGCGCTCGCTGGCGCCGCGCAGCAGATCGGCGAACCAGTCCGCCGGCAGCACGCGCCCGCGGGTGGTTTCATAGAACGGGGCGTTGCTCAGCAGCGTGGTCGGCACTTCGGCCACGCGCAGGCCCAGCGCGCGCAGCGGCGGCGCTGCGGCGCTGTTGCCGGCATGGCCGTAGACGAGCTGGGACTGGACCGAAATGACATCGACCGGCGACGGGCCGTCCGGGCGCTGGCGACGGCCGTGGACCAGGTGGTTCTCGAGGGATTCGCTCATCCCTCCATTTTACGCCCGCGACGATCAACGGTCGTCACCCACCGGAGGATCAGGGGCATGACGGCCAGTCGCCGTCAGTACCGGACCGGTAGCGCCGAGCCATGCTCGGCGAGCGCAGCGGCGTGACGGTCAGCGGCCGTCACTACCAAGCGTCAGGACGTCATGCGGTCCCAGAAACCTTTGACGCCATCGATGAACGTCGCCGACTTCGGCGAATGCTTGCGCGCCTCTTCGCCGACGAACGTAGCTTCGAACTGCTCCATCAGCTTGCGCTGGTCCGGCGTCAGGTTGACCGGCGTTTCCACCACCACGCGGCAGTACAGGTCGCCTTCGCTGCGGCTGCGCACCGAACGCACGCCCTTGCCGCGCAGGCGGAACAGCTTGCCGGTCTGGGTTTCAGCCGGAATGCGGATCTCCGCCTCGCCGCCCAGCGTGGCAACGCGGATGGTGTCACCCAGCGAAGCCTGCGAAATGCGGATCGGCACTTCGCAGTGCAGGTCATCGCCATCGCGCTGGAAGATGGCGTGCTCACGCACCCGCACTTCCACGTACAGATCGCCCGGCTGGGTGCCGGCCGGCCCGGCCTCGCCTTCGCCGGCCAGGCGGATCCGGTCGCCGGTATCCACGCCCGCAGGCACCTTCACCGACAGCACCTTGTCTTCTTCCACGCGGCCATTGCCGTGGCAGGTCTTGCACGGCTGGGCGATGATCTGCCCGCGCCCGTTGCAGTGGTGGCACGCCTGCTGCATGGCGAAGATGCCACGCTGGATGCGCACCTGGCCACGGCCGTGGCAGACGCTGCAGGTTTCCACCTTGCCGTCTTCCGAACCGCTGCCATCGCAGTCGCCGCACTCGGCCAGGGTCGGGATATCGATGCGCCGCTCGATGCCGCGCACCGCTTCTTCCAGGTCCAGTTCCATCACGTAGCCGATGTCGGCCCCGCGACGTGCCTGGCGTGGACCACCGGCGCCACCTCCGAAAATATTGCCGAAGATGTCGCCGAAAATATCATTCATGTCCGGACCACCCGGACCCCCGCCGCCACCGCCCATGCCGTGTTCGAACGCAGCATGCCCGTGGGCGTCGTACATCCGGCGCTTGTTGCCATCGGACAGGGTTTCGTAGGCTTCCTTGCACTCCTTGAAGGCCGCTTCGGCGGCCGCATCACCCGGGTTGCGGTCGGGATGGTGCTTCATCGCGCAGCGACGGTAGGCCTTCTTCAGCTCCTCGTCGGTGGCGGTGCGGGCTACGCCCAGGACTTCGTAATAATCGCGCTTGCTCATGGAGTGGATCGCTTTCCGGTACGTCGGGATTCGTCAAAGCAGAAAAGCGGACAAGGTCCGCTCCTGCGTCGGGCGCCCCGACTCGCCTCGCGGCGGCCAGGACCCTGATGCGACGACGGGACGCTGCCAAGGCAACGTCCCGCGTCGGTCTGGATCAGGACTTCTTGTCGTCCTTTACTTCGGTGAACTCGGCATCGACGACGTCGTCGTGCTTCGCGCCGGCGCCGGCGTCGGCACCCGGGGCGCCGCCCTGGTCACCGGCCGAAGCGGCGGCGAACAGCGCCTGGCCGGCCTCTTCCAGTGCCTTCGAGCGCGACTCGATCTGCGCCTTGTCGTCACCCTTCATCGCCGTTTCCAGGTCGGCCAGTGCGGCCTCGACCTTGCCGATCACATCGCCGCCGACCTTGCTGCCGTGTTCGGTGATGGCCGAACGGGTGCCGTGGATCAGCGCATCGGCCTGGTTGCGGGCCTGCACCAGTTCCTGGAACTTCTTGTCTTCTTCGCGGTTGGCTTCGGCGTCGGCCACCATCCGCGCGATCTCGTCCTCGGACAGGCCCGAACCGGCCTTGATCTCGACCTTCTGTTCCTTGTTGGTCTTCTTGTCCTTGGCCGACACGTGCAGGATGCCGTTGGCGTCGATGTCGAAGGACACTTCCACCTGCGGCAGGCCACGCGGGGCCGGCTCGATGCCGGACAGGTCGAACTTGGCCAGCGACTTGTTGAAGCGGGCCTGTTCGCGCTCACCCTGCAGCACGTGCACCGTGACCGCCGACTGGTTGTCTTCGGCGGTGGAGAACACCTGCGAGGCCTTGGTCGGGATGGTGGTGTTCTTCTCGATGATCTTGGTGAACACACCGCCCATGGTTTCGATGCCCAGCGACAGCGGGGTCACGTCCAGCAGCAGCACGTCCTTGACGTCGCCGCCGAGCACGCCACCCTGGATCGCCGCACCCAGTGCCACGGCTTCGTCCGGGTTGACGTCCTTGCGCGGCTCCTTGCCGAAGAACTCGGTCACCGCCTGCTGCACCTTCGGCATGCGGGTCTGGCCACCGACCAGGATGACCTCGCTGATGTCGCTCGAACGCAGGCCGGCGTCATTCAACGCAACGCGGCACGGCTCGATCGACTTGCGGATCAGCTCGTCCACCAGCGACTCCAGCTTGGCGCGGGTCAGCTTGATGTTCAGGTGCTTCGGGCCGGACGCATCGGCGGTCACGTACGGCAGGTTGACTTCGGTCTGCTGCGCGCTGGACAGCTCGATCTTGGCGCGCTCGGCGGCGTCCTTCAGGCGCTGCAGGGCCAGCGGATCCTTGCGCAGGTCGATGCCCTGGTCCTTGTTGAACTCTTCGACCAGGTACTCGATGACGCGGTTGTCGAAATCTTCGCCGCCCAGGAAGGTGTCACCGTTGGTGGCCAGCACTTCGAACTGCTTTTCACCGTCGACGTTGGCGATCTCGATCACCGACACGTCGAAGGTGCCACCGCCCAGATCGTAGACCACGATCTTGCGGTCCTTGTTGTCACCCTTGTCCAGGCCATAGGCCAGCGCGGCCGCGGTCGGCTCGTTGATGATGCGCTTGACGTCCAGGCCGGCGATGCGTCCGGCGTCCTTGGTGGCCTGGCGCTGGCTGTCATTGAAGTACGCCGGCACGGTGATGACCGCTTCGGTGACCTTCTCACCGAGATAATCCTCGGCGGTCTTCTTCATCTT
Organism: Stenotrophomonas lacuserhaii; assembly: GCF_039674585.1. Lineage (GTDB taxonomy): Bacteria > Pseudomonadota > Gammaproteobacteria > Xanthomonadales > Xanthomonadaceae > Stenotrophomonas > Stenotrophomonas pennii_A. The sequence continues at coordinate 4,206 of NZ_JBDJNU010000071.1, read as the reverse complement.
CTCCAGCACCTTGGCGGAGATTTCCTGCGGCGCCATCTTGCGCGCATCGCTGGTGGACACCCAGGCATCGCCATTGTCGTGGGCCAGGATGCCGTACGGCACGTGGGCGATGTCCTTCTGCACTTCCGCGTCGGTGAACTTGCGGCCGATCAGGCGCTTCACCGCGTAGAACGTGTTCTTCGGATTGGTGACCGCCTGGCGCTTGGCCGAGGCACCCACCAGGACTTCGCCGTCCTTGGTGTAGGCCACGATCGACGGGGTGGTGCGATCGCCTTCCGAGTTTTCGATGACGCGGGCCTTGCCGCCGTCCATGATCGCCACGCACGAGTTGGTGGTGCCGAGGTCGATACCAATGATCTTGCCCATGGGGGACTCCTGAAGATTATTCGGTTAATCCGGCCGCAGCCGGTGTATGAATGGGATGTGGGGGAGGCTCGTGGAACATTCAAGCCATCCCGGGACGCTGTATTCCACGATTCAGGATCCAGGCAGCGCCGGGCCATGCCCGGCGGTACCGGCCTTCCCGCTGCGTGGTCAGTCGCGCGCGACCACCACCAGCGCCGGGCGCAGCAGGCGGTCGTTGAGCAGGTAGCCCTTCTGGAACACCTGCACCACGCTGCCCGGGGCGGCGCCATTGGCGTCGACCTGGCTGATCGCCTGGTGGTGTTCCGGGTTGAAGGGCTGTGCGGTCGGGTCCAGCAGCGCCAGTCCGTTGTCCGCGGCCACCTTCAGCAGCTGCCTGTAAGTCATTTCAAGGCCGTCGCGCAGCGGGCTGGCGTCCTCGCCTGCGGCCTTCAGGCCGGCGTCCAGGCTGTCGAACACCGGCAACAGCTCGCCGAGCAGCTTTTCGTTGGCGAAACGGCGGGCCTGTTCCACGTCACGGGTCATGCGCTTGCGCTGGTTGTCCAGGTCGGCGCGCTCACGCAGCGCATCGGCCTTGACCTGCTCCAGCTCACCGCGCAGCTGCTCCAGCTGGTCGTGGTGGGCCGTTGCGGCCTCGTCGGCGGCCGGGTTGGATTCGATATCGTGATGATCTTGGTTCATGTGCGTTTCCCTGGCGGTGACTCCCCGCCTCCATCCCACCTAGTGTGGGCGGGAAACTGCGTTTCAAGCGCCGCGGGGCATCGCGGTGCCCGATCCCGGCGAAAAGGCCGCCCCGAGCACCTCGGCGGTGGCCTGTACCAGCGGGATCATCCGGTCATAGGCCATCCGCTTCGGCCCGATCACCCCCAGTACGCCCAGCACCTGGCCATCGGCCGTGTACGGCGCAGTGACCAGCGAGACGCCTTCCAGCGGCACCACCCCGGTCTCCTCACCTATGAAGATACGCACGCCCGGCGCCTGGATGGTGCGCTCCAGCAGCTGCAGGATCTCGCGTTTGCTCGAAAACAGCTCGAACAGCTCGCGCAGCCGTTCCAGGTCGGACAGGTCCTGCACCCCCATCAGGCGGGTCTGGCCGGCCACCAGCATGTCGTTGGCCGGCGGCTGCAGGGCCTGCTCGGCCAGTTCGATGCTGTGCGCGAGCAGTTGCTCCATCTCGCTGCGGGTGTCGCGGAGTTCGTGCAGCAGGCGGCGGCGGATCTGCGCGACCGGCAGCCCGGCGAAGTGGGTATTCAGGTAATTGGCGACCTGTTCCAGCTCACCCGGCTCCCACGGCCGGCGGGCCTCGATCACCCGGTTCTGCACTTCGCTGTCGGCGAACACCACGATGGCCAGCACGCGACGGGCGTCCAGCGCCACGAAATCAATCTGGCGGAAGGCGAACTGCTCCCGGGTGGGCGCACTGACCACGCCGACGAAATGGCTCATCGCCGACAGCAGCTCGGAGGCACTGCCGAGCAGCGCCTGGGTGCCGGCGCCACTGGCCAGCTCGCTGCGCAGGCGGCTCAGGTCCTGCTCGCCGGGCGGGTGCATCTGCACCAGGCTGTCCACGAACACCCGGTAGCCGTGCGCGGTGGGAATGCGGCCGGCCGAGGTATGCGGCGAACTCAGCAGCCCCAGGTCTTCCAGGTCGCCGAGGATGTTGCGGATGGTCGCCGCGCTGACATCCAGCCCTGCCGTGCGCGCAAGCGTTGCCGACCCGACCGGCTCGCCATCCTGGATGTGGCGGGCGATCAGGGTACGCAGCAGGTGCCGCGAGCGTGGGGCCAACTGGTCAAAGGGCGGCGGCATCGGATCAGCCTGTGAGACTCCCCTCCTAGATAATGCCGGGAAGGACGCTTGGCAAGTCATTGGTGCATGCCACCGTGCGTGCTAGCGTTGCGCGGCTCGAGAGACCTACTGGACCATGCTCAGACACTTATCAATCAAGGATTTCGCGGTTGTCCGCGCCACTGAACTGGAGTTCGGCCCCGGCATGACCGTGGTTTCGGGCGAAACCGGCGCGGGCAAATCGCTGATGGTGGACGCGCTGGGCTTCCTGTCCGGCCTGCGCGCCGACAGCGGCGTGGTGCGCCACGGTGCCCCGCGCGCCGAACTGTCGGCCGAGTTCGCGCTGGAACAGCTCGCCGGCGCCCGCCGCTGGCTGGCCGACAACGAACTGGACGACGACGAGCAGTGCCAGCTGCGCCGGGTGATCCGGGCCGACGGTGGCTCGCGGGCCTGGATCAACGGCCGCCCGGTGACCATTTCCCAGCTCACCGAACTGGCTGGCCTGCTGGTGGAAATCCACGGCCAGCACGAACAGCAGGCGCTGCTGACCCGCCCGTCGCAGCTCGCCCTGCTGGACGCCTACGCCGGCAATGCCGAGCAGCGCCGCGCGGTGCGCGTGGCCGCGGCCGGCTGGCAGATGCTGGTCGATGAAGCCGCCGCGCTGTCCCAGCAGGGCGATGTCAGCGACCGCATCGGCTTCCTGGAACACCAGCTGCGCGAACTGGAACGCGAGGACCTGGAACCCGAATCGATCATCGCGCTGGGCGCCAGCCATCGCCGCCAGGCCCACGCCAGCGCCCTGCTGACCACCTGCGATACCGCCACCACCCGCATCAACGGGGACGACGACGCCTCCGCGCTGGGGCTGCTGGCGCAGGTGCGCGGCGACCTGGGGCGGATGATCGAACACGATGCCCGGCTGGGCGAGGTGGACGCGCTGATCGACAGCGCCAGCATCCAGTTGCAGGAAGCGCTGAGCCTGCTGGACCGCGTGCACGATGACCTGGACGCGGACCCGGAGCAGTTCGAGGACAACGAGCGCCGGCTGGGCCGCTTGCATGACCTGGCCCGCAAGCACCGCGTGCCGATGGAAGACCTGGCCGCCCAGCGCGACCGCATGCAGGCCGAAGCCGAACAGCTGCGCGGCGCCGACGTACGCCTGCAGAAGCTGGCCGGCGAAATCGACAAGGCTGCAGCGGCGTGGCGCGAGCAGGCGGCGGTGCTCAGTGCCGGGCGCCAGCGCGCGGCCACCGAACTGTCCACCACCACCACCGGGCTGATCGCAGAACTGGGCATGGGCGGCGGCCAGTTCCTGATCCAGCTGGAACCGCAGGACCTGGCCAAGCCGGACCCGCAGGGCGCCGAGCGGGTGGAGTTCCTGGTGGCCGCCAACGCCGGCCAGCCACCGCGCCCGCTGCGCAAGGTGGCCTCCGGTGGCGAGCTGTCACGCATCTCACTGGCCATCGAAGTGGCCGCGCTGGACCTGGACGCGGTGCCCACCATGGTGTTCGACGAAGTCGATTCGGGCATCGGCGGCGCGGTGGCCGACATCGTCGGGCAGAAACTGCGCGCGCTCGGAGAGAAACGCCAGGTACTGTGCGTTACCCACCTGCCGCAGGTCGCGTCGAAGGGCCACGCGCATTACCGGGTCAGCAAGGCGCCGGTGGAGGGCATGACCCAGAGCGCTGTGGAAAAGCTGGACACCAAGGCGCGCGAAGAAGAACTCGCACGCATGCTGGGCGGCGTGGAAGTGAGCAAGGAAGCGCGCGCGGCGGCCAGGAAGCTGCTGGCAGGCTGACCGGCGCCGCCCGACGGCCCGCTGCGCTCGCCCGCTTCGGTAGCGCCGAGCCATGCTCGGCGGAATGCTTGACGCCACGGCCCGCTGCGCTCGCCGACCATGGGTCGGCGCTACCGCTCGGCGGGTGACGGCCGCTGGCCGTCAGCGTTTGCCTCGGGTAGTGACGGCCGCTGGTCGTCAGCGTTTTCCTCGGGTAGTGACGACCGTTGGTCGTCAGTCGTTGCCTCCGTGGGTGACCACCGTTGGTCGGGACGCTT
>NZ_JBDJNU010000070.1:0-9710 GCF_039674585.1 Stenotrophomonas lacuserhaii | reverse complement strand
CCCGGTGCCCGCGGGGGTCCCGACCGTGGGCCGGCACGGCCGAAGGCTGCAACAGCGTGACGACCACGGGTCGTCACCCACCAAGAGTAGCCCCGCCGTCAAGGATCTGGCGGCATAATGCACGCCTTGTTCAAGGAGTGACGACATGACCGGTCCGCTGCGGCTTCGGAAGTGGGGATGGGCGGCAGCCCTGGTGGCGGGAAGCCTGCTGGCCGGCCTTGCCGGCTGCAACCGCAATGACAGTGGGCAGCTGCCCGCCGCCAGCGGCGAGGCGATCACCGCCAAGGCCGAGCAGGTGACCGAGTTCACCCTGCTGCGCGCCTACCCGGACCAGAAGAACGATGGACTGTCGCTGGCGCTGGAGTTTTCGCGCCCGCTGGTCGGCACCCAGGACTTCGATGCGCTGGTGCGCTTCGAGGAAAAGGTCGGCACCGATGACAGCAGCTGGACCCTGTCCGACGACGGCAAGACCCTGCGCTACCCGTTCGTGGAAGCCGCCAAGGAATACTCGCTGGTGGTGTCGGCCGACCTGCTGGCCGCCGATGGCAGCCGGCTGGGCAAGGAACTGCGGCAGAAGGTGTTCAGCGGCGAGCTGACCCCGGTGGCGGGCTTCGCCTCGCAGGGCAGCGTGCTGCCCGCGCGCGACAGCCGCGGCCTGCCGGTGGTGTCGGTGAACGTGCCGGAAGTGGACGTGGAGTTCCTGCGCGTGCGCGAAAAGGAACTGCCGACCTTCTTCAGCCAGTACCAGCGCGGCGGCCGCCGCGGCAGCTGGGAACTGGACAGTGACTACAGCGAACGCACCCCGATCAGCCGCCTGGCCGAACCGGTCTACGTCAACCGCTTCATCCTGGGCGGCAAGCAGAACGAGCGCGTGCTGACCTACCTGCCGACCCAGGACATCAAGGAGTTGCAGGAGCCGGGACTGTACTTCGCCGTGCTCAAGCGCACCGGTGCCTTCGATGGTGAGTTCGATACGGCGTTCTTCAGCGTCAGCGACATCGGCCTGCATACCCGCGCCTACAAGGACAAGCTGTTCGTCCATACCGCCTCGCTGAAGGATGGTGCGCCGCTGAAGAAGGTGGACGTGCGCGTGCTCGACGGCAAGGGCGAAGTGGTCCTGCGCGGCAGCACCGACGGCAATGGCAACGCGCTGCTGGATTACACCCTGGATGCCGGCCACGTGCTGGTCGCTGGCAGCGGCAAGGACACCAGCTTCCTGCCGTTCAACCAGCCTGCGCTGGACCTGAGCGAGTTCGCGGTGGCCGGGCGGGACAACGCTTGGTTCGATGTGTTCGCCTGGTCCGGGCGTGACCTGTACCGTCCCGGCGAGACCGTGCGGCTGTCCGCGCTGCTGCGCGACAACGATGGCAAGCCGGTCGCACCGGGCAAGGATGCCAAGGCACGCCAGCCGGTGTTCCTGCGGCTGAAGCAGCCCGATGGCAAGATATTCCGCGAGACCCAGCTGCAGCCCGGCGAACAGGGCTACTTCAACTTCGAACAGCTGATCCCGGCCGATGCGCCGACCGGCCGCTGGCAGGTCGAGTTCCGTACCGATCCGGCCAGCAAGGAAGCGATCCAGGGCATGACCCTGCGTATCGAGGAGTTCCTGCCGGAGCGCATGAAGCTGGACCTGGACAGCGCACAGAAGAGTCTCAAACCCAATGATGCGCTGCGCCTCCAGGCCGACGGTGCCTATCTGTATGGCGCCCCGGCCGACGGCAATCGCTTCACCGCGCGCCTGGCGGTGGCGGTGGAACAGAAGCCGGTGGAAGGCCTGCCGGGTTACTTCTTCGGCGACCCGACGGTGAGCCTGCCGCGCGAAGCCAAGGACGTGGTGGATACCACGCTGCCGGCCGATGGCAGGCTGAAGCAGGATGTGGACCTGCCGGAAGAAGCCGCCAAGGCGAAGACCCCGGTAGCGGTGGTGCTGTCCGGCAGCCTGTATGAAACCGGTGGACGCACCGTCAACCGCACGCTCAAGCGGGTGATGTGGCCGGCCGCGGCGCTGGTCGGCGTGCGCCCGCTGTTCAACCCGGACGACGGCGCCGATGCCAACGGCAGCGCGCGCTTCGAGCTGGTGCGCGTGGACGCGGCCGGCACGCCGCAGCCCGCCAAGGGGCTGAAGGTCACCCTGGTGCGCGAGCTTCGCGACTATCACTGGGCGTTCAACGACAATCGCTGGGACTACGATTTCACCCGCCGCTTCGAGAACAAGGACACCCGCACCGTCGATGCCGGCAGCAGCGCGGTGGCCTTCGACGTGCCGGTGGAGTGGGGCGAGTACCGGGTGGATGTGTTCGATCCGTCCACCGGCCTGACCAGCCGCTACCCGTTCCGCGCAGGCTGGAGCTGGGGCGACGACAACCGTGGCCTGGATGCACGCCCGGACAAGGTCAAGCTGGGCCTGGACAAGACCGGCTACAAGGCCGGCGACACGCTGGAGGTGACGGTGACGCCGCCGCATGCAGGCCGTGGCCTGCTGATGGTGGAAACCGATCGCATGATCTACGTGCAGGATATCGACGCGAAGCCGGGCAGCACCTTCAAGATTCCGGTGACTGCTGATTGGGAGCGCCACGATGTATACATCACCGCGCTGGTGTTCCGTGGCGGCAGCGCACCGAGCAAGGTGACGCCGGCACGCGCGGTCGGCGTGGTGCACGTGCCGATGGACCGCAAGGCGCGCACGGTGGCCGTGGGCCTGGTGGCGCCCAGGCAGATGCGTCCGGAGCAGGACCTGCCGGTCACCGTCAGCGTGCCGCAGCTGGCCGGCAAGGTCGCGCACGTGACCGTGTCCGCAGTGGACGTGGGCATCCTCAACATCACCCGCTTCCCGGTGCCCGACGCGGCCGCGCACTTCTTCGCGCAGCGCCGGCTGGGCATCGATGCCTATGACATCTACAGCCGCGTCATCGAGAGCTTCGACGGCAGCAGCGGCAAGCTGAAGTTCGGTGGCGACATGGCGCTGGCGGCGTTGCCGCAGGCCAAGCGGCCGACGGCGCGCGTGCAGACCGTGGACCTGTTCACCGGGCCGGTGAAGCTCGATGCCAAGGGCAATGCCCGGATCCGGCTGAAGGTGCCGGACTTCAACGGCACGCTGCGGGTGTCGGCGCTGGTGTATGCCGATGAGAGTTACGGCAAGCGCGATGTCGAGACCGTGGTCCGCGCTCCGCTGCTGGCCGAAGCCAGCATGCCGCGCGTGCTGGCCCCGGGCGACCGCAGCACGGTCACCCTGGATGTGCAGAACTTCACCGGCAAGCCGGGCCAGTTCAACGTGCGGGTGGAAACCGAAGGCCCGCTGAGCCTGGCCGAGGGCACCCGCTCCGTCCAGCTGGCGACCGACGCCAAGACCACGCTCAGCTTCCCGCTGGGTGCGCGCGAAGGGCACAGCGTGGCCAAGGTGCGCGTGCGGGTGGACGGCAACGGCTTCAAGGCCGATCGCCGCTACGACCTGCCGGTGCGCGCGGCATGGCCGCAGGTGCTGCGCTCGCAGGTACGCACGCTGGATCCGCTGGCGGCGGTCAGCCTGGACGGCAGCCTGCTGGACGGGCTGATGCCGGAATCGGTGACCGCGCGCCTGCTGGTCAGCCCGCTGCCGCCGATCCCCTTCGCCAGCGCGCTGCAGGGCGCGCTGAACTACCCGTATGGCTGCGCCGAACAGACCACCAGCAAGGGCTACGCCGCGCTGATCCTGGACCAGGCCACCTCGGCCATGCTCGGCGCCGACGGGCTGGATGCCAAGGTGCGCCGCGAGCGCATGGAAGGTGCTTTCGGTCGCCTCGCCTCGATGCAGGTGGCCAACGGCAACTTCTCCATGTGGGGCGACGACGGCTACGTCAATCCGTGGCTGACGCCGTACATCACCGAGTTCCTGCTGGATGCCCGCGATGCCGGTTTCGCCGTGCCCGACAACGTGCTGCAGAAGGCGTTGAACCGGCTCAGCGAGGACCTGCTGTCCGGCGGCAACCAGTTCTACGGCCAGGACCGCCGCGACAACCTGAAGTTCGCCAACCAGGCCTACTCCGGCTACGTGCTGGCGCGGGTCAACCGCGCGCCACTCGGCACCCTGCGCACGCTGTATGACAACGAACGGGCCAAGGCCATCGGCGGCCTGCCGCTGGTGCACCTGGGCGTGGCGTTGTCGCTGCAGGGGGACCGCAAGCGCGGCGAGGCCGCCATCACGGCCGGCTTCGCCAAGCCGAGCAGCGAACGGCCGTCGTACTTCGGTGACTACGGCAGCGCGATCCGCGATGACGCGCTGATGATCGCCCTGACCCACGAGCACAACCTGGCCAAGCCGGCCTGGGATGCGCGTTCGGTGGACCTGGGGCGCGAGCTGGATACGCGCCGCAACCGTGGCTGGATGTGGCTGAGCACCCAGGAACAGGTCGCCATCGCCCGCCTGGGCAAGGCGCTGGCCGCGAACCAGAAGAAGCTGGTGGCCGGTGAGCTGGTGATCGGCGCGCAGACCGAAAGCATCGGCGAGCGTCGCCTGTTCGGCCGCAGCTTCGATGCCGCGCAGCTGGGCAGTGGGGTGCGATTCGCGCCCAGCGGCGAGCCGCCGATGTTCGCCAGCATCGACGTGGCCGGCATTCCGCGCACCGCGCCGGCGCCGGACAACAGCGTGATCGGCGTGGAGCGCAGCTGGTTCGGCACGGACGGCAAGCCGTGGACGCCGCGTCCGTTGAAGGAAGGCGAGGCGCTGATCGTGCGCGTCACCGTCACCCCGGACAGCAGCATGCCCGATGCCCTGCTGACCGACCTGCTGCCAGCGGGTCTGGAAATCGAGAACTTCAACCTGGGTGATGCCAAGCAGTGGGCCGACGTGGTGGTGGATGGCATCGGCATCAGTTCACGTGGCGATGCCGCCGACGTGAAGCACGAGGAGTTCCGCGATGACCGCTACGTTGCGGCGCTGAACCTGTCGCGTGGCAGCAAGGCGACGCTGTTCTATCTGGTGCGCGCAGTCACTCCGGGTACCTACACGGTGCCGCCGTCGCTGGTGGAAGACATGTACCGTCCGCAGCTGCGCGGCGTCGGCCGCAGCAACCCGGGCACGATTACGGTGGTGCAGCCGTGAGCCGGCGGGCGGGCCGCCACGCGGCGGCCTGCCGACGGGGCCGCCAGTGATCAAACGCGGCCTGCGCCGGTTGCGGCGCAGCCTGCGGCCACTGTGGCCGTGGCTGAGGTGGGGCAGCGCGGCGCTGCTGCTGGCGGTGCTGCTGCTGGACTTGGCGTTCCCGCCGCCGTTGCCGAAGCAGCGCGATACCAGCACGCTGGTGGTCGCGCAGGACGGCAGCCCGCTGCGCGCCTTCGCCGATGCCGAAGGCGTGTGGCGCTATCCCGCATCGGTGGACCAGGTCTCGCCGCTTTACCTGCAGGCCCTGCTGGGCTACGAGGATCGCTGGTTCTGGCGCCATCCCGGCATCAATCCGGTTGCGCTGCTGCGTGCCAGCACGCAGATGCTGGGGCAGGGGCGCATCGTGTCGGGCGGCTCCACGCTGACCATGCAGGTAGCGCGCATCCTGGATCCGCATACGCGCACGCCGTGGGGGAAACTCAAGCAGATGCTGCGCGCGCTGCAGCTGGAAGCGCACCTGTCCAAGCGCGAAATCCTGACCCTGTACCTGGAACGCGCGCCCTATGGCGGCACCATCGAGGGCGTGGAAGCGGCGAGCTGGGCCTACCTGGGCAAACCGGCGGCGCAGCTGTCGCACGCCGAGGCCGCGCTGCTGGCGGTGTTGCCGCAGGCACCCAGCCGGCTGCGTCCGGACCGCCACCCACAGGCAGCGCAGCAGGCACGTGACAAGGTGCTGGCACGAATGGTTTCGCTGGGGCGCTGGTCCGCCGAAGAGGTGGACGACGCACGCGTGGAAACGGTGGTCACCCGTTCGCTGCGTCCTCCGCTGCATGCCGCCCTGCTGGCGCAGCGCCTGCATGCCGCACGACCGGGCCAGCCGCGCATCCAAAGCAGCATCGACATCGACCTGCAGCGCACGCTGGAGGGCCGGCTTTCCAGCTACTTCTCCACGCTGCCCGAGCGCACGTCGGCGGCGCTGCTGGTGGTCGACAACCAGACCCTGCAGGCACGCGCCTACGTCGGCACGCTGAACTTCGGCGACCGCCAGCGGCTGGGCCACGTGGACATGGTGCAGGCCTGGCGCTCGCCGGGTTCCACGCTCAAGCCGTTCCTGTACGCGATGGCGCTGGATGACGGGCTGATCCACTCGGAAAGCCTGCTGGTGGATGCACCGCAGAGTTTCGGCGGCTATCGCCCCGGCAATTTCGATGAGGCCTTCAATGGCCCGGTGAGCGCGGCCACCGCGCTGCGGCTTTCGCTCAACGTGCCTTCGGTGGACCTGCTGGACCGGGTCGGAGCGGCTCGCTTCGCCGCACGCCTGTCGCATGCCGGGATCCAGCTGCGCTTTCCACGCGGAAGCTCGCCCAACCTCTCGCTGATCCTGGGCGGCACCGGCGCGCGGCTGGAGGATCTGGTCGGCGCGTTCGCGGCGTTGAACCGCGATGGCATCGCCGGCCGCGTGCGCTATACCGATTCGGATCCGGTGCTGGATCGCCGGCTGGTATCGCCGGGGGCGGCGTGGATCGTGCGCGAGATGCTGGAGGCCAATCCGCGCCCGGGGCAAGGCACCGATACCTTCGACCTCGGGGGGCGGCCACGGGTCGCGTGGAAGACAGGCACCAGCTACGGCTACCGCGACGCGTGGGCGATCGGCAGCACGCGCCAATACACCGTGGGGGTCTGGGTGGGGCGGCCGGACGGCACGCCACTGCCGGGACAGTACGGGGCGGTGACTGCACTGCCGCTGATGTTCGAGGTGGTCGACAGCCTGCCCCGGCAGGGCCGCGCCAGCGCCCCAGCGCCGCGTCCGGCTACCGTCAGCCAGGCCGATGTGTGCTGGCCGACCGGTGGCCTGGCCAGTGAACTGCCCGATGGATTGTGCCAGCGGCGATTGCGCGCGTGGTTGCTCGACGGCAACGTGCCACCGACCTTCGCCGAGCGCGATGCGCGGCGCTGGCAGCCGGGGCGGCAGCGCTACCAGGCTGACGCGCACAGCGGACGGCGCCTGTCCGCAGATTGCAGCGCCCCGCACGACGTGGAGGACCGTGAGGTCGCGCGATGGCCGGCGCTGCTGTCACCGTGGTTGCCGCAGGCAGCACGTACCGCCTCGCAATTGCCTGCGCTGGCGCCGGATTGCCGCGACGACGGGCGCCAGGCCAGCATCGCCCTGCATATCGATGGGCTCAACGACGGCGCGTCGGTGGCGCGCGCGCCGGGTGCTGTCGATGGTGTGCGCCTGCAGCTGCGCGCGCTCGGCAGCGAGCACGACATCGACTGGCTGCTGGACGGCCGCTGGATCGCCCGCACCCGCGGCGCGCAGCCTTTCAGCCAGCGCTTCGACCAGCCGGGACGGCATGCGTTGACCGCACTGGCCAGCGATGGGGCCTGGACCCAGGTGCGGTTCAACGTGGTGCGCTGAGGGCGGTCTACTTGCCGATCCAGCCATCCAGCAGGTCGGCGAACGCGTCGGCGTGCTCTTCTTCCTGGGCCGGGATCTCTTCGAGGATGCGCTTGGTGGTGGTGCCCTTGTCACCGACGAAGTTGATCATTTCGCGGTAGCTGTCGATGGCGATGCGCTCGGCCAGCGTGCCGGCGTGTGCCTGCTCCTGCTGGCCTGCTCTCCTTCGGCGGGTTGCGGTGGCGCGTTGATCAGTGCGGCAGGTGTGCCAGTACGTGCTCGGCCGATGACACCTCGAACGCGCCGGGGGCGTCGATCCAGGCTTCGCGCACCGTGCCGTCCTCCACGTACAGGGCGAAACGACGCGAGCGCATGCCCATGCCGGACGCGCTGGCGTCGACTTCCAGGCCGAGCGCGCGGGCCAGCTCGCCGTTGCCATCGGACAGCATCAGCAAGCCGTCGGGGACGTGCTGGCTTTCGCCCCACGCCTTCATCACGAACGGGTCGTTGACTGCCACGCAGTACACGTCGATGCCGCGTTGGCGGAATTCGGCGAAGTGTTCGATGAAGCCGGGCAGGTGACGTGCCGAGCAGGTCGGGGTGAAGGCCCCGGGCACCGCGAACAGCACCGCCTTGCGGCCGTCGAACAGGGCTCTGGTGTCGATCGTCTCCACGCCGTCGCGGATCCGTTTCAGCGTGACTTCGGGGATCGGATCGCCAGCTTGGATGCTCATGGGGGGCTCCTGGTAAACGAGCAGCGTAGGCATGGCAAGGGAAGGGCCGTGTCAACGGATTGAAAATCCCGTGTTCACGCCCGATCTGCTGGGCAACGGGGCCGCCACCGTCCGGGCCTGCACACGGCAGCCGCTAGAATAGGCGCGGGTTGGCGCCCCCGGTGCCGACGGATCACTCGAGGTAGCACGATGGAATTCAAGGATTACTACGCCACCCTGGGCGTGGAGCCCAGCGCGGGCGACGCCGAAATCAAGACCGCTTACCGGCGGCTGGCGCGCAAGTACCACCCGGATGTCAGCAAGGAAGCCGGGGCGGAAGAAAAGTTCAAGGGCATCAACGAGGCGTACGAGGCGCTGCGCGATCCGCAGAAGCGCGCGGCGTATGACCAGCTGAAGGCCCAGGGCTATCGTCCGGGCGAAGAGTTCAATGTTCCGCCCAACTACGGCGGCGGCGGTGGCTTCGATTTCGAGGAAGTGTTCGGTGGCGGCGCAGGCGGTGCCAACGGCGGCTTCAGCGATTTCTTCGAAAGCCTGTTCGCACGCCAGCGTGGCGGCACCGGGCGCGGCCCGGGCCCGGGCTTCAGCAGTGGCGGCCATGCCCCGCAGCGCGACACCCGGGCCAAGCTTTCCGTCCCGCTGGAAGCGGCCTACAACGGCGATACCCTGCGTATCACCGTCAACGGCCGCCAGCTGGACGTGCGCGTGCCGAAGGGCATCAAGCCGGGCCAGGTGATCCGGCTGGGCGGGCAGGGCACCGACGGCGGCAACCTGCTGCTGGAAGTGGAATATGCCGCGCACCCGCAGTTCGAAGTGGACGGTCGCAACATCCTGTACACCCTGCAGGTGACGCCGTGGCAGGCGGCGCTGGGCACCAGCATCAGCGTGCCGACGCTGGGCGGTGCGGTGGAATTGAAGGTGGCCGCTGGATCCGATGCCGGGCGCCGGCTGCGCCTGCGTGGCCGCGGGCTGCCGGGGAACCCGGACGGTGACCAGATCGTGGAGCTGGAGATCGTGGCGCCGGCGGCCAACGATGAGGCCCAGGCCGAGGCCTACCGCAACCTGGCCAAAGCGTTCGGCGAGTCGATCTGAGGGAGTTTGGTGTGCTGCGCACGGCTTGAAGCGCAGGCAACGGCGACGGCAACGTCAACGTCAACGTCAAAAGCTGCGGGGCTGCGGGTTGGCGGGGCGGGGTGGCTGCGCAGGACACGCCGCAAGTACGTCCATGTAGGCTCGCTTTTCGCATCCATGCGAAAAGACGGTCCTGCGCAGCCACCCCGCCCCGCCTTCGACAGGTCCATGGCGGCCCGGTAGCGCCGACCCATGGTCGGCGGCATGTTCCCGCCAACGGCCCGCTGCGCTACCGCTTTTCTTTTTTTTATTACGCGGGTGGCGGCCACCGGAACCTGTCATGGGTCGGGCGGGGAGGCTATGCGGGGCCTTGAGCGGCAGGAGCCGCGAAGAGCTACATGGACGTACTTGCGCGTGCCCCGCATAGCCT
>NZ_JBDJNU010000069.1:0-9888 GCF_039674585.1 Stenotrophomonas lacuserhaii | reverse complement strand
ACCGCCACCCACGCGCGGGGTTCGGCCGGCGCGGGGCCGTTTTTGGTGGCCGCGCTTCCCCCCCCCCGCCCGACACTACCCTCACTGCGGCGGACGCAGCCACAACGCAACGCCCACACCGACCAACGCAAACGCCGCCGCGCCATACTGCGCATTGACCAGCCCCTGCAGCGCCTCGACGCTTCTACCGGACACATCAGCACCGCGCCCGGCATTGGCCAGCATCACCAGCACCGCCAGGCCCAGCGCCCCACCCATCTGCTGTGCGGTCGCGGCCATGCCCGATGCCACTCCCTGCTGCGCCGCCGGCACGCCCTGCCCGGCCACGATCCACATCGCCGTCCAGGTCATGCCCTGCCCCAGGCTCAACACCACCACGCCGGGCAGCAGCGCCCAGTAGCTGGCGCCATGCGGCAGCGCCAGCGCCACCGCCGCGATACCCACCGCACCGGCCCCCATGCCCCACGCCAGCACCTGCCGCGGCGAGCGCCGCGCAAGCATCTGTTCTGCCACGGTGATGCCATGGGTGCATACCAGCGTGGGCAGCAGGAAGGCCAGCCCGGCCTGCAGCGGACTCCAGCCGTAGCCGTCCTGGAAGTACAGCGCCAGGAAGTAGTACTGCACGCCGAAGCTGCTCATGAACAGCATGGTCAACAGCATCGCCGCGCGCAGGCTGCGCAGCCGCAGCAGCGAGAACTGCATCAACGGATCGCGACTGCGCTGTTCAATCAGCACGAACACACCGAGCAGCACCACCGACACCAGCAGGCAACCGAGCGTGGCCGGCGCAGACCAGCCCCATTCCGGCCCTTGCACCAGCGAGGTCACCAGCAGGCTGCCGCCCAGCGTCACGGTCAGGCAGCCGGCCAGATCGAACGAGCGACCGCGCTGCGGCGCCGTGTCACGTGGCAGCCAGCGGCCGCCCAGCACCGCGCAGGCACCGGCGAAAGGCACGATCACCAGCAGCACCGACGACCAGCCGAAGGCCTGGGTCAGCACCCCGCCCAACAGCGTGCCCAATGCCAGTCCACCGGCACTGGCCATGCTCCAGATTGCCAGCGCACGGTTGCGCGCTGCACCTTCGGCGTAGATCGTATTGATCAGCGACAGCGTGGCCGGGAACAGCAGCGCCGCGCCGATGCCCTGCGCAGCGCGCGCGGCGATCAGCATGCCCGCGCTGCTGCTCAGGCCGCCAACCAGCGAGGCCAGCGCGAACAGCGCCATGCCCAATCGATACATGCGGCGACGGCCGAGCAGGTCGGCCGCGCGCCCGCCCAGCAGCAGGCAGCCGCCGAAGGCCACGGTGTACGCACTGACGATCCATTGCAGCTGCTGCGCGTTGATCCGCAGCTGCACGCCCATCTCATGCAGGGCCACGAAAATGATGGTGGCGTCCAGGGCGATGATCAGCTGCGCCATCGCCAGCAGAGTCAGCGCCAGGCGCGGGGGAAACGGGGAAGTGGGAGCGCTCATGCCGTAGGTCGTGCGGGGAAGGCGGGCAGTCTCATTGATGACGGCCGACATTGAAAGCGGGATACTTCGATTTCTGTAATGCATTCGCGCATCAATCAAGGATCAGCGATGGATCTCAACGCCGTGCGCATGCTGGTACAGGTCGCCGAAGCGCGCAGTTTCACCACCGCTGCCGGGCAGCTCGGCGTCAGCCAATCGGGCCTGTCGCGGGCGATCGGGCGGCTGGAAAGCGAGCTCGGCGTGCGCCTGCTCCATCGCAACACGCGCAACGTCAGCCTGACACCGGACGGGCGCCAGTTCGTGGAGCACTGCACGCCGTTGCTGTGCGGACTGGAAGATGCCGAACGCCGGCTTGGCGACCGCCCGTGCACGCCATCGGGGGTGCTGAAGCTCACCGCGCCTTCCATGTTCGGGCGCAAGGTACTGGTGCCGATGGCCGGCAGATTGATGGCCGAACATCCGCAGCTGCAGTTCGAGCTGGTGCTCAATGATCGCTTGGTCGACCTGGTCGAAGAAGGCTTCGATGCTGCGCTGCGCACCGGGCCGATCAGCGATGTGCGGATGGTGGCGCGCCCCCTGCGTCCGCTGCGCTGGGTCACCGTGGCCTCACCGGCTTACATCGCCCGGCACGGCGCCCCCGCTTCGGTGGATGCACTGCAGGACCACACCTGCCTTGCAGTACGCAACCTGCGCAGCGGACGGCTGGTGGACTGGCAGTTCCGCCAGGCCGATGGCCAGCTGCGTGAGTTCACCGCAGCGGCGGGGATGGTGTTCGACAGTGGCGATCCCTTGGTGGAAGCAGCCCTGGCCGGGATCGGCATCGTGCAGGTGATGGATTTCGCCGTGGCCGATGCGCTGGCTTCCGGCCGGCTGCAGCGCGTGCTGCAGCCCTTTGAAGGCCGCGAGCGCGCGTTGTCGCTGGTGTATCCGCCGTCGCGTCAGGCCTCGCCGAAGATGAAGGTGCTGGCCGAAGCGCTGCTGGCCGGTGACTGGTAGCCCGGGGTAGCGACGGCCCCTGGCCGTCGGTGGGACAGCGGTGACGACCAACGGTCGTCACCCACCGAGGCAGGCTCACCGCGCACCCGTTTGACGGCCAGCGACCGTCACTACCGGGTCTGGCTCAGGCGAACGAATCGGTTGCGCGCACCAGCGCGTCCACGTTCTCGGCTTCGAACGCCGAATGGCCGGAAGCCGGGCTGATCTGCAGCTTCGCCTTCGGCCAGGCCTTGCTCAGCTCCCACGCGTTGGCCAGCGGGCACACTACGTCGTAGCGGCCGTGCACGATCACGCCGGGGATGTCGGCGATGCGGTGCGCGTCACGCAGCAGCTGCTCTTCCACCTCGAAGAAGCCACCGTTGACGAAGTAGTGGTTTTCGATGCGCGCGAAGGCCAGCGCGAACTGCGGGTCCTCATGGCTGTTGACGAAATCATCGTCCACATGCAGGAAGCTGGTCGCCCCTTCCCACACGCTCCACGCCTTGGCCGCGGCCAGTCGGGTGGCTTCGTCTTCGCTGGTCAGGCGGCGATGGAACGCGGAGATCAGGTCATGCCGCTCGACGGCCGGGATCGGCTTCAGGTAATGCTCCCACGCATCGGGGAACAGGCGGTTGGCGCCTTCCTGGTAGAACCATTCCAGCTCCCAACGACGCAGCATGAAGATGCCGCGAAGCACCAGTTCGGTCACCCGCTGCGGATGGGTTTCGGCATAGGCCAGCGCCAGCGTGGAACCCCAGCTGCCGCCGAACACCTGCCAGCGCTCAACGGAAAGATGCTCGCGCAGCTTTTCAATGTCAGCCACCAGGTCCCAGGTGGTGTTGTCCACCAGGTCCGCATGCGGGGTGGACCGTCCGGCGCCGCGCTGGTCGAACAGGATGATGCGGTACTTCGCCGGGTCGTGGAACTGCCGCATCTTGTCGCTGCAGCCGCCGCCCGGCCCGCCATGCAACATCACCACCGGCTTGCCGTCCGGGTTGCCGCACTGTTCGAAATACAGCGTGTGGCGGTCGTCGACCTTCAGCGTGCCGACGTCGTAGGGGGTGATGGCGGGGTACAGCGTACGCATGCTTGCAGCTCCGTGGTGATGCCCCGCACGCGGCAGGACAGAGCGCCCATTCTAGGCCGGTCGCCGGCCCAGCGTGACCCGGTCGCGCTGCTCCAGGTCCTGTACCGTTTCCACTTCATCCAGGCCGGCCTGTTGCAGCAGCGCGCGGATCGCCGCGCCCTGGTCCCAGCCGTGTTCCAGCAGCAGCCATCCACGGGGCAGCAGGTGGGCGCTCGCTCCATCGGCGATCAGGCGGATGTCGTCCAGCCCGTCCTGCCCGGACGCCAGCGCGGTGGTGGGCTCGAAGCGCAGGTCGCCACGTGCAAGGTGCGGATCGTCGCTGGCGATATAGGGTGGATTGCTGGCGATCAGGTCAAAACGTTGCCCCTGCAGCGGCGCATACCACGCGCCCTGCGCGAACGCGACGTTGGCCACCGTGTTGCGCGCCGCATTGCGCGTGGCCACCGCCAGCGCCTCGGCACTGGAATCGGTCGCCAGCACCTGTGCGAGGGGGCGTTCACGGGCCAGTGCCAGTGCAATGGCGCCGCTGCCGGTGCCGAGGTCGGCGATCGTGCAGGGGCGATCCGCAGGCAGCCGCGCCAGCGCCTGTTCCACCAGCAGCTCGGTCTCCGGCCGCGGGATCAAGGTGGCCGGGTTGACCTCCAGTTGCAGCGTCCAGAAGCCCCACTGGCCAGTGAGGTAGGCCACCGGTTCGCCTGCCACGCGACGCGCCAGCAGCGCATGGAAACTGTCGCGATCGGCCAGGTCCACCGGGTCCGTGGCATGCGCGAACAGCCAGCTGCGCGGACGCTGCAGCGCATGCAAGAGCAGCAGTTCGGCCTCGTGCCGCGCCTCTGGGCCGCGCAGCTGGGCCGTGGCGTCAGCCAGCAGGTCGCGTAACAGCGTGTCGGGACGGGAACTCATGCTCAGGACCTTGCGTGGGGGCGGCAGCTTAGCCCACGTCGTCCCGGGGAGCCGGGCACGGAGTGACACGACACCCCAACGCCGATGCACGATGTTCAGGTCCGGGCCGCCTGATATTGGCGGCAGCTATCAAGCTACCCGTGCGGCATAGTGCGCAAGCCATTGAAAGATAATGGATATAGCGGCGGGCTTGGCGTTGCCCCCCGGCGACGGCCCGTAAATCGATAGTCTCCGCCTATTACATAGATGCAATCAATGGATTGTCCTTATCGAATAGGAGCCGTTACTCTAGGTCCTGTCGCAACACCCACTCCCCTTCACCCAAGAGGAATATCCATGTCCCTGATCAACACCCAGATCCAGCCGTTCGAAGCCAATGCGTACCTGAACGGCGAGTTCATCAAGGTTTCCGACCGCACCCTGAAGGGCCAGTGGTCCGTCCTGATCTTCATGCCGGCCGCTTTCACCTTCAACTGCCCGACCGAAATCGAAGACGCGGCCGACCATTACGCCGAATTCAAGAAGGCCGGCGCCGAGGTCTACATCGTCACCACCGATACCCACTTCTCGCACAAGGTCTGGCACGAAACCTCGCCGGCGGTGGGCAAGGCGCAGTTCCCGCTGGTCGGCGATCCGACCCACCAGCTGACCCGCGCCTTCGGCGTGCACATCGAAGAAGAAGGCCTGGCACTGCGCGGCACCTTCATCATCAACCCGGAAGGCGTGATCAAGACCCTGGAAATCCATTCCAACGAGATCGCCCGTGACGTGTCCGAGACCCTGCGCAAGCTGAAGGCTGCCCAGTTCACCGCCGCCAACCCGAACCAGGTCTGCCCGGCCAAGTGGAAGGAAGGCGAGAAGACCCTGACCCCGTCGCTGGACCTGGTCGGCAAGATCTAAACGCCGCACCTCGCTCCCATGCCCGCCCCGTGCGGGCGTGGGGGTGAACCGAAGCCAGCCGCGCAAGCCAGCAGCCGCCAGCCCCTTCCACGCTGCTGTCTTCGGTTCACCCCTACCCCCCTGCTGGTCCGCTACGCTCAGTCGCGGCGCCACGCCCCCGTTTTGCCTGAAGCCAGGAGAAGACCATGTTGGATGCCAACCTGCAGTCGCAGCTGAAGACCTATCTGGAGCGCGTGACGCGCCCGATCCAGATCACCGCGCATGCCGACGACGGCGCAAAGGCGCAGGAGATGCTGGAGCTGCTGACCACGATTGAAAGCCTGTCCGACCAGATCAGCCTGACCGTGCTGCGCGATGGCACCGGCCGCGTGCCCTCCTTCGACCTGGGCACCCCGGGCCAGGACATCCAGCTGACCTTCGCCGGCCTGCCGATGGGCCATGAGTTCACCTCGCTGGTGCTGGCCCTGCTGCAGGTGGGCGGGCACCCGTCCAAGGCAACCGCCGACGTGATCGAGGCGGTGCAGAACCTGGAAGGCGAGTTCAAGTTTGAAACCTATTTCTCGCTGTCCTGCCAGAACTGCCCGGACGTGGTGCAGGCGCTGAACCTGGCCGCGGTGCTGAACCCGCGCATCCAGCACGTGGCGATCGACGGCGCCCTGTTCCAGGACGAAGTGGAGCAGCGCCAGATCATGTCGGTGCCGACGGTCTACCTCAACGGTGAACTGTTCGACCAGGGCCGGATGACGCTCGAGCAGATCGTGGCCAAGCTCGATACCGGTGCCGCCAAGCGCGATGCCGCCAAACTGGCGACCAAGGATGCCTACGACGTGCTGGTGGTGGGCGGCGGTCCGGCCGGCGCGGCTGCGGCGATCTATGCCGCACGCAAGGGCATCCGCACCGGCATCGCGGCCGAACGTTTTGGCGGCCAGGTGCTGGACACCATGGCGATCGAGAACTTCGTTTCCGTCAAGGAGACCGAAGGCCCGAAGATGGCGATGGCGCTGGAACAGCACGTGCGCGAGTACGACGTGGACATCATGGACCTGCAGCGCGCCACCGGCCTGGTGCCGGCCGGCGATGACGGGCTGGTGCAGGTGCAGCTGGAAAACGGCGCGGTGCTGAAGTCGCGCACGGTGATCCTGTCCACCGGCGCGCGCTGGAGGCAGATGAACGTCCCCGGTGAAGACCAGTACCGCAACAAGGGCGTGGCGTACTGCCCGCACTGCGACGGCCCGCTGTTCAAGGGCAAGCGCGTGGCGGTGGTGGGCGGCGGCAATTCCGGCGTGGAAGCGGCGATCGACCTGGCCGGCCTGGTGTCCCACGTCACGCTGCTGGAATTCGACGACAAACTGCGCGCCGACGACGTGCTGCAGCGCAAACTGCGCAGCCTGGGCAACGTGACCGTGCTGACCAGCGCACAGACCACGGAGGTACTGGGCGACGGGCAGAAGGTGACAGGGCTTGTCTACAAGGACCGCATCGGTGGCGATTCGCACCGGGTGGAACTGGAAGGCATCTTCGTGCAAATAGGACTACTGCCCAATACCGAGTTCCTGACTGACGTCATCTCCCTCTCGCCGCGAGGTGAAATCGTCATCGATGATCGCGGCCAGACCAATCTTCCGGGAGTGTTTGCCGCCGGAGATTGCACGACCGTACCGTACAAGCAGATCATCATCGCCATGGGCGCTGGATCGACGGCCGCCTTGAGTGCCTTCGACCACCTGATCCGTTCGTCCGTGACCAAGAGCAGCGGCGCCGTCGCCGAAGCTGCCTGACACAGGTTCCCAGATCACCGGGGACACCGCATGTCCGCTGGGTAAGCCACGCCGTCCCGGTCCCTACCCAATGAGGTCTCAGGATGAACCTACGTGATCTGAAGTACCTGGTGGCCTTGGCCGAACATCGCCATTTCGGCAAGGCCGCCGCCGCGTGTTTCGTCAGCCAGCCCACGCTTTCCACCCAGATCCGCAAGCTGGAAGAGGAGCTCGGGCTGCCGCTGGTCGAACGCGCTCCGCGCAAAGTGATGCTGACCCCGGCCGGCCTGGACGCGGCCGCTCGCGCCCGGGTCATCGTGGCCGAAGTGGAACAGATGAAGGAAGCGGCGCGCCGCAGCCGCGACCCGGAAGCCGGCGCGGTCCGCCTGGGTATCTTTCCCACCCTGGGGCCCTACCTGCTGCCGCATGTGATTCCGCGCATCCGCGAACGGTTCCCCCAGCTGGAACTGCTGCTGGTCGAAGAAAAGAGCGACGTGCTGCTGGCCCGGCTGCGCGAAGGCAAGCTGGATGCCGCCCTGCTGGCGTTGCCGGTGCTGGACGACCAGCTGCACACCGAGTTCCTGTTCGAGGAACCGTTCCTGCTCGCCGTATCGGCCCAGCATCCGCTGGCCAACCGCCGCCAGCTGGATGTGCAGGAGCTGTCCGCGCAACGGCTGCTGCTGCTGGAAGATGGCCACTGCCTGCGCGACCAGGCGCTGGAGGTCTGCCGGCTGTTCGGCGCGAACGAGAAATCCGAGTTCCGTGCCACCAGCCTGGAGACGCTGCGGCAGATGGTCGCCGCCGACGTGGGAATCACCCTGATGCCGACGCTGTCGGTGAAGCCGCCGGTCCCGCGTTCGGAGAACATCCGGTTGCTCGACCTGGTCGGTGACAATCCTCCCAGCCGCCGCATCGCCATGGCATGGCGCCGCAGTTCGGCGATGAACGGGTTCCTGGCGCAGTTGGCCGACCAGTTCAAGCACTTGCCGACGTCCCTGTTCACGTTGTCGGGCGGGCCGTTGCCCCCCTCACCGCAGGTCGAAAACGACATCAGCGCCCTGCCGGGCTGAGCCGCAGCCGAACAATGAAGGTCGGCGCGCGCGCGGGTGGGTCGATTCCTGCCCCGTTTGTCCCCACAATATGAATCAGGCGGCGCCAACTGGTGCCGCCTTTTGTATGTCCCTTTCAAGGAGTAGTTGCATGACCACCGCAAGCGGCCTGCCGCCGTCCATCATCGTTTCATCCCATGACCTGGCCCGCCTGGAGGCGCTGCTGGAGTCCCCCGCTGCGAGCGCCTCGCCGGCTGCTGCGGCGGCGTTGTCCGATGAATTGACCCGTGCCACCGAACGGGCCCCTGGCGAGATGCCAGCCGGCATCGTCAAGATGCATTCGCGGGTGGAATGCGAAGACGCGACGACTGGCGACAAACACGTGCTGACCCTGGTCTATCCACGCGAAGCAAACGTCGACGAACATAAAGTGTCGGTGCTGGCACCGGTCGGCACCGCGCTGCTGGGCCTGTCCATCGGCCAGAGCATCGACTGGGATGCGCCGGGCGGACGCAAGCTGAAACTGCGCGTCACTGCGGTCCACGACGACGCACCCTGAAGAATTCCCGCTACCCGGCTGCGCCCCACGCGCGCCCGCACTGATGGAGCTGCAATGAGCACTACCCCGTCCAAACTGGCCCAGCTGCGCGAACTCTCCGTCGTGGTCGCCGATACTGGTGATTACGACGCCATCAAGCGGCTGCAGCCGGTGGATTGCACCACCAACCCGACCCTGGTGAAGAAGGCGCTGGACCTGCCGGTCTATGCGGACCTGATCGCCCGCGAACTGGCCTGGGGCCGCGAACAGGGCGGTGACCGCGAAAGCGTGGTCAACGCCGTGGCGGACCGCCTGACGGTCGGTGTCGGCACGCTGTTGAGCACGCTGGTGCCGGGCCGCGTGTCCACCGAGGTGGATGCGGACAAGTCACATGACACCGAGGCCACCGTCGCCAAGGCACGTCGCTTCGTGCAGATGTATGCCGACGCCGGCGTGCCGCGCGAGAAGATCCTGATCAAGATCGCCGCGACGTGGGAAGGCATCGAAGCGGCGCGCGTGCTGCAGGCCGAAGGCATCGACTGCAACCTGACGTTGATCTTCAATTCCACCCAGGCGCTGGCCTGCAGCGAAGCCGGTGCGTTCCTGATCTCGCCCTTCGTCGGCCGCATCCTCGACTGGTACGTGGCCAATGGCCAGACCCCCGCCAGCATCGATGAAGACCCCGGCGTGGTGTTCGTGCGCGGCGTGTACGCCGAGTTCAAGCGACGCGGTTCGCCGACGGTGGTGATGGGCGCCTCGTTCCGTTCCACGGCGCAGATAGAAGCCTTGGCCGGCTGCGACCGCCTGACGGTTTCGCCGGACCTGCTGGAAAAGCTGGACGCCGAGCATGGCGAACTGCCGCGCGCGCTGGTGGCGGGTGGGGCTGAAACCGTGGTGAGCACGCCGATCGATGGCGCGCGCTTTGCTGCTGACCTGGCCGCCGATCCGATGGCGACGGAGAAGCTGGCGACCGGGATCGAGGCGTTCGCCAAGGACCTGGAAAGCCTGCGGGCGCGGATCCGCGCGGAGCTGTGATTTTTTTTGGGGGGTCGAACGGGTGAGACCCCCTCGCGGGTGGCTGCTGTTTGAAGCCGCAGCTGAGGGCGGGCCCGGGGGGGGGGGGGAGTGGGGGGCCCCGCCAGAAACGCCAATGGCGCATAAGGCGGCCCGGCCCGCCAACGCCCCCCCCCCCCCCCCCCCCCGCCC
>NZ_JBDJNU010000068.1:0-10405 GCF_039674585.1 Stenotrophomonas lacuserhaii | reverse complement strand
TCTTCGCCCTGGTCGGTGATCTTCGCCCTGGTCGGTGATCTTCGCCCTGGTCGGTGATCTTCGCCCCGGTGGGTGACGACCGTTGGTCGTCATCGCTTCGCCGCTGCGCTCGCCGAGCATGGCTCGGCGCTACCTCGCCCTACTTGCTGCCGCCGGCCACGGTGCTGGCCGCTTCCATCTCCGCCTGGGCGCGCGCGGCGTACAGGGTTCCCGGGGGCGGCTGGCGGGTAAAGAACACATTGACGCCATCCAGCACGGCGGCGGCGATCTTGCGCTGGTACGCCGGATCCATCAGGCGGCGCTCCTCATCCGGATTGGAAATGAAGGCGGTTTCCACCAGCATCGCCGGCATGTCCGAGGTGCGCAGCACGGCGAAGTTGGCGCGTTCGATGTTCGGCTTGTGGTTGTTGCCGATCCGCTTCAGCCCGCCCAGCACATGGCTGGCGGCATCCTCGGACGCCTTCATGTAACCGCTCTGGGCCAGGTCCAACAACACGTTGGCCAGCGTGCCCTCGGTGCGCTGCAGGCTGACGCCACCGATCAGGTCAGCCGCGTTTTCCTTGTCCGCCAGCCAGCGGGCGCGCTGCGATGAGGCGCCCTTGGTGGACAGCACGTACACCGACGAGCCTCGCGCAGCGCGGTTTTCCGCGGCATCGGCGTGGATCGAAATGAAGATGTCCGCCTTCGCCGCACGCGCTTTCTGTGCGCGCATCGGCAGCGGAATGAACACGTCGCTGTCGCGCGTCATGTAGGCCTTCAGGCCCGGCATCGCATTGACCTGGCGGGCAAGCTCGCGCCCAACGGCCAGGGTGATGTCTTTTTCACGCTTGCCGCTGGGACCGACGGCGCCAGGATCCTGGCCGCCATGGCCGGGATCGATGGCCACTACCAGCGGCCGCATGCCCGGCTTCATGCTTACACGCGCCACGTCGCTGGGCATGTTCGGACGCGGCGCGAGCGGCGCGGTTTCCGGCGGCTGCGAGGTGGCGCCTGAAGGCGCGGCCGCAGCGCCGGTACGGGTGGGCATGGTGCCGGCGATGGTCGTTCGCACCGGCACCGGCGCCTGGGTCGGCTGGCCGGCCAGGATGGCGGCCGGCGAAGGCGTGGCGGCCCCGGGGCCGGCCCCGGGGCCGGCGACGGTGGACGTGGTGGTGCTGGGCAGCGTTGCCGGTGCGGCCGGCGCAACCGCGACAGCCGTCGCCTGCTGCTGGACCTGTGCGGTGAGCAGTGCGGTGGCCCGCGCGGCATCACTGCGGGTCTGCGCGGCGTTCACCGCCGTGGCCGGAGGCGGGGTGGCCGCTGCCGTAGCCGTCGCAGGGACCGGCGCGCCCGCAGGCGGCGACGTGTGGACTGCGGTGGCCGGCGCGTCGCCGGGCCATTCAATGACCAGCTTGGACTGTCCGCCCTGCTGCTGCATCTGCGGCTTGAACGGGGCCACGTTGTCGGCAAGGTCGAACACGACGCGGAAGGTGCCGGGCACCGGCTGGCCGGTCCGCACCGCCGTGACCACGCCCTGGGCGGCCGGGAGTTTCAATCCGCGCACCGCGGAAGAATCCGGGAAATCCACCACCAGCCGGTTGGGGCCGGACAGCGCGATGGTCTTGTAGCCACCAGAACCGGCCAGTGAAATCTCGGCTCGGGTGCCGGTCGCACCGGTATCCAGACGCACCTGGTTGATCTCCCCCGCCCACGCCTCGGCACCCGCCAGGGCGAGTCCGGCAGCAGCACAGAGAGCAAGGGTTCGGAAGGGTAAGCGCATGGCAGGATTCAATCACTGCGCTGAACAGATTGCAAACCTTTTCCCTTAATAATCCGTAACTTTCATCCGTTTGTTATGGTCGATATACAGAAAGCGAAGCTAACTCGCCTGCTTCATGCAGTCGCTTCACCCAGGCTTCACCGGAATCGCTCAACGCAATGAGACGGGCGTTTCGTCCCGTGCCTGCCATTTCCAGCTCGAGCCGCAGATCCGTCAACGGTAATGCGCCTGCACCGCGCTCCGGCCATTCCACCAGCCACAGCGAGGCAGTGCCTTCATCCAGGCCCAGGAAGTCCAGCTCCGCCGCCCCCCCGATCCGGTACAGGTCCATGTGCCAGGCCTCGCTGCCGTCAGCCAGCGGGTAACGCTCCACCAGCGTATAGGTGGGACTGCGGATGGCACCGGTCACGCCCAGCGCACGCAACAGCGCGCGTGCGGTGGTCGATTTGCCCGCGCCCAGGTCACCCTGCAGTTCAAGCAATGCCTGCGCCGGGCGGGTCGCCGCCAGCGCCTGGCCCAGCAGGTCGGTGTGCTCGGGAGTGGGGAGATGCAGTTCAAGCATGGACAGGATCCGGATTGCAGAGCCGGCGCAACGGCGCCAGCAGGTCGGTGGGAAGCAGGCCGCGCTGGCCGTCGGCAGCGGCGACATCGCCGGCCAGCCCGTGCAGCAGGGCGCCGCCGGCCGCGGCCTCGAACGGCGCCAGCCCTTGGGCACGCAGGGCGGCAATGATGCCGGTCAGCAGGTCGCCCATGCCGCCGACCGCCATCCCGGGATTGCCCGCGCCGATCACCGTGGTACGCCGGCCCGGCGCCGCCACCAGGCTGCCCGCGCCCTTCAACACCACTACCGCGTGGAAGCGCTCGGCCAGAGCAGTGGCCGCGGCGAAGCGGTCGGCCTGCACCGCAGCGGGGGTGGTCTCCAGCAGCCGCGCGGCCTCGCCGGGATGCGGGGTCAGGATCGCCTGCGGCAGGGCCTGCGGATCGCGCGCCAGCAGGTTCAGCGCGTCGGCGTCGACCACCAGCGGCTTGCCGCTGTCACGTGCATCACGCCACAGCGCCTGTGCCCAGTCGTCCTGCCCCAGCCCCGGCCCGATGGCGACGACGCTGGCCCGCTGCAGCAGCGCCTGCAGGTCCGCAGTGCAGTCCACCACATGGCTCATCGCTTCGGGCAGCCGTGCCAGCGCCGCGCCGATGTGTTCGGCCCGCGTGGCCAGGCTGGCCAAGCCGGCACCGGCCCGCAGCGCCGCGTGCGCGGTCATCAGCAGGGCACCGCCGCTGCCATGGTTGCCGCCCACGCACAGCACGTGTCCGGAGGTCCCTTTGTGGGCGTTGCGGCGACGCGGCGGCAACAATCCAGGCAGACGGTCGCGCTGCCAGTAGTCGGCGGCCGCGTGCACACCGCCCCATGCATCTGCAGGCACCGGCAAGGTCGCCAGCTCGCACTGGCCGGCATGTTCCAGTCCCTCGCCGGTATGCAGTCCGCGATGGGCCACGATGAACTGCAGCGTCAGCGTGGCGCGCACTACCGCACCCGGCGCACTGCCGCGGTCGGCGTCGATGCCACTGGGCACATCCAGCGCGAATACGGGCGCAGCCTGCGCGTTGATCGCTTCGATGACCGCCTGCGCCGAAGCGCGCGGCGCCTGCCGCAGGCCCAGCCCGAACAGCGCATCGACAATCACATCGGCGCTGGGCAGGTGCCCATCGAATGGGGTGCTGCATCCACCGGCGCGCGCCAGCTCGGCGGCGGCACGGGCACTCAGCGCGGTGGACGGCGATGTGCCCGGCAGGGTCAGCATGCTGACCTGGCGGCCGGCCTGCAGCGCATGCAGGGCCAGCACGCAGCCATCGCCGCCATTGTTGCCCGCCCCCACCACCACCGCGATGTGCCGGGCATCAGGCCAATGCTGCAGCAGGCACTGCCACGCGGCCTTGCCGGCGGCAGCCATCAACGACCAGCCACCATCACCGGCCAGCGCGGAAGCGCGTGCATCCAATGAACGGGCGGCAGCGGAATCGAACAGAGCGGAAGGGTCCAGCATGCAGGGATTCTATACTTGCGGGCATGCATCCCGATTCCCCCCCCCTGCCCGCCGGCCTGGATCCGGCGCTCGCCGTCCAGCGCATCCGCGCCCTGGCGCGTGCGCATGGCTTCCAGCGCTGCGGCATCGCCGGGGTGGACCTGGCCGAAGACGAAGCGCACCTGGCGGACTGGCTGGGCCAGGGCCTGTACGGCACGATGGACTGGATGGCGCGGCACGGCACGCTGCGCGCGCGGCCGGCCGAACTGCTGCCCGGCACCGTGCGGGTGATCTCGCTGGGCATGGACTACAGCCACAAGGACGACACCGAAGCCTGGGCCACGCTGGCCGATCCGGGTCGTGCCTACGTCGCGCGCTACGCGCTGGGCCGCGATTACCACAAGCTGATGCGCAACCGGCTGCAGAAGCTGGCCGCGCAGATCAGCGATGAAGTGGCGCCGCTGGGTTTCCGCGTCTTCGTCGACTCCGCGCCGGTGCTGGAACGCGCGCTCGGCCGCGATGCCGGCCTGGGCTGGATCGGCAAGCACACCTGCCTGATCGATCGCCACGGCGGCTCCTGGTTTTTCCTTGGCGAGATCTACATCGACCTGCCGTTGCCGATCGACCAGCCTGCCAGTGCGCACTGCGGCACCTGCACCCGCTGCATCGAGGTGTGCCCCACCCAGGCCATCATCGCGCCACAGCGGTTGGATGCGCGGCGCTGCATTTCCTACCTGACCATCGAACACGACGGGGCCATCCCGGAACCGATGCGCCCGCTGATCGGCAACCGCATCTACGGCTGCGACGACTGCCAGCTGGTGTGCCCCTGGAACAAGTTCGCCAAGCGCACCGACGAGGCCGATTTCCGCGCACGCAACAACCTGGACCGCGCACGCCTGGATGAGCTGTTCAGCTGGGACGAAGCGGAGTTCCTGCAGCGCACCGAAGGCAGCCCGATCCGCCGCAGTGGCCATGAGCGCTGGCTGCGCAACATCGCCGTGGCGCTGGGCAACGCACCGACCTCACCGCGGGTGGTGGGGGCGCTGGCTACCCGCAGCACGCACGATTCGGCGCTGGTGCGCGAACACGTGCAATGGGCGCTGGGGCAGCACGGCGCGGCGTGATCGCCCGCGTCCGACGTGCGACCATGGTGGCCTGATCCAGAAAGACCCGTTGAGTGCCCATGCAGCAGCGCAGCATCGATGTCCTCACCCCCAGCCAGCTCAACACGCTGGCGCGTGACCTGCTGGAAGGCAGTTTCCCGGCGATCTGGGTGGAGGCCGAACTCGGCAGCGTGGCGCGTCCGTCGTCCGGCCATATGTACTTCACCCTGAAGGACGCACGCGCACAGCTGCGCGCGGCGATGTTCCGGATGAAGGCGTCCACGCTGCGCTTCGTGCCCCGCGAAGGCATGCGCGTGCTGGTGCGCGGCCGGGTCACGCTGTACGACGCGCGTGGCGAATACCAGATGGTCATCGACCACATGGAAGAGGCCGGCGAAGGGGCACTGCGCCGCGCCTTCGAGGAACTGAAGGCACGGCTGGACGCCGAAGGCCTGTTCGACCCGGCGCGCAAGCGCCCGCTGCCCGCCCACGTGCAGCGCCTGGCGGTGATCACCTCGCCTACCGGCGCGGCGGTGCGCGACGTTTTGAGCGTACTGGCTCGCCGCTTCCCGCTGCTGGAGGTCGACCTGCTGCCGTCGCTGGTACAGGGCGATTCGGCGGCGCCGCAGATCACCCGCCTGCTGCAGGCCGCCGACGCCAGCGGCCGCTACGACGTGATCCTGCTGACCCGCGGTGGCGGCTCGCTGGAAGACCTGTGGGCGTTCAACGATGAAGCGTTGACCCGCGCGGTGGCCGGCAGCCGCACGCCGGTAGTGTCCGCGGTGGGTCACGAAACCGACTTCAGCCTCACCGATTTCGCAGCAGACCTGCGCGCGCCGACCCCGTCGGTGGCCGCCGAACTGCTGGTGCCCGACCAGCAGGACCTGGCCCGCCGCCTGCGGCGTGACGCAGCGCGCCTGCAGCAGCTGCACCGGCATGCGCTGGGCCAGGCGATGCAGCGCGCGGACCGCCTGCTGCTGCGGCTCAATGCCTGCAGCCCACAGGCCCGGCTGCAGCTGCTGCAACGGCGCCATGCCGACCTCGGCCGGCGCCTGCAGGCGGTACGCCAGCAGCAGGGGCAGCAACGTACGGCGCGCCTGCGGCATGCTGCCGCGGTGCTGCGCGGGTTCCATCCGCAGCGCCAGCTGGAAGGCCTGCAACGCCGCCTGCTGGCCCTGCGCGGCCGCCCGCAGGCCGCAATGCAGCGCCGACTGCAGAACGACGCGCTGCGCCTGCGTGGACTGGCCCGTTCCATGGAAGCGGTCAGCCCGCTGGCGACGGTGGCCCGTGGCTACAGCATCCTGACCCGCACCGATGATGGCCAGCTGGTCCGCAGCGTGAGCCAGGTCCAGCCCGGCGACGCCGTGCAGGCCAAGGTCGGTGATGGGGTCATCGACCTGCAGGTCAGCCTCACCCGGGAATAACGGCCGCTGGCCGTCCGCCGCCCTACTGCCGCGCCTGCTCGCAGAAACGCTGGCGGTATTGCAGCGCCTTGGGCATCAGCGCCTGCAGGTTCTGGATGCGCGTGCCCGGATTGGGATGGGTCGAAGAGAACTCCGGCTGCGACTGCCCGCCGCTGGCCTGGCCCATGCGCTCCCACAGCGGTACCGCCTCGCGCGGATCAAAACACGCCGCCGCAGCCAGCATCAGGCCCACTTCATCGGCCTGCGTTTCATGGCCGCGTGCATACGGCAGCAGGTAGCCGTAGCCCATCGCCGCCATCACCATCTGCTGCTGTTGCGGGTCCATGCCACTGGCCGCACCGGCCATCTGGCCGATCTGGGTCAGCTTCTGCTGGGCCATGCGCTGCGCACCATGGCGCAACAACGCATGGGCGATTTCATGCCCCATCACCACGGCCATCGCATCGCGCGTCTGCGCCACCGGCACCAGCCCGGTATACACCGCCATCTTGCCGCCCGGCAGGCAGAACGCATTGGCTTGGTCGGACTGGATCACATTGACCTCCCAATCGAATCCGCGCGAGAAATGTCCTGGCTGCAGCCCATGTTCTTCAGCCAGCGCGGTTTCCACCACGTCCACCTTGGCAATCAGCCGCTGGGCGATATCACGCACGTCGCGCGACACCTGCGCATTCGGGTCCAGCGGCCGCTCCTGCGCCAGGATCTCCTGGTAGGCCTGCAGGCCGAGCGCCTTCTCCTGGTCCACGTCCAGGGTGCTGTCGATCAGCACCGACTCGCCGGTGTAAGGGTCCACCGACCGGTTGGAAAACCAGTAGAACGCGGCGTAGCCGGCGAAGGCCAGCAGCACCAGCCAACGGACATTGCCGAACAGGCCGCCGCGGCGCGGGCCCTGCTGCGAAGAACGGGAGAACGGATCGTTGCGCATCGACGTGCGTCCTGGCCAGGCCCACCGGGGCCGGCGGGGAACGGCTCATCCTAGCCCAGATGGCGTGCAGCTCAGATGCCGCGCACCAGCCGGAAGCCGATCCGCCCGCTGGTGGTGTCCGAATCCTGCGATTGCCGCCACGCCGCGCGGGTCTGTTCGGGGGCATTGGCCCAGTTTCCACCGCGGATCACCCGCGCCCGGCAGCCCGGATTGAACCAGGCCGCGCCATCGGACGGCGCACGCCGGTAGCTGGCGTGCCAGCAGTCGGCGACCCATTCACTGAGGTTGCCGCCCATGTCATGCAGGCCCCAGGCATTGGGCTTGAACATCCCCACCGGCGCGGCGCCCCAGTAGCCGTCGCCATAGCCGATGAAGGCGTTGGCCCAGCGACGCCCGGTGGGCGAAACGTCCAGGCTGCCGGTGAAGTTGCCCGAGTCCGGCGGCGGCACCCCGGCATCGCCCCACGGATAACGGCCCGACGCGCCCGCGCGCGCCGCATATTCGAACTCGGCCTCGCTCGGCAGCCGATAGGAGCGGCCGGTCTGTTCGGACAACCAGTTCGCATAGGCTTCGGCGTCACGCACGCTTACATGCATCACCGGCTGGTTGGCCAGCGCACGGCCGCCGTCGTAGTCCGATTGCCAGTCGACCCCGCTGCGGCGGATGAAGTTGCCGCTGCGCTCGTCATAGACAATGGAATGGCCACGCCGGGTGGCACGCGGGCGGGCGTTGGCGGCCTTCACGAAACGGGCGAAGTCGGCCACGGTCACCTCGGTCATGGCCATGGCGAAGCCACGCTCGAAGCGCACGTAATGGGACGGTCGCTCGGCGTCGCTGGCACCGGGTTCGTGCAGCCCGGCGCCCATCTGGAAGCCACCATGCGGTACCACTTTCATCCGCGGTCCGCGTCCGCCATCGCGCAGCGGATCACTGAACACCTGGCCGGGGCGGAAGCTGCCGTAGTGCGTGGCCAGCTCGATGCGCTCGCGCAGCAGCGCCACGTCCGCATTGCCCGGCAGGGCGATGCGCATGGCCTGCTCCAGCTTCTCGCCGGCCGGTTTCAGGCCCTGCGGGGTAGCCAGGTCACGCAGGCCCTGCTCGCGCAGCCGGGCAAGGGTCGCCGCGCGTATCGCTTCGATCCGCTCGAAGGCATCGGCGATGGTCGTGGCGGCATCGCGCACCTTGCTGGCTTCGGCAAGCCAGGTGCCGGCGGCAGCGAAATCCCCTGCGCGGGCGGCCATCTCGGCACGTCCGATCAAGCCACTCTCGGCCGCCGCCAAGCCCTGCCGCGCCCGCACGTTGTCGGGATCCAGGGCGAGTGCTTCGCGGAAGTTGACCAAGGCCCCGTCACCATCCTCGCCGATCCGTCCGGCGCGCAGGTCGTCTTCGCCGGCACGGTTGAACGCCACCGCACGCTGGGCCACTTCCACCTGCCGCTGCAGCGCGCGCGCCTGCTCGTTGTCCGGGGCGATGGTCAGCAACACCAGCGCGATCTGCGCCGCTTCGGACAGTGCGGCGCGCTGCTGCTGCGGTTGTTCCAGCAAGGCCCTGGCCCGCACCAGCAACTGCCGGCGTGCGCGCTGCAGCCCATCGCGGGCGCGGCGATCCTGCGGATCCTGCTCCAGCAGTGCCAGCCACAGCGGAATGGCCGACCCGCTGGTTTCGAACAGCTGGCCCTCACGCAGGGCCTGCTCGGCGCGTCGGCGCGCATCGGCCCGCTTTTCGGGGTCGATGGCCACCGGGGGCGGCGTCCAGCGCTGTACGGTCTCGGCTTCGTCCTCCCCGCCAATGGTCACCGTGGCCTGGCCAGCGGTCGGCGCGTTCTGCGCGCGGGGCGCCGGCCCGGCTGCTGCCGCAGCCGCCGTGCGGGGCGCCGACGGGGGCTCACCGCAGCCGGTCGCCCCCAGCAGCAACAGGGCGGGCAGCAGCAGATACGGGCGCGGCAGACGCAAAACCAACTCCTTCAGGCCGGGGGTGCGGGCCGACGTTAGGCTATTCTCCCCTTCCTGAGCAAACGCGAGAAGTCGAACGCCCCGTGGCAACCTGGATCAACACCCCCGCAGAACTGCAGGCGCGGCAACAGCTGCGTCCCTCCCGCATCGGCCTGGACACCGAGTTCATCCGCGAGCGCACCTTCTGGCCGCAACTGGCGCTGGTGCAGATGGCCGTCGGTGATGAAATCCTGCTGATCGATCCGCTGATCCCGGGCATGCCCGAAGCATTGGCCCCGTGGCTGACCGACACGTCCATCATCAAGGTGATGCACAGCGCCAGCGAAGACCTGGTGGCGTTCAAACACACCTGCGGCGTGCTGCCGCGGCCACTGTTCGATACCCAGATCGGCGCTTCGCTGGCCGGTATCGGCGGCGGCATGGGCTACCAGAAACTGGTGCAGGAAATCACCGGCGTAGCGCTGGCGAAGGGCGAAACGCGCTCGGACTGGATGCGCAGGCCGCTGTCGGATGCGCAGCTGCAGTATGCCGCCGACGACGTCGAGCACCTGTTCGCACTGCACGATGCCATCGTGGCGAAGCTGGAAGCGCAGGATCGCCAGCAGTGGCTGGCCGACGATGCCGAGCGCCTGCTGGCCAGCGTGGAGCATGACGAAGACCGCTGGCCGCACCTGGGCATGCGCTCGGCGCAGTTCCTGGATGCACCGGCGCAGCGCCGGCTGCTGCGCCTGCTGCGCTGGCGCGACCAGCAGGCGCGCGTCAGCGACCGCCCGCGCAGCTGGATCCTGGACAACGAACTGGCCGCCACCCTCGCCCGCGTCCCGCCGGTGGACGAAGCGGCGCTGGGCAAGGTGTTCGACCAGTTCCCCAAAGCGCCGCGCAAGCTGGCAGGCGCGGTGTGGCAGGCATTGAACACGCCGCTGGACGATGAAGCCGATGCGCCGCAGCTGCTGCAGGCCACCGACGCCAACAAGCAGGCGTTGAAGAAACTGCAGGAAGCGGTAGCGCAGGTGAGCCAGTCACTGGGCCTGCCCGATGGCGTGCTGGCCTCGCGCAAGCACCTGGAAAGCTACCTGGAAAACCGCACCTGGCCGGCCCCGCTGGCCGGCTGGCGGCAGCAGGTGCTGGAGCCGAAGCTGCAGCCGCTGCTGCCCTGACCGCTCCACTGGATGACGGCCAGCGGCCGTCACTACCGGACGACCACGCATGGGTAGTGAC
>NZ_JBDJNU010000067.1:0-10590 GCF_039674585.1 Stenotrophomonas lacuserhaii | reverse complement strand
GCGGATGGTAGGGGGAATGAGGGCTGACGGACTCCGCCGACCATGGGTCGGCGCTACCGTTTTTCCTTTTTCTTACGTGGCTGGCGGCCCACGGAACATGTCCGAGGGTCGGGAGGTGGGGCTGGGCGGGGGCGTTGAGCGCCATGGATGGCGCGAAACGAGGCCCGCAGGAGCGGCTCTTGCCGTCCCCCGACGAGCCCCACCACCCGACCCATCGCAGGATGCCGCTTCACCAGCCAGCCACGAAGGGCTCAGCCGTTTGCCGCCAGCAACCCCGCCGGCAGCTGCATCGTGATGCAATGCAGGCTCCCGTTCTGCCAGATCAGCGACCGGCACGGTACCTGCACGATCTCCCGGTCCGGGAACGCCGCCGCCAGCACATCGCGCGCCGCGTCGTCGGCCACGTCGCCGTAGGCCGGCATCAACACCGCGCCATTGACGATCAGGAAGTTCGCGTAGGACGCTGCCAGGCGACGCCCTTCGTCCAGTACCGGCTGCGGCCACGGCAGCGGGAACAGGCGGTACGGCTGGCCATCGGCGGTGCGCAGCGCGGCCAGTTCAGCGCCCATCGCCTGCAGCTCGGCGTGATGCGAATCCGACGCATCGTCGCAGGCCTGGTAGACGATGCTGTCGGCCGAAGCGAAGCGCGCCAGCGTGTCGATGTGCGCGTCGGTGTCGTCCCCTTCCAGGTAGCCGTGGTCCAGCCACAGCACGCGGTCCTGCTGCAGCCATTCCGCCAGGTCGGCGGACAGGCTGGCGCGGTCACGGTCCGGGTGACGCTCGTGCAGGCACTTCCAGGTGGTGAGCAGGGTGCCTTGGCCGTCGGTTTCAATGCCACCGCCTTCCAGTGCGAACGCAATGCTGCGCACCGGCGCGTCGTTGAACATGCGCGCGGCATCCAGCACGCCGACCAGCTGGTCGTCCAGGGTGGCGTCGAACTTGCCGCCCCAGCCGGTGAAGCGGAAATCCAGCAGCTGGAAGCCGCCGTCCCTGCGCTGCAGGGTGATCGGACCGGAATCGCGCAGCCAGGTGTCATCGTAGGCGGCAGTGACGAACAGCACGCGGTCCATGTCGATGCGGTTGGAGCGCAGCCGCATCTCGGCATAGGTCTCCACGTCATCGTCGGCCACGCAGATCAGCACCGGCTGGAAGCGGGTGATCGCCGCCACCAGGGCGATGTAGGTCTCTTCCACCTGGCCCAGGCGATCGGCCCAGTCGGTGTCGGCGGTCGGCCAGGCAATCAGGATGCCGCTCTGGGCTTCCCATTCGGCAGGAAAACGAAGGGTCTGGTTCATGGTCTCGCTTGGATGCGCCCGCGCAGGCGCGGGCCGGGTTCGTCAGCGGATCGGTGGCTTGGGACCGATCTCGTTGGGGGCCGCCTTGTTGGCCACCACGTCGATCACCTTCTGCCTTTCGAAGTAGACGGTGAACTGCGGGTAGACCCAGCGGTTGATGGTCGGCCACTGGCGCTTCTGGCCGCCGCGGGCATCGAGCTGTTCAGCGGGTGAGCCGAACTGGCTCTGCACCTGCTGCATGCTCTGTCCGCGCAGGGGCAGGGCGCCGGCCGGCTTGTCGGCGGCACGGTCGATCAGCAGGGTGTCGGCCAGCGCCGGGGTGGCGGCGGCCAGCATGGCCAGCACGGCCAGGGACATCAGGTAACGCTTCATCTCGAGCTACTCCCCAGTGGTCAAGAACGGCGATTACAGCACAAACAAAGCAGAAAGCCGCCCGGAGGCGGCTTTCTGCATCAAACCGGCCCCGCGAAGGAACCGTGGACGGCCGTCAGGCCGGCCGACTCAGCGCTGGCGCGCCTTGAAACGCGGGTTCGACTTGCAGATGACGAAGATCTTGCCACGGCGACGCACGACCTTGCAGTCACGGTGACGGGCCTTCGCCGACTTCAGGGAGGACAGGACTTTCATGGCATACCTCGGCGTACACGTTGAGTGTAAAAGTAAGTGTTCAGATGGAGCGCGGCCGCGATATGCCAGAGACAATACTGCGTTGACGCTCGTTCAAGCCCGCCATTCTACCGGGCTTTTCTCCATCGTTTCAAGTGGTTGCACAGAACAATCGTGGCAGGGGCCCTGGCTGGGGCTAGAATGGGGCCTTCACACCCGCTGGAAACCCCATGTCCGCACTCGTTCCCGTCCTCACCATCGACGGCCCTTCCGGGGCTGGCAAGGGTACCATCAGCCGCATCGTGGCCCGCCGGCTGGGCTGGCATTACCTCGATTCGGGTGCGCTGTACCGGGCCGTGGGCGTGGCGGCAAGCTGGGCCGACATCGATACCTCCGACGCCTCCGCGCTGGTGCGCTGCACCTTTGATACCAAGGTCCAGTTCGTGGAGCAGGGCGAGGCGATGCGGGTGCTGGTCAACGGCACAGACGCCACCGACGAGCTGCGGCTGGAGACCACCGGGGCGCTGGCGTCGGCCATTGCCGCCATTCCGGAGGTGCGCAGCGCACTGAAGGAGCGCCAGCGCGCATTCAGGTTGGCGCCGGGCCTGGTCGCCGACGGCCGCGACATGGGCACGGTCATCTTCGCCGACGCCCCATTCAAGGTTTTCCTGACGGCCAGCGCCGAGGAGCGCGCCGAGCGCCGGCATAAGCAGTTGAATGACAAAGGGGTTTCTGTTAACTTTGATGACCTCCTGCGCGAGATCATGGCCCGCGACGCCCGTGATGCACAGCGCACTGTGGCGCCCCTGAAGCCGGCAGACGATGCCGTCCTCATCGATACCACTGGTATCGGCATCGATGATGTCGTTGCACGAGTGATGGATCTGCTTCCGGTTCCGGGTGCCTGATCCGTTCGTACAGGAGTACCGCCAGCGTTCGTGGCGGTTGTCGCTGCCGCAAGGCGATCCGTACTGCAAGGTAGTAAATGCTCCGCCGCGCAATGATGCGTGGCGGTTTAACCACTTCACACACGGCCTGCTTTTCCGGGGTCGACCAACAGGCGGGCAGACGGACTCCTTGATGGACGCCGCTGACCCATGTGATCAACAGAGTAAATCTAATGACCGAATCTTTTGCCGAACTGTTTGAAGCCAGCCAGGCCAATCTGGCCAAGCTGAAGCCGGGCTCGATCGTCAGCGGTACCGTCGTGGAAGTCCGCGGCGATGTCGTGGTGATCAACGCCGGGCTGAAGTCCGAAGGCATCGTGCCGATCGAACAGTTCCGTAACGACGCTGGCGAGATCGATGTCGCCGAAGGCGATATCGTCAAGGTCGCCCTCGATTCCATCGAGAACGGCTTCGGTGAAACCGTCCTGTCGCGCGAGAAAGCCAAGCGCGCGATGGTGTGGGACGAGCTGGAAGAAGCGTTGGAAAAGAACGAAACCATCACCGGCCGCATCAGCGGCAAGGTCAAGGGTGGTTTCACCGTGGACATCAAGGATGTCCGCGCGTTCCTGCCGGGTTCCCTGGTCGATGTGCGCCCCGTGCGCGATCCGGCCTACCTGGAAGGCAAGGAGCTGGAATTCAAGCTCATCAAGCTGGACCGCAAGCGTAACAACGTCGTGGTTTCGCGCCGCGCTGTCGTCGAAAGCGAGCACTCGGAAGAGCGCGAGCAGCTGATGGACAAGCTGCAGGAAGGCGCGATCCTGAAGGGTGTCGTCAAGAACCTGACCGACTACGGCGCGTTCGTGGACCTGGGCGGTATCGACGGCCTGCTGCACATCACCGACATGGCCTGGAAGCGCGTGCGCCATCCGTCCGAAGTCGTGAACGTCGGCGACGAGCTGGACGTGCGCGTGCTGAAGTTCGACCGCGAGCGCAACCGCGTTTCGCTGGGCCTGAAGCAGCTGGGCGAAGATCCGTGGGATAACATCTCGCGTCGTTACCCGGCCAACAGCCGCGTGTTCGGCAAGGTCTCCAACGTGACCGATTACGGCGCGTTCGTCGAGATCGAGCCGGGCGTGGAAGGCCTGGTGCACGTGTCCGAAATGGATTGGACCAACAAGAACGTCAACCCGTCCAAGGTCGTGCAGGTCGGTGACGAAGTCGAAGTGATGGTGCTGGATTGTGACGAAGAGCGTCGCCGCATCTCGCTGGGCATGAAGCAGGTTGCCGCCAATCCGTGGGAAACCTTCGCTGCCACCCACAAGAAGGGTGACAAGGTGTCGGGCCAGATCAAGTCGATCACCGACTTCGGCATCTTCATCGGCCTGGACGGCGGCATCGACGGCCTGGTCCACCTGTCCGACATCAGCTGGGCGACCACTGGCGAAGACATCGTGCGCAACTTCAAGAAGGGCGACAACCTGGACGCCGTCGTCCTGGCCGTCGATCCGGAACGCGAGCGCATCAGCCTGGGCGTCAAGCAGCTGGAGCAGGACCCGTTCGGTCAGTTCATGGCCGTGAACCCGAAGGGTTCG
Source organism: Stenotrophomonas lacuserhaii (assembly GCF_039674585.1). Taxonomy (GTDB): domain Bacteria; phylum Pseudomonadota; class Gammaproteobacteria; order Xanthomonadales; family Xanthomonadaceae; genus Stenotrophomonas; species Stenotrophomonas pennii_A. Next base: position 6,210 of record NZ_JBDJNU010000067.1, on the reverse strand, counting down.
AAGATCGAAGGTGTGGTCAAGGAAGTTGACGCCAAGGGCGCCATCATCGAACTGGCCGACGGCATCGAGGGCTATGTGGCTGCCCGCGATATCTCCGCCGACCGCGTCGACGATGCAACCCAGCACCTGAAGGTTGGCGACAAGATCGAAGCCAAGTTCGTGGGCATGGACCGCAAGGGCCGTACCCTGCAGCTGTCGATCAAGGCGAAGGACGATGCCGAAATGCGCGAAGTGCTGGAGGACTACCAGTCCGCCGCTTCGGGTGGCATGACCCAGCTCGGCGCGCTGCTGCGTGCACAGCTGGGCGGCAACAAGTCCGAGTAATCGGCCTTACGCTGTCGTAGTTTCCTGGACGGCCCGGACATTTGTCCGGGCCGTTTCAGGGTTGGAGCCCCCCAAGCAGAGCCTGCAATGACCAAATCCGAACTGATCGAAATCCTCGCGCGCCGGCAGGCGCACCTGAAGGCCGATGATGTCGATCTGGCGGTGAAGTCGTTGCTGGAAATGATGGGTGGTTCGTTGTCGGCCGGTGACCGGATCGAAATCCGTGGTTTCGGCAGTTTTTCCCTGCATTACCGCCCGCCGCGTCTGGGCCGCAACCCCAAGACCGGGGAGTCGGTCGCCCTGCCAGGCAAGCATGTACCGCATTTCAAGCCGGGCAAGGAGCTGCGCGAACGCGTCAGCGACGTGGTTCCGCAGGACGCTGATCCTGCCTGACGGCAGTGACGTTGCGCGTGCGATCCCCCCGCCGGGTCGGATAAGCTACAGACCGGGCATGACTGGAGCTGTCGCATGAAGGTTTTCCGTTTGCTGGTCCTGCTGGCCGTTCTGGTCCTTGGACTCATCATCGGGGCGGTCAACATGACCGAGATGTCGATCAATCTTGTATTTACCCAATTGCATACCTCGGTTGGCGTGGCGATGATCGCCGCATTGCTGGTCGGGGTCGTGGTCGGTGCCGGTCTGGTGCTGGTGAGCGTGGTCGTTCCGCTCTATGCCCAGCTGCGCCGCGCCAACAAGGCCGCCCTGGTGACCCCGGTGGCGACCTCCAATCCTCCTTCTGCAGGACGCTGATCACGCATGGAATTCGTTTCCCAGTATTTCTGGTTCTTCCTGTGCGTGCCGCTGGCCGCCGTGGCCGGCTGGGTGATCGGTCGTCGCGGCGGGCAGCGGCACGGGGACAATCAGGTCAGCCGCCTGTCCAGCACCTATTTCCGTGGCCTGAACTACCTGCTCAACGAGCAGCCGGACAAGGCGATCGAGCTGTTCCTGCACATCGCCGAGCTGGACAAGGAAACCTTCGAGACCCAGGTCGCGCTGGGCCATCTGTTCCGCCGTCGTGGCGAAGTCGACCGCGCCATCCGCCTGCACCAGGGGCTGGTCAACCGCACCGACCTGAGTGATGCCCAGCGCGTGCAGGCGCTGCTGGCGCTCGGCGAGGACTACATGAAGTCAGGCCTGCTGGACCGCGCCGAAACGGTGTTCAGCGAACTGGCGCAGATCGACCAGCGCGCCCCGCAGGCGCTCAAGCACCTGATCGGCATCTACCAGGCCGAGCGCGACTGGGAAAAGGCGATCGACAACGCCCTGCGCTTCGAAGAAGTGACCGGGGAGCCGATGGGCAAACTGGTGGGACAGTTCGAATGTGAACTGGCCGAACGCCACCGTGGCGCCGGCAACGTCGAGGAGGCGAGGGCGGCCATCGCGCGCGCCTACCAGGCCGATGCGATGTCGGTCCGTGCCGGCATCATCGAAGGCCGCCTGGAAACCGATGCGGGCAACGCCGAGGCCGCCGTGCGCGCCTTCGAACGCGCCGCGCGCAACGATCCGGAGTACCTGCCCGAAGTGCTGCAGCCGCTGATGCAGAACTACCGCAAGGTCGGTGACCTGGGCGGCGCCCGCAGCTTCCTGTCGGAAATGACCGAGCATTACCGCGGCATCGCCCCGGTGCTGGCACTGACCCGGCTGATGGAAGAGCAGGAAGGCATTTCGCCGGCCCGTGCCTATCTGGGCCGGCAGCTGAAGGATCGCCCGTCGGTACGGGGCGAGTCGGCGCTGATCGACCTTACTCTGGCCGAAGGCGCCGATCCCACCGCGACCCTGCATGACCTCAAGCACATCACCGACCAGCTGCTGGTGCGCAACCCGGCCTATCGCTGCACGCGTTGCGGCTTTGGCGCGCGCACCCATCATTGGCAATGCCCCAGCTGCAAGGAGTGGGGAACGGTCAAACCGCTGCTGAACTACGCGGTGCTGTAAGCGATGCGGGACATCCAATCGTGGATGGCGCTGCTGGGGCTGGCGCTGGTATCGGCCGTGCTGACCTGGCTGGCGCGCCGTTACGCGCTGCGGCGGCAGCTGCTGGACCACCCGGGCGAACGTCGCAGCCACCATGTTGCGACGCCGCGTGGGGGGGGCATTGCGATCGTGCTCACCGTGCTGGCCGGCACCGCCGCCGGCGCGTTCCTGTATCCGGCCGCCGCGCCCCAGCTGGCGGTGTTTGCCACCGGCCTGGTGATGGTGGCGGGAATCGGCTGGTGGGACGATCACCGCCCGTTGCCGGCCGTGCGTCGGCTGCTGGTACACATGCTGGCGTCGGCACTGCTGGCCGGCCTGGTCTGGCAGTCGACCGGCAATGCGCTGCAGGCCGTGCTGCTGTTCCTGGTGGCGACCGCGCTGGTGAACCTGTGGAACTTCATGGACGGCATCAACGGTATCGCCAGCGGCTATGCGCTGGTCGGCGCGCTGTGCCTGGCGGTGGTGATGCCGCTGCCGTTCGCGCTGATGGCCGTGGTGGTCGCTGCTGGCTGCCTGGGTTTCCTTCCATTCAACTACCCGCGCGCGCGCATCTTCATGGGCGACGTCGGCAGCGGGGCACTGGGCTACCTGATGGCGGCGCTGGCCGGCCTGGCAAGCGCGGTAACTGACATCCACTGGCTGGCTTTGTTGATACCGTTGTCAGCCTTCATCGTGGACGCAGGCTTCACGCTGTCATCCCGCATGCTCTCGGGGCAGCGCTGGATGGAACCCCATACGCAGCATGTCTACCAGCGCGCGGTGAAGGCGGGCTCCAGCCACACGCGTGTGACTGGCGTGTATATTCTGCTCGGCCTCGTCGGCGCGGCGGTACTGGTGCTCGCGGTTCGGCTGCCGCCGCTGCAACAGGCGGGCGTAGCAGTCGCCTGGGGCGCGTTGTTGGCCTGCCTGTGGGCTGTCATGCGTGTTCGCCTGCGCAATTTTTGAGGGTTTAACCTGGTCATGTCAGCTCGGTGGAATCGAATAATCGCGTTGGTGCCCCGCGCGGCCATCGTCGTCCATGACTTGTTCATGGTGTGGGCCTGCTGGCAGCTGCTGCATGCGGGCCGCTATTCCATCCTGCCCGATGCGCCTGCGTTGCCGCTCTGGAATGTCGACACCTCGCTGGTGCTGGGCATCCAGGCGCTGGTGTTCTGGCGTGTCGGGCTGTACCGCGGCCTGTGGCGGTTCGCCAGCGTTGCCGACCTGATCAACATCTTCAAGGCAAGTTTCATCGGCCTGGTGGCCATTGTCCTGACCCTGATGTGGAAGCGCTTCGATGGCGTGCCGATGTCGGTGCTGGTCATCTATCCCTTTGCATTGTCTGCGCTGCTGGGTGCCCCGCGGCTGCTGTACCGGGCCTGGAAGGATTACCAGTCGGTACAGTCCGACACCAGCGGCCGGCGGGTGCTGATCCTCGGTGCAGGCCAGGCGGCCGAGGCGCTGGTTCGTGACCTGCGCCGTTCAGGCGAGTTCGACCCGGTCGGCCTGCTTGACGACGCCCCGCACCTGCAAGGCGCCAAGTTGCAGGGCCTGCCGATCCTTGGGACGTTGGACGACGCCGCCGCCGTGGCCCGCGAGACGGCCGCCAAGCTGATCGTCATCGCCATTCCCTCCCTGGATGCGGTCGGCATGCAGCGCGTGGTCGGCCTGTGCGAAAGCACCGGCGTGCCGTTCCGCACCGTGCCCAAACTCACCGACATCCTGCAGGGGCAGTCACTGCCAGGCCAGTTGAAGGAAGTGGCGATCGAAGACCTGCTCGGCCGCAAGCCGATCCAGCCGGACTGGTCACTGATCCGCACCTGGCTGGGAGGCCGTACGGTGCTGGTCACCGGCGCCGGCGGTTCGATCGGTTCGGAGCTGTGCCGGCAGTGCGCCCGGCACGGGGCAGGGCGCATCGTCCTGCTGGAAATGAGCGAGTTGCTGCTGCTGACCATCGAAGCCGAGCTGCGCCGCAGCTTCCCGGATATCGAAGTGGAGGCGGTACTGGGCGACTGCGGTGACCCGGCGGTGATCCGCCACGCCCTGTCCCTGCACCGCATCGAAGCGGCCTTCCATGCCGCGGCCTACAAGCAGGTGCCGGTGCTGGAGCGCCAGCTGCGCGAGGCCGTGCGCAACAACATCCTGGCCACCGAGAACGTGGCCCGGGCCTGCATGGAGGCCAAGGTCGAACATTTCGTGTTCATCTCCACCGACAAGGCCGTCGATCCGGTCAACTCGCTGGGCGCCAGCAAGCGCTACGCGGAGATGATCTGCCAGAGCCTGGACCAGAAATCCACGCATACCCGTTTCGTGACCGTCCGCTTCGGCAACGTGCTGGCCTCGGCCGGCAGCGTGGTGCCGGTGTTCCGCGACCAGATCATGAAGGGCGGGCCGGTGACCGTGACCGACCCGGAAGTCACGCGTTACTTCATGACCATCCCGGAGGCCTGCCAGTTGATCCTGCAGGCGGCCGCATCGGCATCGCACGGCGCCATCTACACCCTGGACATGGGCGAGCCGGTGCCGATCCGGGTGCTGGCCGAACAGATGATCCGGCTTGCCGGCAAGCAGCCGTACAAGGACATCGCGATCATCTACACCGGGCTGCGTCCAGGCGAAAAGCTGCACGAGACGCTGTTCTATTCCGACGAGGATTATCGCCCCACCTCGCATCCCAAGGTGCTGGAAGCCGGCGTGAGGACGTTCTCGCGCGATCTGGTGCTGGGCAATGTCCCGAAGCTGCGCGACGCCATTGCCACTTACGATATCGAAGCGATCCAGGAGATTCTGTTCGCGACGATGCCGGAGTTCGACCCGCTTCAACAGGATGCTTACATCCCATCCGCTAACGTAGTGCCCTTCCCCGCGCGTGAGGCCAACAGGTAATCGATGAGCAAGCGAATCAGAAAGGCGGTTTTTCCAGTGGCAGGGCTAGGGACGCGCTTTTTGCCGGCAACCAAGACGGTTCCGAAGGAAATGCTGCCGATCATTGATCGCCCGCTTATCCAGTACGCGGTTGACGAAGCGATCGAAGCAGGTTGCGACACCCTGATCTTCATCACCAACCGCTACAAGCACGCCGTCGCCGACTATTTCGACAAGGCCTACGAGCTGGAACAGAAGCTCGAGCGTGCCGGCAAGACCGAACAGCTTGAACTGGTCCGCCACGTGCTGCCCAACGGCGTGCGCGCCGTGTTCGTGACCCAGGCCGAAGCCCTGGGCCTGGGCCATGCCGTGCTGTGTGCAAAGGAAATCATCGGCGACGAGCCGTTCGCGGTGCTGCTGCCGGATGACCTGATCTACAACCGCGGCGACGGCGCGCTGAAGCAGATGGCCGACCTGAATGCCGCGACCGGCGCCAGCGTCATCGCGGTGGAAGACGTGCCGCACGAGCAGACGGCCAGCTACGGCATCGTGGCGACCGAAACGTTCGACGGCAGCCATGGCCGGATCTCGGCGATCGTGGAAAAGCCCAAGCCGGAAGACGCGCCGAGCGACCTGGCCGTGGTTGGCCGCTATGTGCTGAGCCCGAAGATCTTCGAACTGCTGGAAGCGACCGGTACCGGTGCCGGCGGCGAGATCCAGCTGACCGACGCCATTGCCGAGCTGCTCAAGACCGAGCCGGTGGACGCGTATCGTTTTGAAGGCCGTCGTTTCGATTGCGGCACGCATCTGGGTCTGGTGGAAGCCACCATCCGGTTCGCGCTGAACAGCAAGAAGCTGGCCAAGCCGGCGCGGCAGAAGCTGCAGGAAATGCTTGCCGAAGAGGATTGATCCGGCGAACGGCTGGGCCCCTCGTGGCTGGCTCTGAAGCCGCTGCTGGGGGTGGGCCGGGGGGGGGGGGGGGGGGGGGGGGGGGCGGCGAGGGCGGCAAGACCGGGCGGGGGGGGGCCCCCACAGGGGCGCGAAGGCCCCCCCCCCCCCCCCCCCCCC
>NZ_JBDJNU010000066.1:0-10674 GCF_039674585.1 Stenotrophomonas lacuserhaii | reverse complement strand
TCTTACACCGGGGCTATCCGGGGGGGGCCCGCCCTGCGGCGTACCCTGCGGGGGGTCCCTTGCGTTCCCCCAATCGGCCGTCACCCACCGAAGCAAGCTGCTCACCCACCGAAGGGCTGGTCCGCCCACCGAAGCGGGGCGGTCCAGCAGTTCATGTTATTCAGCCGGGGGCTGTGGCTTTTCCATCGCGGCGACCACCTGTTCCAGTGCATCGAGCTTCTCGCGCGTGCGCAGCAGCACCGCGCGCTGTACGTCGAACTCCTCCCGGGTGACCAGGTCCAGCTTGGACAGGCCGGCCTGCAGGGCGCTCTTGAAGGTGGACTGCAGCTCTTCGCGCGATTGGCGCAGGCCCGGCGGCACCAGGTCGCTGAGGCGGCGGGCGAGGTCATCCAGCTGGTTGAGGTCGATCATGGGGACTCCTGGGACTGCCGCGTGGCCGCTCGGCAAGCCGGCGCCACGCGCATTACGAATGAGGGATGCCAAGGATACTCTCGCCACTGCAGGCGCACAGGCGCTATCCTCGCGGCCGAGTACAGGAGGATCCACGATGAAGATGGTCATGGCGGTGATCAAGCCGTTCAAGCTTGATGACGTGCGCGAAGCGCTGGCCGAGCGCGGGGTCACCGGGATCACGGTGACCGAGGTGAAAGGCTTCGGGCGGCAGAAGGGCCACACCGAGCTGTACCGCGGCGCCGAATACGTGGTGGACTTCCTGCCCAAGGTGAAGCTGGAAGTCGCGGTGACCGACGATCAGGTGGAGAGCGTGGTCGAATCGATCGTGAAGGCGGCCGGCACCGGCAAGATCGGCGACGGCAAGGTATTCGTGTACGAGCTGGGCAGCGTGGTGCGCATCCGCACCGGCGAACTGGACGCAGACGCGCTGTAACGCCCGCTGATCGGTAGCGCCGAGCCGTGCTCGGCGAGCGCAGCGGCAAGGGCAACGGCGTGACGACCAGCGGTCGTCACCCACCAGATGCAACGGCGTGACGGCCAGCGGCCGTCACTCCCGTGGCCAGAACGGTAGCGCCGAGCCGTGCTCGGCGAGCGCAGCGGCAAGGGCAACGGCGTGACGACCAACGGTCGTCACCCACCAACGCAACGGGGTGACGGCCAGCGGCCGTCACTACCGGGGCCAGAACGGTAGCGCCGAGCCGTGCTCGGCGAGCGCAGCGGCAAGGGCAACGTCGTGACGACCAACGGTCGTCACGACCGGGGCCGTTTTGCCCAGGCGTAGAAGCGCTTCCAGCCCCGGCGGATGGCGGCCACCCAGCCCGGGTCTGCCACCCGCGCGGCCAGCGCGTCGCTGGGCCGCTGGCCGGTCAGGCGCTGGCGCATCTTCACCAGGTTCTTCAGGTCGCTGCGGCTCAGCTGGCGGCTGATCGGGTTACGCCGCAGCCAACGCGGCGTGCGCCAGGCCGAGGTGAAATCCAGCAGCACCGGCACCCCTCCACTGACCACCACGTTGGTGCCATGCAGGTCGTTGTGGGTGATACCGGCGGCATGCAGGCGGTCCAGCGCCTGCTGCAGTTGTTCGAACACCTCACCGCCCACCGCCTGCGCGGTGCTCAGGGTCTGCCCGGGGATGAATTCCATGCCCAGCGCGAGGCCGCCGATGGTGCCCAGCAGGGCGGGGGCATGCTTCCAGCCGCTCAGGCGCTGCAACATGTGGGCTTCGTGGTGGACCAGAACGCGCGCAAGCAGGGACAGGGGGGTGCCCCGATAGCGCGTGTAGTCCTTCACCACGGCCGGCTGTCCGTCCATGCAGGTGCGATAGACGTCCGGTTCCAGGAAACGTTCGCCGCGCTTGAGCAGCAGCGGCATCGCGGCGTCGTCGCCGCAGATCGGAGAGGGGGAAGCAACAGGGTTGTCCATAACGTTCTCTGACAGCCCGGTGGGTGGCGCAGAGCGTCAAGCGAACCGGCGGAAGGGGTATTGGCGGATGCGCTGATTTTAGTACTGACCAGTTTTCTATTAAATAATTGTGACGGCGTCGGCGGTGCAACAGTGCGTCATGTCATTTCGGACAATTCTGTCTCAGTTATTTGTTATCCGTTATTTATCAGAGAGTTGCACTGTAAGCAGCTGTCGCTTGTAGCCAAACCAGACATGAATGCGGAGGTGGGTGCCGCCCACAAGACGCTGCAAACGCCGTGCGGCGCTTGACCGCCGCCGCCCAGCTGCCGACCATTGCGCGTTCCCTGCGCGCCTGGTCGGACCGCCCCTGTCGGCACGTCCCCGTCCCCGCGCGTGACCGGCGCGGCTGTATGCCCGCCCGTTCCCTGCCCACCTGCGTCCGGCCCCCGCCGGAGGAATCGTCAATGACCAAGATCGTGCTGGCCGTGCTGTTCATCGCCTGCGTGCTGTACATCCATTACCGCGGGAAGGTCCGCGCGCGCTGGTCGCGCCAACTGCTGGACCACTCCAGTTTCATGGCCCCGATCAACGTGGTCATGTACCTCTTTTCCAAGGTGCCGACCACCCCGTTCCTGGATCCGGGCAAGGAGTTCCCGCAGCTGGAACCGCTGCGGCAGAACTGGACCGTGATCCGCGACGAGGCACTGGCGCTGCGCGACGCGCAGAAGATCGCCGCCTCGAGCAGCTTCAACGATGCCGGCTTCAACTCGTTCTTCCGCCGTGGCTGGAAGCGCTTCTACCTGCGCTGGTACGGCCCGTCGCACCCATCGGCCAAGCAGTTCTGCCCGCAGACCGTGGCGCTGATCGAGTCGATCCCGGACGTGCGCGCGGCGATGTTCGCCCAGCTTCCGCCGGGCAGCGAGCTGCGCCCGCACCGGGATCCGTTCGCCGGCTCGCTGCGCCTTCACCTGGGTCTGAGCACGCCCAATGATGACCGCTGCTACATCGAAGTGGACGGGGTGAAGAAGAGCTGGCGCGATGGCGAATGGATGATGTTCGACGAGACCTACATCCACCACGCGCACAACCAGACCGACCAGGACCGGGTGATCCTGTTCTGCGATATCGCCCGTCCATTGCGCTTCGGCCTGCCTGGCCTGTTCAACCGTGCGGTGGCGTCCACGCTGCTGGCCGGTGGCGCCTCGCCGAACCTGCCGGGCGATCCCACCGGTGGGGTGAACAAGGCGTTTGGTGGCGTGTACAAGGTGCGGCTGAAGGCCAAGGCGCTGCGTGCGCGCAGTGCGTTCGCCTACCACGCGATCAAGTGGGGCCTGGTGGTGGCGGTGATCGCGGGCATCTGGGCGATCTGATCGCTGTATCCCGCTAGAGGTCGAGCTCCAGCTGCGTTCCTCGGCAACCGGACACACAGGGCAGCATCAGTGACGAATGCTGTCGTTCGTGCTCGCTCAGGATGCCATCGCGGTGGTCGACCTCGCCGCTGACCACCCGCGTGGCGCAGCTGCCGCAGATGCCTTGGTGGCAGCCATTGGGAACGGTGACGCCGCTGCGCAGCAGGAAGTCCAACAGACTTCCCTGGCCATCGTGATGGAGCCGTCTGCGCGAGCGCGCCAGCACCACGTCGTATCCCCTGGCAGGCGGGCTGCCGGTCAGGCGCGACGGCGCGCTGAAACGTTCCACATGGGCGCGCGTGATACCAAGCCGCCTGCAAGCCAGCCCAAACGCGTCGAGCATCGGCCCCGGCCCGCAGCAGTAAAAATGCGTATCAGGTGGATGCGCTGCGAGTAGTGGCACGAGATCGGGCGGGCCTCCACATTCGTCGTCGAACAGGCAGGTGAACGTGTTGCCCAATGGGGTGAGGTCCTGCAGGAAGGCCGCATCCTGCCGCGAACGCGCGCTGTAATACAGGTGCACCGGACGCTGCCGCGCGACAAGATGCCGGGCCATGCACAGCAGCGGGGTAATACCGATGCCGCCGGCGATGAGCACGCTGTTCTCTGCCCGCTCATGCAGCGGGAACGCATTGCGCGGCAGTGACACCTGCAGGGCATCGCCCTCGCGCAGCTGCGTGTGCAGGTAGTGCGATCCGCCGCGTCCTTCGGCCACCCGCAGGATGCCCAGTTGGTAACAGCTCGCATGCTGCGGCGGATTCATCAGCGAGTAGCTGCGAACCCGCCCGTCCGGAAGCGCCAGGTCCACATGCGCGCCCGCAGTGAACCCCACCAGCGGAACGTCGCTCGCCGGGGCGAGCTCGACCACGATCACGCGGCTGCTGCGGCGTTGCAGCCGGCTGAGGCGCGCGGCTTGCCAGGTGGACTGCCGTGGCGATGATGTGGCGAAGGACGTGGTGTTCATCGCTGGACATCCTGCGCGGTAGGGGGGGTATCACAGGCTGCAGCTGTCGCGGTTTCCGCACATGCCAGAAGCACACAGCCCGCGATGATGTCAGCGGCCCGCGCAGCGTCGGCGGGCGATAAGCGGGACGGGGCAATGCGCAGGCAACGGTCCTCGGGATCGGTGCTGCCACAGTGGGTCGTTCCTGCAGGCGTGAGGCGTACGCCCGCCTGTGCGGCCAGGCTCACCACGTGGCGGGCACAACCAGCGGGCACCCAGAGAGTGATGAAGTACCCCCCCGACGGCAGGCTCCAGTGCACGTCCTTTAGAAAGCGGAGCCGGCGCGCGAAGACCTGCAGGACCTGCGCGAAGCGCTGCTGGAGCATGTGGCCGTGCTGCTTCATGTGGCGGGCAACACCGGCTGCGTCGCCGAAGAAACGCAGATGCCGGACCTGGTTCACCTTGTCCGGCCCGATGGTGCACGCGTGCTGCGCCGCCAGCCACCAGTCCAGAAGGCGCGCACTGCCTCCCAACAGCGCGATACCGGCGCCGGGGATGGTCATCTTCGAAGTCGAGGCGAACAGCAGAGGGCGATCCGGATTTCCCGCAGCGACACAGGCGTCGTAAAGGCCCGGCAGTGCGCAGGCCTGCGGAGCGAAGTCATGGACGGCGTAGGCGTTGTCGCAGAACAGGGTGAAGTCCGGCGCGGCGATGTTCATCGTCGCCAGCCGGCGCAGCACTGCAGCGCTGTAGATCGCTCCGCAGGGATTGGAGTGGCGTGGCACGCACCACATTCCGCGGATGCGTGGATCCTGCGCTACGTGTTCCTCCACCCGGTCCATGTCCGGTCCGTCGTGGCCCATCGGCACCGGCACCATCGCAATGCCATGGTCGCTGCAGATGGCGAAATGGCGGTCGTACCCCGGCACCGGACACAGGAAGCGGACCTCCCTGGCAGCTGACCATGGCGCATGCCCCGGCAGCCCGGTGCGCCATGCCAGGCCGATGGCCGCATGCATCAGCGCCAGGCTGCTGTTGCCGCCAACTGCGGCCTGCGCGGGCGGCACGCCGAGCAACAACGGTGCGAGCAGGGCGCGCAACTGGGGTATGCCCTGCTGGCCACCATAGTTGAGCCAATCCTGGCCGTCCCCGCTGTCAAATGGTGCGGGTCCTGGCAGTGACAGCAGCGCGTGCGACAGCGCGACCTGATCGTGGGAGGGTAGCCCGCGGGTCATGTCCAGCGCGGTCGGGGTGGCCCGGCAGGCGGCATGCCAAGCGCGCAGTTCCTCGAGGTCTTCGGTCCCGGTGCACTCGGACGCGGCGGCGGCCATGTCAGTCCCCCACCAGCAGCGCCGCTGCATAGAACGCGATGCCGGCAAGCAGGGGAATGAACACGCTGCCCCGCCACCGGGCCACCGCGCCCGCGAGCAAGACGACGGCCAGCTTCACCAGCGCATCGGGTGCATGGAAAAGAGCCAGGGGACCTTCGGCGAACGATTCGCCGAACAGGGCGAGATAGATGACGCTGCCCATCACGGCAGAGGCGGCGTGCTGGAGGAACCGCACCACCGGGCTGTCCGGGGCAAGCGCCAGCCGTCGGAATATCAGCAAGGGGATCGAACGCATCAGGTAGGAAGCGCCCGCTGCGGTACCAATCAGGATCCAGCCGTTCATGGCGCTGACTTCCGTGAGCAGGCGTCTGCTGCCTGCAGCAGGGCGGCGGTGGCCAAGGGCACCACCAGCACATGCAGGCTTCCCATTTGGCTGCCTATCAACGGCGTGAGCAGGAACCCGGCAACGGTCGCCTGCAGTGGCTGGAGTCCCCCGGGCGCGTGGCAGGCGAGCGCGGTGAAATGCACCGGCAGGATGATCGCGATGAGTTGTGCCACTACGACGGACGGCGTAGCGCCCACGTAGTGGCCTGCCGCGGTGGCTGCGATGGCGCACCCTAGCGTGGTGATGCCGCATCCCAGGTAGTAGGCGTATGCATCCTTCGGTCCCGTGCCGCATTTTCTGGAAAGCGTGAAGGTGGAAATCGACAACAGCTGGGCCGAAAGCAGCGACCGGCCCAGGCTGACATGCTGGAACTGTTCGGCGAGCACCGATGACATGATCACGAACCGGAAATTCACCAATACCGTTGCCACCAGCAGGGCGGCGATGCCCAGCGTGTCTGATTGCTGGACGATCAAGGCCTGCAGCGGGGCAGCGTGCACGGTGAGGGTCATGGCCGTGGCCTGCAGCAAAGAAAAGCCGGCCTTGCCCGCCAACGCGCCAATCGATGAAAACAGGAACATGAAGGTCAGGCAGACGGGCAGGGAGTCACGGCAGCCCTGCAGCGCATTGCTGCGCACGAAAGACGATGCGTTCATCCTGCGTCCCCTCGGTTGCCACGGCGGGCGGCTAATCCGTTGAGCAGCTGGACACTGCCTGCAAGCGTGCCGCCGCGCGTTTCGAATCCCACCATGCCGCGCCAGCCCGCTTCGATGATGGCAGCTATGAGGACATCGAACGGCAGGTTGCCGGCGCCCAGGGGAAGGTGCGCGTCACGATCCTGGTTGTTGTCACTGAAAGACATGCCGACGATGCGGCGATGGAAACGCCGGAACATCGCGACCGGGTCGCCGCCATTGACGTAGGCGTGGGACACATCGAAGAAAAGGTGGAGGCCGGGCACCTGTTCCAGCACCGTGGCGATTTCATCGGGGGTGGTGCAGATGTAATAGAAGGGATGGAAGCGGGTGTAGTTGCACAGGTTCTCCAGCCAGATCTGCACGCCGCGCGGTGCGGCATAGGCAACCAGTGCGCGCAGGTTGGCGATCAGCTGGTGCAGCCCCACCTGGCGTACTTCGGCAACCAGTCGTGGTTCCACCACCCCGCCGCCATGCACGATCAGTGGTGCGCCGCCCAGCCGGCTGCAGATATCGATTTCGCGGCAGGCATAGTGCAGCGCGGCGGTGGCCAGCGCTGGAACGTCGCTGCCGAGCGGAGATTTGAAATTGCCGTGGTAGATCGGCCGCATGCCGGTCTGCTGCATCAGTTCCAGCAGTGCTTCCAGGCGCTCTGGCAGGAAATCTCCCGGGCGTTCGCCGTGCAGGCTTCCGTCCACGTACCAGTGGCTGTAACCCTGTTGCAGGGCGCGGGCGAGGCCCGACTCGGCATCCAGGTAGTCCTGCTGGGCGGCCGCTGCCATGAAGTCCGGCCATGACGTGGCGGACGAAGGGGGAAACGCTGCGTAATCGGAAACCGGGCTGCCCATGGTCGACGCTCGCTGCAGGGGTGTGCAGCTACTCTGCGCCGGGTAGAAAACGTCGCGTGTAGGTCAACGGCGAACGGTACGGTGGCCGTTCGCCGCCGAGCGCGGTAGGGATGATCGCAAGGCTGGGCCGAGGTTGTCGGCCCGGCCCATCCCCGGGCCGATCAGCCCTTCAGCGCGGCCTGCACGAACGGTGGCGTCACCAGCACGCCGGTGTGCAGCGCCGCGGTGTAGTACAGCGTATCGAAGCTCTTTGCAGCGGCGTCGGACTGGCGGAAATCGAACCCGCTTTCGCCCTTGCGCGCCAGCGTCACGCTCCACCAGCCGGTGGGGTAGCACGGCTGCGGGAACGGCAGGGTCTTGAACGAAGCGAAGCCGGCCTTGCCCATCTCGGTGCGCATTTCGTTGATCAGTTCCAGCTGCATCAGCGGCGATTCGGACTGCTGCACCAGGATGCCGTCGTCTTTCAGGGCCTTGAAGCAGCTCTCGTAGAACGCCTTGTTGAACAGGCCTTCGCCGGGGCCGACCGGGTCGGTCGAATCGACGATCACCACGTCCACGCTGCCTGCCGGGCAGTTGGCCATGTAGGCCACGCCGTCGTCGAACATCAGTTCGGCGCGCGGGTCATCGTTGGAATCGCACAGTTCCGGGAAGTGCTTGCGCGCCATCACCGTGACCTGCTCGTCGATATCGCACTGGGTCACGCTCTCCACGTTCTTGTGCTTGAGCACCTCACGCAGGGTGCCGCAGTCACCGCCGCCGATGATCACCACGCGCTTGGGGGCGGCGTGGGTGAACAGCACCGGGTGGCTGATCATCTCGTGGTAGAAGAAGTTGTCCTTGCTGGTCAACATGATGGCGCCATCGATGGTCATCAGGTTGCCCCAGTCGGTGGTCTGGAAGATCTCGATCTTCTGGAACGGCGACTGCACTTCGTCCAGCTTGCCGGTGATGCGGTAGCCGATGGCCGAGCCAGTGCGCTCGAAGTGTTCGATATACCAGTTGCTGTTGTCAGTCATGGAGGAGCAATCCTTTTCGGAGGATGGGAGCCGGGCTGGCGGGGGCGGAGCCGCGTGGCGGCACGCCCGTTCAGGTCCAGGGCAGCGACCACGGGCGCGGGCGCGCATGATAACGAACCCTTCGTCGATCAGGGGTTATCATGCACCCCCTTTTTTACCAACCAGGCCGACTTCAATGACCGATTGGTCCCTCGACCAAGCCCGCAAGACCTACTCGATCCCGCATTGGGCGGACGGTTACTTCGACGTGGATCAGGCCGGGCACATGGTGGTGAGGCCGACCGGGGCCGATGGCCCGGTGGTTTCGCTGCCCGATGTGGTTGACGCGGCGCGCGCCAACGGGGCCAAGCTGCCCCTGCTGGTGCGCTTCCCGGACATCCTGGGCCAGCGCCTGGGCAAGCTGCAGGCCGCCTTCGCGCAGGCCCAGGCCGATTGGGAGTACCCGGGCGGCTACACCGCCGTGTACCCGATCAAGGTCAACCAGCATCGCGGCGTGGCCGGCACCCTGGCCAGCCACCACGGCGAAGGCTTCGGCCTGGAAGCCGGCAGCAAGCCCGAACTGATGGCCGTGCTGGCGCTGTCGCGACCGGGCGGGCTGATCGTCTGCAACGGCTACAAGGACCGCGAGTACATCCGGCTGGCGCTGATCGGCCGCAAACTGGGCCTGCAGACCTACATCGTCATCGAGAAGCCGTCCGAGCTGAAGCTGGTGCTGGAAGAGTCCCGGGCGCTGGACGTGAAGCCGGGCCTGGGCGTGCGCATGCGGCTGGCCTCGCTGGGCGCGGGCAAGTGGCAGAACAGTGGCGGCGACAAGGCCAAGTTCGGCCTGTCCCCGCGCCAGCTGCTGGACCTGTGGAAGTCGCTGCGCGACACCGAATACGCCGACTGCCTGAGCCTGCTGCACTTCCACATGGGCTCGCAGATCTCCAACGTGCGTGACATCGCCAACGGCATGCGCGAAGCCACCCGTTACTACGTGGAAATGTCGCAGCTGGGCGCGAAGATCACCCACGTCGACGTGGGCGGCGGGCTGGGCGTGGATTACGAGGGCACCCGTTCGCGCAGCTTCTGCTCGATCAATTACGGGCTCAACTCGTATGCCAGCAGCATCGTGCAGCCGCTCGCCGACGCCTGCAAGGAACACGGCCTGAAGCCGCCGCGCATCGTCACCGAGTGCGGCCGCGCGATGACCGCCCACCACGCGGTGCTGATCGCCAACGTGTCCGAAGTGGAACAGGCGATGGAAGGCCGCGTGCCGGACCAGCACGACGACGAGCCGGCATCGATCCGCCACCTGCGCGAGATCCATTCCGAACTGGGCCAGCGCCCGGCGATCGAGCTGTTCCAGGAAGCGCAGCATTTCCATGCCGAAGGCCTGTCCAGCTATGCGCTGGGCCAGATCGACCTGCCGCAGCGCGCGCGCATCGATGACCTGTTCTATGCCATCGCCCACGCCGTGCGCGCACGCCTGAGCTTCGACGAGAAGAGCCATCGGCCGGTGCTGGACGAGCTCAACGAGCGGCTGGTGGACAAGTACTTCGTCAACTTCAGCGTGTTCGAATCGATCCCGGACGTGTGGGCCATCGACCAGGTGTTCCCGATCGTGCCGATCGAGCGCCTGGACGAGCAGCCGGACCGTCGCGGCATCATCGCCGACATGACCTGCGATTCGGACGGCATGGTGGAAACCTACGTCGGCAACGAGAGCCTGGACAGTTCGCTGCCGCTGCATGCGCTGCGTTCCGGCGAAAGCTACCGGATCGGGTTCTTCATGGTCGGTGCGTACCAGGAGATCCTGGGCGACATCCACAACCTGTTCGGCGATACCGATGCGGTGGAAGTGCGTGCCGGCGCGGAGGGCTATGCGATCACCCAGCAGCGCCGCGGTGACACCACCGATGTGATGCTGGACTACGTGGGTTACAGCCTGGCCGAACTGCGCGCGACGTACGCCGAGCGCGTGGCGGCGGCAGGTCTGACGGACGAGCGCGCGCAGGAGCTGTCCGAGGCGCTGGAAGCCGGGCTGACCGGTTACACGTACCTGTCCGACGAACCGTTGATGTAAGCGGGATGTGGTGGGTACGACCCTCTTCTGGTGGGTGTCGACCGTCTTGTGGTGGGGGTGGGGCCGGGTGGTGGGGGAAAGGTGTGTGTTAAAAAAAAGATTAGACAAACAAAGGGACACCCACACCC
>NZ_JBDJNU010000065.1:0-11400 GCF_039674585.1 Stenotrophomonas lacuserhaii | reverse complement strand
CGCATGGATGCGAAAAGCGAGCCTACACGGACGTACTTGCGGCGTGTCCTGCACAGCCACCCCGCCCCGCCCCGCCCAACCCCCGGCCCCGCAGCTTTTGACGTTGCCCTTGCCGTTGCTTCAAGCCCGCGCGCAAGCGCAGAAAAACCCTTACCAGACCAGGTCATCCGGAATCTGGAACTGCGCGTAATACGCATCGTCTTCGGCATTGCCGGTGGAGGCCACCGTGCTCTCGCCGGCCTGGCCGTGGTCGACCGCAATCAGTTCCGGGGCGCGCTCGCGCACCTTTTCCGCCGCCGCGCGTGGCAACAGCGCATACCCTTCGCCCGCCGCCACGATCACCAGCGCACCGGCCGACAGCGCCTTGCGCAGCTTGGCATCGATCAGCAACGTGCGGATCACCTCGCCGTGGGTGAAGCGGTACTCGCTCTCGCCCGCGTGCGGAACCGCATGCGCCTGCACGATCTGCCGCGCCTGCGCGCGGCCCTCGGTGGCACGCAGCTGCGCATTGCGTTCGGCGGCGATGGCGCGGTCACGCTCGACCTTCTCCAGCCGCACGCGCTCGGCCTCGCGCTGGATCTCCGCCGATGCGTCCGGCGCCTTGCCCTGGCGGGCCTTGGCCTGCTCGCGGGCCGCAGCACTCGCCTGCGCTTTCTTGGCCAACCCGGCCTTGAGCAATTGTTCCTGCAGCGCGTTCGGCTTTGCCATGGTCCTGCCTGCAACTGGTCTATCTTAGGGACACCCATGATACCGGAGCCCCGGCGGCACCATGCCCTCCCTGAAATACCTGACCGGCTACCCCGAACCCCTGCAGGAGCAGGTACGCCAGCTGCTGGCCGAAGACCGCCTGGGCGCCCTGCTGCAGCGCCGCTATCCCGAAGCGCACGAGGTCCGCAGCGACCGCCAGCTGTATGACTACACCCAGGACCTGAAGGACCGCTACCTGCGCAAGTCGGTGCCGCTGAACAAGGTCTGCTACGACAACAAGCTGGAAGTGGTTAAACATGCGCTGGGCCTGCACACGGCCATCTCCCGCGCGCACGGCGGGCGGTTGAAGGCCAGCCGTGAAATCCGCGTGGCCAGCGTGTTCCGCCAGGCGCCGGCGGCCTTCCTGCGGATGATCGTGGTGCATGAACTGGCGCACCTGAAGGAAGCCGACCACAACAAGGCCTTCTACCAGCTGTGCCAGCATATGGAACCGGACTACCTGCAGCTGGAATTCGACACCCGGCTGTTCCTGACTGAACTGGCCCACCGCGGCGGCTGAAGCAGCCAAACGCCGTGGCAGGTACACTGCGCGCCCCCTAGAGGTTCCCTGCCCCATGCTCCCCACCCGTCTCGACAAACGCCTGGCCGAACTGCTCGGCTGCCCCCGTGGCGAAGCCCGCCGCTATATCGAAGGGGGCTGGGTGCGCGTGGACGGCCAGGTGGTGGAACAGCCGCAGGCGCAGGTCACCACCGAGACGGTAGAGATGGACCCGGCCGCGCGCGATGAGAAAACCGAGCGCGTCAGCATGCTGCTGGCCAAGCCGGTCGATGCGGCCGCGCACACGCTCAGCGCGATGGTCACCCCGGAATCGCAGAGCCCGCTGGACCTGGGCAGCATCCGTCCGCTGCAGCGCCACTTCCACGGCCTGCAGCTCGCCGCCGCGCTGCCTGCATCGGACAGTGGCCTGGTGGTGGTCAGCCAGGACCCGCTGATCATCGCCCACCTGCAGCAGCAGCTTGCGCGCACCGAACAGGAATTCCTGGTGGATATCCAGGGCGAGCGCGCGATGTGGGACGTGGCCCGGCTGCAGACCGGCCTGAAGGAGAACGGACGCACCATCCCCGGCTGCAAGATCAGCTGGCAGAGCGAACAGCGGCTGCGCTTTGCCGGCAAGGGCCTGCATCCGCGCATGCTGCGCGAAGCCTGCGCCGGCGCGTCGATGCAGGTGGTGGGCATCCGCCGCCTGCGCATCGGCCGCGTCTCGCTGGGCAAGCTGGCGCCGGGCAGCTGGCGTTACCTGGGCAGCGACGAGCGCTTCTGACCAGTACACTGCGCGTGCACCGGCCTGCCGGTTAGGATCGGCGCATGAGCAAACCCCTCCCCCTGTGGCGCCGGCTGCTGCGCGGCCTGGCCACCGTGCTTGCGCTGCTGGTGTTGCTGGTACTGTCCGGCCTGCTGCTGGCCGACCATCTGACCCCGCAGGCGCGTGGCGAAACATCGCACGTGCTGCCGGTGCACCCCACGCAGACCCGCATCGACCGCGAGGTAAGCGCGCTGCAGGCGGCGCATCCCGGCGCATCTGGCGTGGCCTTCCTGTCCGATGGGCTGGATGCCTTCGCCGCGCGTGCGGTGATCACCGAACGCGCCGAACGCAGCCTGGACCTGCAGTACTACATGTGGAAGGACGACCTGATCGGCCACCTCATGGCGCGTTCCCTGCACGATGCCGCCGAGCGTGGCGTGCGGGTACGGATCCTGCTCGACGACATGAACGCGCAGGACAAGGACGCGCTGATGATGGCGCTCGACACCCATCCCAACATCGAGATCCGCCTGTACAACCCGTTCCGCAACCGCAATGGGCCGTGGCGCATGCTGGAGATGGTGCAGCGGTTCTTCTCGGTCAACCACCGCATGCACAACAAGAGCTGGATCGCCGATGGCCGGGTCGCCATCGTCGGCGGCCGCAACATCGGCGAGGAGTACTTCAGCGCGCGCCCGGACGTGAACTTCCGCGACCTGGACCTGCTGGTGGCCGGCGAAGCGGTCGGCCAGGCCAATACCGTGTTCGACGATTACTGGAACAGTGAAGCAGCCGTGCCGATTGCCGCGCTGGCCTACCACACCCGCCAGCAGCTGCGCCTGCTGATGCGCGAATCAGACAACGAAGCACGGCTGGAATCGGCCAGGCCCTACCTCGCGGAAGTGGCGAAGTCGCGGCAGCGTGCGCGTGCCAGCGCGGCGCCACTGCACTGGAGCGCCAATGTGCGCATCGTTTCCGATCCGCCCATGAAGCACCGCCGCGATGACCCGCAGAACTGGCTGGTCAGCGACCTGGTCCAGATGCTGACGGCGTCGCAGCACAAGGCCCTGCTGATATCGCCGTACTTCGTGCCTGGCAACGAGGGGCTGGATGGCCTGTCCCGCTTGAGCGAGCGCGGCGTGCAGGTCGGGGTGGTCACCAACTCGCTGGCCGCCAACGACGTGGTCGCCGTGCATGGCGGCTACATGACCTACCGCGTGCCGCTGCTGCAGGCCGGCGTGCAGCTCTACGAACTGAAGGCCCATGGCAACGCGACCAGCTCCGGCCTGTTCGGCAGCAGCGGCGCCAGCCTGCATACCAAGGCCTTCGTGCTGGATGACCGGCACGGCTTCGTCGGCTCCTTCAACCTGGATCCGCGCTCGGCCTACCTCAACACGGAAATGGGCGTGATCTTCGACGACCCGGTGCTGGCGGCCCAGCTGACGGCCGAGTACCTGCGGCTGTCCAGCCCGGAACAGAGCTGGTGGCTGGCACTGGACCAGCAGGACCGGGTGCGCTGGCTGGAACGTGAGCCACCGCCGCGCTGGATGACCGCCGAGCCCGACAGCAGCCTGCGCCTGCGCACCAGCGCGCGGGTGATCAGCTGGCTACCGCTGGAATCGCAGCTGTAGCGCCACTCAGTCGTCGCCGTCGTGTTCGTCGGCCAGGGTTTCAACCGGCCGCCCGTGCAGGCGCCGCCAGATCCACAGCAGCGCGTGCGGCGGGGTACCCGGCAACTGCTCCAGCCAGGCCAAGCCCTGGCTCTTGCCGATGTGCCCATGCCGGGCCAGCAGGCTGGCCGCTGCCGCGGCGCGAGCGAAGCGCAGCGTGCGCGGCAATCCGCTGTCGCTGTTGCTGGCCTGAAGCGCCTCGTGCACCGGCGCGGGCAGCTCCCAGGCCGCGGCCACGCGCTGGGCGACCGGCAACGTCCACTGACGCAGCACCGCCTCGGCGGTGGGATAGTCCAGCGGGACCTGCAGCGTCTGCGCTTCCTGCAGCAACTGTTTCATCACCAGCGCCGCGCCCAGGCCCTGGGTGAGCCCCAGCCACTGCGCGGCGAACGGATCCTGCTGGCTGACCGTGCGGGCGTGGTCGGCCGCCGCGCGCGAGGACAGCAGCGCATGTTCCCAGATGATGGTGCTGAACTGCGGGAACTCACTGCACTGCAGGTGCATGACCGGCTGCACCAGCACCGCGCTGATGATCTGCCGGATGCCTTCCGTGCCAACCAGGGTGATGGCCCGCTGCAGGCTGTCCACCGGCCGCTCCTGCATGCGGAAAGCCGGGCTGTTGGCGATGCGCAGCAGGTTGCCGGTCAGCACCGGATCCTGGCCGATGATCGCCGCGGTCGCCCGCGCAGAGGATTCCGGATCGTTGACGGTCTGGATCAGCTGCGGCAGCAGTTGCGGCCGCCGTGGCAACTGGCGCGCGCTCCAGTCACGTGACAGCAGCGCTTGGCGGGTGGCCTCGAGCAGGGCTTCGTTGCAGGCAGCGCCCCCCTCAAGGGCGGGGTGCAGGGCCAGCGCATACAGGCCGGAGTGCAGCCGCGCCTCGGCATCAGCATCGGCGTCGACGCCGCCAGCGGCAGCCGTCCCGGCCGGCGCAGCGGCTTCGGCCACGAAGACATCATGGCGCCGCGTGTGCGGGTGCGTGGCATGCCCCGCCCCTGCACGGCCGAACAGCCGCCCCCACCAGCCAGCCCAGCCACTGCTGCCCGTCATGCTCATCGGCCCGCCCCGGATGGCCCGGCAACGCGGGCGTTGGATTGCTTCACTGCCACCGCACCGTTCCTTGGGTTCAGGCGGACACCGCCGTGCATCCAGCATCGGCCGCTACGGTGGGTTCTTTAACCGCGGCCCCCATCCCGCGACGGGGCCCGGACGTGCACAACACCACCCCGGGGAATGGACTAGAATGGCGCCGCGCGGCCCGTCCCCTGAACTGACGACGTCGCTTTTTTTGTTTCTGCACCCTTATCGTTGCTGGCCTGTTCGAAGTGGTTCGCTGCTGTTCACGCCAACGGAGTCGCCATGCTATTCGAAACCCTCGCCACTACCGGTCACGAGCAGGTCGTTTTCTGCAACAACCCCGATGCCGGGTTGCGCGCCATCATCGCCCTGCACAGCACCACCCTGGGCCCGGCCCTGGGCGGTGTGCGGATGCGCCCCTACGCGAGCACCGACGAGGCATTGGCCGACGTGCTGCGGCTCAGCCGCACGATGACCTACAAGAACGCACTGGCCGGCCTGAACGTCGGCGGTGGCAAGGCGGTGATCATCGGTGACCCGCGCACCGACAAGACCGAAGTGCTGCTGCGTGCCTTCGGTCGGCAGGTCGATGCGCTGGGCGGTCGTTACATCACCGCCGAGGACGTCGGCACCGATGTCAACGACATGGAAAACATCTACCTGGAAAGCCAGTTCGTCACCGGCGTCCACCAGGTTCACGGCGGTTCCGGTGACCCGGCCCCGTTCACCGCCTACGGTGCGCTTCAGGCGCTGATGGCGTCGCTGCAGGCCAAGCTGGGGCACGAAGAAGTCGGCAAGACCAGCATTGCCGTGCAGGGGCTGGGGCATATCGGCATGGAACTGGTGAAGCTGCTGCGCGACCGCGGTGCGAAGCTGTACGTGACCGACCTGGATGCGTCGCTGGTGGACCGCGCGGTGTCCGAGTACGGTGCCGAGGCGGTGAAGCCGGACGAGATCCACGAGGTCAACGCCGATGTGTTCGCGCCATGTGCGCTGGAAGGTGCGATCAGCCTGGACGTGTTGCCGCGGCTGAAGGCGCGCATCATCTGCGGCACCGCCAACAACCAGCTGGCCAATCCGGAAGTGGGCGATGAACTGCACGCGCGCGGCATCCTGTACGCGCCGGATTACGCGGTGAATGCAGGCGGGGTGATGAATGTCTCGCTGGAAATCGACGGCTACAACCGCGAACGCGCAATGCGCCTGATCCGCAGCATCTACCACAACCTGGGACGCATCTTCGACCTGTCCCGGCGCGAGAACATCGCGCCGCAGCGCGCGGCCGACCGTATCGCCGAAGCGCGCATCCAGTCGATCGGCAAGCTGAAGCTGCCGATGGGACGCGCCACCCCGCGCCTGGGCGACCTGCGCGCCGGCTGACCCCGGACCCCGCGATACCGGCACGGAAAGCCCGGTAGCGCCGAGCCGTGCTCGGCGAGCGCGAAGCGCGGCGCCTTCCATCGGACAACGCGGCGCCGCCCCGGAAAGCCGCGCGATCTGAACATACCGGCACGGACAGCCCGGTAGCGCCGAGCCGTGCTCGGCCAGCGCGAAGCGCGGCGCCTTTCATCGGCCAACGCGGCGCCGACCCGCAAAGCCGCGCGATCTGAACATACCGGCACGGACAGCCCGGTAGCGCCGAGCCGTGCTCGGCGAGCGCGAAGCGCGGCGCCTTTCCTCGGCCAACGCGGCGCCGACCCGCAAAGCCGCCGAGCGTGGCTCGGCGCTACCGCAAAATCAGAAGCCGGTGCTGTAGTTCAGCGCCGCCTGCGATACGTCGAGGCCACCACCGAAACGCTGGTCGTAGCCGAACGACACCCGGCCGCTGCGCCCCAGCCCGGCTTCCAGCGCCACGCCGACCAGGCCGGACGCGCGCGGCAGTGCGCCGGAAACCAGCGGCGCCCACGCCTCCACGCCGGTGAAGCCGGCCTGCGCATCGAAGCCCGCGCTGGACAGCTCCTGCTGCCATTCGGAGTAGCCACGCAGCGTCCAACGTTGCCACTGGCGTTCGGCGCGCAACCCGGCCATGGCCAGGCTGCGCCGCGCCAGGTTGTCCTGCATGCGCAGGCCGAAGCCCAGCCCGCCCTGCTCGGCGAACCCGTCCGAGCGCACCTGCACCTGGCTGGCCGCCACGTACGGCGTCAGCGCCGTACGCGGGCCGCCAAAGCGCAGCCCGGATTCCACGCTGACACTGGCGAAGCGGCCGCCGTAACGCGCGCCCGCAGCTACCGCCTGCGCACCGAGCAGCAGCTGCCGGTCCACTTGGCGCTGGAACTGTCCAGCACCCAGTTGCGCCAGCAGGTAGCCACGCCCCTCGCTCCAGCCGGCGTACAGCTGCGCCTGTGCCTGGCGATCACGACCCAGTCCGCCGTTGTCGTTGCCACTGGCGTTGCTGCGCACTTCGCCGAAGGCCACGCCCAGCACGCCATTGCCGCCCAACGCGCTTTCATGACCCACCATCCAGCCCCGGGTCTGCGCTCCATTGCCGGCGAAATTGCCCTGCCCTGCCTCGCCCAGCGCACGCTGCCACGCACCGCGCAGCGCCGGGCGAGCCTGCACCTCGCCGAAGCGCGCCGCCACCGCCCGGCGGCTCATGTCCACGCTGTCGAAGGTGGCCTGGGTGGCCAGTGCGTGGGCCTTGCCGGACAGGCTGTCCAGGCTGGCCGACAGGCCACTGATGCCACCGGGCGTGCGCTGCAGATCGCCGGCCGCATCAGCGAACGCGCTGCCCTGCAGGTCCGGGCTGCCATCGAGCAGCTCGAAGGCGCGCTCCACCCGCCCGGCCGATGCCAATGCGCGCGCATCCAGCGACGCCGCGCTGGCTGCGGCGACCACGCTGACCCGGGTCAATTCCAGCCATGCCGTGGTGCTGTCATAGCCGTACGAAGATTCCAGCAGCGACACGCCGTTCTGGCCCACCGCAGCGGTGTTGAACTGGCCGGACAACCCACCCTGTGCCCGGATCAACGACTGCCGCGTGCCATCGGCCGGCACATAACCGGCGATCGCGCCATTGACCAGCACCCCACCCCCCTGCAGGGTCGCCGTGCCGGTGACCTGCAATGCGTTGACACCCAGCGCGACCATCAGCTGGGCACCGTCGCGCTGGACGTAATTGCCTTCGATGGTGGCATCGGCGTTGGCGCTGGTCAGCACCACGCTGGCGCCGTTGTCGACGTTGCCGACCACCCGGGTGGTGCCGTTCATGAACTGCAGCGCGGCGCCACTCGGGCTGCCGGCCTGGGCGACGATGCTGACGCTGGAGGTGATCGAAGCGCCGCCGCGCAGCGCCAGCGTGCCCTGTTCGATGCGCGTGGCACCGCTGTAGGTATTGCGTCCCGACAAGCCCAGCGCGCCGACGCCCTGCTTGACCAGGCCGCCGGCCCCGCTGAGGTCGTTGCTCCATACCGAATCCAGCCCGAGCCGGTTGACGCTGACGCTGACATCCCCCCAGTCCAGTCGCCCTGGACCGTTCACGGCCTTGCCGACATTGAGCAGCCCGTTGCCGAACACCGGATCCACGCCGGCAGCGCCGAGGTCGGTGGCCGTGCCCAGCAGGGTCTGGCGGACCAGGTCGTTGCTGAAATACGGATAGCGTTGCCAGACCAGCGCCGCCGCGCCGGAGACCAGCGGCGCCGCATAGGACGTGCCCCAGCCGTAGTAATAGCTTGCGGTCGCCGTGGTCGCCTGTGGATCCGGATAGACCGCGGTGCCGGGCGCGGCCAGGCAGTAACTGGCGGCTTCGCCGCAGGCATTGGCGTAGCTGGCAAGCTGGGTCGGGGTGACCGTGTCCACGGCGGTGACCGCCAACCAGCCGCGCACCAGGTCGGCCGCGGGCAGGCTGCCACCGACACCGGGGCGGCTCGGCAGCGCGGCCATGTTCGACGGGGTGGACCTGCCGTCATTGCCGGTGGCAAACACCACCAGTCCGCCGTTGCTGGTGATGAACGGGCGGTACTCGTCGGCGATCTGTGCGGTTGTCGCTGCGTTGGTCCAGTACAGGCCACCCCAGGAGTTGTTCATGATCTTGACACCAGCATTGACCAGATCGCGATGCACCGGCGCCAGGCCGATCGCACCACTGACCTGGTTGCCATTGCCGCTGCCGTCGTCCACGGGCCGCTTGTCGGCGATGATCCGCGCCGAGACGATCTCCGCGCCGGGCGCCACGCCGACCTGCGAGCCGGCGTAGTCGCCGCCGGCGGCCAGCATCGACACGGTGGTGCCATGCCCGACCACGTCATCGCGTCCCAGGTCGTTCTCCCGCGGATCGACATAGGTGTAGTTGGCGACCACACGACCGGCCAGCGCTGGATGGGTGCGGTTGACGCCTGAATCCACGACGCCGATACGCACGCCCTGCCCGGTCAGCCCGGTGCCCAGCGCGTTGATCGCGGTGAGATGGCCCTGCCTGCTCGGCTGCGGCGGCGCTTCGGGCGGCGGCGTGGTGGGAGGCGGGGTCACCGGCGGTGGCGTGACCGGCGGCGGCGCGGGCGGTTCGACGCGGACATTGCCCCCGCCGCCACCGCCTCCGCAGGCGCTCAATGCCGCGGCCAGCGCGATGGCCAGCGCGGTCTTCATCCCTGTAGCCGTATTCAGTTGAACCCGTTTCATCCCTGTATCCCCCGTCGAAGGTATCGAGTGCCGCACTCGCCAGATGCTGGCGCTCGGCCAGCCAACCGGCAGTCAGGGGCACCGCCTATACTGGCGTCCCCCACGCAGTCTGCCGGGATTCGCGTCGCCTTCCAACGGCTCGCGTCTCCTTTTCCGAATTTGCTCACGCAACAACGAGATTGCCATGTCCAACATCGTCATCGCCGCGGCCAAGCGTACTGCCATCGGCTCCTTCCTCGGCCAGTTCAACGGCGTCCCCACCCCGACCCTGGGCGCGACCGCGATCGCCGCCGCGCTTGAAGCCTCCGGCGTGCCGGCCAGCGACGTCACCGAAGTCATCATGGGCTGCGTGCTGCCGGCCAACCTGGGCCAGGCGCCCGCCCGCCAGGCCGCCATCGCCGGCGGACTGCCGCTGTCCACCGGCGCCACCACGCTGAACAAGGTGTGCGGTTCGGGCATGAAGGCGATCATGCTGGGGCATGACCTGATCAAGGCCGGCTCGGCCAGCATCGTGGTCGCCGGTGGCATGGAATCCATGTCCAACGCGCCGCACCTGCTGCCCAATTCGCGCACCGGCAACCGCTTCGGCAACTTCCAGGCGGTGGACCACATGGCCCACGACGGGCTGGTCAATGCCTACGATGGCAAGGCGATGGGCGAGTTCGCCGAGTGCGCCGTGGACAAGTACCAGTTCAGCCGCGAAGAGCAGGATGCCTACGCGATCGAGTCGGTCAAGCGCGCCCAGGCCGCGCAGGCCAATGGCGCGTTCGCCGATGAAATCGTCGCGGTGAAGGTCGCCAGCCGCAAGGGCGAGGTCGAAATTTCCGTCGACGAGCAGCCCACCCGCGCCGACATCGCCAAGATCCCGACCCTGCGTCCGGCGTTCAAGAAAGACGGCAGCGTGACCGCCGCCAGTTCCTCCAGCATCTCCGATGGTGCCGCTGCGGTGGTGCTGTTGTCCGAAGACGATGCCAACGCCCGCGGCCTGCAGCCGTTGGCCCGCATCGTCGCCCACGCCACCCACTCGCAGGAACCGGAGTGGTTCACCACCGCCCCGATCGGCGCGATCCACAAACTGCTGGACAAGGCGGGCTGGACCCTGGCCGATGTCGACCTGTTCGAGGTCAACGAGGCATTCGCGGTGGTGGCGATGGCGCCGATGCGTGAACTGGGCATCGCGCATGACAAACTCAACGTCAATGGCGGTGCCTGCGCGCTCGGCCATCCGATCGGCGCATCCGGTGCGCGTCTGGTGGTCACCCTGGTCCACGCATTGCGCAGCCGCGGCGGCAAGCGCGGGATCGCAACGCTGTGCATCGGCGGCGGCGAAGCAACGGCCATCGCCATCGAGTTGATTTGATTGGATTTAACGCCCGTTTCGCAAAACTGAATGCGGGATCGCTTGACAGCCATTCGTGGCTTGTCATCATGTTGGCGGCGCGCAACTGCGCGTTGCCTATCTAACGACGACGAGGATTCACCAAATGAGCATCAACAAGCTGCTGGTTGCTATGTCCCTGGCCCTGGCCCTGGCTGCCTGCTCGAAGCAGGAAGCTGCCCAGGACGCCGCTGCTTCGGCCAACGAAGCTGCCACCGAAGCGCAGGCTGCTGCTGACCAGGCTGCTGCCGCTGGCACCGCCACCGCCGACGCTGCCCAGCAGGCCGCCGACACCGCCGCTACCGCTGCTGACGCTTCGGCCGACGCTGCCGGTGCCGCCGCTGGCGCCGCCACCGACGCTGCTGCCGACGCAGCTGCTGACACTGCCAAGGCTGCCGAAGGCACCGCCGAGCAGGCCAAGGACGCTGCTGAAGAAGCCAAGAAGTAATAACTTCTTTCTTCACGCTGTTCTGAAGAAGCCGCTGGTTCGCCAGCGGCTTTTTCTTTGCCCGTCGTTCGGGGGTGGTCGAACGGGTGGGACCCCCTCGCGGGTGGCTTCAAAGCAGCAGCCTTGGTCTGGGCCGGGCGGTGGGGCTGTGCGGGGGACGGCAAGAGCCGCTCCTGCGGGCCTCGTTTCGCGCCATCCATG
>NZ_JBDJNU010000064.1:0-11829 GCF_039674585.1 Stenotrophomonas lacuserhaii | reverse complement strand
GCGGGGGGGGTACGCCGGTGGGTGGGTGACGACCGTGGGTGGGTGACGCCCTTTGGTCGTCCCGCTCTTGTTCCCGCAAGATGGGTCACGACCAACGGTCGTCACCCACCATTAGGTCATCCCATCAGGTCATCACCCGCTACTACTGGCGGCGCACCGACTGCACCACCGACAGGCGACGCAGCCGGCGCATGACTTCGGCAAGGTGGTTGCGGTCGCGCACCTGCACGTTGAAGGCCAGCACGGCGGCGTTGAAGTCGCGGTCCAGGTAATCCACGCGTTCGATGTTGGACTGGCTCTGCGCGATCGCCGCGGCCAGCTGCGCCAGCACGCCGGTGCCGTTCTCCACTTCGACCACCAGCGAGGTGTCGTAGTCGCCGGATACCGACGAATCCCAGCCGATCGGCACCCAGCGTTCCGGTGACTTGCGCAGTTCGGCCAGGTTCGGGCAGTCCATCCGGTGCACCACGATGCCCTTGCCGGCGGTGTGGTAGCCCATGATCTCGTCGCCCGGAATCGGCTGGCAACAATTGGCGAAGGTGACCACCCCGCGCTCACTGCCGTTGATCAGGATCTTTTCCTGCGAATGGTGGCGCGCACCGCCACGCAGCTCGGCGTAGGCCATCAGCGCCTGCGCGGCCTGGGTCGGCATCCAGTTGCCCAGCGCCACTTCGGCCAGCAGGGCCTCCAGGCGCGGGAACCGATGTTCGGCCAGGAACGCATCCAGGCGGCCCTTGGGCAGGCGCTCCAGCGAGGAATCCATCGCTTCCAGCGCGCGGTCGAGCATGCGGTGGCCGAGCTGCACCGCGTCTTCGTGTTCCAGCTGCTTGAGCTGGTGGCGGATGGCGGTACGTGCCTTGCTGGTGACTACGAATTCCAGCCACTGCGGCTTGGGCGTGGCCGAACGCGCGGTGATGATTTCGATGGTCTGGCCGCTGACCAGCTTGGTGCGCAACGGCACCAGTTTCTTGTCCACGCGCGATGCCACGGCGGTGTTTCCGACGTCGGTATGCACCGCGTAGGCGAAGTCCAGCGCGGTCGCATTGCGCGGCAGGGCCATGATCTTGCCCTTTGGCGTGAACAGGTAGACCTCGTCCGGGAACAGGTCGACCTTGACGTTGTCCAGGAACTCCAGCGAGGAACCGGCTGCGCGCTGGGAGTCGATCAGTTCGACGATCCACGCGTGGGCACGGCTCTGCGCGCTGTTGGGTGCATCGCCGCCGAACTTGTAGGTCCAGTGCGCGGCCACGCCCCGTTCGGCGATCAGGTCCATTTCCTCGGTGCGGATCTGCACCTCGATCGGCGAGCCGTACGGGCCGAACAGCACCGTGTGCAGCGACTGGTAACCGTTGGCCTTGGGAATGGCGATGAAGTCGCGGAAGCGCCCATCCAGCGGCTTGAACGCGGCATGTACCGCGCCCAGTGCGTGGTAGGCGCTGGGCACGCTGCGCACCACCAGCCGGAAACCGAACACATCCATGACCTGGTCGAAGGATTTGTTCTCGTCGTGCATCTTGTTGTAGATGCTCCACGGGGTCTTGATCCGGCTGACCAGCCGATGCTCCAGCCCTTCCTTGGCCAGGCGCTGGCTGAGCTGCACTTCCACCTGCGCCATCGCTTCGCGGCGTACCACCGGCTGGCTGCGGATGTGCTTTTCCAAGATCGCATGGCGCCACGGATACAGCGCCTTGAAGCCGAGGTTCTGCAGTTCGCTCTTGACCAGGCTCATGCCCAGCCGCTGCGCGATGGGGGCATAGATCTCCAGCGTTTCGCGCGCGATGCGACCGCGTGCCTCGCTGCTCTGCGCGCCCAGCGTGCGCATGTTGTGCAGCCGGTCGGCCAGCTTGATCATGATCACGCGCAGGTCGCGCGACATCGCCAGCAGCATCTTGCGGAAGCTCTCGGCGGCCGCTTCCTGGCGGTCGCGGAACTTCAGCTTGTCCAGCTTGGTAACCCCGTCCACCAGCTCGGCCACCGGCTCGCCGAACTCGGCGGCCAGCTCTTCACGGGTCAGCGGGGTGTCTTCGATGGTGTCGTGCAGGATCGCGGCGATCAGCGCCTCCACGTCCAGGCCGAGCTCGGCCAGTACCTGCGCCACGGCGACCGGGTGGGTGATGTAGGGCTCGCCGGACTTGCGGGTCTGGCCGGCGTGGGCGGCCGCCCCCACCTCCCATGCACGGCGCAGCAATGGCAGCTGCTCCGGCGGCAGGTAGTGCGCTGCGCGCTCGAGTTGGAGGACGTAGTCGGGTACGTCCGCGCGTGGCGGCGCGGCTACCTTGGCGATGGGGCCTGGGTTCATGGCCGAAGCCTATGCCAGCGTCACAATTTCAGCAAATCCTGAATGCGAAACAGCCCGCTTGCGGCGGGCTGTTTCGTATCCGGCCAAAGACGGTCGACTGGGCTCAGTCGTCGTTCTTGGACATGTCTTCGTCGGCGACCACTTCCGCGGCGGCCCATTCCAGCGCTTCACGCTCGGCGCGCTCACGCTCGGCCTTCTCGACTTCGTCGATCAGCGCATTGTCGATGCGACGGGCGGCGATTTCGCGCAGCGCCAGCACGGTCGGCTTGTCTTCGGTTTCGCTGTTGTCCAGCGTGGCCTGCACGCCGTTGGCAAGCTGACGGGCGCGCTTGGACGCCATCATGACCAGCTCGAAACGGTTGTTAACGACTTCCAGGCAATCTTCTACGGTGATGCGGGCCATACGGGCTCCCGGCGACCGGTCGGCCGCTCAGTCGAATGAGGGAAAGGGGACGGAGTGTAAGGGCAAGGGCTGGACAAAATCAAGCCAACCCCGCCCTGTTCCTTTTGCAATCAGTCAGTTGCAGGCGAATCAGCGGTCAGCAGGGCCTGGATCAACCCGGCATGGCGGACCTTCTGCGCTTCGCGCCGCAGCCGGCTGGCGGTGAAGATGGCGCACAGCTCATCGACGGCCGTGTCGAAGATCTCGTTGACGATGACGTAATCGAAGTCGTTGAAGTGCAGCATTTCCTCGCGTGCGGCCGACAGCCGCTGGCTGATCACCGCCTCGCTGTCCTGGCCGCGCTTGCGCATGCGGTCCTGCAGCGCCTGCTTCGATGGCGGCAGGATGAACACCGTCACCGTGCCGGGCACCAGCTGGCGTACCTGCTGCGCGCCCTGCCAGTCGATTTCCAGCAGCACGTCCTGGCCGGCGGCCAGCTGCGGCTCCACCGACTGCCGGGCGGTGCCCTTCCAGTCGCCGTGCACCCAGGCATGTTCGAAGAAATCGCCCGCGGCGATCATTGCCTCGAACTCGGTCGCGGTGACGAAATGGTAGTGCTCGCCGTTGACCTCGCCCGGCCGCGTGGCCCGCGAGGTGAACGAGATCGACAGCGCGATCTGCGGGTCGCGCGCCAGGGTGGCGTTGACGATGCTGCTCTTGCCGGCACCGGAAGGCGCGGCAACGATGTACAGGGTGCCGCGCGCGGGCGTGCCGACCGGGGAAGGTTGGATGCTCATTCGATGTTCTGCACCTGTTCGCGGATCTGGTCGATCAGCACCTTCAGCTCCACTGCGGCGTTGGAGGTGCGGCTGTCCACCGATTTGGAGCCCAGCGTATTGGCTTCGCGGTTGAACTCCTGCAGCAGGAAGTCCAGCCGGCGGCCGACCGGATCGCGCTGCTTGAGCACGCGGCGGATTTCCACGATGTGGCTGTTGAGGCGGTCCAGCTCTTCGTCCACGTCCAGCTTCTGCAGCCACATCACCAGTTCCTGCTCGGCGCGGCCCGGATCCACCGGGTGCGGCAGGTCGGCCAGGCGCGCGGCCAGCTTGGCCCGCTGGCCTTCGCGGATGGCCGGGATCAGGGTGCGCACTTCAGCGGCGATCCGCTCGATGCCATCGACCCGCTCGCTGATCGCGGTGGCCAGCTTGTCGCCCTCGCGTTCGCGGCCGGCGATGAAGCCGTCCAGGGTCTGGTCCAGCAGGGCCAGCGCCTCGGCCTGCAGCGCGGTGGCATCGGTGGCTTCGCCCTGCATCACCCCGGGCAGCTGCAGCAGGTCGGTGAAGCTGACCTGCAGGTTCGGGAAGTCCGAGGTCAGCCGATGCGCCAGCTGCCCCAGCTGGCCCAGCAGCACGTCGTTGACCTGCAGGCTGGCCGACGTTTCCGGCGTGCGCAGGCGCATCACCAGGTCCAGCTTGCCGCGGCTCAGGCGTGCGGAGATGCGTTCGCGCAGCTGCGGTTCCAGCGCGCGCAGTTCCTCCGGCAGGCGGGTACCGACTTCGAGGAACCGGTGGTTCACCGAGCGCAGCTCGCAGCCCAGCGTGCCCCAGGCGGTGGCGCGCTCGCCACCGGCGTAAGCGGTCATGCTTCGGATCATGGGGTTTTCCAGATGCTCCCAAAGAGGGAATGGTACCCTAGCGGCTTCATTCGAGCCTCCTGCCTGCCCCCTCCCCGGCGCGGGCATGGACCCGTTCCCTCGCTCCAACGGTACCCCGCCATGTCCGATACCCGCCCCAGTGGCCGCCAGCCCGACCAGATGCGCCAGGTCACCCTCCAACGCGGTTTCACCCGCCACGCCGAGGGCTCGGTGCTGGTGTGCTTCGGCGAAACCCGCGTGCTGTGCACCGCCACCGTGGAAAACCGCGTGCCGGGCTTCCTGCGTGGCAAGGGCGAAGGCTGGGTCACCGCCGAGTACGGCATGCTGCCGCGCGCCACCCACACCCGCAGCGACCGCGAAGCAGCGCGTGGCAAGCAGGGCGGCCGCACGCTGGAAATCCAGCGCCTGATCGGCCGCAGCCTGCGCGCCTGCGTGGACCGCAATGCGCTGGGCGAGCGCACCATCACCCTGGACTGCGACGTGCTGCAGGCCGACGGCGGCACCCGCACCGCGGCCATCACCGGCGCCTACGTCGCCCTGGCCGATGCGGTGAACCTGCTGCTCAAGCGCGGTGACATCAAGCGCAACCCGATCATCGGCGCGGTGGCGGCGGTATCGGTGGGCGTCTACCGCGGCACCCCGCTGCTGGACCTGGACTATGCCGAAGACAGCGACTGCGACACCGACATGAACGTCGTCATGAACGATGGTGGCGGCTTCATCGAACTGCAGGGCACCGCCGAAGGCCATGCGTTCCGTCGCGACGAACTGGACGCGCTGCTGGCGCTGGCCGACAAGGGCGTGGGCGAACTGCTGGCCGCGCAGCAGGCGGCACTGGCCGCATGAATCGCCGGCTTGCCCTGACCACCTTCCTGGTGGACGACTACGACCGTGCCATCGGCTGGTTCACCGGTGCACTGGGCTTCCACCTGCAGCAGGACATCGACCAGGGCGGCGGCAAGCGCTGGGTGGTCGTGTCCCCGGCCACCGACGGCGCTGCCGGGCTGCTGCTGGCACGCGCCAGTTCGGACGTGCAGGCGGCGCGGATTGGCGACCAGACCGGTGGACGGGTCGGCTTCTTCCTGGAGACCGACGACTTCGCGCGGGACCACGCCGCGATGCTGGCCGCCGGCGTTGAGTTCCTCGAAGCACCGCGCAGGGAACCCTATGCCACCGTGGCGGTGTTCCGCGACCTGTACGGCAACACCTGGGACCTGCTGGAGCTGGCCTGATGCGTCTTCCCACTACTGCCAAGCTGGTGCTTGCCAGCCACAACGCCGGCAAGCTGAAGGAGATGCGCGCGATGCTGGCCGATCTGCCGCTGCAGGTCCTGTCGGCCGCCGAGGCCGGCGTGGGCGATGTACCGGAAACCGGGCTGACCTTCGTGGAGAACGCGCTGATCAAGGCGCGCGCGGCCTGCCAGGCCAGCGGCCTGCCGGCACTGGCCGATGACTCCGGCCTGATCGTGGACGCCCTCGGTGGCGCACCGGGCCTGTACAGCGCGCGCTACGCCGGCAGCCCGACCGACGATGCCGCCAACAACGCCAAGCTGCTGGCCGACTTGCGCGATGTACCGGCCGGGCAGCGCACCGCACGCTTTTTCGCGGTGATCGTGCTGTTGCGCCATGCCGCCGATCCGCAGCCGCTGGTCTGCGAAGGCAGCTGGGAAGGCGTGATCCTGGAAGCACCGCGCGGCCACAACGGATTCGGCTACAACCCGGTGTTCCTGGATCCGCGCCATGGCCTGACCGCCGCGGAGATGGAGCCGGCGCTGAAGAACACCCTCAGCCACCGTGCGCTGGCCCTGCAGCAGCTGAAGCAGCGGCTGTCCTCGATCGCCCTGTAACCGACGCCGATGCCCGCCCTCATTCCACCGCCGCTGTCGCTCTACGTGCACCTGCCCTGGTGCGTGCGCAAATGCCCGTACTGCGATTTCAACTCGCACCAGGCCAAGGGCGAACTGCCCTTCGATGCCTACATCGATGCGCTGGTGCGCGACCTGGACCAGGACCTGCCGCTGGTATGGGGCCGCGTGGTGCACAGCGTGTTCTTCGGCGGCGGCACCCCCAGCCTGTTCCCGGCCGAGGCGATCGACCGGTTCCTGCAGCAGGCCTCGGCACGCCTGCGCTTCGCCCCGAATGCCGAAGTCACCCTGGAAACCAATCCGGGCACGGCCGAGCATGGACGCTTCGATGGTTACCGCGCGGCCGGCGTCAACCGGCTCAGCTTCGGCATCCAGACCTTCAATGACGACGCGCTCAAGCGACTCGGCCGCATCCATGACAGCGCCGAAGCAGAGCGCGCGGTGAAGATGGCGCAGGACGCCGGCTTCGACAACTTCAACATCGACCTGATGTACGCCCTGCCCGGGCAGACCCTGGCCGCCGCCGAGCACGACCTGGAGCGCGCCTTCGCGCTGCAGCCGGCGCATCTTTCGCATTACCAGCTCACCCTGGAGCCGAACACGGTGTTCTTCGCCCGCCCGCCACAAGGCATTCCGGACGAAGACAGCGCCTGGGACATGCAGGAACACTGCCAGGCACTGCTGGCGCAGGCCGGCTTCGACCAGTACGAGGTCAGTGCCTACGCGCGGCCCGGCCGGCAGAGCGCGCACAACCTGAATTACTGGCGCTTCGGCGATTACCTGGGCATCGGTGCCGGTGCGCACGGCAAGATCAGCTCCGGGGCCGAGCAGAACGTACGCCGGCGCTGGAAGCTGAAGCATCCGCAGGCCTACATGGACGCCGCCGGCAGCCCTGCCAGCTTCGGCGGCGATGACATCATCGCCGCGGACCGGCTGCCGTTCGAGTACATGCTCAACCTGCTGCGCCTGCACGAAGGCTTCAGCCTGCGCGATTTCCAGTCGCGCACCGGGCTTCCCGCAGCGGCCATCGACGCGCCCCTGCAACAGGCGCTGCAGCGCGGCTGGCTGGAGCGCGTGGGCGGCGGCCACGATCACGGACATGGCTGCGACGACCATGGCTGTGCGGGCGCGGACGGCCACGACCACGGCGAGCTGCTGCGGCCGACGGAGCTGGGACGCCGCTTCACCAACGATGTGGTGGAGCTGTTCCTGGGCGAGTAGCGCCGCCCCGCCCGACACGGTAGATTCCGAGCCCGACCCCCGGGAAAACGGACGCCCCCCTCATGCCTTCCTCGCCTCCGCCGATGCCCGGGGACGCCACACGCTTCGCCGCGGTCGATGCGCCACCGCGGGTGCGCCGACTGCTGGGCGCGCTGCTGGCGCTGTCGCGGCAGTCACTGACCGCGCCGTTGACGCTGACCGTGGTGGAACTGGAGCGCGAACTGCTGCGCGAGGCCGAGCACGCGCGCAACAGCCAGCTGCAGGCCGACCTGTTCGCGCAGGCCCGGCAGATCCATCCGTTCGCCGACGGCTTCAGCCACCGCTTCCTGGAGCACCTCGCCCAGGCACTGGCCGCGCTGTTCGCCCCGCCCGGCGAAGCGCCGCCGGCGGTCGAACCCCAGCGTCCGTCGATGTCCGCGCTGACCCTGGTCAACGACACCGACATCGATCGCGACATCGTGCTCAGCGAAATCATGCGCCGCGAGATGCTGCGCTCGGCCAACGCCCTGCAGCTGCTCGGACAGCGGCTGGCGGTGCTGGCCGCCACGCCGGCGCTGGATGCCGAGCAGGTACCGTTCGGCCCGGTCATCCTGTGCGGCATCGTGCGCCGGATCGGCGACGAAGGCGGGCTCGAACTGGAAGCCCAACTGGCGCTGTATCGCAGCTTCGAGCGCCAGGTGCTGGAGCGGCTGGGCGAACTGTTGGAACGCGCCAACGTGTTGCTCGGGCACGAAGGCGTGCTGCCCGGACTGGTCTACACCCCTTACCTGGCGCGCTCGGCGGCGACCCGCCGGATCGTCACCCCGCCAGGACGCGGTGCGTTCGGCGATGCCGCGCGCGCCCGCACCACCCCGGTCACCAGCTGGAACGGCGCCAGCAGCACCGCCGCCAGTTCCTGGTCGGCGATGATGCAGGCCGAACTGGGCGGGCATCCCGTGCCGGTCGGTGCAGCGCCACCCGGCGCGACCCAGCCGCCGCCGCTACCCACCGGTGCGCCGGATCAACCGGCGACAGCGCCCGCGGTGGTGGACCTCGCAGCGCCGGCCATGAGCGCGCTGCACGAACTGCTCGCCGGTGCGCGGCATGCGCTGGCCGCCGATGTGGCTCTGCCGCCCACCCCGGACGCACCGCTGCCGGGCGCTGCCATGGCAGACGGACGCGCCGTGGCGGGTGCTGCGTCCGATGCCGACGCGGTGCCCAGCGCGATGGTCGACGCGATCCTCGGACAGCTGCAGGCGCGCATCGCCGGCGGCGCCACGTCACGCAGCATGTCCGACCTGCAGACCGCCCTGCTGACCCAGCTGCGCGCCGAACACGGCGAGCAGGCGGCGCTGACGGTGAAGGATGGCGACACGCTGGACCTGCTCGTCCTGCTGTTCCAGCAGATCCGCCAGGAACAGCGTCCGCAGACCGCAGGCGACGACCTGGTCGGCAGGCTGCAGGTGCCGCTGGCACGCGCCGCGCTGGCCGATCCGGGCTTCTTCGTGCGCGACGAACACCCGGCCCGCGAGCTGCTCAACACCATCGCCGAACTGGGGGCCAGCGGCCTGCAGGACGATGACCTGGACCCGCAGCTGGTGCAGAAGCTGGAGCGCACGGTGGGCACGGTGGTGGCGCAGTACCACGACGATCCGGCCGTGTTCGCCGCCGCCAACGAAGAGGTGCAGCAACATTTCCGCGCCGCCGCGCACAAGGCCGAACTGGCCGAGCGCCGCCACGTGGAAGCCGCGCGCGGCAAGGAGCGGCTGGAGGTCGCGCGCCAGCAGGCTGCCGCGCTGATTGAACAGTCCTGCGCGCAGGACCAGCCGCCGCGTTTCGTGCAGACGCTGCTGCGCCAGGCCTGGGCCGACGTGCTGACCCTGACCCAGCTGCGCCACGGCGAAGACTCCGCCCTGTGGCAGCAGCGCTTGCAGCAGACCGCGCGCATCACCGCGGTCACCGCGCAGCCGCCCGGCAGCGGGCACCCCGCCGACGAAGCCCTGTTCGACGAGGTCGAGGCAGCCGTCGTGCAGATCGGCTGCCACCACGACGAAGCGCGCGCCATCGCGCGCCGCCTGTCCAGCCCCGGCGGCGAGGACGACAGCACCTCGCGGACCGAGCTGACAGCGCGCCTGAAGGCGCGCACCCGGCTGGGCGAACATGCCGAAGCCCATGACACCCGCCGGCTCGCACCGCTGGCGCGCAGCCCCGTCGAAGAGGACTGCTACCGCCAGCTGCGCACGCTGCCGTTCGGTACCTGGTTCGAGTTCATCAGCAACCAGCAGGGCGACCTGCACCGCCAGCGCCTGTCCTGGTACAGCCTGGTCACCGAACACGCCCTGTTCGTCAATCCGCGCGGGCAGAAAGTGGCCGAGTACACACTGGACACACTGGCCCGCCTGATGGCACTGGAACAGGCCCGGATCGTCACCGAAGACAAGGGACGGCTGATCGATCGCGCCTGGCAGGCCACCCTGCGCACGCTGCGCTCGCTGGCCGGCACTGAACAAGGGGAAGCCGCATGAGCGCCGACGACGACAGCCCCGACACCCGCCGCGCGCCACGCCGCACCGTGGCCGACCTGGTGCCGGTGACCGACCAGATCGCCGAACGCGTGGTCGGCCGCCTTGGCAACCTTTCCGAGACCGGCATGCTGATGCTGGCCTCCGTCCCCCTGCGCGAAGACGCGCTGTACCAGTTGCAGTTCAGCCTGCCACTGGCCGATGGCCGCGCCGCACCGATCGACGTCGGCGTGCACCTGCTGTGGGCCGATCCGGCGCATGTAGCGGGGCAAGCCTGGGCCGGTTTCCGCTTCATCACCCTCTCGCGCGAACACCGCGAACTGCTGCGCGGCTGGATCGGACAGGAAACTCCGGCGCCCTGAGCGCCGGTTCCGGCACAGCAGCCGCGCGGCGCTTGCGGCACAATCAGGGGCTGTTTTCCAGCGAGTCACCGCGATGATCCAGCACGACCCCGGCGCCCTTTATCCCGACCACCTGGCCGTGCTTTGCCGGCGGGCCGAAACAGCGCTGGCGCGCGGCGGCTTCGACCATCTGGTGGTTCCCAGCGGCACCCTGCACTACCACCTGTTCGACGACCGCGATTATCCGTATGCGGTGAACCCGCAGTTCAAGGCGTGGCTGCCGCTGACCCGCGTACCGCACAGCTGGCTGGTGTTCACCCCGGGCAAGCGGCACACGGTGATCTTCCACCAACCCTTCGACTACTGGCACGTAGTGCCCGACGCACCGAGTGGCTGGTGGGTGGAGCACTTCGACATCCAGGTCATCCGCACGCCGGAAGAAGCGCTGGCGCTGCTGCCGCGCGACCGTTGGCGCTGCGCCGTGCTGGGCGAGCCGCAGAGCACGTTGGGCGAGTGGGCGCCCAACAACCCGGCACCGGTGCTGGATTACCTGGAATACCACCGGGCTTGCAAGACGCCTTATGAAATCGCGCTGATGCGCCAGGCGCAGGTGCTGGGCGTGCGCGGCCATCGCGCCGCCGAAGCGGCGTTCCGCAACGGCGCCGATGAGTTTTCCATCCACATGGCGTACTGCGCGGCAGTCGGCCAGGATGCCAACGAACTGCCGTACGGCAACATCGTGGCACTCAACGAACATGCCGCCGTGCTGCATTACACCGAACTGGGCCGCACCGCACCGCAGCCGCTGCGCAGCTTCCTGATCGACGCCGGCGCCAGCGCGCTCGGCTATGCCAGCGACATCACCCGGACCCATGCGGCGCATGGCCACGACGAGTTCGCCGCGATGATCGGCGCGGTCGACGTCGCCCAGCAGGCGATGTGCGCGGCCGTGCGGGCGGGCGTGGATTACAAGCAGCTGCACGTCGA
Source organism: Stenotrophomonas lacuserhaii (assembly GCF_039674585.1). Taxonomy (GTDB): domain Bacteria; phylum Pseudomonadota; class Gammaproteobacteria; order Xanthomonadales; family Xanthomonadaceae; genus Stenotrophomonas; species Stenotrophomonas pennii_A. The sequence continues at coordinate 580 of NZ_JBDJNU010000064.1, read as the reverse complement.
CGCACACCTGTCGTTGATGGGCGTGCTGAAGGACTTCGGCGTGCTCAAGGTATCGCCGCAGACGGCGGTGGAAACCGGCGTGAGCGCCGCGTTCTTCCCGCATGGGCTCGGTCATCTGATCGGCCTGCAGGTGCACGACGTGGCGGGCTTCGCGGCGGGCGAGGCCGGCGGCCGGATCGAACGTCCGGCAGGCCACCCCTACCTGCGCCTGACCCGCGTGCTGGAGCCGGGCATGGTGGTGACCATCGAACCGGGCCTGTACTTCATCGACATGCTGCTGGACGAGGTGAAGCAGGCCGGCCATGGCGCCAGCATCGACTGGGATCGCGTGGATTTCTTCCGCCCTTACGGCGGGATCCGGATCGAGGACGAAGTGCTGTGCACTGATGGCGAGGCGGACAACCTGACCCGGCCGGAGTTTGCTCTCGCGAACGGGTGAGACCCCCTCGCGGGTGGCTTCAAAGCAGCAGCCTTGGTCTGGGCCGGGCGGTGGGGCTGTGCGGGGGACGGCAAGAGCCGCTCCTGCGGGCCTCGTTTCGCGCCATCCATGGCGCTCAACGCCCCCGCCCCCCCCCACCGC
>NZ_JBDJNU010000063.1:0-13110 GCF_039674585.1 Stenotrophomonas lacuserhaii | reverse complement strand
CACCCCCGCCGGGGGGGTTCCCCCCCCCCTGTTGGGGGGGGGCCCCCCGTGTGTCGTACAGGCACCCCCCGGCCACAACGGGTCCCCAAAACGGTCCGCCCCCCACCGGTCAGGACGATCAGGGCTTCCGGCAGCCCAGCATCCCAAGGTCGATCGCATCGGCCATGCGCGCATAGCCTTCATCGTTCGGATGCAGGTGATCGCGGGTTATGCTGCCCGGCAGCGATTCCGGCACCGCCGGGTCGCGCAGCGCCGCATCGAAATCCACGACGCCGTCATAGCCACTCTGCGGGCCGCGCGCCCAGGCATTGATCGCCGTGCGCGTGGCAGCTGAAACAGGTTCGTAGCGCTCCGAGCCACCGAACGGGGTCAGCGTGCCGATGAACGCACGCCCGCCGTGCAGGTGCACGCGGTCGGCGATCTGCCGGTAGCCGGCCTGCATGTCTTCAGCGTTGCGGCCGGGCAGTGGTGCCGGCCCACCGCCATGGCGGATATCGTTGATCCCTTCGAACACGATCACCTGGTCGGCGTCGGCGGTGGCGATCACATCGCGATCCAGCCGCGACAGCGCGCTGTGGCTGCGGCCGTGGTCGAGCAGTTTGTTGCCACTGATGCCTTGGTTGAGCACCACGAAGCGGTCCGGGCAGGCACTCTGCAACCGCACCGCCAGCCGTTCCGGCCACTGGTTGTACGAGCCGCGCTGGGCGGTGGCGCCTTCGGTGATGGAATCGCCGAGCGCCACGATCACCGACGGCCGATCCGCGCGCTGTACCAGTACCGCGGAGAACACATTCTGCCGGTAGGACACCGCCACCGAATCGGCGATGGTCGGATGACGGCCATCGGCGACCCGCACGGTGGTGCGCCGGACCGCAGGCCGGGTCGCCTGCGGGAAGTAGCCGGTGACCCGGATTTCATCCAGTGCGGCCGCGTGCAACGGCATGACATCGGTCAACAGCGCCGCACCGACCGGCACCTCGATGACATCGCGCCCGCCCACGGTGACCGGCAGCGCAGTGCCGGACGGGCCCTGCACGGTCACGTTCTCCACGCGCAGCGGGGCGGTGCCCAGTTCATTGCTGATGCGCAGCCGCAACGCATCGGCGCGGCTGCCCAGCCGCATGTCCTGGCGCACGGTCTGTGCGGCGAACTGCATGGGGGCCTGCGGCGTGCCATCCAGGCGATCCGGCGCGGGCGAGGCGGTCCATGCGGTGACCCACACCGGCTGCGCAGGGGCAGCCGATGCGGAGAGCGCCGAACCAACGGCAAAGGAAACAGCAGTGATCCAGCGCAGCATGGCAAAACTCCGGTCAGGAGAAGAACGTACCGCCGTTGACGTCGACGTTGGCACCGGTCATGAAGGCTGCCGCGTCCGAGGCCAGGTAGACCGCCACGTCGGCCGCCTCTTCCGGCCGGCCCTGGCGACGCAGCGGCGTACCGGCGGCCACCGCGGTGCGCACTTCCGGCTTGGTGAACTCATCGTGGAAGCGGGTGGCGATCATGCCGCAGCACAGGGCGTTGACCCGGATTCCCTTCGGGCCGAGTTCCTTCGCCATCGCACGGGTGAAGGTCATCACGCCGGCCTTGGCGGTGGCGTAGATCGCCGCGCCCGGGCCGCCGCCATCACGTCCGGCCTGCGAGGCGAAGTTGACGATCGCCGCGCCTTCGCCCATGTGCGGAACGACCGCGTGGGTGGTCAGGTAGGTGGAGGTGAGGTTGAGGTCGATCACCTTGTGGAAGAACGCCGGATCGATGTCGGCCAGCGGGCGACGCTCCACCATGCCGCCGGCCACGTTGACCAGCACGTCGATGCGGGGACCAAACGCGGCCTGCGCCGCAGCGACCAGGCCGGCAACCGCGGCCGGATCGGTGACGTCGGCGCGGTGCACGATGGCCTGGCCACCGGCGGCCTGGATCAGCTCCAGTGTCTGCCGCGCACTGGCTTCATCGTTGGCGTAGTTGATGCAGACGCGGGCGCCGGCAGCGGCCAGCTTGATCGAAATGTCGCGACCGATATCGCGGCCGCCACCGGTGACGATGGCTACCTTGTCCTGGAATGACATGGGGTGAAACTCCTTGTTTACGTGAGGGGGAAAAAAGGGAGCGCAGGCTTGCGCTCAGGGATTCGGCGAAGGGGCATCGAGGCGGCGCACCGTGCCGGTGATCCACCACAACGCGATGAGCGAGAGCGGCACCAGGGCCGCCACCAGCATGAACATCGGCGCGTACGATTCGCGCGTCAGCACCGGCACCAGCCAGGTGGTGATCAGCGTGCCGGCCACGGCGGCGAGGCCACCCAGCCCGGCCAGCGTGCCGACCGAGCGTCCGCCGAACAGGTCACCCGGCAGCGTCTGGATGTTGCCGATCGCCACCTGGAAGCCGAACAACACCGCGGCGATGGTCAGCACGGCGGTCAGCGGCTCGGCCGCCAGCACCGCGCCGAGCAGGGCAGGGGCCATCACCACGCAGCCGAGGGTGATCGACCATTTGCGCGCGCGGTCGACGCTGTGGCCGGCGCGGATCAGCCGGCCGGACAACCAGCCACCGGTCAGGCTGCCGAGCATCGCGCCGACGAAGGGGACCCAGGCGAACAGGCCGATCTGCTTGATGTCGAAGCCGAAGGTTTCCGCCAGGTAGATCGGCAGCCAGGACACGAACAGCCACCAGATCGGGTCCAGCAGGAAGCGGCAGGCCAGCATGCCCCAGCTCTGCCGGTGCGCCAGCAGTTCGCGCACGCTGCGCCGCGGTGCAGCCGGGTCGGCCGCTCCGGCCTGGTCCTGCATGATCAGCCTGCGCTCGGCGTCGCTGACCCACGGATGCTTGTCCGGCCCGGCGCGGTAGACGAACAGCCACGGCAGCAACCACAGGAACCCCATCGCACCGATCACCACGAAGGTGCCGCGCCAGCCCAGCCACAGGTACAAGGCGGCGATCGCCGGCGCCGACACGATCGCACCGATCGAGGCACCGGCATTGAACACGCCCTGTGCCAGCGCACGCTCGCGTGCGGGGAACCATTCGGCATTGGCCTTCACCGCGCCCGGCCAGGCGCCGGCTTCGCTGACCCCGAGCATCGCCCGCACCAGGCTGAAGGACAGGATCGAATGGGTGACCGCGTGCAGCGCGATGGAGATCGACCACACGCTGATGGACAGGGCGAAGCCCATCCGGGTGCCGATCAGGTCGAACAGTCGACCGAACAGGAACTGGCCTGCTGCGTAGAACAGCATGAACACGGTGACCAGCAAGGCGTAGTCATCCTTGGTCGCGCCGACCTCGCGCGCGATCTCCGGCCACATCACCGCCAGCGCATTGCGGTCGATGTAGTTGATCACCGTGGCGACCGCGATCAGGCCGACGATCAGCCAGCGCACCGCCGAGCGCACCGGCACCTTGCGCAACGTGTCGAGGGCGGCCGGCCCCTTCATCGTGCATCCCCTTTGCCGGCCGCGCGGTCGATCCGCGCATGGCTGCCGCGCCAGCGGTAGCTGCGCCCCTCCACGCTGACGGTGTGTTCGACATCGGCGCTGCTGTCATCGGCCACGCCCAGCGCAAGGCGCGCGCCGCTGGCCAGGGTGACCTCGACCAGCTCGGCATCGCTGCCGCGTGCGCGCTTCAGGTCGCGGATCTGGCTGTCGGCACCGTGCACGTACTCGGCGGTGCCGTTGTACTCGCCATGCGGCTCCAGCACGCTGAAGAAACTCACCGCGCGCTGGCCGTCCACGCGCTGCACCAGCGCCGGTTCGCGGCGCAGGTTGAACTCGGGATCGTTGGCACCGCTTTCCACCAGCAGGGCCTGCGCTGGCGCGCTGCTGCCGAAGCGGTAACTGTAGAAGCGCCCGTCGAGCAGCCACGCCAGCGTGCGTTGATCGCTGCCGGCCTGGCTGCGCGCATCCAGCCACAGGTGCTGGTAGCCGTTTTCCCTGCCCAGCACCGGGCGCTGGTCGACGAAGCGTTCAGCCTCGAATCCGGTGCTGACGATGTGGCCGTTGAAGTGCAGCGGCAGGTCGAAGCGCGCTGCCTTGTCCGCACTCACCTGCAGCAGGTCCAGCACCACCGGCAGGCCCAGCTCCGGATGCTTCAGCAGGGCCTGGGTACGGGTGAACACCACGCCGGGATACGCATCGCGCATCGTCGCCGAAGCGACCTGGGTATCCTTGCCGGCGTCGAAGAAGCGCACCGTCGGCGCATGTTCCTCGCCGACCTTCCAGTCGCCGTTGAAGTGGCTCTTCTCGTCCACCACCAGCGTGTTGTGGGCGATGGTCTGCTTGGCCCAGCTGCGGTTCTCGGCCAGGTAGATGCCACCGCGCTTGGCTTCAACGTTGAGGAAGCGGGCCGAACCGTAATCGGTCACCACCCGCTGCCCGTTGTCATAGAACAGCCAGTTGAGCTTGTCGAAGTGGCCGTGTCCCATGCCCTGCATGGTGTCTTTCTGTACCAGGGCCTGGCCGCGTTCACCGCCCATGCGCAGGATCGCCAGGCCACCTTTGTCACCGTCCGGGCCATCGCGCAGCAGCATCGGGGTGTAATCGAACGGCTTGGCCTTGCCGGCGGCCAGGCCCTGCGCCACCTTCAGCCCTTCCGGGGTCAACAGCAGGCGGCCCTGCTGTTCGGCGACGGACAGCAGCCGGTGATCGCCGCTGCGGGCGTAGGCGATACCAATGCCGGCCACCAGTTCCTCGGTGTCCACGCCCTTGTCCAGGATCGCATCGTTGATCGGGAAGAACAGGCCGTCGTAGCTGCTCTGCACCAGCACGTCGACCGCCTTCAGCAGCACGCCATCGCGGCGCTCGAAGATGCGGCGTTGCGGCTCGTTGCGTTCGATGGCATTGGCGAACAGCAGGAACGGCGCCAGCGCATAACGCTGGTAGTAAGGGCCTTCTTCGTAGTAACCGTCCGGCGAGAACAGCAGGTCGACCTGGCGCAGGAAGCCGAATTCATCGTCCTTGCGGCTGCCGCGCAATGACTTTTCCACCAGCTCCTGGTCGCGCAGCACATAGCCGGTCATGCCGGTGGCCGCTACCGCCCAGGTGGAATGGTTGTGGATCTGGTCGAAGTTCTTCGGCTCACTGGCGAGGAATCCGGCCATCGGACGGAACACGTTGTCATCGATGGTCTGGCGGTCCTTGGCCGGCAGTGCGTCGCGGATCGCGTCGTAGCCCTGCACCGCATTGACCAGCCACACCGAGTCGTTCAGCACCTGCCAGAACACCCGTCCGGGGATCTGCCCGCGGCCTTCCGGATGCGGGCCCAGCGTCGGGTACAGCGTGGCGTACTCCAGCAGCATGCGCCGCGCGTAGTCCACGTAGGCGGTGTCACCGGTGAGGCGGTACAGCGTGCCGGCAGCCAACAGCGCCTGGTAGTTGCGCTTGTGCTGTTCGTGGGTGCGGCCGCCGCCCTTGTCCTTGGGGAAGGGCACGTCGATGCCGGCCTTCATCATCTTTTCCAGCATCGCCTTGTTGCGCGCCTGCTCCTTGGCGAACCACGGATAGCGCGCCCCATCGCTGGCCATCTGCTGCCACTGCGCAGCGGTCACCAGCACCGGGGCGGTGCTGCTTTCCGCCGCTGCGGGGGCCGCGGCGAAGGCCGTCGAGGCGGGCAGCAGGGCCAGGGTTGTGGTAGCGGCCGCCACGGCGAGGGCAAGCGACAGGCAGGTGTGTTTCATCGATCAGCTCCATTGGCGGGCAGGCGGTGGCCGACAGCGGCCGCATCCGTCCATTCCCCTTGTTTGGGATACCAGGTGACCCCGGTATCGTCGCGCGGTATCACCGCCAGGTTGGTTGCCGCGCCCACGTCGGCCAGCGCGGGCGAGGGCCACCACAGTCCGTTCGGCGCCTGCACCAGCGTCACGGTCATGCTGTCCACGCCGCCCGGCAGCGCGGTGGAGGCAAGCGGCGACTGCACATTGCCGCTGAAGGCCACGCCGGCCAGGCTGCCATCGACCGTCACCGGATTGGCACCGGTGCGGTTGACGATCAGGTTGGCGCGGAACTGGCTGCTGCTGGGCGGCACCACCATCCCGCTGGCCGCGTTGTAGCCCACGCCGAAGCTGACCTTGGCCACGTCGACGAAGGTATTGCGCTCGATCAGGGCATCCACCACCGGCGAGTAGCCCGACAGCGCGGCGTTGGCCTGGCCATGCATCACCGCCAGGCCGGCGCGGTTGCTGCTGCCGGCCAGCGCCTGGAAATAATTGTTGCTGACCTGCTGCTGCGCGTTGATCACGCGAACGCCGCCGGTGCCGGCCTTGCCATCACCCAGGAAGACGTTGTCCAGCACGCGGTTGCCGTTGCCATGGCGCAGCGTCAGCGACCCGGCCGAGCGGTAGAACACGTTGCCGCGGTAGGTATTGCCGCCCGACTTGTTGGAAATGATCTCGGTTTCGCCATCACAGCCTTCGAACCAGTTGGCTTCGACGGTGCTGTTGGAATCGCTGAGCGAGGTGTCGCTGGTGCCGACGCGCAGTGTTTCGCCGCCGTTGACGCCCAGCCCCGGCCGCGGGCCGAACCAGTTGTGGTCGATGCGGTGCTGGTTGTCCAGGCCCTGGGTGGCGTCACGCACCACCACCACGGTAGGGCCGGCGTTGGTCTTGCCGCGCAGCTGGCTGTGGTCCAGCCGGTTGAATGCGCCGTACAGCATCACCCACTGGTCCTGGTCGGCCGCGTCCGGATTGCTGTAGTCATCGATCACCAGCCCGGTGACCCGGCTGTTGCGGGCGACCGCCTTGCTGGATTCGCGGAACGCCACCACTGCGTCGCTGGGGCTGTAGCCATCGCGGAACACCAGGTCGGCCACATGCAGGTACTGGCCGGCCAGGCGCAGGTCGGACTGCCCGCTGAGCACCACCTGGCCGGGCGACTGCGCGCGCAGGGTGATCGGCGCGGCCGCGGTACCGTTGCCTTTCAGCAGCAGGCGCGCGTTGTTCCAGGTGCCGTTGGCCAGCACGATCTCATCGCCCGGCTGCAGGTTGGCGCTGGCGGTCGCGTATTCGCCGGCATCATGGACCAGATAGCTGGCGGCATCCGCAGGCGAGGCAGGCACGATCCCCAGGGCCAGCAACAGGGCGGCGGACAGATGGCGTGTTGGACACTGCATGGTGTTCCCTCCGAAGCGTGGCCTGCGATGCAGGGGATGATTGTAAGCCGTGGTGCCAGTCCAGTTGGACTGCAAAGTAGGGCAAGAACTTGGCTAAGTCATGCTGCAACAGCACATCTTTCTACCGAAAATTGGCCTATAGCAGAGGTAAGACGAAAGAATCAGTCCAATTGGTTGACATTTGTGTGTCCGCATGTCGAAAGTGCGCCCCATGCCCGCTGTGCGGGACATCCTTTGGGAGGAGGACATCATGCGTCGTACCGAACTGCCCGTTTCACCGTTCCATCCACATCCGCTGGCGGCCGCCCTGCTGGCAGCGCTTTTCGCCGCGGCGCCTGCCATGGCCCAGCAGGCCGATCCGCCGGCCACCGGCGCGGCCACCACGCTGGACCAGGTGCAGGTCACCGGCATCCGCGAATCGATGCAGAGTTCGATCAACAAGAAGCGCGACGACACGGTCATTTCCGATGTGCTGTCGGCCGAAGACATCGGTGACCTGCCGGCGCCATCGCTGGCCGATGCCATCGAGACGCTGACCGGCGCGGCCTCCACCCGCGACAAGACCGGCGCCTCGGAAATCTCGATCCGCGGCCTGGGTGCGTTCCTGAGCAGCACCAATTTCAACGGCCGCGAGATCACCAACGGCAGCGGCGATCGTTCGGTGAACTTCAACATGTTCCCGGCCGAACTGATCAATACCGTGGCGATCTACAAGACCCAGCGCGCCGACATCATCGAAGGCGGCGTGGCCGGCACGATCGGGCTGGAGACGGTGAAGCCGCTGGAATACGGCAAGCGCTCGGTGCAGATGGACCTGCGCGGCAGCTGGGCGGAGTACGACAAGAAATACAAGGACGACGATGGCATCGGCTACCGCGGCACGGCCAGCTACATCGACCAGTTCGAGTTCAGCAACGGCGGCAAGCTCGGCGTCTCGCTGGGCATCCAGCGCCTGGAAGGGTCTGATCCGGAAGAGAGCATCACCAGTGGCTCCACCTGGTACGCCTGCGACGGGCGGGTCAATGTCGCCAACGCCAACTGCACCGAGCCGGGGGCTGCCGCGATTGCGGCCGGCACGCCTTACTACCTGGTGCCCAGCAGCCGGATCTACCGCCTGAAGCAGGAGCGCAACGACCGCCAGAGCGAGTTCGCCGCCGTGCAGTGGCGGCCCAATGATGTGGTCGAGGTCAATGTCGATGTGGAACACACCGACCGCAACTGGTATGAAAACCGCAGCGACCTGAGCCTTTCCAACACCCGGCGTGGCATCGTGGACCGCCAGGTGGACGACAACGGCGTGGTGCGCGCACTGTCCGGCAGCACCTCGATCGATTCGACCTCCAACCGCTATTGGCGCAACGAGGAGTACACCGGTGGCGGCCTCAACCTGATCGTGCGCCCCAGCCCGGCCTGGGAACTGTCCACCGATCTGTCGTATTCGCATACCCGGCGCGTCGACAACGAGCGCGCCACCCGCCTGCGCGCCAACCAGCGCGACACCGCCAATGCGATCGTGCCCGGCATCAGCAGCGGCACCACCGGTTATGTGAACTATGACTGGGCATGGCAGGGCGAGGTGCCGAGCGTCTACCTCGATCCCGCCTTCGACCCGGGCAACTGGGACGCCTACACCGGCGCGGCGCGCGTGACCTCCAGCGAGACCGAGAACGACCATCAGATCCGCGCCGGCCGCTTCGATGCCAGCTTCATGCCGGAGGACGGATTCTTCACCCGGATCAAGGGCGGGTTGCGTGCCAGCCAGGCCGATTACACGCTGCGCGACAACACGCTGGTTACCGATTACGACCAGCGGATTGCCGGTGACAAGGCCTCGATCATCGCCGCCAACCGCGGCTGCCGCACCGCCTTCCCGCAGAAGGACTTCATGGATGCCGCCAGCGGCAACACGATCTCCGAGTGGGCCTACTTCGACCCGATGTGCCTGTACCAGTCCTTCCGCGGCACCAGCGACAGCCTGCTCGACCCGTCGATGCAGGATCCCAACAACGTGGACATCACCGAGAAGACCCGCTCGCTGTACCTGCTGGGCGAGTTCGCCAGTGAATGGTTCGGCCTGCCGGTGACCGGCAACGTCGGCGTGCGCTGGGTGAAGACCGACGTGCGTTCGGAAGGCGTGCGCACCGGCCTGACCGTGGTGGACAACGGCGATGGCACCATCCGCCTGCAGCCGACCGGCGACTTCACCACCCAGACCTTCAAGGCCGGCAACGACAAGCTGCTGCCCAGCGTCAACGCCTCCTTCGAACTGCGTGATGACCTGCTGCTGCGCGTGGCGGGTTACCGCGCCATGTCGCGGCCGGACATTTCCGCCCTCGGCGCCGGCCGCACCATCAACGTCAACGGTGATGCCAGCTTCGGCAACCTGGCCGATGCGCTGGACGACATCAGTGCCAGCGGCAACCCGGCCGCGCAGCCGCTGATGAGCTGGAACGGTGATCTTTCGCTGGAGTGGTATCCGAACCCGGATACGCTGCTGGCCGCCGCCGTCTACTGGAAGCAGTTCAACGGGGGTACGGCGACCGCGCTGGTCGATGAGACCTACACCCTCAACGGCCAGTCGGTGACGGTGCCGGTGCGCCAGCAGGTCACCACCGACGAGGACAGCACGCTGACCGGCATGGAGCTCAGCGCCACCCATCGCTTCTCCTACCTGCCGCAGCCGTTTGACGGAATGGGCTTCAAGGTCAGCTACAACTACGCCGATTCGGACTACGAAACCCAGGATTCGCGCCTGGGCGAGCAGCTCGCCAGCGATGGCAGCGTGATTCCCGCGATCGTCTCCCCGGCCGGCCTGAGCGGGTTCTCGCGGCACGTCCTGTCCGGCTCGTTGTACTGGGACGTCGGTCCGTTCAACATCCAGGCCATCGCCAAGTTCCGTTCGAAGTACTACCAGGACTTCACCGGCAACACCGCGCAGCAGAACCGGTACTACGATGACAACACCAGCGTGGACCTGCGCGCCCGCTACCGGGTGAACAAGAACCTGTCGCTGTCGCTGGAACTGATGAACATCACCAATGAACCTCGCGTGGCCTACCAGCCTTCCTATGGCAACTTCCGCGAGGTGGTGAGCTACGGGCGACGTGCATTTTTCGGTGTACGATACAAGTTCTGAACGAGACGGCGCGATCCTGGTGATCGCGCCGTTGCTCCAACCGGACCAGCCCCGCGTGCGGTGGCCCGGGACGGTGCCGGAGGGAACCACCGAGGGTCAGCCCATGTCCGCCAACCGCCTGTACCAGACCATCGCCGCAAAACTGCGCAAGTTGATCGAGGACGGAGAGTTCCCGCCCGGCGCGCGCCTGCCTGGCGAACGGGAACTGGCCGAACGCTTCGGCGTGAGCCGGGTTACCGTGCGCGAGGCGGAAATCGCCCTGGAAGCGCAGGGCTGGATCGCCATCCGGATCGGTTCGGGGGTCTACGTGAAGCCGCGTCCGCTGGACGGGCAGGGCGGCTTCCCTGACGTAAGCGCCTTCGACCTGACCGCGGCGCGCGCGGTGTTCGAGGCCGAAGCGGCCGCGCTGGCGGCCGGCAACCTGGACGATGCGGACATCGCCGAACTGCGGGTGCTGGCCGAGGCACTGTGCCGCCGCGACCTCACTGACACCGAAGCAGGCGACTTCGATCGCCGCTTCCACCTGACCATCGCGCGTTTGTCCGGCAATCCGGTGGTGGAGTACTTCGTGCAGCAGATCTGGCGCATGCGCAGCGACCTGCCGCGGGTGGCCGAAGTCTATTCGCGGGTCTGCCACGACGATGGCGCCAGCCGTGCGGACGAGCACATGGCGATCTTCGAAGCCCTCGCCTCGCGCGATCCTGTTGCAGCGCGCAATGCGATGCGCCATCACTTCCAGCGCCTGTTCGAGGCGATGCTGGAAGCCACCGAGAACGAAGCGCTGGCGGAGATCCGCCGCCGCACCGCCCACGACCGCGAACGCTTCATGGCCACGACCCGCATTTAGAGCGTAGCGGCGGGGGCTGCTGGCTTGAGGCAGGGGGCGGGACTGCGCGGGACACGCCGCAAGTCCCGCTCCGCGGCCCGGCCCATCCGCTGGCGGCTGTGCGTTCGAGCGCATGCGAGGCAGTGCCTCGCAAGCAATGCGCGCTCACCCCTGTAGGCTGCATCGCCGCATCCATGCGGCTCAGCGTCCCGCGCAGCCCCGCCCCCTGCCTCTTGGACACTCCGCGAGCGCTGCTTCAAGAAGCCGAGCAACGCTCGGCTGCTCTTTCTTTTCTCTCTTTTGCCCCGGCGGACCGACCCACTGTCAGGCGGCGGCAGGCAGGGGTGTGCAGGACCGTCGTGAGGCAGGAGCCGAACGCGAGCCTACATGGACGTACTTGTGGCGTGTCCTGCACAGCCCTGCCTGCCGCCGCAGCGCGACAGACCAAAAAGCCCGCCAGCGCGGCAAACCCACCCCGCGCGGTATGCTGCAGGTCGGTTTTCATGGAAGAGGAAGCGCGATGTTCCCGACGATGTTCTTTACCGTGGTGCTGGCCCTGGTGGCCGTGATCATCCTGTTCAAGGCCGTACGGATGGTGCCGCAGGGGTACGAATGGACGGTGGAGCGCTTCGGGCGCTACACCCACACCATGTCCCCCGGCCTGCACTTCCTGATCCCGATCGTGTACGGGGTGGGTCGCAAGGTGAACATGATGGAGCAGGTGCTGGACGTGCCGAGCCAGGAAGTGATCACCAAGGACAACGCCGCCGTGCGGGTGGACGGGGTGGTGTTCTTCCAGGTGCTGGATGCGGCCAAGGCGGCGTATGAAGTGTCCAACCTGGAAGTGGCGATGATCGCCCTGGTGCAGACCAACATCCGTACCGTGATCGGTTCGATGGACCTGGATGAATCCCTCAGCCAGCGCGAAGTGATCAATGCCCAGCTGCTCAGCGTGGTCGACCAGGCCACCAATCCCTGGGGCCTGAAGGTCAACCGCATCGAGATCCGCGACATCCAGCCGCCGCGTGACCTGCTCGATGCGATGGCACGACAGATGAAGGCCGAGCGCGAAAAGCGCGCGCAGATCCTCGAAGCCGAAGGCGCGCGCCAGTCGGAGATCCTGCGTGCCGACGGTGAGAAACAGGCGACCGTGCTGGAAGCCGAGGGTCGACGTGAAGCCGCGTTCCGCGATGCCGAAGCCCGCGAGCGCCTGGCCGAGGCCGAGGCCAAGGCGACCCAGATGGTGTCGGTGGCGATCGCAGAAGGCGACGTGCAGGCGATCAACTACTTCATCGCGCAGAAGTACGTCGAGGCCTTCAAGGAGCTGGCGACCTCGCCCAACCAGAAACTGGTGCTGATGCCGATGGAAGCCAGTGGCGTGATCGGATCGATCGCAGGCGTCGCCGAACTGGCCAAGCACGCCTTCGCCAAACAGGAAGAGAAGAAGTCCACGCGCGCGGTGCCGCCGCGCTTTGGAGACTGACATGCGCTGGGAAGTGGTCGGATGGGGGGCGCTGGCCTTGGTCTTGTTCGCCGCCGAAGCAATGGCGCCGGGCGCGTTCATGCTGTGGATCGGCATCGGCGCGGCTGCGGTGTTCCTGATCACCGCGCTGGTGCCCGGCATCCCGGTGCTGTGGCAGGTGGTGGCCTTCGTGGTGCTGAGCGTGGTGGCCATCCAGGCGTATCGGCGCTGGGGCCGCACGCGCGGGCGCGAAAGCGACAAGCCCCTGTTGAACCGCCGCAGCGAACAGCTGGTGGGCCGGGTGGCGGTGCTGCAGCAGGGGATCGTGGCCGGGCAGGGGCGGGTGAGCATCGATGATGCGTCGTGGCAGGTGACCGGACCGGAGTTGGCGGCGGGGACACCGGTGCGGGTGGTGGCGGTGGTCGATGGCGTGCTGCAGGTGGAAGCGAACGGGTGAGACCCCCTCGCGGGTGGGGCTTTATGTATCCGGCGCTGGGCCGGGCGGTGGGGCTGTGCGGGGGACGGCAAAAACTGCATCCATGCGGGCCTCGTTTCGCGCCATCCATGGCGCTCAACGCCCCCGCCCAGCCC
>NZ_JBDJNU010000062.1:0-14063 GCF_039674585.1 Stenotrophomonas lacuserhaii | reverse complement strand
GTGCAGGACCGTCTTTTCGCATGGATGCGAAAAGCGAGCCCCCATGGATGGGTTCACGGCGTGTCCTGCACAGCCACCCCGCCCCGCCAACAACCAGCCCTGCAGCTCTTGACGTTGGCTTCTGCACTTGAGCAAGTGCCGGCAAATACTCACCCCTGCGCAGGCGCGCCGTGCAGGTAATCCAGGCTGACCTGCAGCAACGCCCGCAGGCCGACATCCAGCGCCTTTTCATCCAGCAGGAATTTCGGCGAATGGTTCGCCGGCGCCTTCGCCGGGTCGATGCCCTCGCTGGTGGAACCGACGAAGAAGAACATCCCCGGTACCTCCTGGGCGAACAGCGAGAAGTCCTCCGCGCCCATCTGCAGCGGCGGCTCGTACACATTGTCCTTGCCCACCACCGCCTGCAGGCTCGGCAGCATGCGGGCGGTCAGCTCCGGGTTGTTGACCGTGGCCGGGTTGCCTTCGGCCTCGTAGATCTCGGTCACCGCCGTCGCTCCGTGCGCCGCCGTGGTGTGTTCGGCGACGTTGCGCAGGTCGGCGAAGATCTGCTGGCGCATGCCCTCGTCGAAGGTACGGATGGTACCGACCATCTCCACCTCGTCGGGGATGATGTTGTAGCGGATGCCGCCGTTGATCGCCCCGAAGGTCACCACCGCCGGCTGCTGGGACAGGTTGGTGCGACGGCTGACGATGGTCTGCGCGGTGCCGATCAGGTCGGCCGTGGCCACGATCGGGTCCACCCCGTTCCACGGGGCCGAACCATGCGTCTGGCGGCCGATCACCTTGATCCCGAAACGATCCGATGCCGCCATCAGTGGACCACCGCGTACCGCGATCCTGCCGGCCTGTACGCTGGAAAACACGTGCAGGCCGAACACCGCCTCCGGCTTGAAATCGGCGAACACGCCTTCCTTCAGCATCAACGCCGCACCGCCCTCTTCCGGCGGCGGCGCTCCTTCCTCGGACGGCTGGAAGATCAGCATGACCTGGCCCGGCAGGTCCTTGCGCATCGCCACCAGCGCTTCGGCCACGCCCAGCAGGGTGGCGGTGTGCGCATCGTGGCCGCAGGCATGCATGACGCCGACCTGCTGGCCGCGGTAGGTGCTGGTGGCCTTGGAGGCGAACGGCAGCCCGGTCTGTTCGGTCACCGGCAGCGCATCCATGTCCGCGCGCAGCGCAATCTTCGGGCCGGGCTTGCCGCCTTCGATGATCGCCACCACGCCGTGGTGGGCGATGCCGGTCTTCGGCTTCAGGCCCATCGCGCGCAGCCGCTTGGCGACTTCAGCCGACGTCCGCTCCTCGCGGTTGGACAATTCCGGATGCTGGTGGAAATCGCGACGCCACTCCACCACCTGGGCCTGCAGGCGCTGGGCGGCGGCGGCAACCTCGGGGCGCTCGGCGGTCTGGCCGTGGGCGAGCATCGGCAGGGCCAGCAACAGGGCGGATGACAGCAGCGCGCGACGGGGCATCGGGATCTCCACGGTAGGGTTGCCCTTGAATGTAGGCCAAGCCGCCCCGTTCGGGAACCTTCGCACGCTGGCAGGGTCGGAGCATCCGGCCCTTTTGGCATGCAGGCAGCGGCACCGCCCGCAGGTATGCTTGGCACCTTGCCAGCCGTGCGCCTTGCCCGGCCCAGCCCCCAGGAGTGATTGGAATGTCGCGTTTGTGGAAGATCGTGCTGCTGGTGGTGGCAGTGTTGGTGGTCGTCTTCATCGGCCTGCGCATGGCCGGTGGTGGCAAGGAGCAACCGTCCGGCGACGCCGCCGCCAGCGCTGAGCGTGGCGGGCCGCAGGCCGACGCCGGCCCGGTACCGGTGACCGTGGTCGAAGCGCAGCGCCAGGACGTGCCGGTGTACGCCAGCGCGCTGGGCACGGTGAGCGCGATGAATACCGTCACCGTCAGTCCGCAGATCGGCGGCCAGCTGATGAGCCTGAACTTCCGCGAAGGCCAGGAAGTGAAGAAGGGTGACGTGCTGGCGGTGATCGACCCGCGCAGCGCGCAGGCAAGCTACGACGAGGCGGCTGCCGCCAAGCGCCAGAACCAGGCCCAGCTGGCCACCGCACGCTCCAATTACCAGCGCTCCAGCGCACCGGAGTATGCCCAGTACGTTGCCAAGACCGACCTGGACACCCAGCGCAACCAGGTGGCCCAGTACGAGAGCGCGGTGGCCGCCAACGAGGCCAGCATGCGCGCCGCCCAGGTGCAGCTGCAGTACACCCGGGTCACCGCGCCGATCACCGGCGTGGCCGGCATCCGCGCGGTGGACGCCGGCAACGTGGTCAGCGCCGGTACCGCCCTGGTCACCCTGACCCAGGTGCACCCCATCCACGTGGTGTTCAACCTGCCCGAGCGCCAGCTGGGCGACGTGCGCGCCGCCCAGCTGGCCGGCGCGGTGCGGATCGCCGCGCTGGACCGCACCGATGCCCATGTCATCAGCGGCGACGGCACGCTGGACGTGGTGGACAACCTGATCAGCAGCGACAGCGGCACCTTCCGCGCGCGCGCCCTGTTCGACAACCAGGCCAACCTGTTGTGGCCGGGCCAGTTCGTCAACGTGCGGCTGCAGCTGCGCACCATCGGCGGCGGCATCGTCATTCCCACCCAGGCCGTGATGCGCGGACCCGACGGTGAGTTCGTGTATGTGGTGCAGGCCGACAACACGGTCAAGATGCAGACCGTGCGCAGCGGCGTCGAAGTCGGTGACAGCCACGTACAGGTCACCGAAGGCCTGAAGGGCGGCGAGCGGGTGGTCAGCGAAGGCCAGTTCCGGCTCAAGCCGGGCGCCAAGGTCAACGCGCTGAAGCCGGGCGAGACCCCGGCCGCGCCGACCGAAGCCGAACTGAAGGCGGCACAGCAGCAGAACGGCGGCGGCCGCCGCGGTGGTGGCCCGCGCTGAGCGCGGGCATCGCCTGAGTTACCGGCGCCGGCACTTCTGCCGGCGCTGTCATGACGTTCCAGCAAGGATCCGCCCGTGGGCTTTTCGACCCTCTTCATCCGCCGCCCGATCGCCACTTCGCTGCTGATGGCGGGCCTGCTGCTGCTCGGCATCCTCGGCTACCGCCAGTTGCCGGTATCGGCGCTGCCGGAAATCGATGCGCCCAGCCTGGTAGTCACCACGCAGTATCCCGGTGCCAACGCCACCACCATGGCCTCGCTGGTGACCACGCCGCTGGAACGGCAGTTCGGGCAGATCTCCGGGCTGGAGCTGATGACCTCCGATTCGTCGGCCGGGCTGTCCACGATCATCCTGCAGTTCTCGATGGAACGGGACATCGACATCGCTGCGCAGGACGTGCAGGCCGCGATCCGCCAGGCCACCCTGCCCTCCTCGCTGCCCTACCAGCCGGTCTACAACCGGGTCAATCCGGCCGATGCGGCCATCGTCACCCTGAAGCTGACCTCCGATACGCGCCCGCTGCGCGAGGTCAACAACTACGCCGATTCGATCCTCGCCCAGCGCCTGTCGCAGGTGCAGGGCGTGGGCCTGGTGTCGATCGCCGGCAACGTGCGCCCCGCCGTGCGCATCCAGGTCAATCCGGCGCAGCTGTCGAACATGGGCCTGACCCTGGAAGACCTGCGCAGCGCGCTGACCCAGGCCAACGTCAGTGCGCCGAAGGGCTCGCTGAACGGCAAGACCCAGTCCTACAGCATCGGCACCAATGACCAGCTGACCAGTGCCGCCGAATACCGCGACACCATCATCAGCTACCGCAACGGCGCGCCGGTGCGACTGTCCGACGTCGCCAACGTGGTGGACGGCGTGGAGAACGACCAGCTGGCGGCGTGGGCCGACGGCAAGCCGGCGGTACTGCTGGAAGTGCGCCGCCAGCCGGGTGCCAACATCGTGCAGACGGTGGAGCGCGTACGTGCCCTGCTGCCGCAGCTGCAGGGCGTCCTGCCCGCCGACGTGCACCTGGAGATCTTCTCCGACCGTACCGAAACCATCCGTGCCTCGGTGCATGAAGTGCAGTTCACCCTGATCCTGACCATCGGGCTGGTGGTCGCGGTGATCTTCCTGTTCCTGCGCCGCCTGTGGGCCACCATCATTCCGTCGGTGGCGGTACCGCTGTCGCTGGCCGGCACCTTCGCAGTGATGGCCTTCGCCGGCATGTCGCTGGACAATCTTTCGCTGATGGCGCTGGTGGTGGCCACCGGCTTCGTGGTCGACGATGCGATCGTGATGATCGAGAACATCGTCCGCTACATCGAACAGGGCAAGAGCGGCAAGGAAGCGGCGGAGATCGGTGCCCGCCAGATCGGCTTCACCGTGCTGTCGCTGACCGTTTCGCTGGTGGCCGTGTTCCTGCCGCTGCTGCTGATGCCCGGTGTCACCGGCCGACTGTTCCATGAATTCGCCTGGGTGCTGAGCATCGCGGTCACGCTGTCGATGCTGATCTCGCTGACCCTGACCCCGATGATGTGCGCCTACCTGCTCAAGCCGGACGAACTGCCGGAAGGCGAAGACGCGCATGAGCGTTCGGCGGCGGCCGGCAGGCAGAACCTGTGGAGTCGCACCGTCGGGCTGTACGAGCGCAGCCTGGACTGGGTGCTGGCCCACCAGCCGATCACTCTGGCGGTGGCCGGCGCGGCGCTGCTGCTGACCGTGGTGCTGTACCTGCTGATCCCCAAGGGCCTGCTGCCCGACCAGGACACCGGCATGATCACCGCCGTGGTCCAGGCCGACCAGAACGTGGCCTTCCCACAGATGGAACAGCGCACCAAGGCCGTGGCCGAGGCACTGCGCAAGGACCCGGACGTGACCGGGGTGTCGGCGTTCATCGGCGCCGGCAGCATGAACCCGACGCTCAACCAGGGCCAGCTGTCGATCGTGCTGAAAGAGCGCGGCGAGCGCGACGGCATGGACGTGATCCTGCCGCGCCTGCAGCACGCCGTGCGTGACATCCCGGGCATCGCGCTGTACCTGAAGCCGGTGCAGGACGTGACCCTGGACACGCGCGTGGCCGCCACCGATTACCAGTTCGTGCTGTCCGACGTGCAGGCCGATGAAGTGGCCACCCATGCCACGCGCATGACCGAAGCGCTGCGCAAGCGCCCGGAGCTGGCCGACGTGGACAACAACCTGTCCACCCAGGGCCGCGCGTTGGAACTGAACATCGACCGCGACAAGGCCAGCGTGCTCGGCGTGCCGATGCAGACCATCGACGACACGCTCTACGATGCGTTCGGCCAGCGCCAGATCTCCACCATCTTCACCGAACTCAACCAGTACCGCGTGGTGCTGGAAGTCGCGCCGGAGTTCCGCACCAGCACTGCCTTGATGGAACAGCTGGCGGTCGCCTCCAACGGCACCGGCGCACTGACCGGCACCAATGCCACCAGTTTCGGCCAGGTGACCTCGTCCAACTCGTCCACCGCGACCGGCATCGGCAACCAGAACACCGGCATCACGGTGGGCGGCGGCGGCATCATTCCGTTGTCCGCGCTGGCCGACAGCAAGGTGACCAGTGCCCCGCTGGTGGTCAGCCACCAGCAGCAGCTGCCGGCGGTGACGATCTCCTTCAACGTGGCCCCGGGCTACTCGCTGTCCGCAGCGGTGAAGGCCATCGAAGAGACCCAGGCCGACCTGCAGCTGCCCTCGCAGGTGCACGCGCAGTTCATCGGCAAGGCCGCCGAGTTCACCGGCAGCCAGACCGACGTGGTGTGGCTGCTGCTGGCGTCGCTGGTGGTGATCTACATCGTGCTGGGCGTGCTGTATGAAAGCTACATCCACCCGATCACCATCATTTCCACCCTGCCGCCGGCCGGCGTCGGCGCACTGCTGGCGCTGATGCTGAGCGGGCTGAGCCTGTCGGTGGACGGCATCGTCGGCATCGTGCTGCTGATCGGCATCGTCAAGAAGAACGGCATCATGATGGTCGACTTCGCCATCGAAGCGCGGCGCACCGGCGCCAACGCGCACGAGGCGATCCGCCGTGCCTGCCTGCTGCGCTTCCGCCCGATCATGATGACCACCGCTGCGGCGATGCTGGGTGCGTTGCCGCTGGCATTGGGCACCGGCATCGGCTCGGAACTGCGCCGGCCGCTGGGCATCGCCATCGTCGGCGGGCTGCTGCTGTCGCAGCTGGTCACCCTGTACACCACGCCGGTGATCTACCTGTACATGGAGCGGTTCTCCGAATGGCTGGCGCGACGCCGCGAACAGCGTGCGCTGCGCCGGGAGGCCCGCCGAGGCCACGGCCCGGCGCGGGAGCCGCAGGCGTGATCGCGTCCGCGTGCAGGGACGGGGTACGTCATTGAACATCTCCGGCCCCTTCATCCGCCGCCCGATCGGCACCGCGCTGCTGGCGATCGGCCTGTTCATCATCGGCCTGATCTGCTACCTGAAACTGGGCGTGTCGGCGCTGCCGAACATCCAGATTCCGGTGATCTTCGTGCATGCCAACCAGTCCGGCGCCGATGCGTCGACCATGGCCTCCACGGTCACCGCGCCGCTGGAACGCCACCTCGGCCAGCTGCCCGGCATCGACCGCATGCGCTCGTCGAGCTCGGAAGGCAGCTCGCTGGTGTTCATGATCTTCCAGAGCGATGTCGACATCGATTCGGCGGCGCTGGACGTGCAGACGGCGATCAATTCGGCCCAGGCCGACCTGCCGTCCGGGCTGGGTTCGCCGATGTTTTCCAAGGCCAACCCCAACGATGACCCGGTCATCGCCATCGCGCTGACCTCTGAAACGCAGTCGGCCGACGATCTTTACAACGTAGCCGATTCGCTGCTGGCCCAGCGCATCCGCCAGATCACCGGGGTGTCGTCGGTGGATATCGCCGGCGCCTCCACGCCGGCAGTGCGTGTGGACGTCAACCTGCGGCTGATGAATGCCCTGGGGCTGACCGCCGATGACCTGCGCAATGCGGTCCGCGCGGCCAACGTCACCTCGCCCACCGGCTTCCTCAGCGATGGCAACACCACCACCGCGATCATCGCCAACGATTCGGTGGCACGCGCGGCGGACTTCGCCAACCTGATCATCAAGACCGGCGCGGACGGGCGCATCATCCGCCTGCAGGACATCGCCAACGTCTACGACGGCCAGCAGGACGCCTACCAGGCGGCGTGGTTCAACCACAAACCCGCCGTGGTGATGTATGTGTTCACCCGCGCCGGTGCGAACATCGTGGAGACCGTGGACCGGGTCAAGGAGCAGATCCCCACCCTGCGCGATTACCTGCAGCCGGGCACCACGCTGACCCCGTATTTCGACCGCACCCCGACCATCCGCGGCTCGCTGCACGAGGTGCAGATCACCCTGCTTATCGCCCTGGCGATGGTGGTGCTCACCATGGCGCTGTTCCTGCGCCGGCTGGCGCCCACGCTGATCGCCGCCGTCACCGTGCCGCTGTCGCTGGCCGGTGCCGCGCTG
Organism: Stenotrophomonas lacuserhaii; assembly: GCF_039674585.1. Taxonomy (GTDB): domain Bacteria; phylum Pseudomonadota; class Gammaproteobacteria; order Xanthomonadales; family Xanthomonadaceae; genus Stenotrophomonas; species Stenotrophomonas pennii_A. Next base: position 6,684 of record NZ_JBDJNU010000062.1, on the reverse strand, counting down.
GTGATGTACGCGCTCGGTTTCACCCTGAACAACCTGAGCCTGCTGGCCCTGGTGATCGCGATCGGCTTCGTGGTGGACGATGCGATCGTGGTGATCGAGAACATCATGCGCCACCTGGACGAGGGCATGCCGCGCATGCAGGCCGCCTTCACCGGCGCGCGCGAGATCGGCTTCACCATCGTGTCGATCACCGCCTCGCTGGTCGCGGTGTTCATCCCGCTGCTGTTCGCCAAGGGGATGATGGGCGCGTTCTTCCGCGAGTTCACCGTCACCCTGGTGGCGGCCATCGTGGTGTCGATGATCATCTCGCTGACGCTGACCCCGGCCTTGTGCAGCCGCTTCCTCGATCCCCACGCCGATGCTGGCAAGCCGACCCGTTTCGGCCGTTGGTTGGACGCCGGGCACGACCGCATGCTGCGCGTGTATACCCGCCTGCTGGACTTCTCGCTGCGCCATGCGCTGCTGCTGTCGTTGACCCCGCTGATCCTGATCGGCGTCACCATCTTCCTGTTCGGTGCGGTGAAGAAGGGTGCGTTCCCGCCGCAGGACACCGGCCTGATCTGGGGCCGTGCCAACTCCAGCGCGACGGTGTCCTTCGAAGACATGGTCAACCGCCAGCGCCGCATCACCGACATGCTGATGGCCGACCCGGCGGTGAAGACCGTCGGCGTACGCCTGGGCAGTGGCCGGCAAGGGTCCAGCGCGCAGTTCAACATCGAACTGAAAGCGCGCAAAGACGGCCGCCGCGAAACCACCGCGCAGGCGTTGTCGCGCTTGAGCGCCAAGGCCGACCGCTACCCCGACCTGCAGCTGCGCCTGCGCGCCATCCAGGACCTGCCGAGCAACGATGGCGGCGGCTCCAGCCAGGGCGCGCAGTATCGCGTGTCCCTGCAGGGCAACGACCTGGCGCAGCTGCAGGAGTGGCTGCCCAAGCTGCAGGCGGTGCTGAAGAAGAACCCGAAGCTGGCCGACGTGGGCACCGATGTCGACGACGCCGGACTGCGCCAGAACATCGTCATCGACCGGGCCAAGGCCGCGCGCCTGGGGATCTCGATCGGTGCCATCGACGGTGCGCTGTACGGCGCGTTCGGCCAGCGCCAGATCTCCACGATCTATTCGGACATCAACCAGTACAGCGTGGTGGTCAACGCCCTGCCCGAGCAGACCGCAACCCCGGGTGCACTGGACCAGGTGTACGTGCGTGCGGGCAATGGCGAGATGGTGCCGCTCACCGCGGTGGCCGAGCAGGTCCCCGGCCTGGCGCCTTCGCAGATCACCCACGAAAACCAGTACACCACGATGGAGCTGAGCTACAACCTGGCGCCGGGCACCAGCATGGGCGAGGCCAAGGCGATCATCGACAGCACCGTGGCCGGCATGCGCATGCCCGGCGACATCCGGCTGGCGGAGGGCGGTGGATTCGGTTTCGATTCGGACCCGATGGAAATGCTGGTGCTGGTGATGGCCGCGATCATGACCGTGTACCTGGTGCTGGGCATGCTGTACGAAAGCCTGATCCACCCGGTGACCATCCTGTCGACCCTGCCCGCTGCGGGCGTCGGTGCGCTGCTGGCGCTGTACGGCACCAACACCGAACTGTCGGTGATATCGATGATCGCGCTGGTGCTGCTGATCGGCATCGTCAAGAAGAACGCGATCATGATGATCGACTTCGCGGTGGTGGCCCAGCGCGAGCACGGCAAGAGTGCGCTGGAAGCCGCGCGCGAAGCCAGCATCGTGCGCTTCCGCCCGATCATGATGACCAGCATGGTGGCGATCCTCGCCGCGGTGCCGCTGGCGATCGGTATCGGCGAAGGATCGGAACTGCGCCGCCCGCTGGGCATCGCGATGATCGGTGGCCTGCTGTTTTCGCAGAGCCTGACCCTGCTCAGCACACCGGCGCTGTACGTGATCTTCTCCTGCCTGGCCCAGCACTGGCGCAGCTGGCGCACCCGCCGCCGCGAAAAGAAGCTGCTGAAGCGCGCCGCCCGCGCCTGAGCCGCCAAAAAGGGGACGGAGGGGATTAAGTCGCTTTCAGCTCGCAAAGGGCGATGAACGACTTAATCCCCTCCGTCCCCTTTTTGCTAAGATGCGCGCCAGCCACGGTCTGACGCCCCTTTGCGGCGCCCCCGCTGCCGGTTCCCGGCCAGCCTGCCTGATCCAGCCATCGACCCTCTCCCGCCATCTGCTGATCGCGGACGGCGCTGTGCTGTCCGCGGAGGACTCCTTCGATGCCGTTGTCCCGTTTCCCCCGCCGCGCCCTGCTGGCTGCTGCCCTGCCCTGCGCCTTCACCGTGCACGCGCAGTCCGCCACCGAGCTGGACGCGGTGAAAGTCACCGCCGAACGCACCCACGCCAGCACCGGCGCGCTGGGCGATCGCAGCCTGCACGACACCCCGTTCGCGATCACCGCCGTCGGCCGGGAGCAGATCGAGCAGCGTCAGGTGGTATCGCTCGGCGAAGCGTTCCTGCTGGACCCGTCGGTCACCACCCAGGTCAGTGCGTATGCCAGTGGCTGGAGCTCGCCGATCCGCAACCGCGGCATCGACCTCAGCTACGACAGCTACCGCGTCAACGGCCTGCAGGTGTCCTCGTGGGGCACCGAATGGCCACTGGAAGTCATGGAGCAGGTCGAGCTGCTGAAGGGCCCCGGCGGCTTCATGTATGGCTTCGGCCAGCCCGGCGGCATCGTCAACTACGTGACCAGAAAGCCGACCGACACCGCCACGCTGTCCGCGCAGCTGGGTTGGCGCGAGCAGGGCATCGTCAGCGCCGGCGTCGACGCCGGTGGCCGCTTCGGCAATGAGCAGATGTTCGGTTACCGCTTCAACGCTTACCAGGAAAAGGGCGAAACCTTCAACGGCGGTGAAGTCGACCGCAAGGTCGCCGCGCTGTCGCTGGACGCACGACTGAGCGATGCGGTGACGTGGACCTTCGACGGCGTGTTCCAGCAGCGCGATCTGTCCGAGGAGTCGCCACAGTACTACTTCATCGGCCTGACCTCACTGCCGCGTGCGGTTGCCGGCGATGTCGACAACAGCATCCCGGGCAGCTATTACGACACCCGCTCCAGCCTGCTGTCGACCGCGCTGGACTGGCAGATCAGCAGCCTCTGGAAGGCCACCTTCAGCTACGGCTTCACCACCTCCTGGAACGACGTCAACAAGATCTTCGCCTACATCGACGATACCAACGGAGACTACGACGTCAATGTCTACGAGCTCGGCGGCAAGAGCGAGTGGAAGCTGGCGCAGGCGCTGCTGCAGGGCAGCTTCCAGACCGGCCCGCTGAAGCACCAGGTGGTAGCCGGTGTCAGCCACCAGACCGGACTTGGCTGGGACCGCCCATATGAGTGGAGCACCATCGGCCGCGGCAACCTCTACCAGCGCCCCACGCTGCGCCATGATGCAGTCGGCTCGCGCGTGCTCAGCCGCGGCAGCGAGACCGTGCAGAAAGCCCTGTTCGCCAGTGATACGGTGGACGTCGGCCACGGTTGGTCGGTGCTGCTGGGTGCGCGTTACAACGATTTCGAGAACAAGGGCAGCTACCACACCTATCCGGTGACACCGACCTACGCGGTGATGTTCAAGCCCGATGACGCCTGGACGCTGTATGCCAGCTACGTGGAGTCGCTGGAAGCGGGAAGCCGGGTCGGCACCGATTACATCAATGCCGGCGACGTGCTCGATCCCACCATCAGCAAGCAGCTGGAAGTGGGCGCGAAGATCGAATCGTCACGCTGGAGTGGCAACGTGGCGGCTTTCCGGCTGGAGCGCGGTGCCAACATCGACCGCCTCACCGATGTCGGCAGGCTGCTGGTGCAGGACGGCATCACCCTGTACGAAGGCATCGAAGCCAGTGCCGATGTGCGGGTTACCGATGCGCTGACGCTCGGCGGTGGTGCCACCTGGCTCGACCCGACCTACGACAAGCTGTCACCGGACAGCGCAGGCCAGCAGGGGAATCGCACCGTCGGCGCGGCGCGCTGGAGCGGCGTGCTGCACGCCACCTGGCAGCTACCCTGGGTGGAGGGGTGGGAGGCCTACGCGGCTGGCCGCTACTACGGCGATGTCTGGTATGACGCGGACAACAGCTTGAAGCTGCCGGATTACACGCTGTTCAACGCCGGCGTCGGCTACCACATGCAGGCCGCCGGTCACGCCGTCACCTGGCGTGGCAGCGTGGAGAACCTGACCAACCGCCGGTACTGGTCCAACGCAGGCGTCGGGCTGCCGCGCACTTTCGCCGTCAGCGTCCGCCTGGACCTCTGACCCATACAGGGGACGGCCTCCGTCCCCTTTTTCACGCGGGTGCCGCAATAATGGAGGCTGATGCTGCTGCCGAGCCCGCATGTCCGCCCGAGAATCCCGTCTTAGCCGCCTGTGGGCGCACGAGAAAGCCAGTTATGGGCTTCGTGTTTTCATTGCCCTGGGTACGGCGATGGCGGTGTGCTGGCATTTCGACGCGCTGCCCGCATTGCCCGGTGTATTCCTGGGCATCATCGCCAGCGCCATCGCCGAAACCGACGACAACGCCTGGGGCCGCAGCAAGGCCGTGGTGTTGTCGCTGCTGTGTTTCAGCCTGGCGGCGGCCGCGGTGGTATGGCTGTTCCCGATGCCTTGGGTGTTCATCAGTGCGCTGGCGTTGTCTACCTTCGGGTTGACCCTGCTCGGCGGACTGGGCGAGCGCTATGCCTCCATCGCCCAGGCCACCGTGACCCTGTCCATCTACACGATGATCGGACTGGAACAACATGGCGCCGATGACTGGCGTACGTCACTGGATGCGGTCAGCCACCTGCTGGCCGGTGCGAGCTGGTATGGGCTGCTGTCGATCCTGTGGGCGGCGTTGTTCGCCAACCGCCCGGTGCGCGAACGCGTAGCGCGCCTGTACGTTGAACTGGGCCGCTACCTGCAGTTGAAGGCCACCCTGTTCGAGCCGGTGCGCGAGGCCGACCTGCAACGCAGGCAGCTGGCATTGGCCGAACAGAACCGCCGGGTGGTGGAAGCGCTGAACATCGCCAAGACCGCCATCCTGGCCCGCTTCGGTCGCTCCGGACGTCCCGCCGTGAACTCCGGGCTGTACCTGCGGCTGTACTACACCGCGCAGGATTTCCACGAACGCGCCAGCTCGTCGCACTACCCGTACGGGGCACTGGTGGACGCGTTCTTCCATAGTGACGTGCTGTACCGCTGCCAGCGCCTGCTGGACCTGCAGGGGCAGGCCTGCGCCCGGCTGGGGGAAGCGATCCGCGTGCGCCGCCCGTTCGTGTACGGCGACAGCAACCAGCAGGCCGCGCGCGATCTGGTTGACTCACTGGACTTCCTGCGTGCACAGGACCGCCCGCAGTGGCGTCGGCTGCTGGCCTCGCTGGACCTGCTGGTACACAACCTGCAGAGCATTGGCCGCCGCCTGCTGGATGCCGAGAATTCAGATTCCACGCTGGACAACGTCGACACCCGCCTGCGCGACAACAACCCGCATACCCTGCGTGAGATGGCCACGCGCCTGCGCCAGCAGCTGACCCCGGGCTCGGTGTTGTTCCGCCACGGGCTGCGGATGGCGATCGCGCTGGTGGTGGGGTTCACGGCCATCTCGCTGTTCAATTTCCAGAACGGTTCGTGGGTCCTGCTGACCATCGTGTTCGTGTGCCGCCCGAACTTCGGCGCCACGCGGCAGCGCCTTGCGCAGCGGATCGCCGGCACGCTGGGCGGTCTGGTGCTGACCTGGGCGTTGCTGCAGCTGTTCCAGGACCTGCACAGCCAGTTGCTGATCGCACTGCTGTCGGCGCTGCTGTTCTTCTTCACCCGTACCGACCGCTACCTGGTGGCTTCCGGCGCGATCACGGTGATGGCGCTGACCTGCTTCAACCTGATCGGCGATGGTTTCCTGCTGATCGTGCCGCGCATGGTCGACACCGTGCTCGGCTGCGCGATCGCCGCCGCTGCCGCCTTCCTGATCCTGCCGGACTGGCAGGGTCGCCAGCTCAACAAGGTACTGGCACGCGTACTGGACAGTGCCGCGCGCTACCTGGAAGCGGTGCTGGGCCAGTACCGCAGCGGCATGCGCGATGACCTTGCCTACCGCATCGCGCGGCGCGACATGCACAATGCTGATGCAGCGCTGTCCACGGCGTTGTCGAACATGCTGCGTGAGCCCGGCCATGTCCGCCGCAACCTCGATGCGAGCTTCCGCTTCCTGGCGTTGTCCAACACGCTGCTGGGCCATCTGTCCGCACTGGGCGCGCATCGCGACCAGGTCGACAGCTTTGCCCAGGACCCGCTGGCGTTGTCCGCCGGCGAACGCGTGCAGCAGTCGCTGAAGCAGCTGGCCACCGCGCTGGCCGAACGCCAGCCGATCGTGGACGATGACGGCGAGGGCGACCGCGGCATTGCAGAGCAGCTGGAGCAGTTCGACGATGCGATGCCACCAAAACTGCAGTTGATCCGCACGCAGGTGGCGCTGGCATTGCGGTTGCTGCCGAAGCTGCGCAGGGCGGCCGATGAGGCGGTGCAGGGACCGGTGCGGGAGCGGGCTGCGAACGGGTGAGACCCCCTCGCGGGTGGCTGCTGTTTGAAGCCACAGCGTTGAGTGGGCCGGGCGGGGAGGCTATGCGGGGCACGCGCAAGTACGTCCATGTAGCTCTTCGCGGCTCCTGCCGCTCAAGGCCCCGCATAGCCTCCC
>NZ_JBDJNU010000061.1:0-14173 GCF_039674585.1 Stenotrophomonas lacuserhaii | reverse complement strand
TTTATAAGAGACCGGTTGAGCGCCTTGGTTGGCGCGAAACGAGGCCCGCAGGATGCGGTTGTTGCCGTCCCCCGCCAATCCACCCCGCCCCGCCCAACCCGCAGCCCTGCCGCTTTTGACGTTCGCGCAGAACGCGGCGCAGAACAGCACCCCGCCCGAACGGGTAAACTACCGGGATGCCTTCCAGTCCCGCGCACGAGCTGCTCCGCCGCGTTTTTGGTTACGACGACTTCCGCGGCCCGCAACGGGACATCGTCGAGCACGTCGCTGCCGGCCATGACGCCCTTGTCCTGATGCCCACCGGCGGCGGCAAGTCGCTCTGCTACCAGGTCCCGGCCCTGCTGCGGGACGGCTGCGGCATCATCATTTCCCCGCTGATCGCGTTGATGCAGGACCAGGTCGAAGCCCTGCGCCAGCTTGGCGTGCGCGCCGAATTCCTGAACTCCACCCTGGACGGCGAGACCGCCGCGCGCGTCGAACGCGACCTGCTGGCCGGCGAGCTGGACATGCTCTATGTCGCCCCCGAACGCCTGCTGACCGGCCGCTTCCTGTCCCTGCTTTCGCGCAGCCGCATCGCGCTGTTCGCCATCGACGAAGCGCACTGCGTGTCGCAGTGGGGCCACGATTTCCGCCCGGAATACCGCCAGCTCACCGTGCTGCACGAGCGCTGGCCGGATATCCCACGGCTGGCGCTGACCGCCACCGCCGACCCACCGACCCAGCGCGAGATCGCCGAACGCCTCGACCTGGCCCAGGCGCGCCACTTCGTCAGCTCCTTTGACCGCCCCAACATCCGCTACACCGTGGTGCAGAAGGACAACGCGCGACAGCAGCTGACCGGCTTCCTGCGCAGCCACCGCGACCAGGCCGGCATCGTCTACTGCATGTCGCGGCGCAAGGTCGAGGAAACCGCCGAATTCCTGTGCAGCCAGGGCTTCACCGCCCTGCCCTACCACGCGGGCCTGCCGGCCGAAGTGCGTGCCAACAACCAGCGCCGCTTCCTGCGTGAGGACGGCATCGTGATGTGCGCCACCATCGCCTTCGGCATGGGCATCGACAAGCCGGACGTGCGCTTCGTCGCCCATACCGACCTGCCCAAATCCATGGAGGGCTACTACCAGGAAACCGGCCGCGCCGGCCGCGACGGCGAGCCCGCCGAAGCCTGGCTGTGCTACGGCCTGGGCGACGTGGTGCTGCTCAAGCAGATGATCGAACAGTCCGAGGCCGGGGAAGAACGCAAGCAACTGGAGCGCTCCAAGCTGGACCACCTGCTGGGCTACTGCGAATCCATGCAATGCCGGCGCCAGGTGCTGCTGGCCGGCTTCGGCGAGACTTATCCGCAGGCCTGCGGCAACTGTGACAACTGCCTGACCCCACCGGCCGCCTGGGATGCCACCATCCCGGCGCAGAAAGCGCTCAGCTGCGTGTACCGCAGTGGCCAGCGCTATGGCGTTGGCCACCTGATCGACATCCTGCGCGGCAGCGAGAACGACAAGGTGCGCCAGAGCGGCCATGAAAAGCTGAGCACCTATGGCATCGGCAAGGACCTGGACGCGCGGACCTGGCGCAGCGTGTTCCGCCAGCTGGTGGCCACCAGCGTGCTGGAAGTGGACACCGCCGGCCACGGCGGCCTGCGCCTGACCGACGCCAGCCGTGACGTGCTCAAGGGCCAGCGGCAGATCAGCATGCGCCGCGACAGCGCCCCCAGCAGCAGCCGCGAACGCAGCACCCAGCGCAGCGGCAGCGGCCTGTCGGTGCTGCCGCAGGACCTGGCGCTGTTCAACGCGCTGCGGGGGCTGCGCGCCGAGCTGGCCCGCGAGCAGAACGTGCCGGCCTTCGTGATCTTCCACGACAGCACCCTGCGCAACATCGCCGAACAGCGCCCGACGTCGCTGGACGAACTGGCCCGGGTCGGCGGTATCGGCGGTACCAAGCTGTCGCGCTACGGCCCGCAGTTGATCGAGGTGGTGCGTGAAGAAGGCTGACGGCGGATGCCTTGTGCTGCTCCCGGGTTGAACCGGCGGTTCAGGCAAAGCTGCATCGATCCGCCGATCCGGCTAAGGTAGTGCCATGTCCGTGGCCTCCCTCCTGCTGCGCGTGATGCTGATGATCAGTCTGTTGCTCAACGGACTGAACGCGGCCATGGCCGGAGAACACCGCATGGATGCGCCTGAAACGGCCCCCGCCGCAGCGCCTCCATGCCACGGGCACGCCGCGGCACACTCCGGCCTGCAGCCGCCACACGCGAACGATCACCAGACCCAGGCAGTGCCGGACGATGCGCACTGCAAGCTGAAGGACTGCGTGCGTACCTGCGCGCAGCAACCGGCACTGGCCGCCGAAGGACTTGCCCTGTTTGCCGCCGACTACGCGGGCACGCGTCCCCTGCAACAGCATGCACCGGGCCATCCAACGCCCGCGCTGCCACGCATCCAACGCCCTCCGATCGGCTGATTCCAACGCCCACGCCCGTGGCGTGACTCGATGCTGGCCCGCGCGCGCTGCGCCGGACCGGTGATGTCCTGCGTCTGGAGTTTCCTACAATGCGTTTTTCTTCTTCCAATGGTCCGGGCCACCCGGCCCAACCGTCACGCCGCCTGTTCGTGCAGGGGCTGGCCGCCGGTGGCGTGGTCGCCGGGGCCGCCGCCACCGGCCTTCCCGCGCGCGCGCTCGCTGCCGCCGGCCCTGCCCTGGCCACCGCGCCGCAGGTCCTCGGCCACTCCCACATCGAACTGGCGATCGGCGAATCGGCGGCCAATTTCACCGGCCGCACCCGTCCGGCGATCACTGTCAACGGCAGCCTGCCTGCGCCGATCCTGCGCTGGCGCGAAGGCCAGACCGTGGACATCCACGTGCGCAACACGCTGGCCCACCACCCCACGTCGATCCACTGGCACGGCATCCTGCTGCCGGCCAACATGGACGGCGTCCCCGGCCTCAGCTTCAACGGCATCGCGCCGGGCGAGGCCTACCACTACCGGTTCACCCTGAAGCAGTCCGGTACCTACTGGTACCACAGCCATTCCATGTTCCAGGAACAGGCCGGGCTGTACGGCGCGCTGATCATCGACCCGGCGCAGCCGCCGCCGTATGCGTTTGATCGCGAACACGTGATCCTTCTTTCGGACTGGACCGACCTGGATCCCGGCGCACTGTTCCGGCGCATGAAGAAGCTGGCCGAGCACGACAACTACTACAAGCGCACCCTGCCCGACTTCCTGCGCGACGCGCGCCGCGATGGCTGGGGCGCGGCGCTGTCCGACCGCGGCATGTGGGGCCGGATGCGGATGACCCCGACCGACATCTCCGATGTCAACGCGCATACCTACACCTACCTGATGAACGGCACGGCGCCGGCGGGCAACTGGACCGGGCTGTTCCGCAGCGGCGAGAAAGTGCTGCTGCGCTTCATCAACGGCGGCTCGATGACCTACTTCGACGTGCGCATCCCCGGCCTGAAGATGACCGTGGTCGCCGCCGACGGGCAGTACATCCATCCGGTCAGCATCGACGAGTTCCGCATCGCCCCGGCCGAAACCTTCGATGTGCTGGTGGAACCCAGCGGGCAGGATGCGTATACGATCTTCTGCCAGGACATGGGCCGCACCGGCTTTGCCGCCGGCACCCTGGCGGTACGCCACGGGCTGCAGGCACCGGTGCCCGCACGCGACCCGCGTCCACTGCTGACCATGGCCGACATGGGGCACGACATGGGCCATGCGATGGACCACGGCGGCATGTCCGGACACAGCATGGACCACGCGATGCCGGCGATGGATCACCGCGCACATGCCGGCCACGGGGCGCACAGTGCAGGCGCCGCCCTGCCCACGAAGGTCACCCACCCGCTCAGCGAGCGCGGCAATCCGCTGGTGGACATGCAGAGCAGCGCCACCGATCCGAAGCTGGACGATCCGGGCATCGGCCTGCGCGACAACGGCCGCCAGGTACTGACCTACGGCGCGATGCGCAGCCTGTTCGAAGACCCCGATGGGCGCGAGCCGGGACGCGAGGTGGAACTGCACCTCACCGGCAACATGGAGAAGTTCGCCTGGTCCTTCGATGGCATCCCCTTCGCCGGCGCCGAGCCGCTGCGGCTCAACTACGGCGAGCGCATGCGCATCGTGCTGGTCAACGACACCATGATGCAGCACCCCATCCACCTGCATGGCGTGTGGAGTGACCTGGAAGATGCGCAGGGCGATTTCCAGCTGCGCAAGCACACCGTGGACATGCCGCCGGGCACCCGCCGCAGCTACCGCGTGCGCGCCGATGCCCTGGGCCGCTGGGCGTTCCACTGCCACCTGCTGTACCACATGGAAGCGGGCATGATGCGCGAAGTGAGGATCGAAGAATGAGCGTCTCCTTGAACCTGGCGCGCAGTGCCATCGGCCTGGCGATGCTGGCGGCGTTGCCCGCGCTGGCGCAGTCGCATGACCACCACGCCGCCCCTGCCGCGTCGGTGGTGGACCACTCGAAGATGGACCATTCCACGATGGACCATTCAAAGATGGATCATTCAAAGATGGACCATTCCGGCATGGATCATTCGCAGATGGTCCACGCGCGGCATGATGCTGCCGTGCTGCCGCGCGAGCCGGTTCCCGCGGTTACCGATGCCGACCGTGCAGCGGCTTTCCCCGCCATCGACCACGCCGCCATGCAGCACGCCCCCTCCATCAACAGCCTGCTGCAGGTGAATCGGCTGGAGCACTGGGACGGCCGCCATGGCACCGGCCAAGCCTGGGAAGCCAGCGGCTGGATCGGCGGTGACATCAACCGCGTGTGGCTGCGCAGCGAAGGCGAACGCAGCGGCGGCCGCACCGATGCGGCGGACCTGGAAGTGCTGTACGGCCGCAGCATTTCCCCGTGGTGGGACGTGCTGGCCGGTGTGAAGCAGGACTTCCGGCCGGCGGACTCGCGCACCTGGGCCGCGCTGGGCATCCAGGGCCTGGCGCCGTACAAGTTCGAAACCTCCGCCACGCTGTACGCCGGCTCCGGCGGCCAGCTGATGGCCACCGCGGAAGTGGAATACGAGGTGCTGCTGAGCAACCGGCTGATCCTTCAGCCGATGGTCGAAGCCACGCTGGCCGCACGTGATGAGCCGGCACAGCGCATCGGGCGCGGACTCAACAAGATCGAAGCGGGCCTGCGCCTGCGCTATGAGTTCAGCCGCCGCTTCGCGCCATACATCGGCCTCACCCATGAGCGCCTGTTCGGCGATACCGCCGACCACGCCGAAGCTGACCATGTGCGTGATACGCGCTGGGTGGCCGGCGTCAGGATGTGGTTCTAGGACGCGTTGCCGCAGGCTCCGGTGCACGCTGTGTGCCGGGGCCTTCTACAATGGGCCATGCCCACCATCCTGCGCCGCGCCTGCGTGGACGATGCCGCTGCACTGTCCGACATCGCCATCGCCACCTATACCGAAACCTTCGGCGATTCGTATCCGCCGCAGGACCTGCACGCCTTCCTGCAGGCCCATTACAGCCCGGCCCCACAACGCGCCGAACTGGCTGACCCGCACGCTGCAGCGTGGCTGCTGGAAGTCGATGGATGCGCGGTGGGCTATCTGTCCGCCGGCCCGAACAGCCTGCCGCATCCCCTGGCCGCGGCCGGAGACATCGAACTCAAGCGGTTGTACGTGTTGGCCAGCCACCAGAATGCGGGGCACGGCGAGCGCCTGATGGGCGCGTTCCTGGAGTGACTGGACAGCCCGTCACGGCGCACCCTGTGGGTGGGCGTATGGTCGGAAAACCACGGCGCGCAGCGCTTCTACGCGCGCCATGGCTGCCACAAGGTGGGCGAGTACGAGTTTGTCGTCGGCGACTCGCGTGACCGCGAGTACATCCTCCACCGCCCCGCCTGACTGCCTCAGAAATCGAACAGGTCCGACAGGAAGCTTTCCTTCTTCTTTTTCCTGTAGCCATGCTGGTTGTACTGGCCCTGCTGCGCATAGCCGTCGTTGTGGCGCTGGCCCAGGTGGCGCGTATCGCGGTGCTGCACGGCCACCGGCGGCGGTGGCGGCTGGCTGTAAGCCGGGGCCGCAGCCTGTACCGGTGCGGGCGGCGGCACGGCCGGCGCGGATGCCGAACGTTCGATGATCTTGTCCAGTTCGCCACGGTCCAGCCACACGCCACGGCACTGCGGGCAGTAATCGATCTCGATGCCCTGGCGTTCGGACATGGTCAGCGCCTGGGTCTTGCAAACGGGGCACAGCATCGCTGGCGCTCCTGCTAGGGGGGAGACCTGCACTGTAACCGCCCGCCGATGACTGCATGGCAACAGCCCTGACGATCGGCACATGGACCTCCGGCGCATGCCGGTGCGCGGTGGCGGCGGCATAGTGCCGCATGACCCGCGCAAGGATGCCCCGATGAACACGACCTCCCGCTTTCCGGTCCTGCCGGCCTCTGTCGCGTTGCTGCTCGCCGTCGCGCTCGGGCTGTGGGTGCGCGATATCGCCAAGGCCATCGGCACGCCGATCCCCGCCCTGCCGATGCCCTTCGGCGGCAGCCTGCTGGACAACCTGCTGGCGACCGCCCTCGCCCTGCTGACCGCGGCCGTGCTGCTGGCACCGGGACGTTCGCTGGCACGCAGCCTGGGCCTGCAGGGGAACGGCGCGCGTGGACCGCTGCTGGTGCTGCTGGCCACCGTGCCGTGCTGGATCGGCCTGTGGTGGCTGGGCGCGCTGGCCACCGACATCGACCTGCTTGCGCTGCTGATGTCGGCCCTGCTGTTTCCGCTCGCCGAAGAAATCCTGTTCCGCGGCCTCGGCTTCGTGTTCGCCCAGCGCGTATTGGGGTGGTCCTGGTGGCTGGCCGCCAGCGTGCAGGCGGTGCTGTTCGGCGCCGTCCATTGGCTGGGGTTCGGTGGGCCGGAAGGCGGGGTGATGGCCGCGCTGGTGTTCGCGGTTACCGGCCTCGGCGGCTTCGTGTTCGCCGTGTTGAACCGCCTGGACGGCTATACCCTGTGGAGTGGCCTGGCCCTGCACGTGTCACTGAACCTGGCCTGGAACCTGATCACCGTGCCGGATGCCATCGCCATGGGCTGGCACGGCATCGGCCTGCGCCTTGGCGTGGCTGCGCTGTCCGTGCTGCTGCTGTGGGCGCTGCTGCCGCCACGTGCACGCCGCGCCGCCGCGTTGTAACCGGACGTTACCGATTCCTGCACGCCGGACTCACCCACCGCCCGCGCATACTTGCGCGCCGCTGGGGCCTGGAGCCTCCGCCGCCCTTGTTCCAATCGTGTCACGGAGCCCGTGCGTCATGTTGTTGTCAAAGCAGAATGTGCAGCCGCGAGTGCTGCTGATCGAAGATTCCGAAGAGACCCTTGAGCTGAGCCGCCTCACCCTGGAAAGCCAGGCCTGTGAAGTGGTCGGGGTCAGTTCGGCGGAGGCCGCGCTGGGCCTGCTGAATGCCGGCGAGCGCTTCGATATGTTGTTCACCGATGTCTGCCTGGGCGGCATCAGCGGCATCGAAACCGCGAACCGCGTGCGTGCGGCCTTCCCGCGCCTGCCGATCCTGGTCACCTCCGGCATGTGCCAGCACGAGGTGTTGCCGCTGCTGCACCAGGGCATCCATTTCCTGCCCAAGCCGTACAACATGAGCGAGCTGCTCGATGCCATCCGCATCTGCTTCCGCCATTCCGGTGAAGGCCTGCCGCACGACGCGCCGCGCGCCGCCTGAGCGGCCCGCCACGGGCGTGCCCGCCGAAGCGGTGCTAGATTCAGCGCACCGCTTTCGCAGAGGCTGCGCCCGTGACCCGACTGACTGCCAAGGATTTCCATCCGGACCTGCTGGAACTGTATGACGGCTATGTACATGGCCGCCTGAGCCGTCGCGACTTCCTCGACCGCGCTGCCGCCTTTGCGATGGCCGGCGTGGCCGCCACCACCCTGCTGGCGGCGCTGAGCCCGGATTACGCGCTGGCCCAGCAGGTGCAGTTCACCGATCCGGACATCGTCGCCGAGTACATCACCTATCCCTCGCCCAATGGCCATGGCCAGGTACGCGGCTATCTGGTGAAACCTGCCAAGGCAGCCGGCAAACTGCCTGCCATCGTGGTGGTGCACGAAAACCGCGGCCTGAATCCGTACATCGAAGACGTCGCCCGACGCGTGGCCAAGGCCGGCTTCATCGCGCTGGCGCCGGATGGACTGAGTTCGGTCGGGGGCTATCCGGGCAACGACGTACGTGGCCGCGAACTGCAGGCGCAGGTCGATCCGGAAAAGCTGATGAATGATTTCTTCGCCGCCATCGAGTACCTGCGCGCGTCCGCCCTGGGCACCGGCAAGGTCGGCATCACCGGTTTCTGTTACGGCGGCGGGGTGTCCAACGCAGCAGCCGTGGCGTATCCGGAACTGGATGCCGCAGTGCCGTTCTATGGCCGTCAGGCCAAGCCTGACGATGTGGTCAGGATCAAGGCGCCGTTGCTGCTGCACTTCGCCGAGAAAGACGACAACGTCAATGCGACCTGGCCGGCCTACGAGGCGGCGTTGAAAGCGGCCGGCAAGACGTACGAGGCCTACGTCTACCCCGGCACGAACCACGGCTTCCACAATGATTCCACGCCGCGCTACGACGAAGCTGCCGCCGCGCTGGCCTGGGACCGCACGCTGGGATGGTTCCGAAAGTATCTGGCGTGATGCGCAATGGTGCCGGGCGTTGCCCGGCATCGCCTTTCAGCGGATCAGAGCCGGATGCCCGGCCGTGCGCCGAGGGTGCCCATGGTGAAGGTGTAGCCTTCGTCCATCAGGAACTGTCGCATGCGCATTTCCGCCACCTGCGGTGCGCCCAGGCTGCTGGGGCCGTACAGGGCGTAGACCACCGTCCCGCTTTCAATATCTTCGCGACGTACCGAGATGCCCGGCACCGCCGCGGCGGCCGCCCAGCCGGCACGCAGCTTGGCTGGCGCGATCGACTGCCCGTTGCGCAGCCTGAAACTCAACCAGCGTGTTTCAGAGTTGTCCTGCCGTTCGTACTTCGCCATCTGTGTGCTGTCCTCCCGAACCAACCTTGACCATACTCGCCTGCCATGTCAGCTCTGAATGAGACGCAGGAAACGAAACTTGGCCGATCACGTAACGGCACGGAGTGACCACGCCGTCTGCTTGGCACTGAGCGATTTTTTGTAGCTTGGTCAAGGGATGTCCTGCCAGCCTGCAGCAACATGCTGCGGGAGGGAACCAATGCAGACAGTGGGACCAGACGATGCCAATCGCCCCGCCCTGCGGCGGGCGTCGGTCGTGATACAGATGTCCGACGGCACCTCGATCGCGCAGATAAACGACACGTTGCTGCTGGAGATGGTGCAGAACCGCGAGCCGCCGCCGAACCGAAGGCAGACGCCGATTCCGTGCACCCAGCGCGCACTGCAGCTGGGCGGCAAGGCACTGGCTGCAGCGACATTGGTCTATGCCCTGTGGTCGGTCATCAACTACATCGCCCCGCGCGGCGATTCCAGTCCAACCGGGCTACCGCGCCAGCCTGAGTTTGATTTCGACCACTTGTAGCCAAAAAAAAAGCGCCTTGGGGGGCGCTTTGTTGATGCTGCCTGCAATGGTGGGCCGTGATGGATTCGAACCATCGACCAAAAGATTAAAAGTCTTCTGCTCTACCAACTGAGCTAACGGCCCATTGCTGCCCCCGGCTTTGCACCGGGGGCGTGCATTCTACCCTGATTCGGGCGCCGGGGTGAAGCGCCCGCGCATGTCAGGCGTAATGGGTGGGATCGGCGATGCCGGCCTCGTCGAAGCCCTGCGCGCGCAGCCGGCAGGCATCGCAGTGGCCGCAGGCGGCACCTTCGGCGTTGGCGTTGTAGCACGACACCGTTAGCCCGAAATCCACGCCCAGCCGCACGCCTTCGCTGACGATCTGCGCCTTGCTGAGGAACTGCAGCGGCGAGTGTACGGTGATGCCTGCCCCTTCCACGCCCGCCTTGGTGGCCAGGTTGGCCAGCGCCTGGAACGCGGCGATGAACTCCGGGCGGCAATCCGGATACCCGGAATAGTCCACCGCGTTCACGCCACAGAAAATATCGTTGGCGCCGAGCACTTCGGCCCAGCCCAGCGCCAGTGACAGCATGATGGTGTTGCGCGCCGGCACGTAGGTGACCGGGATGCCCGCGCCGCCCGCTTCGGGCACGTCGATGTCATCGGTCAATGCCGAACCGCCGATGCTGCGCAGGTCCACGTCCACGGTCTTGTGCAGGATCACGCCCTGGGCAGCGGCCACGCGCGCGGCGGCATCCAGTTCGGAGGTGTGGCGTTGCCCGTAGCGCACGCTGAGCGCGTGCACGGCGAAGCCCTGTTCCTGGGCGAGGGCGATGACGGCGGCCGAATCCATGCCGCCGGAGAGAAGCACGACTGCCTTCTTCATGGGTGAATCATCCGGTTTGGGGAGGGGAGCCAGCACGCTGTCCCGCGCCGGGGTGAAGCAGGAACGACGCGGCAGCTTACCTGCCCGGCTCGTCATTCCACAGCAGTTTGTGCAGCTGCATCTGGAAGCGCACCGGCAGCCGGTCGGCGACGATCCAGTCAGCCAGTTCACGCGCGGTGATCTCGCCCTTGCTGGGCGAGAACAGAACCATCGTGCGTTCTGACAGGCGGTGCTCGACGACCATGGCCTTGGCCCAGTCGTAGTCCTCACGGCTGCAGATCACGAACTTGACCTGGTCACGCGCGGTCAGCAGCGGCAGGTTCTCCAGCTTGTTGCGCGCCATCTCGGCAGAGCCTGGCGTCTTCAGGTCGACCACCCGCGATACCCGCGGATCCACTTCGGACACATCCAGCGCGCCGGAGGTTTCCAGCGAAACGTCCATGCCGGCGTCGCACAGCTTCTGCAGCAGGATCAGGCAGCGCTTCTGCGCCAGCGGCTCGCCACCGGTCACGCAGACGTGGCGCACGCCCTGGGCCAGCACCTCGGCCACGATATCGTCGATGTCCCACCAGGTGCCGCCATGGAAGGCGTAGGCGGTGTCGCAGTACTGGCAGCGCAGCGGGCAGCCGGTCAGGCGCACGAACACGGTGGGCCAGCCCGCGGTATCCGCCTCGCCCTGCAGCGAAGTGAATATCTCGGTGATCTTCAGCCGCGGCAGCGGCGACTGGACGATGTCACTGGGCGTGGCGACGGCGTTGGCGGGTGTTGCGTTCATGCGGAATTCCGGGGACCTGAAACGAAAGCAGCCGAGCATGGCTCGGCTCTACAAAAAGCGGGTACCCGCGCGGGGTTCAGCGGATCTGCTGGCCCAGGCGGATCGACTGCAGGCGGTCCTGCGCGGTGCGCGCGGCGTCCGAGCCGGGGTACTGCGCCACGACCGATTCCAGGGTCTGCTGGGCCTGCTCCACCTGGCCTGCGCCAAACTGGGAAAGGCCGACTTTCAGCAGGCCGCCGGAGGCCTTGTCGTGGGTCGGATAGCGCGAGATCAGCTCACGGAAACGCTGCTCGGCCATCGGGAAATTGCGGGTGGCGTAATAACTTTCGCCCAGCCAGTACAGCGCATTGGGGGCGTAGACACCGCTGGGGTACAACTCCAGGAAGCTCAGGAACAGCTGCGCGGAGTCATCGTACTTGCCGGCCTTCAATGCATCGAAGGCGACGTTGTAGGTGGTGCGCTCATCGCCGCTGATCGCCAGGCTGCCTGCATCACCGTGTACCGAAGGCGGCCGCTCTGAAGTGGCCGCTGCGGGAGGCTGCACGGCCGGGACCGGCGGAAGCGGTGCGTTGCCACCGGGAGCCGACGGAACGACCGGTGCTGCACCACCTTCAAGGCGGTTCAGGCGTTCGTCCAGGTCCAGGAATGCGTCCTGGTTGCCCTGCTTGAGCTGGGCGTTGTCGTGCTGCAACTGTTCGATCGTGCCCTGCATCTGCCCGACCTGCTGGCGGAGCTGGGTGATCTGGTTCAACAGGTCCGTATTGGCACTGTTGTTGTACAGCTGCTGCTCGATCGCGCCGACGCGGTCGGCAAGGCTCTGCCGCTGCGCGTACGCCGGGGCGGCAGCCATGAAGGCTGCCGCCACGACCAGCATCAGGTTGATGCCGATGCGCATGGATTACTGCGCGGTGTAGACGATTTCGACGCGACGGTTCTGCGACCAGCAGGACTCGCTCGAATCGGTGCAGACCGGACGCTCTTCACCGTAGGACACGACGGTCAGCTGCGAAGCCGAACCACCGTTGGCCTGCAGCGCGGAGCTGACGCCGTTGCCACGACGCTCGCCCAGGGCCTGGTTGTACGCGCGCGAACCGCGCTCGTCGGTGTGGCCCTGCAGGGTGATGCGCGAGGACGGACGGTCACGCAGGTACTTGGCGTGGCAGGCCATGATCGCCTGGAACTCGTCCTTGACCGAATCCTGGTCCAGGTCGAAGTACACAACGCGCTGGCGCAGGCAGGCATCGGTGTCCAGGTCGCCCGGGCCGTACAGGCCGGAGGTCGACGGGCCGGTCGGCTGGGTGGTCGAGCCGGTGTCGACCGGCGCAGCCGGCTGTTCCTTCACCTTCTTCGAGCAACCGGCCAGGGCGGCCACGGACAACAGGGAAACAAGCAGAACTTTGGTGGTCTTGTTCATGGCGATACCTTTGAGGCTCCTAAGCCGGTGAATGGGGTAAATCTCGGAAAATATTAACACTCTTTTAGCGCTTGGTACGGTATGGCGACCATGCAGGCTCACGAACATCGCCATCGGCCAGCACCAGGCGCTGGCGCACACGGGCATCTGCCGACACCGCGTACAGCACGCCGCGGCCACCTTCGCGTGCGGCGTACAGCACCATGCTGGCGTTCGGCGCGAAGCTGGGCGACTCATCCAGCGAACCGGTGGAGAGCGTGCTCCAGCGCGGCGAACCCAGCGAGCTGTCCATCATCGCGACCTTGTAGCTGTTGCCCGAGCCCTGCGCCACGGCGATCTTCTTGCCGTCCCAGGAAACCGACGGCTTGGCGTTGTAGTTGCCCTGGAAGGTAACGCGCTCGGCGCTGCCACCGCCCGCGGAAACCTTGTAGACCTGCGGACGGCCGCCGCGATCGGAGGTGAAGTACACCGCGCTGCCATCCGGCGCCCAGGTCGGCTCGGTGTCGATGGCCAGGTGGTTGGTCAGCTGGGTCAGCTGCTTGCTGCCCAGGTCCATCGAATAGACCTCCGGGTTGCCCGAGCGCGACAGCGTCAGGGCCAGCTTGCGGCCGTCCGGGGAGAACGCCGGGGCGCTGTTGATGCCGCGGAAGCTGGTCACCAGCTCACGCGCGCCGGTGGCGATGTTCTGGATGTAGATCGCCGAATTGCCGCGTTCGAAGCTGACGTAGGCCAGCTTGCCGCCATCCGGGCTCCACGAGGGCGACAGCAGCGGTTCGGCCGAACGCACGATGGTCTGCGGGTTGTAGCCATCCGAATCGGCCACCATCAGCGCGTAGCGCATGGCATCGCCGCGGCCGCTGGCGGTGATGTAGGCGATCCGGGTCCAGAACGCGCCACGCACGCCGGTGATCTTTTCGTAGATCGCATCGGCCATCTGGTGGGCGACATCACGCATGGCGTTGCCCCGTGCGGTCATCGCCAGTCCCAGCAGGCGCTCGCCCTTGGGCACGTCATACAGCTCGTACTCCACGCGGTACGCGCCGGCACCGGCGTCCTGCACGCGGCCGACCACGATGTAGTTCTGCTTCAGCGCGCGCCAGGTCGGGAACTGGATGTCACCGCCGCGGGTGGGCTTTTCCACGATCTGCGCTTCGGGCAGCGTGCGGAACTGGCCCGAACGGTCCAGGTCGGCGCGGATCACCGCGGCCACGTCGGTCTGCGGCGCAGCGGCCGAACCCTCGTAGGGCATCGGCACGACGGTGATCGGCGTGGCCGAGGCACTGCCGCCCACGATGTCGATCTCAAGGCCCTTCTGCTGCGCGAGCGCGGCAAAGGGAAGCAACAGGGCCGCGAACGCGACCATCCAGCGGGGCATCTTTTTCATGGAATGCTCAGTCAAGGAACCACAGCGAGGGATAGCAGGAACGGGGTGAACGGTTTCGCAATCATGAACCAGACCGGTGTGAAAGCAAGGTCGGTACGAGGTAACGGGGGCTTCGGTGGATGCCGGGGCTTCGGTGGATGGGGCTTCGGTGGATGGGGCTTCGGTGGGTGACGACCGTTGGTCGTCACGCTCTTCCTGTCCAAGGCGTGACGACCAACGGT
>NZ_JBDJNU010000060.1:0-14291 GCF_039674585.1 Stenotrophomonas lacuserhaii | reverse complement strand
CTGTGTCGGTTTTCGAGCATATCTTGGCGCCGTGCAGTTGGTCTCCCCCCCCCCCCCCCCCCCCCCCCCCCCCCCCCCCGCCAACAAGCAGCCCCGCAGCTGTTGACGTTGACGTTGACGTTGCCGTTGCCCGAAAAAAGCACCGCCGGGCGCAGCCCGGCAAACACACACACCCTCAGTCGTCGCGCAGTTCGCCGCCGGGCAGGAACGCCCAGGTGCGGGTCACCTGCAGGATGTCCACGTCGTCCTTGGTCTGCGGCAGCGCCGGGAACGGCTGTGCCAGCCGCACCACGCGCAGGGCGGCTTCGTCCAGCAGCGGGGTCCCGCTGGAGCGCAGGATGCGCGCGCTTTCCACGCTGCCATCGCGGCGCACCCCCACGGTGATCACCACCTGTCCGCCCAAGCGGCGCTGGCGCGCTTCATCCGGGTAGTTCAGGTTGCCCACGCGTTCGGCCCGGTCCACCCAGGCGCGCAGGTAATTGGCCCAGGCGTACTCGCGGGTGCTGGCCGAAACGAACTTGCGATTGGGCCGTTTGGCGTACTGCGCCGAGCGCAGATGCACCTCGGCGGCGAGCCGGGCCATCTCGGCATCGCGCTGCTCGCGCGCGTTCAAGGGCGCATCCGGGCGCGGCTGTTCCGGCATCGGTTGCTGCTGGGCCCGCACCACCTGCTCTTCGCCATTGCGGCTGCTCACCACCCGCGACTGCGGCGGCGGCGGGGCGGCGGCATCCTGGCGTTGTTGCGGTACCGGACTGCTGCCGGGCAGCGCCTGCGGCACCACGCCGGTCTGGCTCTCGCGCGGACGCATCGCCTTGTCGTGCTCGCCGCCGCCGACCTGGCTGGCGGCGGCCAGGAAATCGGCCTGCTGCGGCGTCAGCGCGGTCTGGGTCTGGGTGAAGATCACGTCCAGCGTCGGCACCAGCGGGGCGTCGCCGCGCACCGCGAATCCCACGCCCAGGATCAGCAGGGCATGCAGGGCGACGGACAGCGCCAGGGTCGCGCCCAGCCGCTGTGACTCGCGGCCGCCGGCACCGGGGGAAACCATCGCGCTCATCGCGGCAGGTCGGCCTCGATGGCATCGAACAGCTGGCCGGCGATGTTCAGGCCGTACTGCGCGTCCAGTTCACGCACGCAGGTCGGGCTGGTCACGTTGACCTCGGTGAGGTAATCGCCGATCACGTCCAGGCCGACGAAACGCATGCCACGCCGCTTCATCTCCGGGCCCACCTGGGCGGCGATCCAGCGGTCACGCTCGCTCAGCGGGCGGCCTTCGCCGCGTCCGCCGGCGGCCAGGTTGCCGCGGAACTCATCGCCCTGCGGGATCCGCGCCAGGCAGTAATCCACCGGCACGCCATCCACCAGCAGGATGCGCTTGTCGCCGGCGGTGATGTCCGGGATGAACTTCTGCGCCAGGGTCAGCTTGCGGTCGCCGTCGGTCAGCGTTTCCAGGATCACGTTGAGGTTCGGATCGCCGGTGCCGCTGCGGAAGATCGAGCGTCCGCCCATCCCGTCCAGCGGCTTCAGCACGGCCTGGCCGTGTTCCAGCACGAAGGCCTTCAGCGCCTTGGCGTCGCGGCTGACCAGGGTCGGTGGGCAGCACTGCGGGAACAGCAGGGCGGCCAGTTTTTCGTTGTAATCGCGCAGTCCCTGCGGGTTGTTGACCACCCGCGCGCCTGCGGTGGCGGCCACGTCGAGCACCTGGGTGTCATAGATGAACTCCGCGTCCACCGGCGGATCCTTGCGCATCAGCACGACCTGGCCCGGGCCGAACACGGTCTGGCTGAACTCACCCAGGGTGTACCAGTCGCGCGGGTCGTCGCGGACCTGCAGCGGGGCGGTGTGGGCGACGGCGCGGCCGTTGTCCAGGCTCAACCCGCCGGGCTTCACATAATGCAATGCGTGGCCTCGGCGCTGCGCTTCCAGCAGCATGGCGAAGGTCGTGTCCTTGGCGATCTTGATATGGGCGATGGGGTCCATCACCACGATGACGTTCAACGGCATGGCGGCACCTGTCAGGCAAGGTGCTGATGGTAGCGGCTCCGCCCGCGGCGTGCCCGCCTGTCTGCGCGCAACGGTGCGTGCGGCCCATGATCCCGGCCCTGGGCAACACGGCCGGACGGGCCTCACGCACGAAAGTCGCCGCCGAACTTGCTGGCGGTCACGCAAGTGCGATATAGATACGCCTTCGCAGCGGCGCCGACCGAAGTGCCGCGCATGGGGAACGGTAATGACTGAGAACATGACTGCGGGCGGGGAGCTCGCAGGACTCCGGGTGATGGTCATCGACGATTCGAAGACCATTCGAAGGACGGCGGAAACGCTGCTGAAACGCGAAGGCTGCGAGGTGGTGACCGCCACCGACGGCTTCGAGGCCTTGGCCAAGATCGCAGACCAGCAGCCGCAGATCATCTTCGTGGACATCATGATGCCGCGTCTTGACGGCTATCAGACCTGTGCGCTGATCAAGGGCAACCAGCTGTTCAAGTCGACGCCGGTGATCATGCTGTCGTCCAAGGATGGTCTGTTCGACAAGGCGCGCGGGCGCATCGTCGGCTCGGAGCAGTACCTGACCAAGCCTTTCACGCGCGAAGAACTGCTGGGTGCCATCCGCACATACGTCAACGCCTGACCAGGGGGGAAAGGCAAAATGGCTCGTATCGTCCTGATCGAGGATTCACCGACCGACCGTGCGGTGTTCAGCCAATGGCTGCGCAAGGCAGGGCATGAGGTCGAAGAGGCAGACAACGCCGAAGCCGGGCTGGAGCTGGTTCGCAGCCAGCTGCCGCAGCTGGTGCTGATGGACGTCGTGCTGCCGGGCATGAGTGGCTTCCAGGCCACCCGCGCACTGGCCCGCGACGCGGCCACCAAGCACATCCCGGTGATCATCGTCAGCACCAAGGCGATGGAAACCGACAAGGCCTGGGGCCTGCGCCAGGGGGCTGCCGATTACATCGTCAAGCCGCCGCGCGAGGAAGACCTGATCGCGCGGATCAACGAGCTGGTGTCCTGATGCGCTCTCCCTTCGACATCCTCGAAGCCTACGAGCGCCGCAGCCTGGCCCATGCGGTGCAGCTGCCGGAACGCCAGTTCGCCCAGGACCTGTGGCGTGGGGTGGGGTACCGCGTCGGCCATCGCCGGCTGGTCTCGGACTTCCGCGAAGTGGTGGAAATCGTGCCGATGCCCCCGGTGACGCCGGTGCCGTGCGCGCAGCCGTGGCTGCTCGGCGTGGGCAACCTGCGCGGCAACCTGTTCCCGGTGATCGACCTGAAGCTGTTCCTGGAAGGCGCGCGCACGGTGCAGCAGGAAGGCCAGCGCGTGCTGGTCATGCGCCAGGCGGGCGGCGACGTGGCCCTGACCATCGATGAACTTTACGGCCAGCGTAGTTTCGAGCTGGACCAGGAAGTCGCGGTGGGCGGACTGGCCGAGGGGCGCTACGCCCACTTCGTCGAACGCGCCTTCCATGCCGACGAACACGACTGGGGCGTCTTCTCGCTGTCGCTGCTGTCGCGCACTCCCGAATTCCGGCAAGCCGCGGCCTGAACCGCGGTTTCCGTTCCTGCATTGCATTGAACATCGAGGTTGAACGATGAGTACTGCTTCCGATTCCAGCAAGGCGGCCAAGGTGCGCCTGGGTGGCACCAACGCGTGGTTGATCCTGCTGTTGCTGGCGATGGCGCTGTTCGGCCTGAACACCGGCGTGGCCACCTGGCAGGGCAGCCGGCTTGCCGATGCCAGCACCAAGGCGGCCGACCTGCAGGTGCTGTCACAGCAGCTGGCCAACCAGGGACGAGAAGCAGTGGCCGGCAACGCGCCGGCCTTCACCGCGTTCAAGGCCACCCGCACGGCGATCGACGAAAACGTCGCCACCCTGCAGGGCCGCTACGGCACCGAACCCGGTGTATCCGCCCCGATCGGCAAGCTGGTCGCGACCTGGCAGCCGTTGGCCAAGAGCGCCGCCCAGCTGGTGTCCAGTGAGCCGGCGGTGCTGACCCTGGCCGGCAACGCCAACAACTTCACCGGTGCCGTGCCGGGCCTGCAGGCCCAGTTGAACGAAGTAGTGCGCGCGATGAGTGCTTCCGGTGCACCGTCGGCGCAGATCTACAGCGCGCTGCAGCAGGTCGTGGTCGCCGGCACGATGGCGCGCCGGGTCACTGAAATCCGTGCCGGTGGATCCGGTGCGGCCGGCGCCGGCGATGCACTGGCCCGCGACATCACCGTGTTCAGCCAGGTGCTCGACGGCCTGCGCAACGGTAACGAGGACATGGGCATCGCCGCGGTACGTGGCGCCGCCGCGCTGGCCGCGCTGGAGCAGTCCCAGCAACAGTGGGCGGCGATGAAGACCGACGCCGATGCGATCCTGGCCAGCTCGCGCCAGCTGTTCGCCGCGCAGGCCGCGGCCGCCAGCCTGACCGCCGGCTCGTCGGACATGCTGGCCGACAGCAAGGGCCTGTTCAACGCATTCTCTTCCTTCGGCTCGGCCAGCGATACGCGGCTGTTCCCGAACTTCTGGATCGGCGTGGTGTCCGGCGCGCTGTCGTTGATCGCGATCATCGGCTTCGTCAGCACCTCGGTGCGCGGACGTTCGCGCGAGCAGGAGCTGCGCTACCAGACGCAGGTGGAATTCAACAGCCGCAACCAGCAGGCCATCATGCGGCTGCTGGATGAAATCAGCTCGCTCGGCGAGGGCGACCTGACGGTGAAAGCGTCGGTGACCGAAGACATGACCGGCGCCATCGCGGACGCCATCAACTACGCCGTCGACGAGCTTCGCCACCTGGTGACCACCATCAACGACACCTCGGCCAAGGTCGCCGTGTCCACCCAGGAAACCCAGGCCACGGCGATGCAGCTGGCCGAAGCGGCAGGCCACCAGGCCAACCAGATCACCACCGCGTCGGACCGCATCGGCGAGATCGCGGCAAGCATCGAACAGGTGTCGCGCAACTCCTCCGAGTCCGCCGAAGTGGCGCAGCGCTCGGTGGTCATCGCCGCCGAAGGTGCCGGCGTGGTGCGCGAAACCATCCAGGGCATGGACCAGATCCGCGACCAGATCCAGGAGACGTCCAAGCGCATCAAGCGGCTGGGCGAGTCCTCGCAGGAAATCGGCTCGATCGTGGAACTGATCAACGACATTTCCGAGCAGACCAACATCCTGGCGTTGAATGCCGCGGTGCAGGCCGCTTCGGCAGGCGAAGCCGGCCGCGGTTTCGCCGTGGTGGCCGACGAAGTGCAGCGCCTGGCAGAACGCACCTCCGGTGCGACGCGACGCATCGAAGGCCTGGTGCAGGCCATCCAGGCCGATACCAACGAAGCGGTCACCTCGATGGAGCAGACCACCGCCGAGGTGGTGTCCGGTGCACGCCTGGCCGAAGACGCCGGCACTGCGCTGACCGAGATCGAGCGCGTGTCCAACGCCCTCAACAACCTCATCAAGAACATCTCCGTAGCCGCCCAGCAGCAGTCCTCGGCCGCATCGGACATCACCCATACCATGGGCGTGATCCGGCAGATCACCGGCCAGACCTCGCAGGGTGCGGGGCAGACCGCCGAATCGATCGGCCACCTGGCACAGCTGGCCGCCGACCTTCGCCGTTCGGTCGCCGACTTCAAGCTGCCGGCGTAAGCCGGCAGTACGGGGAAGCAAGGATTACCTGATGAAGCATCGTCACTATTTCCGCCACACTGCATGCCATGCCCCGCGCGGCATGCGTTCGCTGGCGACCGGAGTCCGCCCATGAGTACCCTGCGCGATGCAATGAGCCATGCCGCCCTGGGCTGGGTGAAGCCGGAGCTGGATGAGACCCTGCGCCAGGTGCGCAACGAGGTCGAGTACTTCGTCGAGGCGCCCGCCGACGCCAGCCGCATGCGCCTGTGCGCCGGCTACCTGCACCAGGTGCAGGGCACGCTGCGCATGGTGGAACTGTATGCGCCGGCGATGGTGGCCGAGGAGCTGGAACAGCTCGCCGTGGCGATCGGCAATGGAGAGGTCGCCGAGCGCGACGAATCCTGCGCGACCCTGATGCGCGGCAGCGTGCTGCTTCCCGATTACCTCGAACGCCTGCAGAACGGGCACCGCGACATTCCGATCGTGCTGTTGCCGCTGCTCAACGAAATCCGTGCCGCGCGTGGCGTGGCGGGCATCAATGAAAGCGTGCTGCTGGCCTTTGCGCCGGACAGCGTCGGCGCCACCGAAGCCGAACTCGACCACGCCCGTGGCAGCCTGAGCGGGCGCAACCGCGAACTGCTCGACACCGTCGGCAACGCGGTGAAGGAAGAGCTGCTGCGCATCAAGGACGCGCTGGACCTGCACCTGCGCACCGGCGGAGCGCCGCAGCAGCTGCAGCAGCAGGTCAACGAGCTTGCCGCGGTGGGCGATACGCTGGCCATGATGGGCCTGGACGTAGCGCGCAACGTGGTGGTGCAGCAGCGCGATGCGCTCAGCAGCGTGGTCGCGGGCGAGCAGCAGATCGACGAGAGCCTGCTGCTGGATGTCGCCGGTGCCCTGCTGTACGTGGACGCTTCGCTGGACGACCAGGTTGCCCACCTGGGCGCGACCGGCAGCGGCGAAGATGATCCTTCCGCCGCTGAAACCCGGCGCACGCTGGAAGTGCTGGCGCACGAAGCGATCGCCAACTTCACCGTGGCCCGTGAGCACTTCGTCGCCTTCATCGAAACCAACTGGAACCACGAACAGCTGCAGGACGTACCGCGCCTGCTGGGCGAAGTCGGCGGCGCGCTGCGCATGCTCGACCTGCCGGTGCCGGCCGACTACCTGAAGGGCGTGCAGCTGTACATCGACGCCGAATTGATCGGGCGCCAGCGCGTGCCCAGCGGACGCCAGCTGGATACGCTGGCTGATGCAATGGCCAGCCTGGAGTATTACCTGGAAGCGCTGCGCGATCGTCGCGCCGGGCGCGAAAGCATCCTGGACATCACCCGCAGCAGCCTGGAAGCCCTGCGCTACTGGCCGCTGCCGGTGGCCAACGCCGCCGCCGTCGAGCCGATGGCCGATGCGGCGCCGCAGCCGGTGCAGCGCGAACCCGTGCTGCCGCCGCCGCTCGCGGTGCCCGGGCTGGAAACGCTGGAGCTGCCCGCATTGGCGGCGGCCCCCGCGCAGGTGCCGCCGCCGCTGCCGGACTTCGTGTTCGACGCCGCGCCGACCGCACCCGCGTTGGACGTGCAGGGCCTTGCGCCTGCCACCGATGCAGCTGCCGACGCGCAAGCGCTCGACGGCGTGCCCTTGGAGCATGTACCGACCGAACCGGCCGCCCCGACGCTGGTGTTCGCCGCGACCACTGCGGTTCCGCCGCCGGTGCCGGCCTGGGAACTCGGCAGCTTCCACGCGGCAGCCGACGAGAACGACAGCCGCGCGCCGACCTTCACCGACTTCGATCCGGTGTTCGCTGAAGATGCCGCCGATGCCACCCGTTGGACGGTCGAACCGGTTACCCAGGTGGATCTGTCCGTCGCCGACGAGGGTCAGGGCACGCTCGCCGATCCTGCTTCACACGGTGACGTGCCCGGAATGCTCGTCAATGCCGACGACGGCCTGCTGCTGATCGATGGCGGCGACTTCGATCCGGTGCTTGCCGAGGTCGAGGCGGATGACAGTGCGCTCGAGCCGGTCAGCTTCCGCTTCGATGACGGCGACATCAGCCATGCCGACGATGTCCTGTCGTTGGAAGCGCTGGAAGCTTCGGTCATCGAGGCTCCGGCAGGATTCGATGTGATCACTGCTACCGAACCGGCAACGTTCGCATCGTCCGAGCCGCTGCAGGCGATTGAAGCTGACGCTCCGCCGGCCGATGCCGCGGTGGTCGACGATGCCGACGCACGGTTCCTCGCCGAACTCGCCGCCGCTGCGGCCGACTTCAACCCGCAGCCGGAGCCGCAGGCCCCGGTGCTGGCCCAGACGCCCGCTGCCGCCGTCGAAACGCTCGACGGAGGGTTCGACCAGCAGGCCGAGAACATCGACCAGGATATCCGCGAGGTGTTCCTGGAAGAGTTCGACGAAGAGTTGATCAACCTGGGCGGGCTGCTGCCGGCCTGGCGCGCGCAGCCGGACAACATGGACCGCCTGCGTCCGATCCGCCGCGTGTTCCACACCCTGAAGGGCAGTGGGCGCCTGGTGGGCGCGCGCACGCTGGGCGAGTTCGCCTGGAAGGTCGAAGGCATGCTCAACCGCGTGCTGGATGGCTCCCGCCCGGCAACGCCGGCGGTGGTGGCCGTGGTGGAACAGGCCTACCACGCCCTGCCCGAACTCAATGCGGCACTGCGCAGTGGGCAGCGGGTCAGCGCGGACCTGCAGGCGCTGCAGTCGATCGCCGACCGCGTTGGCGCCGGCGAAGAAACGTTCCACGTGCCGTTGCCCGCCCATCCGGTCGCCGCGACGGATTCCGCGGCGGACGAGCAGTCCGGAATCGATGCGCTGGAAGCAGCCTTCGCCGCCGATGTGGCGGCCGCCTCCCTCGAGGGCGCGCCAGCCAGCATCGACAGCGTGCTGCGCGAGATCCTGGAAGCCGAAGTGGAAGCGCACATGGCGACCCTGCATGGGTGGCTGTCGTCGTCGCGCATCGAACCGCAGCCGGTGACCGACCCGCTGCTGCGTGCCGTACATACCATGAACGGTGCCTTCGCCATGACCGATGTGCCGGAGATCACCTCCGTCACCGGCGCGGCTGAAAGCTACATCAAGCGATCGCTGGCGGCGTCCGAAGTGCCCGGCCATGAAGGCGTGCATGCGCTGGACGCCACTGCGCGCGCGATCGAAGCCACGATGCTGGCACTGCAGGCCGAATCACCCCGCATCCCGCTGCAGCAGGAACTTGCCGAACGCCTGCAGGCGCTTGCCGCGACCCTGCCGGAAGCGCGTTGGCCGGTGCTGGAAGACGTATCCGATGTGCCGGAAGAGGCGCAGCATGATGAAGCCGCTGATGCCATCGATGCCGAGGGCGACGTCGATGCGATCGAATTCACCGATCTGGTCCAGCAGGCCGAGGTGGAGCAGATCGCCGAGGCGATGGTCGACGACGGCGAACTGCAGGCCAGCGACATCATCCTGCTGCCTGAGGATGGACACACTGCGCCGGACGCGGAAGCATCGCGCGACGCGCAGATCGCAGCGTTCGCCGACGCGGACGTTACCGCGGTGGAATTGACCGGCGCCCACGATCTGTCCTCGTTCCTGGACCCGGCCCCGGCCTCGTCCGATGGGCGCGGATGGGACGCCGAACCGGTCTTCGTCGCAGAGGCCGAGGCGTCTGCCGGAAGCGCCGAAGACAGCGAGGCGGTCCAGGACCGTAATGTTGATGTACAGCTGACCGGCGCAGAGGATCTTTCGCTTTACCTGGACGATGCAGCGCATGCTGCACTGCCTGACAGCTACGTGCCGGGGGCGATCGAACCGCTGGCGCAGCAGGACCACCCGCTTGAACCCCGGTTCGAGCCGGGCGACGACGACGCACAGGATGCGCTGCCCGAAGAACTGCAGGGCAGCGCGGCGTTCGGCGATGCCGTGTCGCTGCAGGAGGCGCTGGAAGAAGGGTTGCACGTCATCGACGACGCGGCCGAGGATGACGCCGGCGAGGCGGTCTCCGTTGCCGGCCACGATGCCTTGATGGACGACGAAGAGGCCGTTGGCGAGTTCATCGAAGCCCAGGCGCCGTCCCTGTCGGCGCAGGCCGATCAACCGCAAGCTCAACCGCAACCGCGTGCCGCCGAAGTCGAAGGGGAAGCCGAAGTCGTGCGGCAGCCGTACTTCGAAATGGAGCCTGTCGCTGCATCGGCAGCGGATTCCGCCGTCGAGGCGGGCGTCGTGCCGGACGAACCGTCCGCTGTGGACGCTGGCAGCACCGAGGCGCTGCAGGATGTGCATGACGTTTCCGCGCAGGCGGCTGGCCACGCCGAGGACGTGGAAGCAGATGACGGTGTCCCGGTCGAAACCGCCGAAACCGTCGAGACCATCGAAACCATCGAAACAGAGGTTGAGGTGGCCGCCGATGCGCTGGACTTCAACGTGCTCGACCGCGAGCTGGTCGACATCTTCGTGGAGGAAGGCAAGGACCTGCTCGACCATTGCGATGGCCTGATCAGTGAGCTGCGCACCGCGCCGGAGGACCGTGAGCCGTTGGCCGGCCTGCAGCGCGACCTGCACACGCTGAAGGGCGGCGCACGCATGGCCGGCATCAACCCCATCGGCGATCTTGGCCATGGCATCGAGTCGTTGCTGGAAGCGGTGTTCGCCGGACGCACCAGCATCGAGCACAGCGACGTGCAGCTGCTGGAGCGTGGCTTCGACCGCCTGCACCAGATGCTCACCCTGACCGGCAACCATCGCCAGGTGGTGGCGGCTGACGACCTGGTGGCGGCCTTCGAGGCGCGTACCCAGGGCAGGCCGGTCACGCAGGCCGAGGCCGACGAACCGGCCGCCGCATCGGCCAGCGCCGCCGAGCTCATCGCCAGCCTGCCGTTGTCCGCACCGCTGCCGGTGGAAGGCGGCGGCGAGGAAGAAGGCGGCGCGCGTGCGCAGCAGGAACAGGTGCGCGTGCGTGCCGACCTGCTCGATCGCCTGGTCAACCACGCGGGTGAAGTGGCGATCTACCGTTCGCGGCTGGAACAGCAGCTGGGTGCCTTCCGCGGTGCCATGGGCGAACTGGACCGCACCAATGCGCGTCTTCGCGACCAGCTGCGCCGCCTCGACCTGGAAACCGAAGCGCAGATCGTCGCCCGTTACCAGCGCGAGCAGGAACAGGCCGACCACAGCTTCGATCCGCTGGAACTGGACCGCTTCTCCACGCTGCAGCAGCTCAGCCGCGCGCTGAACGAATCGGCAGCCGACCTTGGCGGCCTGCAGGGGGTGCTGGACGATCTGTCGCGCCAGTACGATTCGCTGCTGCAACAGCAGTCGCGGGTCAGCTCGGAACTGCAGGACGGGCTGATGCGCGCGCGCATGGTGCCGTTCGACGGGCTGGTGCCGCGCCTGCGTCGCGTGGTCCGCCAGGCCGGTACCGATACCGGCAAGCAGGTCCACCTGACGCTGGAAGGAACCCACGGCGAACTCGATCGCAACGTGCTGGATCGCATGGTCGCGCCGCTGGAACACATGCTGCGCAACTCCGTCGCCCACGGCCTGGAAACGGCCGAACAGCGACGCGCGGCGGGCAAGCCGGTGGAAGGCGAGATCTCGCTGCGCCTGCATCGCGAAGGGTCTGAAATCGTGCTCGACGTGGCCGACGATGGGGCCGGGCTGGACCGCGAAGCGATCCGTCGACGCGCGCTGGAACGCGGCCTGATCCAGGCCGATGCCACCCTGGCCGACAACGAACTGGACAACCTGATCTTCGCCTCCGGCTTCAGCACCGCCGACCAGCTCAGCCAGCTGGCCGGGCGCGGCGTGGGCATGGACGTGGTGCGCAACGAAGTGCGCCAGCTCGGCGGCAGCGTGGAAATCCACTCGGTACGCGGACAGGGCGCCCGTTTCACCCTGCGCCTGCCGCAGACGCTGGCCGTCACCCAGGCGGTGTTCGTGCAGATCGGCGAGACCACCTTCGCCGTCCCGGTGGGTTCGGTCAGTGGCATCGGCCGCATTTCGCGCGAGCGTTTCGAGGCCGGCGACAGCACCTACCGCTACAGCGGCGAGGAGTACACCCTGCATGACCTGGGCAGCCTGATCGGCCAGGCCCCGGCCCGTGCCGAAGGCCAGGCCCAGGTGCCGCTGCTGCTGGTGCGGGCGGGCGACCTGCGCGCCGCGGTGGCAATCGACCAGGTGCTCGGCAACCGCGAAATCGTGGTCAAGCCGGTCGGCCTGCAGATCGCCTCGGTGCCGGGCATCTACGGTGCCACCATCACCGGCGATGGCCGCGTGGTGGTGATCCTGGACGTGGCCCCGCTGGTGCGCCGCTTCGTCGCCAACCCGGAGCGTCCGCTGCCGGTGGCCGAACTGGAACAGCAGCGGCAGGTGCCGGTGGTGATGGTGGTGGACGATTCGCTGACCATGCGCAAAGTCACCGGCCGCATCCTGGAACGCCACAACTTCGAAGTCAGCGTGGCGCGCGATGGCGTGGAAGCGCTGGAGCGCCTGGAAGAGCGCGTACCCGACCTGATGCTGCTGGACATCGAGATGCCGCGCATGGACGGTTACGAGCTGGCCACCGCGATGCGCGCCGATCCTCGTTACCGCGACGTGCCGATCGTGATGATCACCTCGCGCAGCGGCGACAAGCATCGCCAGCGCGCTTTCGAAATCGGCGTGCAGCGTTACCTGGGCAAGCCATACCAGGAGCTGGACCTGATGCGCAACGTGTACGACCTGCTGGGGATCGCCCGTGTCCGAGAATGATGCAAGCCTGCCACCGGCCGTCGCGCTGCTGGCACGCCCGGGCGCGGCCCGCGACCGCCTGCGCGAGGCGCTGGTGCAGGCCGACGTGGCGCTGGTGCTGGAAGAAGATCCCGATGCGCTGGATCCTGCAACGCTGATCGCGCTCGCTCCGCAGGCCGTGGTGATCGCGCTGGAGCCTGCCGTGGAAGCCGCGCTGGAGCGGCTGGATGACGCGCTGTCTTCGCCGGCTTTCACCCTGGTGTTCGACGAGGCCGAACTGGCGGCGCGCCGCGAAGGCTGGGAAACCCAGCGTTGGGCACGCCACCTGGCGGCCAAGCTGCATGGCCATCGTGAAGTGCTGCCGCCCGGTGCGGAAGTCGAAGAGGACCTGCAGATCGAACCCGGGATGCCGGATACGCCCGCACAGCTGCACGTCGATGCGCCGCTGGATTTCCACCTCGACGAAGCGGCCGATGCCGCGGACCTGCTGGCCGGCGACAGCCTGTATGAAGCACCCGCGCAGTGGCAGGAGCCGCAGACGCTGGAGCAGATGCTGGCTGCAGACCTGCCGGAAGCCCACGCCGACCGCGACGCCCCTGCCACGCCTGCCGATGCAGGCGCGGTAGCGCCGCCGCCGATGGGTGACCACAGCCGCTGGGCGCTGCTCGATGAGGACGCCGCACCCGCTGTGGTGGCCCGCGAGACCGCAGCGCCGCCGGCGCTGCCTGTGTTCGACTCCGGACACCTGTCGCTGGTGGACATGGAAGACACCGCGCCCAGCACCGGTCCACGACGCGGCGCGCGCGGCGCGGTGGTGGTGCTGGCCGGCATCGGCGGCCCTGATGCGCTGCGACGCCTGCTGGCGGCGCTGCCGTCGGCGCTGGACGTGCCGCTGCTGGTGCGGATGCCGCTGGACGGCGCGCGCTACGGCAATCTGGTCAAGCAGATGGCACGGGTTTCCCCGCTGCCGGTGCTGCTCGCCGAAACCGGCGAAGATGTGCTGGAAGGCCATGTCTACATCCTGTCCGACGACACCGCCACGGCGCTGCGTGATGGCGGACTGCAGTTCGAAAGCCGACCGCAGGGGCTGGAACTGGCGCTGCTGCCGCCGGACGAAAGCGCGGTCATCCTGCTCAGCGGTGCCGACCTGATGCAGGTCGACCCGGCACTGACGCTGGCCGAGGCCGGTGCCTGGGTCGGCGGCCAGGTGGGCGAGGGCTGCTACGACCCGGCCGCCGCCACCGCCGTAGTGGCCGCTGGCATGTTCGCCGGCGAGCCGCAGGAGCTCGCGCAGGCCATCAGTGCCCGCTGGGCACGTCCGGAACAAGGGGAAGCGCAGTGAGCCATGCCAACAACGATGAGATCCGCGGGGTCCTGATCCAGTCCGGCCCCGAACGCGTGCTGCTGCCCAATGCCACGGTGGCCGAAATGATGGCCAAGGTGCAGGTGCACGCGAGCGCAGAAGGTCCTGACTGGCTGCTGGGCACGCTGGCCTGGCACGGCTGGGACGTGCCGCTGGTGTCCTTTGCGCGGCTGTCCGGGCTGGGTGAGGAAAGCATCGGCGGCAACAACAAGGTGGTGGTGCTCAAGGCCTTGGCCGGTAATGCCCATCGCCCGTATTTCGCGCTGCTGACGCAGAGCTTCCCGCAGCTGATTTCGGTGCCGCGCGATGGCCTGCTGGCCGATGCGTCCGAAGAAACCCTTCCCGACAGCGTGCACATGCGTGTGCTGCTGGGTGAGCAGAGCGCGCTGCTGCCGAACCTGGACGCGGTGGAAACCGCGCTGGATTCGCTGCACTGAACACTGCAGTGGGCGGGGACGGCCAGCCTGGCAGGTAGCGACCAACCCGGTGGGTGACGACCAATCCGGTGGGTGACGACCAATCCGGTGGGTGACGACCCGGTGGGGGGCCGCCCCAGCGCCGGGCGACGCGGGGCGCCCAACCGGCGGGACCCACCCGGGGGGGCAGGTGCAC
>NZ_JBDJNU010000059.1:0-17133 GCF_039674585.1 Stenotrophomonas lacuserhaii | reverse complement strand
CTGAGCGCCCCCCCCCAGCCCCCCGGGTGGTGGCGGCCGGGGGCCTTAATAAAAGGGTGGGTCGCGCCCCCGCCCCGTCCACTACCCACCACGCGTGACGACCAACGGTCCTCACCCACCGGGGCAGCCGCGGCTCCGGTAGCGCCGAGCCATGCTCGGCGGGAACCCACCGAAGCCGCCACCACCGAGGTGCGACCGTGAGCCGCCTGCGTGACAACCGCTGGGTGTTGCCGCTCAGCCTGGTGGTGGCACTGCTGCTCGGGCTGCTGCCGCTTCCGGTGCTGCTGCAGCCGCTGCGGCCCTACTGGTTGGCACTGGTGCTGGCCTACTGGGTCATCGAAGCGCCTGACCGGGTCGGCCTGGGCGTGGCCTTCGCCACCGGCGTCATCGCCGATCTGCTGTACGGCGGCGTGCTCGGCGAACAGGCGCTGCGGCTGGTGATCATGGCCTTCATCCTGCAGCGCTTCCGTGCCCGCATCCGCTTCTTCCCGATGTCCCAGCAGATCCTCGCCATCGGCGGCCTGCTGTTCAACGACCGCATCGTCAGTGCCGTGGTGCACGTGGTGGTGGGTGAGCCCACCCTGCCGTGGGCCTACTGGTGGGCGCCGCTGCTGGGCATGGCGCTGTGGCCGCTGGTGTTCGTGCTGCTGGATGCAGTGCGCTTCGGGCGGCGCGGGCGCTGACATGGACGCGCTGACATGAGTTCGCGCCGCGCGGTCAAGAATCCGCATGCCGAGGCCGAACAGTTCCGCCGTCGCGCGGCACTGGGGTTCCTTGGCGTGCTGCTGTGCCTGGGCGGGCTGGGCGGCTGGTATTTCAAGCTGCAGGTGATGGACCACGAGATCTACGCCACGCGCTCGGAGGCCAACCGCATCAAGCCGCGTCCGGTGGTGCCCGGCCGCGGCATGATCTACGACCGCAACGGCCGCCTGCTGGCCGAGAACGTGCCGGCGTTCCGCCTGGACGTCACCCCGGACAAGGTCAAGGACATGGACGCCACGCTGGCCGGGCTGGCGAAGATATTCCCCCTGAGCGCGGAGGAAATCGAGGCGTTCAACCGATCGCGCAAGGCGCGTCGCAGTTTCCTGCCGGTCACCCTGAAGCTGCGCGTCAGCGAAGAGGAGATGGCGCGCTTCGCGGTGGACCGCTGGCGCTTTCCCGGCGTGGAGCTGGAGCCCTACCTGACCCGTCGCTATCCCTTCGGCGATCTGTTCGCGCATGTCATCGGCTATGTCGGCCGGGTTGATGACAAGGACCTGGAGATGCTGGGGGAAGGCAACGCGGCCCTGACCCACATCGGCAAATCCGGGCTGGAACGTTACTACGAACAACAACTGCGCGGCCGGGTGGGCTACGAGCAGGTGGAGACCAACGTGCAGGGCCGTGCGATCCGGACCGTGGGCCGGGTGGCGGCGCAGTCCGGTACCGACCTGAAGCTTTCCATCGATGCCGACCTGCAGCGGGCGATGGTGGCCGCCTTCGGCGTGCAGGAAGGCGCGGCCGTTGCGATGGACCCCCGCACCGGCGAAGTGCTGGCGATGGTCAGCCTGCCTTCGTATGACGCCAATCTGTTCGTCAACGGCATTTCGCATGCCGATTTCCGCGCGCTCAACGACAACCCCTCGCGCCCGCAGTTCAACCGCCTGGTGCTGGGCGGGGTGGCGCCGGGTTCGACGCTGAAGCCGCTGATCGGCCTGGCCGGCCTGGATGCCGGGGTGCGCAAGCCGGAGGACAAGGTGCTTTCCACCGGCATGTTCTACCTGCCCGGCACCAGCCGCGGGTGGGGCGATGCGCATCGTGGCGGCCATGGTTGGACCGACCTGCGCAAATCCATCGCCCAGTCGGTCAATACGTACTACTACCGGCTGGCGCTGGACCTGGGGATCGAGCGCTTCGACCACTACATGGAGTACTACGGCTTCGGCAAGCCGACCGGTATCGACCTGACCGGCGAGATCGGCGGCATCCTGCCTTCGCCGGCGTACAAGGCCAAGACCCGCAAGGAACGCTGGTATCCCGGTGACACGGTGAACGTGAGCATCGGCCAGGGCGACTGGAAAGTGACGCCGCTGCAGCTGGTGCGCGGCGTCAGTGGCATCGCCAGTGGACAGCTGCGCACGCCGCACCTGGTGATGCAGCAGCGCGCCGGCTTCGACAGCGACTGGAGCATGACGCCGGCAAGTGAAACCAAGCCGCTCAGCCCCAATCCGAACAACGTGCAGGCGGTGCGCGAAGGCATGATGGCGACCATGCAGCCAGGCGGCAGCGGCGCGCGCATGGCCGCCGGGGCGCCGTATGTCATGGCCGGCAAGACCGGCACGGCGCAGGTGATCAGCCGCAAGGGCACGGCAGCCGTCGATCCGCGCAGCCTGCCGCTGCACCTGCGCCATCGTTCGCTGTTCGTCGGTTTCGCGCCGGCAGACAACCCGGTCATCGCCATCGCGGTGGCGGTGGAGGGCGGTGGCTACGGCGGTTCGGCAGCCGCGCCGATCGCGCGCAAGGTGTTCGATGCCTGGCTGCTGGGCAAGATGCCCGAGGGCGTGCTGCCGCTGGACGTGGAGCGTGGCAGCGTGGCCTTCGGTGCCACCGCTTTCGACAATGAAGACAGCAGCGCGCGCGCCAGCGGCGATGCCGCCGCGCTGGACGCCGGCGAGCTGCCGGTGCAGGTCGGTCCGCCGGTCGCGGAGCCCGCCGCCCCGGTAGCGCCGATCCATGATCGGCGGACGCTCTCCCCGGAGCCCGCCCGATGAAGGACTTCCTGCGCTGGGCCGGCGACATGCTGGTGCGCTTCTTCAGCACCCTGGACTGGATGCTGTGCGCGGCGCTCGGCGCCCTGATGGTGATCGGCCTGGCCACCTTGAAGAGCGCCGGGGGCGATGGCCTGGTCTTCGCCCAGGGGGCGCGCTTTGCGGTGGGCCTGGCGGCGATGTGGGGCATTTCGCGGGTGCCGATCCTGCGTATCCGCTCGGCCACGCCGATGATCTACGCCATTTCGATGATCCCGCTGCTGGCCGTTTTCGCCATCGGTACCGGCAAATACGGCCGCCAGTGGCTGGACCTCAAGCTGTTCTACCTGCAGCCGGCCGAACTGTTGAAGGTCAGCCTGCCGATGATGGTGGCCTGGTACCTGCACCGCATGCCGCTGCCGCCGCGCTTCAACACCGTGCTGGTCAGCATGCTGATCATCGGCGCGCCGACCGCGGCGGTGATGCTGCAACCGGACTTCGGCACCGGCGTGCTGATCGCCGCCAGCGGGGTGTTCGTGCTGCTGCTGGCCGGCCTGCCCTGGTGGTGGGTGGGGTTGGGCGTGGGCGGCGTGGCCGCGATCGCGCCGGTGGCCTGGTTCTGGCTGCTGATGCCGTACCAGAAAGACCGCATCATGATGTTCCTGGACCCGGAAATGGACGCGCTGGGCGCGGGCTGGAACATCATCCAGTCCAAGATCGCGATCGGATCCGGTGGGCTGGATGGCAAGGGCTGGGGGCAGGGCTCGCAGTCGCACCTGAACTTCATTCCCGAGCAGACGACGGACTTCGCATTTTCGGTGCTGAGCGAAGAGTTCGGCTGGATCGGCGTGGCGCTGGTGCTGGCCCTGTATCTGGTGGTGATCGGCCGCTGCCTGTGGATCGCCAGCCAATCGCGCGACTCTTATTCACGCCTGCTCGCCGGCGCCACCGGACTGGCGTTCTTCGTCTACGTGCTGGTCAACGGCGGCATGATTTCCGGCCTGCTGCCGGTGGTGGGCGTGCCGATGCCGCTGATCAGCTACGGCGGCACGTCGGCGGTTTCGCTGCTGGCCGGCTTCGGGCTGGTGATGGCGGTGCGCAGCCACAACCCGGTACATGGCGGCTACCGGTAGCGCCTGGCAGCGCCGAGCCATGCTCGGCGAGCGCAGCGGCGCGTCAGGACTCGGCCGAGCACGGGTCGGCGGCACCCAGCGCGATTCGTTGCCCTGCGATGAAGATTTCACACTTCAAGTGCGCAGTGGGTCACAGTTCCGAACATGGTTGATCCGAATCAATGGACTTGACGCAAACGGCCTGCACAATGGCGCCGGTCAGGCAGGGCGCGTTCATCTTTACGCCGACCATCTGACGAACCGCAGCACGACCTCACGTTTTGCCGCCTGCTCTGGGGAGATGCAGGGGGCAGCATTGGATGGTCCGTCAGGCCGGTTGCGCCCGTCGGGGGATGGGGGCGCAACCGGCTTGCTCGTTGCCGGTTTTCACGCAGGCTTCACATAGCGGGAGTGAATTAACCAATCCTTTGCTATTCATGGTGTTAGGGGTTTTATTTCATCCATGACCTGCTAACCTGCGGCGATGATCCGACGTACTCTGGCCTGCATGCTCACCCTCGGCCTGGTCGCTTGCGCGACCCAGCCGTCGAGTCCTCCGTCGCCTTCGCAGGCATCCGTGGCGCCGCACAAGCCAGCGCCCGGGCAGAACAAGGGACCGGCTGAAGCCGCGCCCGAATCGGCTGCGGCTACCGCACCGCCGGTTGATCTCACCCCTGTCCCGTTTGACATCGCGCGCGCCAACTTCATCCGCGACACCGCCGCCGCGCACAAGCTCGATCCGGCCTACCTCGCCAGCGTGCTGGACCAGGCGCAGGTGCGCCAGCCGATCATCGCCGCCATGTCGCGCCCAGCGGAGCGGGTGAAGCCGTGGAACGAGTACCGCCCGATCTTCATCAGCCAGGCGCGTATCGACGGCGGCAGGAAGTTCCTCGCCGAACACCGCGATGAACTGATGCGCGTACAGCAGCGCACCGGCGTACCGGCCGAAGTCATCGTCGCCATCATCGGCGTGGAAACCAGCTACGGCGGCAACACCGGCAATCACCGCGTGCTGGATGCGCTGTATACCCTGGCCTTCTATTACCCGCGCAGCGGCGACCCGGCCAAGCTGGAACGCGAAGTGCGCCGCGAACTGTTCTTCCGCGACGAACTGGCCAAGGCCTTCGTGCTGGCGCGCGACGAAAAGCTGGACATCACCACGCTCAAGGGCAGCTATGCCGGGGCGATGGGCATGGGCCAGTTCATGCCGTCCAGTTACCTGGATTTCGCCGTCGACGGCAACGGCGACGGTCGCCGCGACCTGTTCAACAGCTACGACGACGTGTTCTCGTCCATCGCCAATTACTTCGTCAAGAAGGGCGGCTGGGTGCGCGGCGGACAGGTTGCCGTGCCGGCCACGCTGGCGGCCGGCCGCGAAGAATTCAATCCGACCGAATGGACCCCGAGCTGGTCGCTGCAGGACCTGGCTGCACGCGGCTATACGCCGAACGCCGCCGTGCAGCCCGGCGCCACTGCCACCCCGATCACGCTGGAAGGCAGCACCGGCAAGCAGTACTGGCTGGGCTTCCAGAACTACTACGCCATCACCCGCTACAACATCTCCAAGATGTACGCGATGGCGGTGTTCCAGCTGTCGCAGGCCATCGCAGGACAGGAGCTGCCACCGGCATGAACATCAGATGGTGGGTCCCCGGAGCGTTGATCCTTGCGCTGGCCGCATGCAGCAGCGCGCCCAAAAAACCCGGTGGAACCGCCAGCACGGGCGGAAAGCCGGCCACCACGGTGGTGCAGGGCAAGGGCGGCGGCCGTCCCGCGCACTGCCCGGAAGGCTCCCCGTATGCGGCCGCGTCGGAAGACCTCGCCACCCGCGGCAACTACACCGCTGGCGGCCTGTACAAGCCGGGGGTCAAGGACACCACGCCGACCTACATCCCCAACGTGGCCTGCATCCCGGAGCCGGAAGTGCAGGCCCTGGCGCGCTCGGCCATCGGCAACCGCTCCCCGTATGAAGTGCTGGGCAAGAAGTACAAGGTGATGGACAGCACCCGGGGTTATGCCGAAAAGGGCACGGCCTCCTACTACGGTGCCAAGTTCCACGGGCGCCTGACCTCCAACCGCGAGGTCTATGACATGTACCAGTTCACCGCCGCGCACAAGACCCTGCCGCTGCCGAGCTTCGCCCGGGTGACGAACCTGGACAACGGCGAATCGGTGATCGTGCGGGTCAACGACCGGGGCCCGTTCCACGACGGCCGCGTGATCGATCTCAGCTACGCGGCTGCCGTGCGCCTGGGCATCACCCAGCGCGGCACCGGCAACGTGGAAGTGCGCGCGCTGCAGCCCGGCGAGGGCAACCTGCTGGCCGACGCCACGCCGACCCGTGCCGAACGCCGCGCCACCACGATGGTCGCCGCCACGGCGGCCGCGCCGTCGGCCATCGATGCGCTGGTGAACCGGCTGCCAGCCGAAGCACCGGCTGTGGCCACGCCGGCACCGGCGCCGCGTGCGGTGGCCGCCGCCGCAAAGACCCCCACCGGCGCCGAGGCCTACCGCTACCGCGTCGCCGAC
The DNA here is from genome assembly GCF_039674585.1 of Stenotrophomonas lacuserhaii. Lineage (GTDB taxonomy): Bacteria > Pseudomonadota > Gammaproteobacteria > Xanthomonadales > Xanthomonadaceae > Stenotrophomonas > Stenotrophomonas pennii_A. Next base: position 10,766 of record NZ_JBDJNU010000059.1, on the reverse strand, counting down.
AGCGCCAAGCCCGGTTCGGCCGACAACTTCGACCGCTGGATGCGCGACAACAACGTGCGCGTAGCCACCGGCAAACCCGCCGCGCCGGTAGTGACGGCCGCTGGCCGTCAATCCCCTGAAGCCGGCCGTCAATCCCTGGCCGCAGGCCGTCAATCCGATAAACCCGCCGCAACCGCCCGTCCCGCCGCCATGGCAACCGCCGCCGCCGCGGCTCCGTCGCCCACGCTGTCCGAAAAAGTCCTCGGCAACGTGCTCCTGCAGGTGGCCAGCTTCGCCAGCCGCGACAACGCCACCCGCGCGCAGGGCCAGTTGACCGCTGCCGGCATCGTCGGCGCGACCATCAGCGACATCGCCGCTGGCGGCCGCACGCTGTGGCGCCTGCGCGTGCCGGCCAACGACCACGCCAATGCGACGGAACTTGCCGGCCGCATTGCCGGTCTGGGTTTCGGCGCCCCGCAGATCGTCAAGGAATGACGCCCCGCTGCGTGGCCTGAGGGCCCGCCGCGCCCCGCTTGCCGACCGCCTACAATGGCGGTCGTTTCCCCTTCCGACCTTGGCCGCTCCAGGAGCCTGCCCGCCCATGAAATTCCGTTTTGCCGCCACCGCGCTGGCCGCCACCCTGCTGGTGGGCCTGGCCCATGCCCAGACCCCGCTGCCGACCCCGGCCGCCCCGGCTGCGGCCACTGCACCGACCGCCGTGGCGACGCCGCCGGCCCCCGTCCCCAGCGTGTCCAAAGCCTGGATCCTGATGGACTACGCGTCCGGCCAGGTCCTCGCCGGTGAAAACGTCGATGCCCAGCTCGCCCCGGCCAGCATCACCAAGGTGATGACCAGCTACGTCGTTGCCGCCGAAGTGAAGAACGGCAAGGTCAAGCCCGACGACCAGGTGATGATGAGCGAACGCGCATGGCGCGAAGGCGGCGCCGGTACCGACGGCAGCTACAGCGGCTTCCCGGTCAACCAGACCGCGCGTCTGGAAGACATGGAAAAGGGCATGGCGATCCAGTCCGGCAACGATGCCGCGATCGCGTTGGCCGAACACGTGGCCGGCAGCGAAGAAGCGTTCGCGTCGCTGATGAACAGCTACGCCGCGAAGATCGGCATGACCAACTCGCACTTCGTCAACGCCCACGGCCTGACCGCCGAAGGCCACCACAGCACGGCGCGCGACCTGGCGCTGCTGGGCCGCGCGTTCGTGCGCGATTACCCGGAAACCTATGCCTACAACAAGGTGAAGGAATTCACCGTGGGCAACATCAAGCAGCCCAACCGCAACCTGTTGTTGTGGCGCGATGGCAGCGTGGACGGCATCAAGACCGGCCACACCTCCGCCGCAGGCTACTGCCTGATGAGCTCCGCGCAGCGCGGCGACCAGCGCCTGATCGCGGTGGTGCTGGGCGGCGCATCGGAGAAGCAGCGTGCCGACGACAGCCTGGCGCTGTTGAACTGGGGCTTCCGCTTCTTTGAAACCCACCGTCTGTACGAGCCGGGCAAGGTCGTCGCCGAGCACAAGGTATGGAAGGGCACTGCCGACACCGTGCAGCTGGGCGTGGCCCAGCCGATGCTGGTCAGCCTGCCGCGTGGCCGTTACAACGACCTGAAGCCGAGCATCGACGTGCCGAAATCGCTGGTCGCGCCGTTCACCGCCGGCCAGCAGATCGGCACGCTGAAGGTGACGCTGGATGGAAAGGTGGTCGCGCAGGCACCGCTGGTGGCGATCGCCGCGGTGGAAGAAGCCGGCTTCTTCAAGCGTCTGTGGCACAGCTTCTGGATGTGGTGGGAATCTGAATAACCGACGACGGTAGCGATGGCCGCTGGCCGTCATCCTCGTTATTCCCGGAAAGCCCGCGATGCGAATCGCGGGCTTTCTGCTGCCAAAGCAAACGCATGACGGCCAGCGGCCGTCACTACCGAAAGCAGCGGTAGCGCCGACCCATGGTCGGCGAGCGCAGCGGCAAACGGCAGAAGCATGACCACCAACGGTCGTCACCCACCAGCAGCGGTCGTCACCCACCGTCAGTCGCGTCCGATGGAGATGCGGCGCCGGCTGCATAGGATCGCGTGCCAAGGGGCGGCAGGTGTGTATCCGCCGGCGGCCTTCCCGCCGGCTTACAGTGAACGGCTGATGGTGAAGCTGCCGAAGATCGGCGACTGCCGCTGTCCGTCGAATTCCTTGGTGCTGTGGTACCGCGCCAGGGCGAATTTCCAACGCCCGCGCATCACCGCCAGGCCGTAGCCGCCCTGCGCCACGACCGCTTTTTTGTCGACGCTGTGGCTGTTGCGGAACGTGTTGCCATCCAGGGTGATATCGCGGATCACCCACGCCGCATCGGTGGTGGCGAACAGGTGCCACGACCAGCCGCTGGGCCTGCCGCCACGCGAGGGGGCGGTGTTTTCACCGGCCGGGCGCAGCGGCGTGCTGCCGAAGTCATCGGGGAGCTTCCAGCCGAAGCGCACCTCGCCACCCGCATTGAGATGGGTGGCCAGGTTGCCGACCGCGCCGCCGTAATGGCTGATCGCATCCCACCCCCAGCCGCTGGCGTTGCCGGTGGCGTCGCGCGGCCAGCGGTTCATCCGCTCATGGGTCAGCATCACCACCGGCTCGTTGTGCAGCTGGTTGTCCCAGCCCTGGAATTTGTCATCACCCAGCAGGTCGTGCACACCATCCTGCACTTCCTTGCCCAGTGCCCACGGACCGACGACGCCCAGCGTCAGCTGGGTGGTCTGCAGGTAATTGCCGCGCCGCGCGTTGTACCCGAAGCTGCCCACCAGCACGCCGGCATACGGGCGGTCATCTTCAATGACGTCTTTCCGGGTGAAGTCGCTGGGGGTGAAAATACCCTGGGCCACGCTGAAGATCATGTTCTGCTGTTCGAACTCACCGGGATGCAGCGCTTCCAGGTGGCTGTTCACCCAGCGCGCCAGGCGCGGCAGGCAGGGGTCATCGGTGAAGTCGACCAGGTTCGGGGACACGAAGGTGATCTGCGCACCATTGGTATAGCCCTGGTCCTGGTCGGCACCACCGAACAGGTCGTTGTCCACGCGGAAATTGATCTGCGGGGGATGATCGGCCAGCGCACTCTGGCTGCATTGATCGGCGGCGTGGGCGTGGGCGGGGAGGGCGAGGGCCATCAGGCTGGTCAGCCCGAGGGCTGCCGCGATACGCGTGGGGTGCATGGAAGTCCAGAGGGCTGTTTTGACGTTTTTCGCCTAAATACGGTAGCGCGGATGTGAAATCGGATCGACCGTCCTGGCCGGTCTGATCCGTTCCGTACGTGGACCTGCCCGGCACGCCTTCGTACCGTCCCACAGGTGGGTCATAAACCGTGATTGCCATCACGCTTTCGTAGGCTGAAAGGCGCTCAATTGGACCGCCGTTCAGCTGCGGTTGCCGTTGGCACAGCGGTGTTTTATCCTCTGCGCCGGCGCCAGAGGGCGCTGTTCAAGGATTCCGGCCTGCCACCACCGGCCTCTCTCAAACCCATGGATTGCGCGCCGCCTGCAACGGGCAGTCGCGCTGGACAACAGACATGACCCAACAGAATTCGTTTGCCACCCTCGTGGTCACCGCCGTGCTGGGCGCGGGCCTGATGGCCGTCAGTGCGCCCGCATCGGCTGGCCTGCGCGACAGCTTCAGTTCCAGCCGTACCTCCGCACAGGAGCAGAGCAAGCAGGGCCAGGCGCAGATCCCGGTCTGCACCAAGCCGCTGGGCTCGATTTCGGTGATCGAACCGGAAGACGTGGTGAACTGGTGGACCGGCCAGCAGTTGCCGGCGCCGTCCAAGCTGATCAAGGTGTTCGTCAACAAGTCCAAGTGCTTCACCCTGGTCGACCGTGGCGTCGGCATGGCTGCTGCACAGGCCGAGCGCGCGCTGGCCGCGGAAGGCGAACTGCGCGGCCGTTCGAACATCGGCAAGGGGCAGATCCGCGCGGCCGACTACGTGCTGGTGCCGGACCTGATTTCGCAGAACAGCAACGCCGGTGGCAATGCGATCGGTGGCCTGCTGGGCGGGTTGATCGGTGGCAAGGCCGGCGCGGTGGTGGGCGGTTTGAACTTCCGCAGCAAGACCGCCGACGTCACCCTGACGCTGACCGACGTGCGCTCCTCCGAACAGGTCGCGATCGTGGAAGGCAACTCGAAGAAGACCGACCTGGGCTGGGGTGCCGGTGGCGGCCTGTTCGGCGGTGGCGGCATCGGTGCGATGGGCGTGGGCGGCTATGCCAACACCGAACTGGGCCAGGTCATCACGCTGGCCTACCTGCAGGCCTACACCAACATGGTCAGCGAGCTGGGCGGGCTGCCGGCCGATGCCTCCGCGGCCAACAGCAGCCAGGCGGTGACCATGCTGAAGGCCGGGCGCCTGCTGTCCAATTCCAAGGGCACCGGTGCGGCCGTACGCGACCTGGAACCGGGCATGCTGCTGTATCCCACCGGCCAGAAGGACGGCACGATGTGGGAAGTGGAAGACGAAATGGGCAACAAGGGCTGGGTCAATTCCACGTCCATGCAGCTGGCCAGGTAAGGCGCACGGCGGCCCTTGGCCGCCGTCGGCTGGTAGCGCCGGGCCATGCCCGGCGAGCGCAGCGGCAGGAGGCAAGGCGTGACGACCAACGGTCGTCACCCACCCGAAAGGCATGACGGCCAGCGGCCGTCACTACCGTTCCGCGCCCCCCTTGGGTTTGACCTCCAGCGGCCCGATAATGGGCGGATGGAAATCAAGTCCGACAATCCCGAACACGGCTTCCAGTTCCCCGGGCAGTTCGAGCTAAGCGCCATGGGCGCGGCCAACTCCGGGCTGGAAGTGGAACTCCCCAGGTTGCTGATGGCCGCCGGCATTGACGTGCTCAGCGAGCAGATCAGCTGGAAGCACTCGTCCAACGGCAAGTACGTGTCGGTGCGCATGGCATTCAGTGCACGTGACCGCGCCCAGTACGACCTCGCCCACGAGGTGCTGCGCGAGCATCCGGAAGTAAAGTGGACGCTCTAGCTCCCGTAGTGACGGCCGCTGGCCGTCAACCCGAGCCGGCAGTGACGGCCGCTGGCCGTCAATCGTCCCAGGGCCGTGAATCCCAACCCGCGATCGTCCGCGACCTCGGTCGCCAGCCCTACGAACCGGTCTGGCGCGCGATGCAGCGCTTCACCGACCAGCGCGACGACGACACTGCCGACGAACTATGGGTGGTCGAGCACGACCCGGTTTTCACCCTGGGCCAGGCCGGCAAGCCCGAACACGTGCTCGCCCCGGGTGACATCCCGGTAGTGAAAGTGGACCGCGGCGGCCAGGTGACCTATCACGGGCCCGGCCAGATCGTGGTCTACCCGTTGTTGCGCCTGCCGCGGCTCGGCATCGGGGTGCGTGATTACGTGTGCCGGATCGAACAGGCCATCATCGATACCCTCGCTGAGTGGAATATCGGCGCCGAACGCCAGGACGGCGCGCCGGGTGTGTACGTGGGTGGGGCCAAGGTGGCCGCACTGGGCATCCGGGTCCGCCGCGGCTGCACGTTCCATGGCCTGGCCTTCAACGTAGCGATGGACCTGGAGCCGTTCCGCCGCATCAATCCCTGCGGTTACCAGGGGCTGCAGGTGACCACGATGGTAGACTTGGGCGGGCCCTCCGGCATGGCAGCCGTCAAGCCCGTCCTGCTGGACAACCTGGCGCGCCAGTTCGGCCTGCACCTGCAGCCGTCCTCCACGCAGCCGGACCTGTCTGCCTGACCGAACCCATACCACGCGGCCCCGTTGCCGCCGGGAACACCATGACCGAACAGACTGCCCGCACCATTCCCCTGCAGATGCTGCAGGGCGATTCCGCTCCCGCCGCCGCGCCGTTGCAGGCCGGCGTCAAACAGCTGGGTGGTGACAAGATCAACCGCTCGCCGGTGCAGTTCGCCGACGCGCCGGTGCTGCGCAAGCCGTCCTGGATCCGCGTGCGCATTCCCTCCGGCAATGCGGTGCAGAACCTGAAGGCCAAGCTGCGCGAGAACCGCCTGGTGACGGTCTGCGAAGAGGCCAGCTGCCCCAACATCCACGAGTGCTTCAGCCACGGCACCGCGACCTTCATGATCCTCGGCGAGGTCTGCACCCGGCGCTGCTCGTTCTGCGACGTGGCCCACGGCCGACCCAAGCCGCCGGATGCCAACGAGCCGGCCACCCTTGGCCAGACCGTGGCCGACATGGGCCTGAAGTACGTGGTGGTGACCAGCGTCGACCGCGATGACCTGCGCGATGGCGGTGCCCAGCACTTCGTCGACTGCATCACCGCCATCCGTGAGAAGTCGCCGGGCACCCGCATTGAAGTGCTGACCCCGGACTTCCGCGGCAAGGGCCGCATGGAACGCGCGCTGGAAATCCTCGCGCAGAACCCGCCGGATGTGTTCAACCACAACATCGAAACCGTGCCGGACCTGTACCGCAACGTGCGTCCGGGCGCGGATTACCAGTGGTCGCTGACCCTGCTGAAGAACTTCAAGGCGCAGCACCCGGGCGTGCCGACCAAGAGCGGCATCATGCTCGGGCTGGGCGAGGAGTTCGAGCAGATCAAGGCCACCCTGCGCGACCTGCGCGCGCACGACGTGGACATGATCACCATCGGCCAGTACCTGCAGCCGACCGCGCACCACCACCCCGTGCTCAAGTACTGGACGCCGGAAGACTACAAGGCGCTGGAAGACTACGGCTACGAACTGGGCTTCAGCCACGTGGCGTCGGGCCCGATGGTGCGCTCGTCGTACCACGCCGACGTGCAGGCCAAGGGCGCCGGCGTCGCCTGAGCGGTTGCCGCTGCGTTCGCCGAGCATGGCTCGGCGCTACCGGGGTAGGGACGGCCGCTGGCCGTCCGCTTCCTGCTTCGGTGGGTGACGACCGTTGGTCGTCACGCTTCCGCTTTCGCCGCTGCGCTCGCCGAGCATGGCGATGCCGGCCTCCTGACCGGCACCCTCCGGGCCGTCGCAAGCGACGTTGGCAGCGGCTCCTGCCGCTGCCTTCAGCGCTACCCAGGTGCGGATCCTCGTTCACATGCTGCTACAGGACCCCGTCTACGCTGGAAACACGCGTTCCATGAACGCGGGTGACAAAGCGCGCAACTTTCGGCACTGTCGTGGTGTCTGTAATGCACGCAGTCTTCCTTTCGGCAAGGTGCCCTGAGCAATTCCATGAAATTCAAAGCCCCCGCATTCCTGATTGCCCTGGCACTCACCGCACCGCTGGCGCTGTCGGCGCAGGCAGACGGGCCGGCGCTGCCGGCCGCCGCCACCGCCGACCAGGCGACCACCTCCAAGCTGGTCTACGGGCTGCTGTCCGACAGCCGTTATGCCTACCGGCCGCGCGCGCTGGATGAGGCTACCTCCAAGGACGTCTTCAAGCGTTACCTGGAGACCCTCGACGGCGGCAAGCAGTTCTTCACCCAGGCCGACGTGGCGAAGTTCGCCCCGTTCGAGGCCGGCATCGCCACGGCCATCCGCGGCGGCGAACTGGAGCCGGCCTTCCAGGTGTTTTCCGTGTACAAGCAGCGCGTCGGCCAGCGGGTGGGCTATGCACGCAATCTGCTGAAGCGCGAGCCGGATTTCAGCACCGACGAAAAGTTCGAGTACGACCGCAAGGACGTGCCGTGGGCCACCAGCGATGCCGAGCTGGATGAACTGTGGCGCAAGTCGGTGAAGAACGATTGGCTGCGCCTGAAGCTTGCCGGCAAGAAGCCGGACGAGATCCGCACCACGCTGGACAAGCGCTACGCCACGTTGGAAAAGTCGGTCAACGAGCTGAAGGGCGAGGACGTGTTCCAGTTCTTCCTGAACGCCTATACCAGCGCCGTGGATCCGCATACCGATTACTTCACCCCGCGCACCGCCGAGAACTTCAACCAGGCGATGTCGCTGTCGTTGGAAGGCATCGGCGCGCAGCTGCAGCGCCAGGATGACATGGTGGTGATCCGCGAGATCATCGCCGGTGGCCCGGCGGCGGTGAACGGCAAACTCAAGCCCGGTGACCGTATCGTCGGCGTCGGACAGGGCACCTCCGGTCCGATCGAAGATGTGATCGGTTGGCGCATCGATGACGTGGTCGCGAAGATCCGCGGCAGCAAGGACACCCAGGTCCGGCTGGAGTTCATCCCGGCCGAAGAGGGCGTGGACGGCAAGCATCACACCCTGGTCCTGACCCGCCAGAAAGTGCGACTGGCCGAACAGGCAGCCAAGGGCGAGACCCTGACCATCCCGGCCAAGGACGGAGCGCCCGAGCGCAAGGTCGGCGTGATCAAGCTGCCGACGTTCTACCAGGATTTCGAAGGCCGTCGCCGCAACGCGACCGACTATGCATCGGCGACCCGCGACGTGGCCAAGCTGCTGGCCGGTTTCAAGACCGACAAGCTGGACGGCGTGGTGCTGGACCTGCGCAACAACGGCGGCGGTTCGCTGGATGAAGCGATCGAGCTGACCGGTCTGTTCATCGAGCAGGGCCCGGTGGTGCAGGTGCGCGAATCCGGTGGCCGCGTCACCGTCAACAGCGATCGCAGCGAAGCGGTGGCGTGGGACGGTCCGCTGGCGGTGCTGATCAACCGCGGTTCGGCCTCGGCGTCGGAGATTTTCGCCGGTGCCATCCAGGACTACGGTCGTGGCTTGGTGATCGGTGAGACCACCTTCGGCAAGGGCACCGTGCAGAACATCGTCGACCTGGACCGCTGGCCGAGTGGTGAAGCCCAGCGCTTCGGCCAGGTCAAGCTGACCATCGCGCAGTTCTTCCGGGTCAGTGGCAGCAGCACCCAGCACAAGGGCGTGGTCCCGGACCTGGCCTTCCCGGCCAGCGTGGATGCCAGCGAGTTCGGCGAAAGCACCTACGACAACGCGTTGCCGTGGACCCGCATCGCCGCCGTGCCACATACCCAGTACGGCAACTTCGGCCCGCTGCTGCCCAAGCTGGAAAGCCGCCACGACACGCGCATTGCCGCTGACAAGGAGTTCCAGTGGTGGAACGAGGACGTGCAGCAGTTCCGCGAGGAGAAGGCCAAGAAGTACATCTCGCTCAACGAGGCCGAGCGCCGCACCGAACGTGAGCGCCAGGACAAACAGCGCGCCGACCGCCAGGCCGTGCGCAAGGAGCTGGGCCTGGACCTGGATCCGCTCGCTGATGACAGCAACGACGACGGCCTGACCGGCAACGAGCGCGACATCGTCAAGGATGCCGCCCGTGAGAAGGCCGCGGAAAAGCGTCCGGACCCGCTGCTGCGCGAATCGGCGGCGATCCTGGCCGACGCGGTGAACCTGCTGGAAGAGGACCGTCCGCTGTCCGCCCAGGTGCTGCCGCAGTCCACCGGGGCAGGTCGCTGGGCTGACTGAGGCGCAGCCCAACCCTGCTGCAACGCAATCGAGGAAAAGAGCCGGCCACCCAGCCGGCTCTTTTTGTTGGCCCGGGTAGATTTGCTGGCTGCGGCGCGTTTTGGCCCCCCAGTCAGGTATAGAGTGCGGCTGCCGGACCCTCGCTCGCGCGTCGGGTCCGTTGCCCATCGCTGTTGTCTTCGACCGCTGCATATCTGCTCCAGGAGCTGTTTATGAACGTCGTCAGCAGGACTTCCTACGAACGCGCACTTGCTCCGTCCCTCTCCGTGCTGGCCGCAACGCTGGCCCTTGCGTTGGCGCCTGTCGCGCAGTCCAGCGTTTTCTACGTCGACAACGCCGCCGACGGCGCCTGCAACCGGATCGCCGATGATCCTGCTGCGCCCGGGCGTTATGGCTCTGGCAGCTTTGCCAACTGCGGAATCGCCAGCGTTGCCGAACTGCTGGAAGAGTCTGCGGGCGGCAATGCGGGGGGTTCGATGGTGCTCAATGCCAACGGCCTTTTCCTCAACAACCGCATGGAGCTCAATGGCACCCTGGGGCTTAATGGCAACAAGCTGTTGGGGCTGGCGGCCGGGAGCGTTGCCGCCGGCAGTACCGAGGGCATCAACGGGGACCAGTTGGCAAGCACCAATGCCACGGTGGATGCGCTGAGCGCGCAGTTGATCAGCATCGATGCTGCGGCGGTGGATGATACCTACATCAAAGTCAATGGGACGGTGGCGTCGACCCGGTCGGGTACGAATTCAATCGCCATCGGAAATGCGGCCAGTACGACCAGCAACGGCGCGGTCGCACTGGGAAATGAAACAGAAGCCGGTCTGTCTTCCGTTGCCATCGGCCACCTCGCCAAGGCACCTGTTCAACTTGGGATCGCAATCGGATCCGAAGCAACGCTGACGGGCAATCGAGGCATCGCGGTGGGTAATGAATCCACTGCATTCACCCAGGCGACTGCCGTTGGTTACGGTGCAAAAGCGCTGAGCCAGGATGCCACTGCGATCGGTCGGGGTGCGCGCGTCGATGAGTTGGCGGCAAACGGCATGGCGCTCGGTCTGAACGCCACCGTGTCAGCGAACGACGGCGTTGCAATCGGACGTGATTCGGCGGCGACGGCGGTGCGTACGGTGTCAGTAGGCAATGCGACCTTGCAGCGTAGAGTTGTGAACATGCAGGCCGGCAACGTGGCGTCGGACAGCACCGATGCGATCAACGGCTCGCAGCTGTTCGCCACCAACGCGCGGGTGGGTACGGCGGAAACCAACATCACGACCAACACGACCAGCATCGGTGGACTGACCACGCGTGTCGGCACGGCCGAAACCAACATCACGACCAATACGTCCGACATCACCAACCTGACCAGCGTGGTCGACGGACTGTCCTCCGGCACCGCCGGCCTGGTGACTTTCGACGACCCCAGCAGCACGGTGAAA
>NZ_JBDJNU010000058.1:0-17933 GCF_039674585.1 Stenotrophomonas lacuserhaii | reverse complement strand
CCCATGGTCGGCGGAGGGTGGGGGAACGGGGTCTGATGGTTTCCGCCGACCATGGGTCGGCGCTACCGCTTTTCTTCTTTCTACCATCGCGGTGGCGGCGCACGGAAACTGTCCGGGGTCGGGCGGGTGGGGGATGCGGGGCCTTGAGCGGCAGGAGCCGCGAAGAGCTACATGGACGTACTTGCGCGTGCCCCGCATCTCCCACCAGCCCGGCCCAGCCAACAAATCACGCCTTTGCCCCACCACCGCAAAAAAACCTACTTCAACTTCCTTACGAACTCTTCCGGCGTCAGCCCCGGGGCGAACAGGAAACCCTGGCCGACATTCACCCCCAGCCCCATCAGGTAGCGGCGCTGGGCTTCGGATTCGATGCCTTCGGCCACCACGCCCAGCCCCAGGCTGCGGGCGATCCCGCAGATCGCCTCGCACACGGCCATGTCCGAGCGGTCTCCCGGCACGCCCTCCACGAACAGCTGGCTGAGCTTCAGGCCGTGGATCGGCAGCCGGCGCAGGTAATTCAGCGCGCTGTAGCCTTCGCCGAAATCATCGATGGCCAGCATCACGCCCATCTCGCGCAGCCGGGCGAAGGTGCGCAGGGTGTCCGGCGCATCCTCGATCAGCACACGCTCGGTGAACTCCAGTTCCAGTGCGGTGCCGGGCAGATGGAACTCATCCAGCGCCTGGCGCACCTTCAGCGCCAGGTCGTCGCCGGTGAACTGGCGGTAGGACACATTGACCGCCACCCGCACCAGCCCGAGGCCTTCGTCCTGCCACTGGCGGACCTGGCGGCAGGCTTCGCGCAGCGCCCACTGGCCGATCCGCACGATGTCGCCGGTACTTTCCGCGTGGGCGATGAACAGGTCCGGGCGCATCTCGCCCAGTTGCTCGTTCTGCCAGCGGATCAGCGCTTCGGCGGCGATCACCTCGCCGGTGCGCAGGTTCACCTGCGGCTGGTAGACCAGGCGGAATTCATCGGCTTCCAGCGCGCGGTGCAGCCGGCTTTCGATCTGCAGGCGGTCGTGCTGCGCCTGCGCCAGTTCCGGTGAGAACACCTGCCAGCCGTTGCGGCTTCGGCGCTTGCAGTCGTACATCGCGGTGTCGGCATTCTGGATCAGCTGCTGCGGACGCACCCCATCGCGTGGTGCACAGGCGATGCCGATGCTGGCGGTGACCACGAACTCGTCGTTGCCGAACACGAACGCCGGCTCGAACGCCGCCGTGATGCGCTGCGCCAGTCGTTCGGGTTGATCGGCCTGGTCGCGGGTATCGCAGATGACCAGGAACTCATCGCCACCGAAACGCGCCAGCAGTCCTTCGGTGCCGATCGCATGGGCGATGCGGCGGGTGGCCTCCACCAGCAGTTCATCGCCTGCGCTGTGGCCCAGCAGGTCGTTGACCGTCTTGAAACGGTCCAGGTCGATGTACAGCACCGCGACCTTGCAGTGGGTCGGGTTCGACAGCCGTACCCCCAGGTCGCCGAGCACCGCATCGCGGTTCATGATGCCGGTTAGTGGATCGGTACGCGCCTGGATGCGCAGGGTTTCCTCGGCCTGCTTGCGTTCGGTGATGTCCTGCACGGTGCCGGCGATGCGCGCGGCGTCCACGTCGCCTTCGGACACCTCGCCGATCATGCGCACCCAGAAGGAATGGCCATCGGCGCGTTGGCCGCGCAGTTCCAGGGTGAAGCTGCTGCGCGCCACGACGCTGGCCGCCAGCGCCTGCTGCAGGGCCAGCCGGTCATCGCTGCGCAGGCACTCCATCAGGTCGGGCATGTCATCCAGCGGCAGCTCCTGGCCCAGGATCCGGCGCGCTTCGTCGGTCAGGTACAGGCGCGCCAGGCCGCGATCCCACTCCCAGCCGCCGATGTGGGCCAACGACTGGGCGCGGTCGAACAGCGCGTTGTTGCGCTTGAGTTCGGTGATGTCGCTGAACATCGCGAACACATGGTCGGCATGGTCGCGCCCATTGCCGAACACCGGCACGTTGGTGATCGACAGCCACAGCATGCGTCCACGGGGACGGTGGTACAGCCCGACGATGGTGCTGCGGATGACCCGGCCCGCCTGGAAGCAGCGGTTGGCCGGCCACTGATCATGGCCCAGCAGGTGCCCGTGTTCGTCCACCACGATCCAGTCGTGGGGGTCGAGCAGGGTCTGCAGGCTGGAGCCGGTGCCGGCCGTGCCCAGGATGCGGTGCGCGGCCGGATTGGCCGATACCACGTGCAGTTCGCGGTCGAACAGGATCACGCCCTTGTCGATGGATTCCATCAGCAGGCGATAGCGCGATTCGGCCTGCCAGCGCCCGCTCAGGTCGCGCGCCACCGCCACGATGCACGGTTCGCCCTGCAGTTCGAAGCCGGCCGAATGCACCTCCACCGGAAACCGGCTGCCGTCACCGCGCATGTTGGTGACTTCGATGACATAGGTGTCACCGCGCTGCAGGGCGGCCCACACCGGTTCCAGGTGGTCGCTGGGCAGGTCCGGGTTCAACAGTTCGATCGGCTGGCCGACGATGGCCTCGCGCGGACGGCCGTAGGCGCGCACACCAGCGCGGTTGAGGTCCATCACCACCCCGGCCGAACTGAGGATGCTGACCGGGTCGGGCACCGCGTCGAACAGGGCGGCGTAGCGCTGCTCGGCGTCGTGGCGCTGCTGCATCGCCTCGTCCAGGGCCTCCCGGGCCTGCTGCAGCAGCGCGTGCTGTTCGGCGCGGTGCGGCTGGGACAGCGCATGGTCCAGTGCGGCCAGTGCGTCGCTCTGCGTGGCGGGATGTCCGCCAGCGGCCAGGTCGTCGCAGGGGCCGCGGCGGCTCATGTCGGTGCCATCGCCTTGCCGACGCGGCTGGCGGTGGGCCGGCCCAGCAGCGCCGACAGCCAGCGGCCGATCCCGGCCAGCGGCTCCAGCTCCACGCCGGTCTGCAGCCCCATCCCGTGCAGCAGGTAGACCACATCTTCGCTGGCCACGTTGCCGCTGGCGCCCTTCGCATACGGACAGCCGCCGGCGCCGGAGACCGCGCTGTCCACCACGCGCACCCCGGCTTCCACGCAGCTGGCGATATTGGCAATGGCCTGGCCGTAGGTGTCGTGGAAATGCACGGCCAGTGCCTGCATCGGCACCTCGGTGGCGACGGCCTGCAGCATCGCCAAGGCCTTGCGCGGCGTGCCCACGCCGATGGTGTCGCCGAGCGATATTTCGTAACAGCCCATGCCATGCAGGGCCCGCGCCACGCGCACGACCTCGCTGACCGGCACCTCCCCCTGGTAGGGGCAACCGAGCACCGTGGAGACATAGCCGCGCACGCGCACGCCGTCGTCGGCGGCCCGGCGCAGGACCGGTTCGAAACGTGCCAGCGACTCGTCGATGCCGGCATTGATGTTGGTGCGGTTGAAGGCTTCCGAAGCGGCGGTGAACACCGCTACTTCCTGCACGCCTGCCGCCAGTGCACGCTCATACCCCTGTTCGTTGGGCACCAGCACCGGGTAGGCCACGCCGGTGCGGCGGTCGATGCCAGCGTAGACCTCGGCGGCATCGGCCAGTTGCGGGACCCAGCGCGGGCTGACGAAGCTGGTGGCTTCGATGCTGCGCAGGCCGGTGGCGGACAGCCGGTCGATCAGGGCGATCTTGTCGGCCGTGCTGACCTGCTGCTTTTCGTTCTGCAGGCCGTCACGCGGGCCCACTTCGACGATGCGGACGAAATCAGACATCGCGGCGCCTCCCCGGTTGCGGGCGGGCGGCAGGACAGGCGGGGCGGGAAAGGCGGGAGGGAACGATCACGGAACATCCTGTAGATGAAGTGGCGCGCGCAGTGGTGGCCACGAGAGAGATATACGCGGGCCGTCGAAGCAACCGGCCAGCCCGCTGCATGAACCGCTTCACCGGGGGCGGGCCGATGCGCGCAGCATCGACGCCGCAGGGCGGCCATGGCGTGAAGACGCGCGGGCTCAGCCGGCGTCGATCCAGCCCGGCGCGCGCTTGCCGAGGAACGCGCCCAGGCCTTCCTGGCCTTCCGCAGACACCCGCAGGCGGGCGATCAGTTCGGCATTGGCCTGGTCCCGTGCATCGGCATCGGGGGTGGCCACCACGTGCCGCACCAAGGTCTTGGCACTGGCCGCCGCCACCGGTCCGGCCGCCATCAGCAGTGTGAGCTGCTGCTCGATTGCCGCATCCAGCTGCTCGCCCGGCACCACCGCGTGTACCAGCCCGATGCGAAGTGCGGTGGCGGCATCGAAATGCTCGCCGGTGGCGAACCAGCGTCGCGCCTGGCGCGGGCCGATGGCCGCGATGACGTACGGGGAGATGACCGCTGGCAGCAGGCCCAGCCGGCTTTCGGTCAGGCCGAAGCGTGCGCTGTCGGCGGCAATGGCGATGTCGCAGCAGGCCACCAGGCCGACGCCACCGCCGAATGCGGCGCCGTGGACCCGTGCGAGGGTGGGTTTGGGCAGTTCGTCCAGGGTGCGCATCAGGTGGGCCAGCGCCAGCGCATCGCGGCGGTTGTCCGCCTCGCTGGCGGCGGCCATGCCGCGCATCCACTGCAGGTCCGCGCCGGCCGAGAACGAGGCGCCGTCGCCGGCCAGCACCACCGCGCGCACCGACCGGTCCGCGCCGGCCTGCGCCAGCTCGCGGGTCAATGCGGCGATCAGCTGGTCATCGAAGGCATTGTGCAGCGCCGGGCGGTGCAGGCGCAGGGTAAGCAGGGCGCCGGAGCGCTCGACCAGCAGGGAATCCGTCATAAAGTCCGCAATTACTCGATACCTGTACGGATCATAGCGGTCCAAAGGTCATGGGCCATGACGCGGCGCGGCGATGTTACAATTGATAACCATTCTTATCACTGGAAAGTGCGCGAGTGACGCTGTCCGATCTGCCTTTGCAAGCCAACGCCGTGGTCGAAACCGTCCATGACACGCACGCCAACGACACCATCGCCCGTCGCCTGAGGGAACTTGGCTTCGTCAAGGGCGAGTCCGTGCGGTTGGTGGCGCGCGGCCCGATTGGCGGCGAACCGCTGCTGGTGCAGGTCGGTTTCACCCGTTTTGCGCTGCGCCGCAGTGAGGCCGCGCGCATCCAGGTGACCGCTGAACAGGGGGCGCCGGCATGAGCAACGCTGCGAGCCTGCCGCTGCGCGTGGCGCTGGTCGGCAACCCGAACAGCGGCAAGACCGCGCTGTTCAACCAGCTGACCGGCAGTCGGCAGAAGGTCGCCAATTACACCGGCGTCACCGTGGAACGCAAGGAGGGCCGCATGCGCGCGCCGTCCGGCCGCGAGTTCGCCATCCTCGACCTGCCGGGCGCCTACAGCCTGCAGCCGGCCAGCCTGGACGAGGCGATCACCCGTGACCTGTGCCGGGGTTTCTACCCCGGCGAGGCGGCACCGGACGTACTGCTGTGCGTGATCGATGCGACCAACCTGCGCCTGCACCTGCGCTTCGCGCTGGAACTGCGTGAATTGGGCAAGCCGATGGTGGTGGCCCTGAACATGGTCGACGCGGCCGAGCGTCGTGGCATCAAGATCGATGTGCCGGCGCTGGAACGTGCGCTCGGCGTGCCGGTGGTGGAAACCGTGGCGGTGCGCAAACATGGCGCGCAGGCGCTGGTGGAGCGGCTGGATGCGATGGTGCCGCACCTCGGTGCGCCGGTGGTGGCGGTGGAAGGGCAGGGCATCGACTACCACGCGCAGGTGCGCGGGATCCTCGACGCCGCCGTCAGCATGCCCACCCGCACCGCGAAGATCGACGACACGCTGGACCGCTGGCTGCTGCATCCGGTGTTCGGCCTGGCCACCCTGGTGGTGGTGATGTTCCTGATCTTCCAGGCGGTATTCGCCTGGGCGACGCCGATGATGGACGGGATCGAAGCGCTGTTCGGCTGGCTCGGCGAACGGGCCGGCGCGGTGCTGCCGGAAGGCCCGCTGGCCAGCCTGGTCACCGATGGCATCATCGCCGGCCTGGGCGGGGTGGTGGTGTTCCTGCCGCAGATCCTGATCCTGTTCGCCTTCATCCTGGCGCTGGAAGAATCCGGCTACCTGCCGCGCGCGGCGTTCCTGCTGGATCGCATGATGGCCTCGGCCGGGCTGTCCGGGCGTTCGTTCATTCCGCTGCTGTCCAGCTTCGCCTGCGCGGTGCCCGGCATCATGGCCACGCGCAGCATCCAGGACCCGCGGGATCGCCTGGCGACCATCCTGGTGGCCCCGCTGATGACCTGCTCGGCACGCCTGCCGGTGTATGCGCTGCTGATCGGCGCGTTCATTCCCGATGGCAAGGTCGGCATCTTCAACCAGCAGGGACTGGTGCTGTTCGGCCTGTACGCGGCGGGCATCTTCAGTGCGCTGCTGATGTCCTGGGTGATGAAGAAGTGGCGCCGCGACAAGAGCGAGCACCCGCTGATGCTGGAGCTGCCGTCATACCGCATCCCGCACCCGCGCGACCTGGCGGTTGGCCTGTACGAACGTGGCATGATCTTCCTCAAGCGCGTCGGTGGCATCATCCTGTCGCTGACCATCCTGCTGTGGTTCCTGCTGTCCTTCCCCGGTGCGCCGGCCAATGCGACGATGCCGGCCATCGACTACAGCTACGCAGGCCAGCTCGGCCATGCGATGACGGCGATCTTCGCCCCGCTCGGCTTCAACTGGCAGATATGCATCGCGCTCATCCCCGGCATGGGCGCTCGCGAGGTGGCGGTGTCTTCGTTGGCGACCATCTACGCGCTGTCGGCGCCGGATGATGATGCGGCGATTTCCGCACTGACCCCGATCGTCAGTGACGGCTGGTCGCTGGCCACCGGCCTGTCGCTGCTGGTGTGGTTCATCTATGCCCCGATGTGCATCTCCACGCTGGCCACGATCAAGCGCGAAACCAATTCGTGGAAGCAGGTGGGCTTTGCGACCGTGTATCTGTTTGCCGCAGCCTACATTGCAGCCCTGGTCACCTATCAGGTGACCGTGGCGCTGGGAGGCGGCTGATGGAGGCCGGCCTGCTGCTGCAGTACCTGATCGTGGCGCTGGCGGTGCTGGCCAGTGCGTGGGTGGTGCTGAAGAAGCAGTTCCCGGGCACGGTGCGCAAGGCGCGCGGTGCATTGGCGCTGGGCCTGCTGCGCTCCGGCCGGCCGGGCTGGCGGCAGTCGCTCGGCCGACGCATCGCACCGCCGGCCAGCGGCGGCGGCGGAGCCTGCGGTGGGTGTGACAGTTGCGGGCCGACGCCGCCCAAGGCGCACTAAGTGCGGTAGTGCCGAGCCCTGCTCGGCGAGCGCAGCGGCGGGCAGTAGCGTGACGACCAACGGTCGTCACCCACCAGGAGCAGGAGCAGGACGGCCAGCGGCCGTCACTACCAGGGCCACGGTAGCGCCGAGCCACGCTCGGCGAGCGCAGCGGTAGAGGCATCCACCACAGGCGATGGGCGCATGCCCCCTGTGCAAATGCAGGCCCAGCCGCTAGCCTTTCCGGATGAACCAGACTCCCCTGCGATTGCTCATCCATGGCGCTTCCGGGCGCATGGGCCAGGCCCTGCTGCGGCTGGCCGCCGAACATACCGAGACGCTGAAAGTAGTGGGCGCCTACACCGGCCGCGCGCCTGCGCAGCGGGTGGTGGGCGGTATCCCGCACTTCGCCGCCAAGGAACTGCACGGCGCTCCGCCGTTCGATGTGGCCATCGATTTCAGCCTGCCCGAAGGCTTCGATGCGATCCTGGCGCTGTGCGTGGAACGCGGCGCGGGCCTGGTTTCCGGCACCACCGGCATCAGCCAGGCGCAGCGCGAGGCGCTGGATGCAGCGGCCAAGGCGATACCGCTGGTGTGGGCGTCAAATTTCAGCCTGGGCGTGGCGGTGCTGGATGAACTGGTCGAGCGCGCCGCACAGGCATTGGCTGGCTGGGACTGCGACATCGTCGAATCGCACCACACGCGCAAGCTGGATGCGCCTTCGGGCACCGCGCTGACGCTGGGGGCGGCGGCCGGACGCGGCGGGGCCACGCCGCAGTACGCCAGCCTGCGCGCCGGCGATATCGTCGGTGAGCACCTCGTTCAGTTCACCGGGCTGGGCGAGCGGATCGAACTGGTGCACCGGGCGACCAACCGCGACATCTTTGCCCGCGGCGCCTTGTTCGCCGCGCGGCAGCTGGCTGAACGGGCACCGGGGAGTTACCGGGTGCGGGATCTGCTGAACGGCTGAACGGGGTGCGCGGGGGGGGGGGGCACCGCGCGAAGGGCCCGCTGCGCTCGCCGACCATGGGTCGGCGCTACCGTTCAGGATCTCGCGGCGCGCTACCTGCAACGTGGCGCTGGCGCCGGACGCCGCATGCGTCTACAATTCGCACTCGCCGAAACACGATAGCCGGACCGGTCCTGAACCGTACGTCCGCGCTTTTTTGCAACCGGTTTTTACCGTGAGCGCAGGCGTGACCTTCGGTACCCCATCGGTAGCCAAAGTGAGATTTCCGTGACCCAAGCCGCAATCCTCGTCCTCGAAGACGGCACCGTATTCGAGGGCGAATCCGTAGGCGCGCCCGGCCTGTCCGTCGGTGAAGTGGTGTTCAACACCGCCATGACCGGTTACCAGGAAGTGCTGACTGATCCGTCCTACGCCCGGCAGATGGTCACGCTGACCTACCCGCACATCGGCAACACCGGCATGACCGACCAGGACAACGAAGCGTCCAAGGTGTGGTCGGCCGGCCTGATCGTGCGCGACGTGCCGCGTCGCCCGAGCAGCTGGCGCAGCCAGGTTTCCCTGCAGGACTGGCTGCTGCAGCGTGGCGTGGTCGCCATCTCCGGCATCGATACCCGCAAGCTGACGCGCATCCTGCGCGAGAAGGGCGCCCAGAACGGTGCGCTGATGGCGGGCGAGGGCATCAGCGTGGAGAAGGCGCTGGAGGCTGCGCGCAGCTTCCCCGGCCTGAAGGGCATGGACCTGGCCAAGGTCGTGTCGACCGAAACCACCTACCAGTGGAACGAAGGCCAGCTCGACCTGGATGCCAACGCGTTCGTCAGCGTGCCGTCGCAGTACAAGGTCGTGGCCTACGACTACGGCGTGAAGACCAATATCCTGCGCATGCTGGCCGAACGCGGCTGCGATGTGACCGTCGTTCCTGCGCAGACCCCTGCCGCCGACGTGCTGGCGCTGAAGCCGGACGGTGTGTTCCTGTCCAACGGCCCGGGTGACCCGGAGCCGTGCGACTACGCGATCAGCGCGATCAAGACCGTGCTGGACGCCAGGGTGCCGACCTTCGGCATCTGCCTGGGCCACCAGCTGCTGGCGCTGGCGTCCGGCGCGAAGACGCTGAAGATGGGCCATGGCCATCACGGCGCCAACCATCCGGTGCAGGACCTGGACAGCGGCCGGGTGATGATCACCTCGCAGAACCACGGGTTCGCGGTGGATGAAGCGACCCTGCCGGCTACCTTGCGGGTGACCCACCGCTCGCTGTTCGACGGCACCAACCAGGGCATCGCGCGCACCGACGTGCCGGCGTTCTCCTTCCAGGGCCACCCCGAAGCCTCGCCGGGACCGACCGACGTCGGCCCGTTGTTCGATCGTTTCGTGACCCTGATGGCCGAGGCCAAGGCCTGATGCGCGTTACCGCACTGCTGGCCGGCCTGTTGTGGGCCGGTACCGCAAGCGCCCAGCCGGCCACGCCGGCCGAGGTGGCGGTGATCATGCACCAGCTCGGCATGCACGGGCTGGGCAAGAGCAGCGCCGAAGTGCTGTTCAGCATCTCCCCGACGCTGAAGGCGCTGGACCAGGGCGGGCGTGATTGTGCGTCCAGCCAGATCGGCAAGCTGCTCGACGCCCACTTCCAGCAGCAGATCGCCGGCAATCTCGGTGAAGACGGGGCGGTGCTGGTGGGCGAATGGAAGCAGTTCATGGCCACGCCGGCCGGTGCCGACATGGGCCGCACCTTCCAGGCCAGCGCGGCGGCCCAGCAGGGCGTGGCCAGCGAAGGCCCGGAGGTGAGCGAGGCGAACAAGGTGGAGATCGCCCGCTTCATGGCAACCCCTGCCTTCCAGCGCTTCATCGACGGCCTGGGTGCCGACGGCGGGATGCCGGAAAACATAGGCGAGACGATGTCTGCCGCGCTCAAGCGCGAATGTGGCATCGACTTCGACGCGGAACAGATTTCCTGATCGTCAGCGTGCGATCACTCCCCCTTGTCACGCTGTACCGACCTAGAGAAGAAAATGGCAAAGCGCACTGACCTGAAAACCATCCTCATCATCGGTGCTGGCCCGATCGTCATCGGCCAGGCCTGTGAGTTCGACTACTCTGGCGCGCAGGCCTGCAAGGCGCTGCGCGACGAGGGGTACCGCGTGGTGCTGGTCAACAGCAATCCGGCCACCATCATGACCGACCCGGAGATGGCCGACGCCGTCTACATCGAGCCGATCAACTGGCAGACGGTCGAGAAGATCATCGCCAAGGAAAAGCCCGACGCCCTGCTGCCGACCATGGGCGGCCAGACCGCGCTGAACTGCGCGCTGGACCTGGCCGACAACGGCGTGCTGGAGAAGTACAACGTCGAGCTGATCGGCGCCAAGCGCGAAGCGATCCGCATGGCCGAAGACCGCGAGCTGTTCCGCGTGGCGATGGGCGAGATCGGCCTGGAATGCCCGTCGGCGGCGGTTGCCCACACGCTGGAAGAAGCGCTGGATATCCAGACCCGCGTCGGCTACCCGACCATCATCCGCCCCAGCTTCACCCTGGGCGGCAGTGGCGGCGGCATCGCCTACAACCGCGAAGAGCTGATCGACATCGTCACCCGCGGCCTGGAACTGTCGCCGACCACCGAAGTGCTGGTGGAAGAATCGGTGCTGGGCTGGAAGGAATTCGAGATGGAAGTGGTCCGTGATACCGCGGACAACTGCATCATCGTGTGCTCCATCGAGAACCTGGACCCGATGGGCGTGCACACCGGTGACTCGATCACCGTGGCCCCGGCGCAGACCCTGACCGACAAGGAATACCAGCGCCTGCGCGATGCCTCCATCGCCGTGCTGCGCAAGATCGGCGTGGATACCGGTGGCTCGAACGTGCAGTTCGGCATCAACCCGCACACCGGTCGCGTGGTGGTGATCGAGATGAACCCGCGCGTGTCGCGTTCCTCGGCACTGGCCTCCAAGGCCACCGGCTTCCCGATCGCCAAGGTTGCCGCCAAGCTGGCCGTGGGCTACACCCTGGACGAACTGAAGAACGAGATCACCGGCGGCCTGACCCCGGCCTCGTTCGAGCCGTCGATCGACTACGTCGTCACCAAGATTCCGCGCTTCGCCTTCGAGAAATTCCCGGCCGCCGATGCGCGCCTGACCACCCAGATGAAGTCGGTGGGCGAGGTGATGGCGATGGGCCGCACCTTCCAGGAATCGATGCAGAAGGCGCTGCGTGGCCTGGAAACCGGCAAGGTGGGCTTCGACCCGACCGAGCTGGACCTGGGCAACGAAGAGGACATGCAGACCCTGCGCCGCGAGCTGAAGGCTCCCGGCCCGGAGCGCCTGTTCTACGTGGCTGACGGCTTCCGTGCCGGCATGAGCGTGGAAGAGATCCATGCGCTGTCCTTCATCGATCCGTGGTTCCTGGACCAGATCGAAGAGATCATCACCGCCGAAGGTGAAGTCACGGTCGGCGGCATCGACGCGCTGGACGCCGCGCGCCTGCGCAAGCTCAAGCGTGCTGGTTTCTCCGACGCCCGCCTGGCCCAGCTGACCGGCACCAATGAAGCGGCCGTGCGCGCGCTGCGCCGTGCGCACAAGGTGCGCCCGGTGTACAAGCGCGTGGACTCCTGCGCCGGTGAGTTCGCCACCGGTACCGCCTACCTGTATTCGACCTACGAGGACGAGTGCGAAGCGGCGCCGAGCAACCGCGACAAGATCATGATCCTGGGCGGTGGCCCCAACCGCATCGGCCAGGGCATCGAATTCGATTACTGCTGCGTGCACGCCGCGCTGGCGCTGCGCGAAGATGGTTATGAAACCATCATGGTCAACTGCAACCCGGAAACCGTGTCCACCGACTACGACACCTCCGACCGCCTGTACTTCGAGCCGCTGACGCTGGAAGACGTGCTGGAGATCGTCGAACTGGAACAGCCGAAGGGCGTGATCGTGCAGTACGGCGGGCAAACCCCGCTGAAGCTGGCGCGCGCGCTGGAAGCCAATGGCGTGCCGGTGATCGGCACCAGCCCGGACTCCATCGACCTGGCCGAAGACCGCGAGCGCTTCCAGCAGCTGGTGGACAACCTGGGCCTGAAGCAGCCGCCGAACCGCATCGCCCGCAACGACCAGGAAGCGCTGCTGCTGGCGCGCGAGATCGGCTACCCGCTGGTGGTGCGCCCGAGCTACGTGCTGGGCGGCCGTGCGATGGAAATCGTCTACGGTGAGTCCGACCTCGCGCGCTACGTGCGTGATGCGGTCAAGGTGTCCAACGATTCGCCGGTGCTGCTGGACCGCTTCCTCGACAATGCCGTGGAAGTGGACGTGGACATCATCGCCGACAGCCAGGGCAACGTGCTGATCGGCGGGGTGATGGAGCACATCGAAGAAGCCGGCGTGCATTCGGGCGATTCGTCCTGCTCGCTGCCGCCGTATTCGCTGTCGGCCGAAACCCAGGCCGAGCTGCGCCGCCAGGTGGTGGAGCTGGCCAAGGCCCTGAACGTGGTCGGCCTGATGAACACCCAGTTCGCCATCCAGGCCGGTGAGAACGGTGAAGACATCGTCTACCTGCTGGAAGTGAACCCACGTGCCTCGCGCACCGTGCCGTTCGTGTCCAAGGCCACCGGCATGCCGCTGGCCAAGATCGCCGCGCGCTGCATGGCCGGCAAGACGCTGGCCGAACAGGGCGCCACCAAGGAAATCGTGCCGGACTACTACTCGGTGAAGGAGGCGATCTTCCCGTTCGCCAAGTTCCAGGGCGTGGATCCGATCCTCGGGCCGGAGATGCGCTCCACCGGTGAAGTGATGGGCGTGGGCCGCAGCTTCAGCGCCGCCTTCGCGCGTGCGCAGGAAGCCGGTGGCATCAAGGCGCCGCCGGTCGGCAAGGCCTTCGTGTCGGTACGTGACCCGGACAAGCAGCGCGTGCTGCCGGTCGCCGAGGCGCTGCTGGCCAAGGGCTACAGCCTGGTCGCTACCCGTGGCACCGCCGCGTGGCTGCAGCAGCACGGCATGGAATGCGAGATCGTCAACAAGGTGGTCGAGGGTCGTCCGCACATCGTGGACCGCATCAAGAACGGTGAGATCGTCTACATCGTCAACACGACCGAAGGCCGTGCGGCGATCAACGATTCGTTCTCCATCCGTCGCGAAGCGCTGCAGCACCGCGTGACCTATTCGACCACCATCGCCGGTGCCAAGGCACTGGTGCATTCGCTGGAATTCCGCGGTACCGGCCCGGTCTGGTCGCTGCAGGAACTGCACAAGGAACTGAACGCATGAGAGCTCCCATCACGATGAAGGGCGCGCAGCGTCTGCGCGAAGAGCTGGAACAGCTGAAGTCGGTCAAGCGCCCGAAGGTGATCGCCGCGATCGCCGAAGCGCGTGAGCACGGCGATCTGAAGGAAAACGCCGAGTACCACGCCGCGCGCGAAGAACAGGGCTTCATCGAAGGCCGCATCAAGCAGCTGGAAGGCGAGCTGTCGCACGCCGAGATCATCGACGTGTCCAAGCTCAATGCCGGCTCCAAGGTGGTGTTCGGCGCGTCGGTGACGCTGGCTGACGTGGAAACCGACGAAGAGAAGAACTACCAGATCGTCGGTGACCTGGAAGCGGACATCAAGCTCGGCCTGATCGCCATTTCCTCGCCGGTGGCGCGGGCGATGATCGGCAAGCTGGAAGGCGACAGCATCACCATCGATGCACCCGCCGGCCAGCGCGAGTACGAGATCGTCAGCGTCAGCTACGCAGGCTGATCGATGGCGACGGCAACGCTGCTGCTGGCTGCACGCAGTCGATTCGCGGTGGCCGCGTTGCCCGATGAAGTGGCACGTGCGCTCGGTCGCGCCGAGCGCAGCGAGCACCCAGCCGGGGAGGGCGCGCAGCTGCAGCGTCACTTCCACGTGCAGGGGGCGTCCGATGCGCTTGATGCCGCCGGCGGCGGCGCGATGCCGGCCGCGGCGCTGACCCGCCAGCTGGATGCCGGCGATGCGGCCGGCCACGTCTGGCTGCGCGCCGATCCGGCGCACATGGTGCCGGACATGCACGGTGCGCGGATGATGGGGCACGGCGACACGCTGCGCCCGTCACACGAGGATGCCGTCGCCCTGCTGCCGGACCTGCTGCCGGTGTTCGCCGAACATGGCCTGCATCTGGATGCCCCGGTGGCGTCGCGCTGGTACCTGCGCGTACCGGACGACATGACCTTGCCCGTGTTCGCCAGCCCGGATGACGTGCTCGGCGATGATCTTTTCAGCCACCTGCCGAGCGGCGCGGAAGGCCGGCGCTGGCGTGCGCTGCTTACCGAAACCCAGGTGGTGCTGCATGCACACCCGTGGAACGGACAACGGGTCGCGCAGGGGCTGAGCCCGATCAACTCGCTGTGGTTCTGGGGTGCAGGACGCCTGCCGCGCAGCGTGGCGACGCCGCATGCGCAGGTGCGCAGCCGGGATGCGCTGCTGCGTGCGTTGGCGACGGCCGCCGGGGTGCAGGTGGATGGCGAGCAATCGGTGGATGCGCTGGTCGATCTGCGTCCGTTGCGCTCGCTGGACCAGTTGGCGAACCAGGCGATCATCCCGCTGCTGCAGGCGCTCCAGCGCGGTGAGCTGCATCGCCTGGTGCTGGATTTCGAGGACGGCGTGCAGTTCGGCTTCCAGCGCTCGCAGCGCTGGCGGTTCTGGAAGAAGCCGCGACAGTTGCACGAGGCCTGAAGCAGCCCCGCCATGGCGGGGTGTGGCCCACGGCGGTACAGCATGCGACCGCTGTGGAACGGCTCAGTCCATCCTGCCAAGGTAGGTCGGCAGCTGCCAGTGCCTGTGGCTCGGACCGACGCAGTCGGCGCCGACGAACTCGGCGCTCATCACCAGGCGCGCTCCGTCCCAGGCCCAATGCCGGGTCCTGCCGCAGGTGTCCGTGCCGGTCGCCACGCCTTCCTCCACGAACACCGCGTGAGGAGGGAGCGGAAACAGCGCGGCACCGGAGACCAGGGTGGGGGAGAATGGCGGGCGGTCGCGGACCAGCCACGTCCCTGCTGGAACGATGTAGCGCTCGGTCGCGCAGCTCAACACGGCCAGGACATGGCTGGCATCCACCCGTTCGACGCGAAGTCGGCGCGAAGACGCCAGGATGCAGGCGTCCTTGGCATCGGCCGCCGGTTGCAGCAGCTGGCGCAGGTCTACGCGCTCGGCCAGCAGGCCGTCGTCTTCGCGTGTTTCGACCAGCAGCGGCGGCGATTTCAGCGAAGGCGCCGGCACGGCAGAGGGCACCGTCGATTCCGGCTGCGCGCCGTTGCGTACCAGCGCACCTGGGGTGTGCAGCCGCCCTTGTACCTCGTCCATCTTCAGCAGCAACGGGCCGGCACCGTGCTCGGACAACGGCCACGCGTGGCCCGTGCCATCGACCAGCTCGACGCGATCGCCAGCCGCCAATGCCTCGATCAAGGCCGACACGTAGCGATCGGGCAACGCCAGATCTTCCCCTGGGGATTCCATCCGACCGATCTCGCCGAGGTCCTTTCCCTTGGCGCGCAGCCGCAGCGCTCCCTGCGGCCCCCCCACCGTGACAGAGCGCGGCGCATCCTCTGCGCCTTCCGCCATCGCGATGCGTGCGGTGACAGCGGTCTGCGGCCCCGCCGCGCGCTCGATCAGCATGCCGAGCATCAGCGGTGCCAACGGACCGAAAGCCGCTATCCGGCAGGTGCCGGTATTGTCGCAGGCCATGAACGCGTCCTGTTCGAAGAATGCAGCACCGCTGGCCGCGGTCGCGTGTGACATCGATGCGGCGTAAAGGGCAAAGCCGAACAGGGCGGTCGAAACAGGACGGCGCATGCGATGAAGTCCAATGCGTGGGGCGGGCAAGCATGGCTGATCGCGCTTGCTCCGCCAATCCCGATGGTGCTGCTGCGCGGTATCATGCGCATGTCTTCCGCAACCCGGCGATGCCGATGTCCCTTGCCGCCGATGCTGCGCAGCCTACGTCCGATGTGCCGATGATCCGCCGTCGCGATACGGTGCTGCCTGGTGCCTGGCCCGATGGCACGCTGCCGCTGCTGGCGCGCCTGTATGCCGCACGCGGCGCGCATACGCCCGAACTGGCGCTGCCCAAGCTGGGCAGCCTGCATGCCCCTGAGCTGTTGAGCGGCATCGATGGCGCCGTGCAGCTGCTGGCGACGGCGATCGCCGCGGACAAGCGCATCGTGGTGGTGGGTGATTTTGACTGCGATGGCGCCACGGCCTGTGCGGTCGGCGTGCGTGGCCTGCGCATGCTCGGCGCGCGCCACGTCGCACATGCGGTGCCCAATCGAATGGTGCACGGCTACGGCCTGTCGCCGGCGCTGGTGGAAGAACTGGCCCTGCTGCAGCCGGATCTTCTGGTCACCGTGGACCACGGCATCGCCTGCCATGCCGGGGTGGCGGCGGCCAAGGCCAAGGGCTGGCAGGTACTGGTCACCGACCACCATCTGCCTGGTCCGCAGCTTCCGCCGGCCGATGTCATCGTTGATCCGAACCTGCATGACGATGCCTTCCCCAGCAAATCGCTGGCCGGCGTCGGCGTGATCTTCTATGTGCTGCTGGCACTGCGCCGGCACCTGCGCGAGGCAGCGGTGTTCGCCGACGGCAAGGGACCGGACCTGGCCACGCTGCTGGACCTGGTCGCGGTAGGTACCGTCGCCGACCTGGTGGCGCTGGATGCCAACAACCGGGCGCTGGTCAGTGCCGGGCTGCGGCGCCTGCGCGCAGGGCAGGGCTGCGTCGGGCTGAACGCCTTGATCGAAGCCAGCGGGCGCGACGCCGCGCGCTTGACGGCCACCGATATCGGGTTCGCGCTGGGACCACGCTTGAATGCCGCCGGCCGCCTGGAGGACATGGCGCTGGGCATCGCGCTGCTGCTGACCGAGGACCCGGCACAGGCGCGCGACATCGCGCAGACGCTGGAGCAGATCAACGCCGAGCGACGCGCCGTGCAGCAGACCATGACCGACGATGCCGAGAAGGCCGTGGCCAGGGTGGTGCTGGACGACGACGGGCAGCGGCCGATCGCCGCAGTGCTGTTCGACGCCGAGTGGCATCCGGGCGTGGTCGGGCTGGTCGCCTCCAGGATGAAAGACCGCCTGCATCGTCCGGTGGTCGCCTTCGCGCCTGCGGAGCCGGGCGGTCACGCGTTGCGCGGTTCTGCGCGGTCGATTCCGGGCCTGCACATCCGTGACGCGCTGGCGCTGGTCGATGCACAGGAGCCGGGCCTGATCGAGCGCTTCGGTGGCCACGCGATGGCCGCCGGCATGAGCCTGCCGCATGCCCACTTGGCATCGTTCCATGTCGCCTTCGCCGCAGCCGTCCAGCAGATGCTGGACCCGGTGATGCTGCAGCAGCAGATACTCAGTGACGGCGAACTCGACAGCGACGAGCTCGACCATCGGCACGCCGACGCGCTGCGGCTTGCCGGCCCGTGGGGACAGGGGTTCCCGGAACCGCTGTTCGATGGACACTTCGAGGTGACCAACTGGCGGGTGTTGAAGGAACGCCACCTCAAGCTGGAACTGCGCCGCCCCGGCGTGGCCGGTCTGATCAATGCGATCCAGTTCGGTGGCTGGACCGGCAACGCGCCGGCCCGCAATGTCCACTTGGCGTATCGGTTGGCCTGCGACGATTACCGCGGCGGCACCGCCATCCAGCTGATCGTCGAACACTGCAGCGCGGCCTGAAGCATCCCGCCGAGCATGGCTCGGCGCTACAACGACGTGCCACGACCGTCCCCGCCGAGCATGGCTCGGCGCTACAACGACGTGCCACGCGACCGGTAGCGCCGAGCC
>NZ_JBDJNU010000057.1:0-20775 GCF_039674585.1 Stenotrophomonas lacuserhaii | reverse complement strand
GGGGGGGGCCTTAAAAAAGTGTTTCTTGGGGGCCGTGTTTTCGCGAAATCCATGGCGTCCACCGCCCCCGCCCATACCCCCCCCCCGACCCTCCTGACAGGTTCCGGTGGCCGCCACCCGCGTAAAAAAGAAGAGGAAAAGCGGTAGCGCCGACCCATGGTCGGCGAGCGCAGCGGTCCGTTGGCGGAAACATTCCGCCGACCATGGGTCGGCGCTACAAAGCACCCGTGGCGTGTCAGGTGGAGGGAGCCCCTGGGTCAGGGGCGGTCGCGAAGCGGCGGGGTGTGGGTGCTGGTGAGGCGGGGCCCGCGGTTTGCGCAGCAAAGCCTGGCAGCGGCAGCGCGAATGCGATGACGTGGACCCGCGCAGCGCTCTATCTGGGATAATGGCGACCTTGTTTCCCTGTTGCCGGACCGGTCATGACCCAGAAGACGCTGCTCAACGATTCCCACCGCGCCCTCGGCGCCAAGATGGTCGATTTCGGGGGCTGGGACATGCCCATCCACTACGGCTCGCAGCTGGATGAACACCATCTGGTGCGTCGTGAGGCCGGCGTCTTCGACGTCAGCCACATGACCGTGGTCGACCTGCGCGGCGAGCAGGTCAAGCCGTTCCTGCGTCGGCTGCTGGCCAATTCGGTGGACAAGCTGAAGGCGACTGGCAAGGCCCTGTACTCGTGCATGCTCAATGAGCGTGGCGGGGTGATCGATGACCTGATCGTCTACTACCTGGCCGATGATTTCTTCCGCATGGTGGTCAATGCCTCCACCCGCGAAAAAGACCTGGCCTGGCTGACCGAGCAGGCGCTGCCGTTCGGCGTGTCGGTGCAGCAGCGTCCCGACCTGGCCATCCTGGCCGTGCAGGGCC
Organism: Stenotrophomonas lacuserhaii; assembly: GCF_039674585.1. Lineage (GTDB taxonomy): Bacteria > Pseudomonadota > Gammaproteobacteria > Xanthomonadales > Xanthomonadaceae > Stenotrophomonas > Stenotrophomonas pennii_A. The sequence goes on along the minus strand of NZ_JBDJNU010000057.1, from coordinate 19,908 downwards.
CGCAGGCGCGCGATGCGGTGATCGGTCTGGTCGACGCCGCTGGCGCCGCCACCCTGGCCAAGCTGGCACGCTTCGCCGCCACCGATGTGACCTCGGCCGACGGTGTCGCCCTGTTCGTGGCGCGCACCGGCTACACCGGCGAAGACGGTTTCGAAATCCTGCTGCCGCAGGACGCCGTGGTGGCCTTCTGGGACAAGCTGCTGCAGGCGGGCGTCAAGCCGGCCGGCCTCGGCGCGCGCGACACGCTGCGCTTGGAAGCCGGCATGAATCTCTACGGCCAGGACATGGACGAGGACATCACCCCCTACGAAGCCGCGCTGGCCTGGACGGTGTCGCTCGACGAGGGCCGCGACTTCATCGGCCGCGACGTGCTGGAAGCGCAGAAGGCCGCCGGCAATGCGCGCCAGATGATCGGCCTGGTTATGGATGAGAAGGGCGTGCTGCGGCATGGCCAGGCTGTGCTCACCGCCGCTGGCCAGGGCGAAATCCTGTCGGGTACGTTCTCGCCGACGCTGGCCAAGGGCATCGCGTTCGCCCGCGTGCCGGCCGGCGAGCTGGGCGAGGTGAGCGTGGATATCCGCGGCCGTGCCGTGCCGGTGCGCGTGGTCAAGTTCCCGTTCGTGCGCGAAGGCCAGGCGCAGGACGGCGTGCTGCCGGTCGCCTGATCCTGTTTTGTCGGTCGGGCCTGCCAGCAGGCCCGGCCGGTTGGTTACACTACCCGCGTTTTTTCCACACCCGTATTCCTGGAGCAGTGCCATGAGCGAGATCCCCGGCGACCTCAAGTTCCTCAAGTCCCACGAATGGGCGCGCGTCGAATCCGACGGCAGCGTCACCGTAGGTATTTCCGACCATGCCCAGGGCCTGCTCGGCGATCTGGTCTATGTCGAGCTGCCCGAGGTGGACGGTGAAGCCAAGGCCGGCGAAACCATCGCGGTCGTCGAGTCGGTCAAGGCCGCATCGGACGTCTACAGCCCGGTCACCGGCACCATCATCAAGGTCAATTCGGCCCTGACGGACAAGCCGGAAACGATCAACGAAGATGCGTACGGCGAAGGTTGGCTGTATGTCGTGCAGCCGAGCGACCTGGCGGCCGAGCTGGAGGACCTGCTGGGTCCGGACGACTACGCCGAAGCGCTGGAAGACGACGACCACTGATCCGTCGTCGCCCTGGCAGACCAAAGGACCGCCGCTGGCGGTCCTTTTTTTTGTCCGCATCCGGGCACGTCGCTCATGCGCGAAGCGCGCAGCGGAGGTTGGCTTCGGGCATGAGCATTGCGGTTGTCGACGGGGTTGCCAGCCGGTTCGAGGGTTGGCGGTTGGCGCACAGGGGACGAAAAGTTTTGCGCAAAATCGCATTTGCGTCGCAAAGTTCGACGCGCGGCGTGTGAAAAAAAAAAGCGACCGTTTGCGAAGCGTTGAGGAAGGTGGGACGACCACCGCCATGCTGCGTGCGGCAGCACCGCATCATTCCGCGTGTCCTGCGGCTGTTTCAGAATAAGGCTTGTTTAAAGTGCTTTCGTTCGTCGTGTCGGTGCGCGCGTGCGCGCTGCGCCGGTCGGTGCATGCCTGCAGCGGTGATCGGCAACAGCGCCGCCCGCACCGCCAGCACCCATCGCGGAACACCCGTGGCGTGAATTTTTTCGTGGGGGGTTGTTGACAGCCCAAAAAAGCGTGATTAGGTTTCGCCCAGCAGACCTTTACTGCAAAACCGAGTGCAACCGATCAAACGCCAGGCGCGAAGCACAACCCGGACACCCACTGCACCGCGACGCGCGGCGCAGTCGGCCCAGCTTCCCCCTGGCAATTGCACGCTACGTTCTGCCGCGATGCCAGCCTCGCCGATCGAAGCGCGCATCGCAGCAACCGTCACGACGCGGAAGACGCGTCGGCGGGCCCCGCGAGCAGCTTCAGCGGGTTCGATTTACCTGGGCGTTTCAACACTCCATCACTGACGAGGAGCCATCCCATGGCAACTGCGAAGAAGAAGCCCGCCGCCAAGAAGGCGACGAAGAAAGTAGCCAAGAAAGCCACCGCCAAGAAAGCCACTGCCAAGAAGGTCGCGAAGAAGGCGACCGCCAAGAAGGCAGTGAAGAAGGCGGCGGCCAAGAAGACCACCGCGCGCAAGGTCGCCAAGAAGGCAACGGCCAAGAAGGCAGTGAAGAAGACCGCGAAGAAGGCCGTCAAGAAGGTCGCCAAGAAGGCGACGGCCAAGAAGGCAGCCAAGAAGGTCGCGCGCAAGCCCGCCAAGAAGGTCGCCAAGAAGGCTACGGCGAAGAAGGCAGTGAAGAAGGCCGCCAAGAAGGTAGCCAAGAAGGCCACTGCCAAGAAGGCGACCGCCAAGAAGGCGGTAAAGAAGCCGGCCAAGAAAGTCGCCAAGAAGGCGACCGCAAAGAAAGCCGTGAAGAAGACCGCGAAAAAGGCAGCTGCGAAGAAGCCGGCCGCAAAGAAGGCCGCCCGCAAGAGCCCGGCACGCCGCAAGAAGGCCGCTCCGGTGGCCCTCCCGGCAACCCCGGCGCCGCTGATCTAAGCACGTCCCGATAGCCGTACCTGAAGCCCCCTCTCCGACAGCCCAGCGGAGAGGGGGTTTTTTTATCCACGAAAAAGGGGACGGGGGGAATTAATTCGAATTAATTCCCCCCGTCCCCTTTTTTTGCTGCGGCTTAACGCGGTGAGGCGCTTGCGCGGTTGGACGAGGCGCCCTTGCGCTTGTCCTGCGAAGGCGCGCCTTCGGCCATCAGGCTGTCGCTGCCGAAGTCGGTATCCACGTCCAGCCAGCGCTGGGTCGGCAGGCCCAGGGCGGAATCCAGCACGGTCGGCAGCAGGCCGCTGGGCAGGCTGCTTTCGCCGTTCCACATGATGGCGATGCCCATGTCGCGTTCGGGAATCAGCGCCACCAGGCCGCGGTAGCCCTGCACCGCACCGGCATGGAACACCACTTCATGGCCGGCGTAATCGAAGTTGCGCCAGCCCAGGGCATAGCCGGCCGAACGCAGGCGCTCGCGGCGCCAGCCCGAACGCATTTCGCCCGGGGTGTTGACCAGCGAAGCGTGCAGCGTGGCCAGCAGCGGGGCGGGCAGCACGTCCGGGCGGTGGCCGGTCTGGGCCAGCAGCCACTGCGCCATGTCGTTGGCGCTGGCATTGACGCCCGCCGCAGGCGCGAGCCGGTAATAGGTCGGCTTCGGGCTCAGCGAAACCCAGCCATTGCGGCTGCGCACGTGCGGTCGCGCCCAGCGCGAGCTGGCCTGGATGCCGGCAAGGCCGAGGCTGGCGTCGTCCATGCCCAGCGGCTTGAACAGGCGCCGTTCGACGGCCTGTTCGTAGAAGCTGCCCGATGCGGCGTAGACCACGTCGCCGATCAGGCTGTAGGCCACGTTCTGGTACGCATAGCAGTCGCCGGGCAGGCACTTCAGCGAGGTGGAGCCGAGCTTCTGGGTCAGCGTGTAGTACTCGGCGTTGGCTTCGACGTCGCGGTCGTAGGCGTTGTAGGGCAGGCCGACGCGGTGGCTCAGCAGGTCGGCAACGGTCAGCCGCTCGGTGGCCTCCGGCGTGGCCAGCTGGAAGCCCGGCACGTAATCAGTGACCTTGCTGTCCCAGCGCAGCGTGCCATCGTTGACCAGCAGCCCGGCCATGGTGCCGGCGAAGGCCTTGGACAGCGAGGCCAGGCGGAACACGGTATGCGAATCGACCGGCAGCGGATTGTTGACGTCGGTGACGCCATAGCCGCGCGCGCTGAGGATGCGACCGCCCTGCACGATGGCCACCGCCATGCCCGGCACGCGCTCGCCATAGGTGAGCTGCTGCGCCATCGATTCGATGTTGGCCACGTTGAAGCCGGCCGCCGGTGCCTGCGGATGGGCGGCCAGGCCGGTGCGGTAGGCCGCCGGATGCGTATGTGCCGGCGCCGCAACGGCGGTTTCGATGTTGGTGGGCATCGGCGGCAGCGCGGACGTCTGCGCCGTGGTGGAAAGGGCGACGGGCATCAGCATGCCCAGCATTCCGGTGGCCGCCGTGCGGAACGGACGGCGCCTGCTGTTCTTGTTCATTGATCGGGACCCGAGCGCGACTGCTGTGACCGATTCTAGCCCCGCTTTTCGTCGTTGCACAAACAAAGCGAAGATGAATGCGCATCTTGCTGAAAATACACGGATTTTGTTGCCGGAAAAGCCGCCGGTCGGGCGCCCCCATGCGCAGGCCTGCGGTGCGCGCGCGCTGGCGATGTTGCAGTGCATTGGATACCGTACGCGCTTCCTCGCCGCCCGGAGCCGCCCATGCCTTCCTCCTGCCGCCCCGTATGCGTGCCGGGCCACGCGTGAGCGCGCCGCTCGATCCGCCACTGCAACGCGGCCCGCTGCGGGGGCTGCTGCAGGCCCTGCGGGATACGCCCGCGCTGGGGTGGTCGTTCCTGTACTTCTTCTGCCTGCTCAGCGGGTATTACGTACTGCGCCCGGTGCGCGAGGCGATGGCCTCCTCGTCGGACCTGCAGGAGGTGTTCCCGCCGGCGCTGATCGCCTGGTTCAGCAGCCACGGGATCGCATTGCAGGAGTTCGTCCTGCAGTTCCTGTTTACCTGCGTGTTCCTGATCATGCTGGTGCTGCAGCCGGTGTACGGCTGGCTGGTGAGCCGGCAGCCACGGCGCGTCTTCATGCCGGTCGTGTATGGCTTCTTCATCGTCACCCTGCTCGGCTTCCATGTGATGTTCGACAGCAACGTGCCGGGCCGGGGCATGGCGTTCTTCTTCTGGGTGACGGTGTTCAACCTGTTCGCCGTGGCGGTGTTCTGGAGCTTCATGGCCGATGTGTTCTCCAACGCACAGGCGCGGGCGTACTACGGCTACATCGGCGCGGCCGGTACGCTGGGCGCCTTCCTGGGGCCGGTCATCACCGGGGCCCTGGTGCAGCGTGTGGGCATCGCCAGCCTGATGCTGGTCTCGGCCGGTTTCCTCAGCATCTGCCTGCTGTGCATCTGGCGGCTGCGGCACTGGGCGATCCTGCGCGAGCGTGAGCAGCAGCTGGTGTCCGGTGAGCAGCCGATGGGGGGCAGCGTGCTGGATGGCCTGAAGCTGATCGTGCGCGAACCGCTGCTGCGCTGGCTGGCGCTGCTGGTGGTGTTCGGGGTGGGCGTGGGCACCATGTTGTACAACCAGCAGGTGTCGATCGTACGCGTGGCCTATCCGGATCCGGAAGCGCGCACCGCCTTCTATTCGCACCTGGACCTGGCGGTGAACACGTTGACCCTGCTGGTGCAGTTGACGCTCACGCGCTGGCTGCTGTCGCGGCATGGGGTAGCACCGGCGCTGTTGATCCCGGCGCTGGCGATCATCGTCGGCTTCTCGGTGCTGGCGGCCTCGCCGCTGCCGCTGCTGGTGGCGGTGGTGCAGGTAGTGACCCGCGCCAGCGAATTCTCGCTGTTCAAGCCGGCGCGCGAGACGATCTACACCCGTGTGGACCGCCAGTGGCGCTACAAGGCCGGCGCGGCCATCGACACCGTGGTCTACCGCGGCGCGGACCTGGGCTTCACCTGGGTGCACAAGGGCCTGTCGCTGCTGGGGTCGAACATCGTGTACGCCGGCGGCATCGTGGTGGCATCGCTGATGACCCTGGCGGCCTTCGGCGTGCTGCGCCAGGAGAAGAAACTGCCGCGCGACCGCTAGCGGGCCCGCGCATGCGCCCGCCGGCTGCCGATCCTCAAGTAAGCTCTGCGCACTTACTCGAGGATTGCCCATGTACTGGATCTGGATCGCGTTGTCTCTGACGCTGCTGGTCGCTGCGCTGCACGTCTACTTCCTGGTGCTGGAAATGTTCCTGTGGACGCGCCCGCTGGGCCTGAAGACCTTCCGCAATACGCTGGAGAAGGCACAGGCCACGCGCGTGCTGGCGGCCAACCAGGGGCTCTACAACGGCTTCCTGGCCGCCGGCATCCTGGTCGGGCTGGTCCGCTACTTCGAGATCACCATTTTCAGCCTGGTCTGCGTGGTGGTGGCCGGCTGTTACGGCGCATGGACGGTGAACCGGCGGATCTTCTACATCCAGGCGGTGCCCGCCCTGCTGGCGTTGGGAGCGATCTGGCTGGCCGGCCGCAACCTGCACTGAAACAAGAAGGGGCCAGAGCCCTTTTCCTGCGGAAAAGGAATCCGACCCCGTCGGGATCCCGGATCGGTGGCGAGGCGGTCAGGCCGCCTGTTGCGAACCGGTCTCCTTGCGCGGCAGGTCGTAGTAACCGGCCGAGCGCAGTTCGTGGGTATCGAAATCATCCACGGTGATCGCTTCCAGGGTGATCGCACGCAGCTCTTCCAGCAGGCTGCGTTCGTCCTGGGTCAGCACGCCTTCGGCCACTGCTTCGTCCAGCTGCTTGTTGTAGTCCAGCGCCTCGATGCCCTTGCTCTTCAGCGCCTTGAGGAACTTGCGCTCCACCGGCTCGGCCATGATGGCCTTGGCCAGGTAGCTGTTGATGCGCCCGCCCGGGTTGTTCTCGCACGGGGTCATGAACACGCCATCGGCCAGGCGGTCGCGGGCTTCATTGGGGGCCATCAGCAGGGCGGCGACGCGACGGCTCAGGCGGTCACCCGGGGCTTCGGCACGACGGCCCAGCGGGAAGATCAGCAGCCACATCAGCCAGCCGATCGGACGGATCGGGAAGTTGCGCAGCGCCGCCGACAGCGATTCTTCGATCTTGTGCACGCTGTCATGGAAGGCCCAGGCCAGCAGCGGCTGGTCGGCCACCGGTGCGCCTTCGTCGTGGTAGCGCTTGAGCATCGCGCTGGTCATGTACACATGGCTCAGCACGTCGCCCAGGCGGCCGGACAGCGACTCCTTGAACTTCAGCTTGCCGCCGAGGGTCATCATCGAGATGTCGGCCATCAGCGCGAGGTTGGCCGAATAGCGGTCCAGCTTGCGGAAGTAGCGGCGGGTGTAGGCATCGCCGGGGGCCGCGCCGAAGCGGGCACCGGTCAGGCCGAACCAGAACGAACGCACGGCGTTGGAAATGCCGTAGCGGATATGCCCGAACAGGCTGCGGTCGAACTCCTGCAGGCCGGCCTTGCGGTCCGGATCCTGCGCGGCCTTCATCTCCTTCATCACCCACGGATGGCAGAGGATGGCGCCCTGGCCGAAGATCAGCAGGCTGCGCGTCATGATGTTCGCGCCTTCCACGGTGATCGCGATCGGCGCGGCCTGCCAGCTGCGGCCGGCGAAGTTGCGCGGCCCCAGGATGATGCCCTTGCCGCCGATCACATCCATCATGTCCGAGATCACTTCACGGCTCATGCTGGTGCAGTGGTACTTGGCGATCGCCGACGGTACCGACGGCACGTCGCCACGATCCACCGCTGCAGCGGTGGCCTGGGCCAGCGCGCTGATCTTGTAGGCCTTGCCGCCAATGCGGGCCAGCGCCTCTTCCACGCCTTCGAAGCGACCGACCGACAGGCCGAACTGCTTGCGGATGCGCGCGTAGGCACCGGTGATGACCGCGCCGGCCTTGGCACCGCCGCTGCCGGTGGAGGGCAGGGTGATCGAGCGGCCCACGGCCAGGCACTCATTGAGCATGTTCCAGCCCTTGCCGGCCATCGCGGCACCGCCGATCAGCTGGGTCAGCGGGATGAACACGTCCTTGCCTTTGATCGGGCCGTTCTGGAACGGCGAGTTCAGCGGGAAGTGGCGACGACCGACTTCCACGCCGGCGGTTTCGCGCGGCAGCAGGCCCAAGGTGATGCCGATATCGCGCGTTTCACCGATCAGCTGGTCCGGATCGTACATGCGGAACGCCAGGCCGATCAGCGTGGCCACCGGGGCCAGGGTGATGTAGCGCTTGTCGAAGGTCAGCCTGACGCCGAGCACGCGCTCGCCGTTCCACTCGCCGTGGCAGACGATGCCGTAATCGGGAATGGAAGTGGCATCGGAGCCGGCGAACGGACCGGTCAGGCCGAAGCAGGGTACTTCGCGGCCGTCGGCCAGGCGCGGCAGGTACTGGTCCTTCTGCTCCTGGGTGCCGTAATGGTTGAGCAGCTCGCCCGGGCCCAGCGAGTTGGGTACGCCGACGGTGGAACTGACCACCGACGACACCGACGCCAGCTTCTGGATCACCTTGTGGTGGGCCAGCGCGCTGAAGCCCAGGCCGCCGTATTGCTTCGGAATGATCATGCCGAAGAAGCGGTTCTTCTTGATGAAGGCCCACATTTCCGGTGGCAGGTCGGCGTGGACGTGGGTGATTTCCCAGTCGTTGACCATCTTGCAGAGCTCTTCCACCGGGCCATCCATGAAGGCCTGTTCTTCGGCGGTGAGCTGCGGCTTGGGATAGTTCAGCAGGATGTTCCAGTCCGGGTCACCGGTGAACAGCTCGCCTTCGAAACCGACCGAACCGGTCTCCAGGGCGATCCGCTCGGTCTGCGACAGCGGCGGCAGCACCTTGCGGAACACCTTCATCATCGGCGCGGTCAGCAGCGGCTTGCGGATGAAGGGCAGCAGCAGCGGGACGGCGATCACCGCCACGATGGCGGCCGCGACGAGGGTGGCGGTCTGGTTGATGTAGGGCACGAACCAGCACACGGCCAAAACGGCCACGCTGATGATCGTCCAGGTGATCAGGCGCATGCGGTGATAGGCCGCGAATGCACTTGCCAGCAACAGGGCAAGGAAGGGAAGAACGATGCTCATGAGCGTACTCCGGTGACGTGCTCGGGTTCGGCGGACGATGTTGCGGCCAAGGCCGGGGGCAACACGTCCAGATAGTTCAACACAGTAGCGGTAAAGGCGTCGTTGTCATCGCCGGCCAGCATGTGCGTGGCCTGCGGCAGCTGTACATGGCGGGCATGCGGGGCCAGCGCGAGGAAATCGGCGATGGTGCCTGCATTGACCAGCTCGCTGCGCCCGCCACTGACCAGCAGCAGGGGGCACTTCACCTTGCGTGCGGCATCGGCCAGGGCGTCCTGGTGCTGTTCGCTGTCGCGCGCCAGCTCGGCCACCAGCCGCGGATCCCAGTGCCAGCGCCAGCGCCCATGGCCGTCTTCGCGCAGCAGCGCACGCAGGGAATCTTCGGACTTGCGCGGACGATGCGGCAGGTAGGCCGCGATCACGTCGGCGGCCTCGGCCAGTGACGCGAAGCCCTGCGGGTGGGCGGTCATGAAGCTGAGGATGCGCTCGACCCCGGCGGTGTCCCAGCGCGGGGTGATGTCCACCAGCACCATGGCAGAAAACAGGCCGGGCCAGCGCGATTCCGCCAGCAGTCCGAACAGGCCGCCCATCGACGCGGCAACCAGCACCGGCGGGCGCGACTGCTCGCCGGCGAGCACGATCAGGTCATCGGCGAACTGATCGCCGTGGTAGGGCAGGTCAGCTGGATTCCAGTCGGAATCGCCATGGCCGCGCGCGTCGTAGGCAAGGGTCTGGAAGCCATGGCTGGCCAGGGCGCGGGCCGAAGCGTTCCAGGCATGCCGGGTCTGGCCGAAGCCGTGTGCGAACAGGATCGGGCCGCGGCGTCCGGCGCTGTCGGCGGTGGCCGCCAGCACCGCGCCATGCGCCGCATCCAGGCGCAGGGAGGGCAACGGGGCGAGGGAAGGAGGTGTGACCATACCAGCTAGTATGGAGCGCTTCGGTACGATGTCAATACTGTCACGTATGGTGCGTTGCAGCGACCCGCGCGCGGCGCCGTACCTCCTTTATATACATAGGCATACTGCAACGAACCCCGGCGTATGGTTAAATCAGCAGATGAGCGAATCCGAAACTCCCGCCGGCGAACCGCGCGCCGGCCGCAACAGCCGCCTGAGCGCCGAAGACTGGGCCCAGGCCGCCCTCGACCTGATTGCTGAACAAGGTGTCAGCGCTGTCGCGGTGGAGCCACTGGCGCGCCGACTTGGCGTGACCAAGGGCAGCTTCTATTGGCATTTCCCCTCGCGTGACGCGCTGCTGCAGGCCGCGCTGGAGCGCTGGGAACTGTTCGAGCAGGAGCAGGTGTTCGGCAGCCTGGAAGAGGTGCCGGACCCGCGCGTGCGCCTGCGCCAGTTGTTCCAGGTGGTGGCGCACGAAGTGCAGCCGCACATCATCTACAGCGAACTGCTGAAGGCGCTGGATCATCCGATGGTGCGGCCGGTGATCGATCGTGTGTCGCAGCGGCGCATGGATTACCTGATCGCCTCGTTCCGCCAGGCGGGCTTGAGTTCGACCGATGCCCGGCACCGCGCGCGGCTGGCGTATGCGGCCTATGTCGGCTTCCTGCAGTTGTCGCTGCAGCTGCAGCAGCCCAAGCAGGCGCGCGAAGACTTCGAGGCCTATGTCGAGCACGTGATCGAGACGCTGATCCCGGGCTGAGGCCGGGTGCTGCCGGTATACGGAGAAAGCCGCTGCGAAGCGGCTTTTTTCGTGGCTGCGACTGTGCGACAGGCAGAGCGCCCATAAAGCAACGGCCCCTTTCGGGGCCGTTGTTTCAGACGTTGTTGATCAGTGGGCCGATCAGAACTTCTGGTTGTACTTCAGGTACACGAAACGACCGATGTCGAAGCCGCCGTAGTACGAGAAGTTGGCGTTCGGCTGAGCGAACATGGCCGGACCGACCTTGTTGAACACGTTGTTCGCGCCGACGGAGATGTTGGCGTTCCACGGTGCTGCATAGGTCACCTGCAGGTCGTGGAAGGTCACTGCGCCGGTTTCGTTCTGCGGATCGATGTTGCCCTGCGTTTCCGGTGCCGAGAAGTTCGGCAGGCTGCAGCGCTCATCGAAGTAGCACGGTTCCTTGGTGCCGGAGTAGTAACGCAGGCCGTAGTTCACCGACCAGTCGTTCAGCGACCAACCCAGGTTGAAGTTGGAGCGGACACGGAAGTTGCTGCCGTAGCCGTTTGCCTGGTTCGGAACGGTGGTCGCTTCGTTGGTGGTCTTCGACTCGTACTTGCCCACGTAGGTCGTTGCCGACTTGGCGGTCAGGCGACCGAAATTGGTCTCCATGGTGTAGCCGATGTCGATGTCGAAACCTTCGGTTTCGGTGTAACCAGCGTTACGGTTGCCGTAGGTCAGCGTGCCGACGATGTTGCCCAGCGCCGGATCACGCTGGAACAGGTCGCAGCGCGAGAGAACCTGGTTGACATAGCAATCGCGCAGGATGGTGTTGGCGCTGTCCGAGACGATCGTGTCGTCGATGCGGATGCTCCACCAGTCAACACCGACGGTCAGGCCGGAAACGTAGCTCGGGCTGTAGACGAAACCAACCGTCTTCGACTCCGACTTTTCCGGGGTCAGCAGCGGGTTGGAACCGGAGACGAACGGCACCGGGCTCTGTGCAGCCGAGCCCACGGTCGGGATGAAGCCCTGCTGCAGCTGGCGGTAGCCCGGACCAACGGCGGCCAAGCACTGCGGGCTGCCGCCGACGCTGCCGTAGACGCTGTCGCACGGATCCACGAAGCCGGTCACGAAGGTCTGCGAAGCGCCGCCGTACAGGTCACCGATGGTCGGGGCGCGGAAGCCCTCGGCATAGGTGGCACGCACCAGCAGGTCGTCGATCGGACGCCACTTCAGGCCGAATTTGTTGTTGGTGGTGTCACCGAAGGTGTTGAAGTCGGAGTAGCGGGTCGCCACGTCCAGCGTCAGTTCCTTGGCGAACGGCAGGTCGGCCAGGATCGGGATGTTCAGTTCCAGGAAGAACTCGTCGACTGCATACGAACCCTCGGTCGGGCCCGATGCCAGGTTGGTCGAGTCACCCGACTGGGCGATCGCATCCGGGCGGAAGTTGCCGTCTTCCTTGCGGTATTCGTAGCCCAGCGCGAAGCCCAGGTCGCCGGCCGGCAGCGGGACGATGGTGCCCGACAGGTTGGCGAAGTAGTTGTTCGTGGTGGTCTTGCCGGTCGCGTGCTCCTCACGGTAGAGGTAGTTGCGAACGTTCGGGTCATCCAGCGAATTGGCAACCGCGCCGGTGCCGAAGCCCGCAAACGGGTTCCACGGCACGCAGCCGTCGATGACGCTGTCAGGCTGACCACCGACGCCGGGCGTGCCGCACACCAGCTGGCCCTGGCCATTGACGAACGAAGGACCAACGGCATCACGAACGGCGGGGGTGTAGAAGTTGCCGTTGTTGGTGATGTTGACGTTGTTTTCGTTGTAGAGGTAACCGGCATCCCAGTTGAAGTAGCGGTCACCAATCTCGAACGCACCTTCCAGCGAGGCGGTGAAGCGCCAGGTGGTCAGGTCGGTATCGGTGGTACGCGGCACTTCCCAGCCACGACGGCGCCAGTTGACGTCGGACACGCCGCCGGTCGGGTTGAAGACGCTGTCGGCGGACATCGGCGCCTCAACGCCCGTGGCCTGCGACTGCAGCGGGTAGCCGGCGATCTGGCGGTTGGCTTCACGACGGGTGTAGGACAGGTCGCTGGTGAAACGGACGTTGTCGGTGATGTCGTAGTTGGTGTTGACATACAGCGAACGACGTTCCAGCGGGGTCAGCAGGTGCATCTGCTCGGTGGAGCGGCTGCGGTCGTCTGCGGTCTGGTTGTGGAACTGACCCGGACCCAGTGCGGTGCCGCCACGGTTCGGCGCCTGCCACGGACCGGTGGTGCCGGTACGCCAGTTGCCCCACTGTCCAACGACCGAGTAAGCGCCGCCGTCACCGATGCCCGGATAGGTGTCGATGCTGAACGGACGATCCTTGGCCCAGACCTCCTCTTCCTTGTGGTATTCGGCACCGACGGTGACCGAGCCGCGATCGCCGGAGAAGCCGATCATGAAATCAGCGGTTTCCTTCTGGCCGTCGCCCTGGCTGTACTGGCCGGTGTAGAAGTTGGCTTCAGCACCGTCGAAGTTCTTGCGGGTGATGATGTTGATCACGCCGGCCATCGCGTCCGAACCGTAGATCGACGAGGCGCCGTCCTTCAGCACGTCGATGCGCTCGACGATGACGGTCGGGATGGTCGACACGTCCTGGAAGCCGTCCGGCGAAATGCCCAGACGCTTGCCGTTGACCAGCACCAGCGTACGCTGCGGACCCAGGTTGCGCAGGTCGATGTACGAACCGCCCGCCTCCTGGTTGGAGGTCAGCGGCGAAGCGCGGCTGAACGACGGGCTGCCCGCGGCGGAGATGTTCTGCAGGATGTCCGCGACCGAGCTGAAGCCCTGGTTCTGGATGTCCTGGCGCGAAATCGTCAGCACCGGCTGGGCGGTTTCGACGTCGACCTGACGGATGCGCGAACCGGTGACCGAGATGCGGTCCAGGTTGGTGGTGCCGGAGGTTTCCTGCGCGACGGCGGCGCCGGTGCCTGCAGCGCTGGTGATCAGCGCGATGACGACGGCGTCACGCAGTTTATTGCTGTTGCGGTTCATTGGGCTCTCTCTCCAAGTGGACTTGGTAGCTACGTGGTGTGGCCCGCGACGAAAGCGAATGGCGCTTCCAAAAATCGCTGGGCTGATCCCGATACTACTTCCGTCTTTTCGAAAATTAAAGCTTTGTTAATGATTCGCGTGATTTTGGTGAAATTCGGCAAAGCCGTTCAGCCAGCGCGGAAACGAAAACGCCCCGGAATTCGGGGCGTCATCGAAAATATTTGAACTGGATCAGGCGCTTACAGATCCTGTTCGTAACGTACGTACGGAACCGTGCCGTCGTCGTTGCTCTCATTGCGTGGTGAGAACGGGTTCTTGCCCCGGCTCACGACGTTCTCCGCACCGACCGTCAACTGCCCGGACCACGGCGTACGCCAGGTCAAGCCGACCCCCAGGCCTTCCCATTTTCCGGGCTGGCCGGGCACATCGACGACCCGTCCGATGATGTTGCCGCTGAAGTTCCCATAGCCTGCGCCGATGCTGATGCTCTTGCTGTCCCAGCGATCCACGATCGATGGCGCCGCGTCAGCCAACGGCACCAGGCGCGCTTTCGCATAGGTACCGCCGATGGACACGAAGCCTTCGCGGCCGATGTTCTTCTGGCCGAACACGGTGAGGTCGTTCTGTTCAGCACGCAGCGAGGGCGACTTGTTCGGTCCTGCCAGCCACGCCGGAAGCGTGTCGCGGCCAGCACCGGCGGTCAGCCCCACGCGCCCACCCGCGCGGTTGAACGCGGCGGTTGCGCTGAATCGGCGTGACAGCGTGTCTTCGTCATCGCCCAGGCTGGCCAGCATGCAATGACTGGCAAGCCCGCTGATGCTGGTGCCGCGGCTGCTGTTGCACAGCAGTCCCAGCGAATCGCCGGAGGACAGGCCGAAGGCCGCATCCAGTGAACTGCGCCCGAAATGCCAGCGCGCTCCGGCCATCTGTTCGCCGGTAGGCTCCAGGTACAGCAGGGCTTCGACCTTGCCGCTGCCCTTGTTCCAGACCGGGATGACCGTGCGGGTGTCCTTGGCCTGCGCATGTGCGCCCGTGACCGTCCCGAGGGCGATCAGCAGGGCAAGTGGCAGGCGCAGGAAGTTCGGCATGGGTCCAGTCAGACAGTCGAATGCAGGGCAAGTTCCCGCGCAAGCGGGAACTCGAGACTAGGCTGTTTATGATTCTTTAACAAGTCGTTGTCCTCCCCAGAACACGAACTCGCGAAGATGGTCGGCATGCTCGGGCGGAAACGGTTACTGAAGCCGCTCAGGGGCCGGCACGGACGCCCCGGCACCGTGGAACAGTATCCCGAATTCCGTCAACGGAAAGTGATACTCCCGTCCGCAGAATTCGCATTTCACATCGACCGATCCCGTCGCCTCCGCCGCTGCACGGGCTTCTTCTTCGCCCAGCGACTGCAGCATGGCCTCCACCCGCTCACGCGAACACGAGCAGGCGAAGCGCAGCGGCTTGCCCCCCATGGCTTCGGGCTGTTCTTCGTGGAACAGCCGACGCACCAGATCTTCTGCCGGCGTGGCCAGCAGCTCGGCCTTGCCCAGCGTCTCGAAGAGGGCACTGGCGCGGGTCCAGCCGTCGGCATCGCCTTCTTCGCCTGGCAGTTTCTGCAGCAACAGGCCGGCGGCGCCCTGGCCGTCGGCGGCGAGCAGCAGCCGCGTGGGCAACTGTTCGGACTGGCGGAAATAGTCCTCGAAGGCTTCATCCAGGCTCGGTGCGGTGAGCGCGACCAGGCTCTGGTAACGCTGCGGTTCGCGCGGGTCCAGGCCGGGGTTTTCGATGGTGATGGCCAGCACGGCGTCATCGCCCAGGGCGGTCAGTTCGCGTGGGGCGTCCTCACCGTCTTCCACCCGCGCGATGCCGCGCAGGGTGCCGGCGGCAGTGCACTCGGCGAACAGGGTGCGCAGGGCACTGCTGCTGCGCAGCTGGATCGACAGCCGCCCATCGACCTTGGTGTGGCCGGTGAACAGCGCCGCGGCGACCGTGGCCTCGCCCAGCAGTCCAGCGGCCACGGTGGGGTAGTCACCACGCGACAGGATCTCCTGCCAGGTGTCCTGCAGGCGCACGTGTACCCCCCGGACGCCGGCATCGGGAAGCAGGAAGCGGAACAGGGAGTCGGTGTGGTCGGTCATGGATTCGGGGCCGCGCGTATATAAGGGAGGGGGCTTGCCGGATAATGTGCCGACAACGGTTTGAAAGAAGAGTGAGCGATCAATGGGGCCAGGGGACGAAAACCTCAAGGTGCGGGATGCCGCGGCGCCGCGCTGGCGCTGGCGCCGCCTGTTGTGGCTGCCGGTGCTGCTGGCCGCGTTCAGCGTGCTGCAGGTGCTGGTGCTGCGTTTCGTCGACCCGCCGCTTTCCACGGTGATGGTCTGGCGCTATGGCGAGGCGCTGGGGCAGGGCGACTGGAACTACCGGCTGCACTACCACTGGCGGGATCAGACACAGATGGCGCCCAGCCTGCCGATATCGCTGGTGGCCGCCGAAGACCAGCGCTTCCCGCTGCACCACGGCTTCGACCTGCAGGCGATCGAGAAGGCGCGCGACCACAATGCGCGCGGTGGCAGGGTCCGCGGTGCCAGCACGATCAGCCAGCAGGTCGCCAAGAATCTGTTCCTGTGGCAGGGCCGCAGCTGGCTGCGCAAGGGCCTGGAGGTCTGGTACACGCTGCTGATCGAAACCTTCTGGCCGAAGCAGCGGATCCTGGAGGTGTACGCCAACATCGCCGAGTTCGGCGACGGCATCTATGGCGCGCAGGCGGCATCGCGGCAGTTCTGGAACAAGGACGCGTCGACTTTGACCCCTGCCGAGAGCGCGCGACTGGCGGCGGTGCTGCCGGCGCCGCGTCGCTACAACGCGGCGCGGCCGGGCCCTTACGTGCAGCGCAGGGCGAACTGGATCCAGCGCCAGGCACGCCAGCTGGGCGGCGGCGGGTATCTGCAGGATGACTGAGTACACTCATGCGATGCAGCCTGATCAACTGACCGTCGTCGTCGCCGCCTACAACGAAGAAGAAGCCTTGCCGAACCTGCACGAGCGGGTGTCGGCGGTGTTCGCCGGCCTGCCCGACATCGACGGCCGCATGCTGTACGTGGATGACGGCAGCAGTGATGCGACCTGGCAGGTGATCAGCCAGCTGGCACGCCAGGATGCACGGGTGTCGGCGCTGCGGCTGTCGCGCAACTTCGGCAAGGAAGCCGCGCTCACCGCCGGACTGGACCAGGTGCGCGAAGGCGCGGCGATGATCCTCGACGCCGACTGCCAGGATCCGCCGGAGCTGATCCCGCAGTTCGTCGCGCGCTGGCGCGAGGGCTACGACAACGTATATGGCACGCGGGTGGCCCGTGCCGGTGAAAGCTGGAGCAAGCGCGCCACCGCAAACATGTTCTACCGGGTGATCGGCCGGCTGTCGCCCACCCCGATCCCCGCCGACACCGGCGACTTCCGCCTGCTGTCGCCGCGCGCGCTGAAGGCGCTGGGCGAGCTTCGCGAACGCCACCGCTTCATGAAGGGCCTGTTCAGCTGGGTTGGCTACAAGCGCATCGCCGTGCCCTACCAGCGCCATGCGCGGGTCGCCGGGACGAGCAAATTCGGCCTGTGGCGATTGTGGAATTTCGCGCTGGAAGGAATCACCAGTTTCTCCACCGTGCCGCTGCGCGCGGCAACCTACCTGGGACTGCTCACCGCCGCCGGTGCGTTCGCGTTTGCGATGGGGGTGGTGCTCAAGGCCGCGGTGTACGGTGATCGCGTCGCCGGGTGGCCGACCATGATGGCGGTGATCCTGTTCCTGGGCGGCGTGCAGCTGATCGCCCTGGGGCTGATCGGTGAATACCTGGGACGGCTGTACGAAGAGTCCAAGCAGCGGCCGCTGTACCTGCTTGACACCTGGATCCCTCCGGGCATGGCAGACTCTGGGCTGCAACTCACCCTTGGAGGGCAGGCAGATGACCACGGTTCGGCAACTGTTGGACGGCAAGTCTCCTGAAGTGCACGCGGTCGGGCCGGAAGCGGCGGTGATCGACGCGATCCGGCTGATGGCGGAGAAAAGCATCGGCGCCGTGCTGGTGATGGAGGGGCCGGTGCTGGCCGGCATCCTTTCCGAGCGCGATTACGCGCGGAAGATCGTGCTGCGGGATCGCTCCTCGCGCGATACCCGCGTAGCCGACATCATGACCTCCAAGCTGATCACCGTGGCGCCGACCGCGCAGGTTGCCCACTGCCTGCAGTTGGTGTCCGACCATCGCATCCGCCATCTGCCTGTGGTGGACAACGGCGGGGTGCTGGGGGTGATCTCCATCGGTGACCTGGTGAAGGCCGTCATCGATGCACAGGCGCGGGAACTGGAACAGCTCCAGCAGTACATCGTCGCCGGCTGAGGCCTGATGGGGTTGACGGCCAGTGGCCGTCACTCCCCTCACTTGGCGTACTTGCCGCCGCAGTTGCTGTCCTCGCCTGGACCGGGTTCGAAGGTGGCCAGCAAGGCGGCAGGCGGGGCGATGCTGCCCAGTGCCAGCGCGATCGCGCCACGCAGCCCAAGCGCCTTGAAGTCCGGCCGGAAGCCGGGATCCTTGAACGTGCCGTCGATGCGCAACGGCGAGCGCAGCGCCAGGATGCTGATGTCCTTCGGGCGCGGCCTGAGCAGCAGGTCCATCTGCTCGTTCTTCAGGTTGACCGTGCCTTCGCCGACGATCAGCGTGTCGGTGGTATCCACCGCCAGCGCCCGGCTGTCCATCAGCCCATCCTTGACCCCGAAATCAGCGAAGGCGCAGCGCAGCGGTATCTGTCTGTCGCCGGTGAACAGGAATTTCAGCGATTCCGCCACATCCAGCCCGGCCAGTTCCATGATCAGGTTGCCGACGTGGCCCTTGCCCATGCCGACGGCGACATTGCCGTCACTGCTGCCCAGCATGGCGGCGATCGAGTTGCCGTTCCCGGTCAGGTCGATTTCCCCGCCGATGCCGCCAGAGGCCTGTTCGGCCAGCTTCGCATCCGGGAACAGTTGGCCGAGCTGCACGCGGCGCACGCTCGCCTTCAGCGTGGTGGCGATCTGCGGGCGGCGCGCGTCCATGCGGACGGTGCTGCGGATGTCGCCGCCTGCCACGCCGAAGTTCAAGGGGTCCAGTCGCAGCAGGCCGTCATCGAGGAAAAGATGGGCGTCCATGTCGTCCAGCGGCAGGCTGGGCGCGTTGATCCGCTGGGCCCGCAACCGCACGTCGGCGTCCATCGAGCGCAGCTTGCCAAGGTTGTACGGCGTGTCTGGCAGGATCGTCGGCCTGGCGGCCAGCCGCGCTGCTTCCGCTTTCTGTTCGGCGTTGGCGGTTTCGTCGCCGTCCGTCTTTGGCGGTGCACCGATGAAACCGGCCAGATCGTCGAAGTCCAGCCGTCTGGACACCAGATTGGCGGTCAGGCGCGGGCGCTCGCCTCCGACTTCAACCTTCACGTCGCCGCCGAGGTCGCTGTCACCGACCGTGCCGTTGAACTTCTGGTATTGCCAGACCTGGTGGTCCCGGCTGAGCTGCCCGTCCAGGCGATACGGCGGGGTGGAGGGCAGGGCGATGCCCAGCAGGGGATACAGGTCTTCCATATCCTGTCCACTCAGCCGGAACTGCAGTTTGAACGTCTGCAACTGGAACGGGTTGGTCAGGGTGCCGCTGGCCACCGCATGCGTGGCCCCGGCGCGGCCGTCCAGGTGGATGCGGAATGGCTGCCCGCTGTGGGTCAGCTCCAGCGGGGACTCTGTATTTCCCCTCAGCGTGAATGCATTGCCCTGCCACTCGCCCTTGCCACTGACCAGCAGCGGCGGCGCGGCGTCCGCCCGTTTCGGCTCGCCACTGCGCACGGCAACCTGGATATCGGTGCGGCCGCGCTCATCCAGGAACTGCAGCCGCCCGTCATCGATATGCAGCCGACGCAACTGCATCGGTTCACCGCCGCTGCTCTCGCCCATGAAGTCCCAGTTCCCGGCTTGATCGGCCTTGGGCGCGGTCTGCAGCAACGCGTCGGGCCGGGTCAGGCGAATCTCCGGCAGCTGCACGCTGCCACGCAGCAACGGCCAGAAACGCACGTCGATTTCCACGCGATCCGCGCTGGCCATCTTCGGCTGCCTGGCCCATTGCGCGTTGGCGAAGGTGATCGAGTCGGCGCGGATGGTGGTGACCCGACCCAGATCCACGTCAAGGTTGCCGATGTGCAGGGCACGTCCGGTCCTGGCCTGCACCGCACGCTCGACCGGCCCCTTGAACCAGTTCCAGTCCCATAGCGCGATCAGCAGCAGGATGGCGGCGAGCAGGAACACCAGCACGGCGACCCAGCGCTGGCCGCGCTTGGTGGTCGGACGGCGCGGGCGCCAGCGGGAGGTGCGTGCAGCGGCAGCGGGCGGAATGTCATTCACCCGGGCATGGTTGCCCGTTCATCGTGCACGCGGTGCGAAGCAGGCATTTGGATGGTGTGCAGGGGGCGTGGTCGAACGGGTGGAACCCCCTCGCGGGTGGCTGGTGTTTGAAGCCGCAGCGGGGGTGGGGCGGGGGGGGTGGGGCTGGTCGGGGGACGGCAAAAACTGCATCCATGCGGGCCTCGTTTCGCGCCATCCATGGCGCTCAACGCCCCCGCCCAGCCCCACCCG
>NZ_JBDJNU010000056.1:0-22215 GCF_039674585.1 Stenotrophomonas lacuserhaii | reverse complement strand
GGCACACCCCTTGGGTTGGGCGGGCCGGGGCCCGAAACCCGGGGCCGCCCGGCCCGCGGCCGTCACTACCGGGCCGTCATTATCGGGCCGTCATTCCTTGTCTGCGGCCGGGGTCTGCCGCAGTACGCTCAGCGCCAGCCAGCCCACCACCAGCACGCCCAGCACCAGCAGCGCCCACAGCAGCCAGCGCTTCCAGTCACGCGGCGCCTGCAGGGCGGCATCGCCGGCAAGCGGCTCTGCCGGGCCTTCGAAGCGTGCCAGCGTCGGCTGCCACGCCGGTCCATTGCGCTGCCGCAGATCCTCGATCAGCACGCCCACCGGCGCCTCCTGGCGCACCGCCGTCGCGCTGCCCACCGCGAGCGCGTACGGCGCCGCGCCCTGGCTCAGGAACACCACCACTTCCGGTTGGTAGCCGGCGCGCAGGACAGGCACGGCGGGGGTCGTGGCCGGGTCGGCCACCAGTTTCCAATAACGATCGCGGGTCATCCCGGACAACGATTGCGGCGCGGACTGCTGGCGGCTGCCGGTCCCGGCCTGCAGCTGATACGCCACCCACGGCGCGGTACGGCGCTGCCAGTCGGCCGCCGGATCATCGCGACTGAAGGCCGTCCACTGCACCAGGCTGTTTTCACGGGTGGACACATCCAGGCGACTCACCGGGTAGCGGCCATCCAGAGTGAATTCGAAGCTGCCGCCGCCCTGCGTCACCGGCTGCAGGGCTACCCATTCCCAGGGGATCGTCGCCGCGGCCGGGGGCAGCTCCGCCAGCACGCCACGCAGCACCGGCAGGGTCTGGCCCTGGTTGGGCAGCACGCGCAGATAACGCACGCTGCGGTCCACGTCGATCCGGCGCTGCAGCAGGCGCTTGCCGGCGCGCTGCAGGTCCACCAACGGCAGCTGCGCGTCGATCTGTTGCCAGCTGCGCAGGTCATCGCTGGCATCGACCTGCACGGTCGCCTGCAGCGGTTGACCGGGCGTTTCCCAATCCAGCACCACGGCGGCCAGCGGCTGCTGTCCCAGCACGCTGGCGTCGATCAGCCACCCTGCGGACTGCGCTGTTCCTCCTGATGCCCCCAGGCGCGCTTCGACCCGCCGCACGCGACCGTCGCTGTCGCGCTCGGTCAGCAGCTGCAGGTCGTTGCGACTGCGCGCATCCAGCGGCGGCAGGACGAACCACGGCAGCTCACGCTGCACCGGCGGTTGCGCCAGCGGCTGGTCCGGCGCCAGCAGGGCCGAAGGCAGCGCCTGTCCGGCCGCGTTGTAGACCTGCACGTCGGCCAGTCGCGGTGACCACGCACGGCGGTAGATCTGCGGCTCCAGGGTGATCCGGTAGGCACCGGACTGCGCGCTGGAAAGACTCAGCGGCCACTGCTCGACGTACTGCTGCCGGTGTTCCTGCGCATGCGCGGCAGCGGGTGCCACAAGCAGGGCCAGCAACAGCCCCATCCACGTTTTCATGCTGGGTTCTCCAGGGTCTGCGGCTGGCGCGGCGGCGCCGGCGCGAAGTATCCCACCACGGTACACAACAGCCCGTAGGCGATGAACGAGGCGATCCCGAGCAGGTTGCCCAGATGCTGGCGGTCGACCAGGATCAGCTTGGCCAGTACCACCGCCATCAGCACCGCACCGACCGTCCACAACACGCGCTGGCCGCGCCGCGAGCCCCATACCCAGGCCACCACGCCGAGCACGCTCCAGACCACGGTAAGGCTGGTCTGGGCCAGGCTGGAGCCCAGCAGCGCCTCGTTCCAGCGCACCCCGCCCCAGTGATGCACCGCGTGCAGGGTCAGGCTGGTCACCGCGATGAAAGCAGCGATCGACAGCAGCGGCACGCGGATCCGCTGCAGCTCGGCAGGCGCCTGGCCGATGTACAGCCAGCGCGCGGCCAGCAGCAGGATCGCCCACTGGACCAGTTCGGCCGGGTTGACCAGCGGCAGCCACGGCAGCGGATCGGAGCGGCCCGGCGTGCTGTGCAGGTACAGCCAGACACAGCCGAGCAGGCCGAACAGCACGCTCTGCAGCACCGGCCGCGCCGGATCGAAGGCCGCGCCCAGCGGCTGGCTGATCCAGCGCCAACGATGCAGGGTCGCCACCACCAGCGCGATCCACGGCAACAGCACCACCACCACCTGCCACCCGCCGGCCATGCCGAAGCGGCTGGCCACCTGCTGCAGGGCAAGCGACAGCACACAGGGCCACAGCAGCCACCACAGGAACTGCGCGACGATGGCCACGCGGCCCGCACCCTGGCGCAGCGCATGCAGCGAACGCGTACCGAGCACGGCCATCAGCGCCCACGCCAGGCCGCCATAGCCGGCCAACGGCTGCTCGTGCGTGCCGACCTGGGCGATCAGCAACGGGAAGGCCGCAGCGAGCATCGCCAGCGTGGTCAGCCCCAGCACGCGTGCGGGTTGGCGACGATACGCTTCGGCCGCCAGCCATCCGGTCACTGCGGCAATGATCAGCAGCGTATCCGGCTGGTGACGGTCGGGGACGAAGCGGAAGCACTCGGCCACCAGCCCCAGCAGCCACCACACCAGGCCCCACAGGTAATACACCAGCGCGATGTTGTCGCGGCCATGCTGGCGGCAGCTCCACGCCGAAGCGAAGCCGGCCAGCGCCAGCAGCAGCGCGCCGATCGCGGTGGGGTTGAGGAACATCCGCGCATCGCCGTCCCAGTGGTCGGCACCGGCGACGAAGGCGAACGCCGCGGCGATCTGCAGCAGCGCGCCACTGATCTGCGGCAGCCGGCGCTGCTGGCGCAGGCCCAGCCAGACAAGGCCGGCGCCTTCCAGCGCGAACACCGCGCCGGTGACCCGTGCCGACAGCGCCAGCGGCACCGCCAGCGTGGCGAAGCCCACCGCCAGCACCGCGTGCGACTGGGCCAGCACGCGGTACGACGGACGCGTGATCAGCGCGCGGGCGAGGACTGCATACACCGCTGCCACGCCCACTGCGATGCCGGCCAGCAGCATCGGCTGCCCATGCAGCAGCGCGGCCTGCAACGAGAACGCCACCAGCGGCGTGCCGAATACCAGGCTGCCATCGACCAGGTCGCGCTTTTCCGCCGGCTGGCGCCGTGCGTACAGCAGCGGGATCAGCAGGTAGAAGGCGAAGAACAGGGCCAGGAACGGCTGCGTGGTGGGCAGGTCCTCCGGACGGTACTGCAGCACGCCCCAGGCCGTTCCGATGCCGAAGGTGAACACGAAACCCAGCAGGTTCAGCGCGCGCCACGGACGGAACCAGGCAATGGCGAAGATGCCGGCGTTGAGCACCGCGTAGTAGCTGAAAAGCCCAACGTGGTTGCCACTGCCGGTGGACAGCCACAGCGGCGCCATGAAGCCGGCCAGGATGCCCAGCACCGCCAACGTGCGTGATTCCTGCACCACGGCCAGCACGCACAGGCCGGCGACCAGCAGGATGCTGGCGATGAACGCCGGCGCAGGATCGACCAGCCCATAGATCTTGAAGGCCGCGAAGGTAGTCAGCAGCAGCACACCGATGGCACCGCCCTGCAGCGCCAGCGCGAACAGGCGGCGCTGGTCGCGCTGCTTCCAGCCGAATACCAGCAGGCCCAGCGCACCGACGGTGATGCCGGCCAGGCGCAGCTCGATCGGCACGTCCAGCAGGCCCTGGTCGCTGACGTACTTCAGCAATGCGGCCACGCCGGCCAGCAGTACCAGCATGCCGATCTTCACCGGCACGTTGCCTTCGGTGAACCAGCGCTTGGCGCCTGCCAGCAGGCGTTCGACCGGGTTCGGGCCGGACGGCGGCCGCGGTGCCTGATGGGCCGGCGCAGGCTGCGGTTCCGGGGTGTCGTGGCGTTCACGCGGCAGCGGTGGCGGCGCCGCGGCAGACACGTTGGCGAAGACCTCCGGCGCCTCTTCGCGCTCGATCGCCTCCGCGTGCGGGGCATGCAGTGGCCAGGGGACAATGGCGGGAACGGGATCCCATGCGTCATCGACCACCGGCGCGCTTCCGCTGGTCGCAGTGGCGTGTTCTGCCACGCGCTCATCGCGTGCCAGCAGGGCCTGCTCCAGCGCGCCCACGCGGCGGCGCAGTCCGGAAATCATCACCAGCGCGATCACCAACAACAACGGGATGGCCAGCGCCACCAGTACCAGCAGTGCAATCAACGCTTCCATTCAGTCGCTTCCTGGTGCTGCCCGCGCCCCGATGGCGCCGTTGGACCGTGCCATGCTACGGCAAGTCAGGCAACCGCAGGAATCGACCGCCAAGCGGGCAACCCGCGAAACGACGAACCCCGGCCGGGGCCGGGGTTCGCAGGATCACGCGCGATGCGGAATTACTTTGCCGCGACGACGCGCACCATTTCCAGGCACTTGTTGGAGTAGCCCCATTCGTTGTCATACCACGACACCAGCTTGACGAAGGTGCTGTCCAGGGCGATGCCGGCTTCGGCATCGAACACCGAGGTGTGGGTCTCGCCGCGGAAATCGGTGGCCACGACCTTGTCTTCGGTGTAGCCGAGGATGCCCTTAAGCGCGCCTTCGCTCTGCGCCTTCACTTCGGCGCAGATCTCGGCATAGGTGGCTTCCTTTTCCAGCTCGACGGTCAGGTCGACCACCGACACGTCCGAGGTCGGCACGCGGAAGCTCATGCCGGTCAGCTTCTTGTTCAATTCCGGGATCACCACGCCGACGGCCTTGGCCGCACCGGTGGACGACGGAATGATGTTTTCCAGGATGCCACGGCCGCCGCGCCAGTCCTTGTTGGACGGGCCATCGACGGTCTTCTGGGTCGCGGTGGCGGCGTGCACGGTGGTCATCAGGCCACGCTTGATGCCCCACTTGTCATTGATCACCTTGGCCAGCGGGGCCAGGCAGTTGGTGGTGCACGAGGCGTTGGAGACGATCGCCTGGCCGGCGTAGGTCTTGTCGTTCACGCCGAACACGAACATCGGCGTGTCGTCCTTCGACGGCGCCGACAGGATCACCTTTTTGGCACCTGCGTCGATGTGCTTCTGTGCGGTTTCCTTGGTCAGGAACAGGCCGGTGGATTCGATCACCACGTCCACGCCCACTTCGTCCCACTTCAGGTTGGCCGGGTCGCGTTCCTGGCTCAGGCGGATCTTCCTGCCGTTGACCAGCAGGCTGCCACCTTCCACGGCCACGTCGGCCTTGAAGCGGCCGTGCACCGAATCGTACTTCAGCATGTAGGCCAGGTAATCCGGCTCCAGCAGATCGTTGATGGCCACGATTTCGATATCGTCGCCGAAGTTCAGCACCGCCGAACGCAGGACGTTGCGACCGATGCGACCGAAACCGTTGATACCAACCTTGATTGCCATGTTGATGAGCTCCTGCGGCCGCGCGCGACGCGGCGGGATGGATAAGGCCCAATAGTCTAGCAAACCGCCCTGACCACCGGCGGCCAGGCCGGCCCGGGGCCGGTCAGCCGAGGTCGATTTGATCCGGATCAAGGCGTTGCAGGCGGGCCCGGCCGAGACTGGCCCCATCACCCCCGCAATGAGACCCGCACCATGCGCATCACCGCTCCCCTGCTGGCCGGCCTGGCCGCCGCCCTGTCCCTCGCCGCCGCCCCGGCCATGGCCCAGTCCAAGGGCGACTGGACCCTCTCCGCCGGCGTGCACCAGGTGGCGCCGAAATCCAACAACGGCGCGCTGGCCGGCGGCACGCTGAAGGTGGACGTGGACAGCGACATCAAGCCGACCATCACCGGTGAGTACTTCATCGCCGACAACCTGGGCATCGAGGTGCTGGCCGCACTGCCGTTCAAGCATGACATCAACATCGCTGGCCTCGGCCGGGTCGGCAGCACCAAGCACCTGCCGCCGGTCGTGACCCTGCAGTACCACTTCAACAGCCAGGGCAAGGTGTCCCCGTTCCTGGGCGCAGGCATCAACTACACCACGTTCTTCAGCGAAGAAACCGGCGGTGCGCTGGCTGGCAGCAAGCTGAAGATGGACGACTCCTGGGGACTGGCGGCGCATGCCGGCCTGGACTTCGCGATCAGCGAAAAAGCCGCGGTGCGCGTGGACCTGCGCTGGATGGACATCGACAGCAAGGTCAAGCTGGATGGGCAGAAGCTGGGCACCGTGGAGATCGATCCACTGGCCTACGGCGTGTCTTACGTGGTCAAGTTCTGATCCGTCGTTTGGCCGACAGCGTGACGACCCACGGTCGTCACCCACCAACGACCCACTAGAGCGGCCGTTCGCGGCCGTACCCTGCCAGATGCGGGCAAGCCGAGGCACGGTGCGCCCGCTAGAATGCGCAGGATGAAATTCTCCTCCCTGATCCCGGCAGCTGCCCTGGTGGCAACGCTCACCCTCGTTTCCACCGATGCCCTGGCCTGGGGTGCCCAGGGCCACCGGCTGGTTGGCCGTGTTGCGGAAACCCGCCTTACCCCGGCGGCGCGCGCCGAAGTGGATCGCCTGCTGGCCAGCGAGGCCGCCGCCACGCTGTCCGGCATCGCGCCGTGGGCCGACCAGCTGCGCGCGACCGATCGTGACCTGGGCCGTCGTTCGGCGAAATGGCATTACATCAACATGGCCGAAGACGGCTGCGTCTACGATGCACCGAAGCACTGTCCGGACGGCAACTGCGTGGTCGAAGCGCTGAAGCAGCAGACACTGATCCTGTCCGACCGCAACCGCAGCGAAGCCGATCGCACGCAGGCGCTGAAGTTCGTGGTGCACCTGGTCGGTGACATCCACCAGCCGATGCACGCCGGCTACGGCCACGACAAGGGCGGCAACGATTTCCAGCTGCAGTTCAACGGGCGCGGCACCAACCTGCACTCGTTGTGGGACAGCGGCCTGCTCAACACGCGCAAGCTGGATGACGATGGCTACCTGAAGGTGCTGCAGTCGTTGCCGCGACCATCGCTGGCGCGCCGCGTGGAGCTGCGCCGGGATGCGCCGGCGTGGGCCGAAGCCAGCTGCCGGGTGGCGGTTGAACATGGCGTTTACCCGGCCTCGCGTAAGCTCGACAACGACTACACCGAACGCTATCGCCCCGTGGCCGAGGGTGAGCTGCGCATCGCCGGCGAACGCCTGGCGCAGGTACTCAACAGCGCCCTCGGCCACCGCTGAGGAATTGCCGCATGCCTGCCCACGTCCAGTCGTTCTTCCACCCCGACAGCCATACCTTCAGCTACGTGGTGCACGACCCGGCCACCCGCCACGCGGCGCTGATCGACGCCGCGCTCGACTACGACGCCGCTTCAGGCACGCTGTCCGATGCGGCGCTGCAGCCGCTGCTGGACCATGTGCGCGACAACGCACTGGACGTGCGCTGGCTGCTGGAAACCCATGCCCATGCCGACCATGTGTCGGCCGGACGCATGTTGAAGGCACGCTTTCCCCAGGCCGCGCTGGCCATCGGCGAAGGCATCCGCGCGGTGCAGGCCGCGTTCGCGCCGCGTCTTTCGCTGGACCTGTCGGCAACGCCGGAAGCCTTCGACCATCTGTTCGCCGACGGTGAACGCTTCGCGCTGGGCACGTTGGACGCACGCGTGATCGCCGTGCCCGGCCACACCAGCGACAGCATCGCCTACCTGATCGACGACGCGCTGTTCCCGGGCGATTCGCTGTTCATGCCCGACAGCGGCACCGCGCGCTGCGACTTCCCCGGCGGCGATGCGGCGCAGTTGTACCGCTCGATCCAGCGCCTGCTTTCGCTGCCAGGGCAGACGCGCGTCTTCGTGTGCCACGACTACGGCGCCGGTGGCCGCGACGTCGCCAACCAGACCACCATCAGCGAACAGCGCGCGCACAACATCCACGTCCGCGACGGCGTGACCGAAGCCGACTTCGTGACCATGCGCCAGGCCCGCGATGCCACCCTGGCCGAACCGCGCCTGATGCAGCCCGCGGTAAAAGCCAACCTGCTCGGAGGCGGCTGAGCGCTCAGCCGCCGGTTTCGCTGCGGACGTAGTGCCGGCCCTTCACTATTTCGAAGGTAAAGGCGTAGAGCAGGCTGACCGGCACCGGTTCGATCCGCTCGGCGCCGTCACAGTCGGTGGCATCGCGCGGTGCGCTTCCCGCAGGAAAATGGCAGAGCGCGGCGGGCGAGAACCGCCACATCGCCACCGCCTGCTGCGCTGCCTGCAGCAGCGGCAGGTTGATCGCAGCGGTCCCCGCTTCGCACTCAGGCCGATCCGCCAGCGGCAGGCTGCGCTCTACCCTGCCTTCCGCATCCACCACCACTTGCAGGCACACCCGGGTCGGCGGCAGTTCCTGGCGGGGATCCGCGCTGCCCAGCACCGGCGGCGGGGCAGTATGCAGCTGGGGCATGCGGTAGCCCTCCGTTGGCCGCAGCGCATACGCTTCCACGGCGCCCGCGCCGCCGTCGGTGCGCACCTGCAGTCGCTGGTGATCCACGTTCTCCGCGCGGGTGTCCTGCGCGGCCAGGCGCTCGTGGCTGGCGCAGCCGGCCAGCGACAAGGTGCCGGCCACCAGCACCCACAGCCGCCTCATGGCAGCCCGTTGTCGCCCGGCGGGAAGGTCGCGCAGCAAAGTTGTCACAGCATCCAGCATCGGGAATCGCTCGTTGAGAGGCGTAGCGTAAAAATAACACCACCCAGCTCGGCTTCATCAAATCCGCACGGGCTGCGTCTGCCGTTGATTCCACCATCCGGCGCAAAGCCCTTCCCGTTCTCCTGGCGTGTAACCGTCGAAGTCCGTCGGCTCTTCAGGTGCGAGAGACGGCTCTTCTTCCACCTTCTTATGACGTTCAAGCCCGACATGCTGTAATGCCCCCATCAAGACCAAGGAGCGCGCGCATGACCGACCACCTGACCGATCTCGATGGTGCCGTCGATTGGCTGCTGGCACGCGTGGAAGGGTCCATCCGCATCGGTGCGCCACTGGCGCTGGGCAAGCCGCATCGGCTGCTGAACGCGCTGTACGGCCGGGTGGAAAAGGACCCGGCGCGGCCGTTGCAGATCTACACCGCGTTGTCGCTGAATCCGCCGGTTGCCCGTGGCGATGGGTTGGAAGCGCGTTTCATGGGGCCGTTCGCCGCGCGCCATTTCGGCAAGGACGCGGTGCGACTGGCCTATGCCGATGCGATGGCGACCGACACCCTGCCGGACCACATCCAGGTGGAAGAGTTCTACATGCAGTCCGGCGCGTTGCTGCGTTCGCGGCAGGCACAGGCCAGCTATACCAGCCTGAACTACACCCACGCCGCCGATGCCGTTGCGCAGCGCGCGCCGCACGCCATCGTGCAGAAGGTCGCCCGACGCGAGGGCAGCAGCCAGCTGTCGCTTTCGTGCAACAACGACATTACCCAGGACACCCTGGATGCGATGGCCGCACGCGGGCTGCCGCGCCCGCTGCTGATCGCCGAAGTGGATCCGCAGCTGCCCTGGCTGGGTGGCAGCGCCGCCGTGGAAGAAACCTTCTTCGACCTGGTGATCACTCCACCCGGTCCTTATCCGGCGCTGTTCGGCCTGCCGCGGCAACCGGTCAGCGATGCCGACCATGCCATCGGCCTGTATGCCAGCACGCTGGTGCGTGACGGCGGCACCCTGCAGATCGGCATCGGGGCGCTGGCCGATGCGCTCAGCCACGCGCTGGTGCTGCGCCATACCGACAACGCGCTGTACCGGCGCGTGCTGCATGCACTGGATCCACAGCTGGCGGCGCATCCACTGGTGGCTGAAATCGGTGGTTTGGGGCCGTTCGAAGAGGGGCTGTACGGCTGCAGCGAAATGCTCAACGAAGGCTTCCGCAAGCTGGTGCAGTGCGGGGTGATCAAGCGCAAGGTGCACGATGACCTGGTGCTGATGAAGCGGCTGGACAACGGCAGCGCCTACACCGCCGACCACGCCACGCTGGCCGCCGAAGGCGAGTACCTGCACGGTGCGTTCTACCTCGGCTCGCCCGAGTTCTACGAGTGGCTGCGCACCCTGCCCGACGACGAATGCCGTGCGATCGGCATGCGCCGGATCAGCGAGATCAACCAGCTGTACGGCGGCAACGAAGAACTGGAGCGGCTGCAGCGCCGCCATGCACGCTTCTTCAATTCCTGCATGATGGCCACCGCACTCGGCGCTGCGATCTCCGATGCGCTGGAAGACGGGCGCGTGGTCTCCGGCGTGGGCGGCCAGTACAACTTCGTGGCGATGGCGCATGCGCTGCCCGAAGCGCGCAGCGTGCTGATGTTCCGTGCCGCGCGCGAAGATGCGGGCACGCGCGAAAGCAACGTGCGCTGGAACTATGGGCACACCACCATTCCGCGCCACCTGCGCGATGTGTACCTCAACGAATATGGCATCGCCGATCTGCGCGGACTGACCGACGCCGACTGCGTGCAGGCGATGGCCGCCATCACCGAACTGCCGTTCCAGGACGCATTGCTGCAGCAGGCGAAGGCCGCGCGCAAGCTGGCGACGGCGGCGCAGGTCGATCCGCGCGCGCAGCGCAATACGCCGCAGGCGTTGTCCGCGGCACTGGCTGCGTTCCGCAGCGACGGCACCCTGCCCGATTATCCGCTGGGCAGTGACTTCACCGAGGTGGAGCAGGTGCTGGTGAAGGCGCTGGGCTGGCTGAAATCCAACACGCAGACACGCAGTGCGAAGCTGCGCACGGTGTGGGCGGCGTTGAAGCAACGCGCCGGCGATGGCGATGCGGTGTACCTGCAGCGGATGGGGCTTGAAGCGCCGGCGGATTTCGGCGAACGGGTGAATGCGCGTCTGTTGCGATTGGCAGTGGCCCGTACGGCCCGGTAACCCCGGTAGCGCCGAGCCGTGCTCGGCGAGCGCAGCGGTAACGGAGCAACCGCGTGACGACCAACGGTCGTCACCCACCGAAGCAAAGCAGGCCGTCACCGAACAAGGTCAGGCAGGAGCCGAGCGGGCGTGCCGTGATCTTCGACGCACCGGTAGCGCCTGGTAGCGCCGAGCCATGCTCGGCGAGCGCAGCGGTAACGGAGCAACCGCGTGACGACCAACGGTCGTCACCCACCGAAGCAAAGCAGGCCGTCACCCAACAAGGTCAGGCAGGAGCCGAGCGGGCGTGCCGCGTTTTTCGACGCACCGGGAGCGCCGGTAGCGCCGGTAGCGCCGAGCCATGCTCGGCGAGCGCAGCGGTAACGGCGCAACCGCGTGACGACCAACGGTCGTCACCCACCGGAGCAAGCAGGCCGTCACCCACCAAGGCCAGGGCGAGAGCTGACGGGCAGCGGCCGTCACTACCAGCCAGCGTGCCGTGTTTTTCGACGGTTCCGATGGCGCAAAAAAAAAACGCCCCTTGCGGGGCGTTTTCAGTTCGTGCGGTTTACAGCGCCTTGGCGGCTTCGACCACGTGCTTCGTGGTGATGCCGAAGTGCTTGTACAGCGCATCCGCCGGCGCCGACGCGCCGAACGTATCGATACCCACCACCGCGCCATCCAGGCCGACGAACTGGCGCCAGAAACCGGTGACACCGGCTTCGATCGCCACGCGCTTGCGCACCGCGTTCGGCAGCACCGATTCGCGGTAAGCCGCATCCTGGCGCAGGAACACGTCGGTGGACGGCATGGACACCACGCGGGTCTTCAGGCCGGCGGCATCCAGCTGCGCCTTGGCTTCGGTGGCCAGCGACACTTCCGAACCGGTGGCGATCAGGATCACGTCCGGGGTACCGCCTTCGGCATCGGCCAGCACGTAGCCGCCCTGCTCGATCTGCGCGATCTGGCCGGCATCACGCGGCTGGTGCGGCAGGTTCTGGCGGCTGAACACCAGGCAGCTCGGACCGTCCTGGCGGGTGATCGCGGCCTTCCAGCTGACCGCCGATTCCACCGCATCGCAGGGACGCCACACATCGTTGTTCGGGATGTAGCGCAGCGACGCCAGGTGCTCCACCGGCTGGTGGGTCGGGCCGTCTTCGCCCAGGCCGATCGAGTCGTGGGTGTAGACGTGGATGGCATGGGCCGGGATCAGCGCGCTCATGCGCACGCCGTTGCGGGCGTAATCGCTGAACACCAGGAAGGTGGCGTCGAACGGCAGGAAACCGCCGTGCAGGGCGAGGCCGTTGGCAATGGCGGTCATGCCGAACTCGCGCACGCCGTAGTACACGTAATTGGCGTTGGCGTCATCGGTGGCGACCGACTTGCTGGCCTTCCACAGGGTCAGGTTGGAGTGGGCCAGATCGGCCGAACCACCCACCAGCTCCGGCAGCAGCGGTGCGTAGGCTTCAATGGCCAGCTGCGATGCCTTGCGCGAGGCGATGGTCGGGCCTTCCGCCGCTACCTGGGCGATGTAGGCATCGGCCTTGGCGATGAAATCTTCCGGCAGCTCCCCGTGCGAACGACGGGTCAGTTCCTCAGCCTGCTGCGGGTACTGGGCGGCGTACTTGTCGAACTGCTGCTCCCATTCGGCCTGGCGCAGGGTGCCGGTACCGCCGGCACGCCAGCCGCCATAGATGGCTTCCGGGATCTCGAACGGGCCGTATTCCCAACCCAGCGCCTTGCGCGTGGCTTCCAGTTCGTCCTTGCCCAGCGGCGCGCCATGGCTGGATTCCTTGCCGGCCTTGGCCGGGGAACCGAAGCCGATGGTGGTGCGGCAGCAGATCAGGGTCGGCTTGTCGGACTGCGCCAGCGCGGCGTCGATGCCGGCCTTGATGCTTTCCGGATCATGGCCATCGACGTCACGCACCACGTTCCAGCCATAGGCCTCGAAACGTTCCGGGGTGTTGTCGGTGAACCAGCCTTCGGTGTTGCCGTCGATGGAGATGTGGTTGTTGTCCCAGAAGCAGACCAGCTTGTGCAGGCCCCAGGTACCGGCCAGCGAAGCGGCTTCATGCGACACGCCTTCCATCAGGCAGCCGTCACCCATGAACACGTAGGTGCGGTGATCGACGATCTCCAGCTCCGGGCGGTTGAAGCGCTGGGCCAGCAGCTTTTCGGCCAGGGCGAAACCGACGGCATTGGCGAAGCCCTGCCCGAGCGGACCAGTGGTGGTCTCCACGCCGGGGGTTTCATGGTGTTCCGGATGGCCGGCGGTCTTGCTGCCGAGCTGGCGGAACGCCTTCAGCTGTTCGATCGGCAGGTCGTAGCCGCTCAGGTGCAGCAGGGCGTACTGCAGCATCGAGCCATGGCCGTTGGACAGCACGAAACGGTCACGGTTGAACCACTTCGGGTTGTTCGGGTTGTGGCGGAGATAGTCGTTCCAGAGCACTTCGGCGATGTCGGCCATGCCCATGGGCATGCCGGGGTGGCCGGACTTGGCGGTCTCGACCGCATCGGCGGCAAGGAAGCGGATGGCGTTGGCCAACTGGCGGCGGGTAGGCTGCGTCATGGTTCTATCGGAATCAGGGAGGCGGCCGCGGACGTGCGGGCGAATCATTGTAACGCCGTGCCACGCCGGGCGGACTCACGCGGTAACCGCCGGGTCAGGCCACGGTAGCGCCGACCCACGGTCGGCGAGCGCAGCGGCGCAGGGGCATCCCGCCGAGCACGGCTCGGCGCTACCAGAGCAGCCGATAGCCCGGTAGCGCCGACCCATGGTCGGCGAGCGCAGCGGCGCAGGGGGCATCCCGCCGAGCACGGCTCGGCGCTACCAGAGCAGCCGATGCCCCGAGGGGCGGCGAGCGCAGCGGCGCAGGGCGCATCCCGCCGAGCACGGCTCGGCGCTACCAGAGCAGCCGATGCCCCGAGGGGCGGCGAGCGCAGCGGCGCACCAGGGCAGCAACGCCCCGGCAACGCCGATGAACCGATTCAGACGAGGCGGTCGGTCGGGGCGGTCGCGGTCGCGGCCATGGCCGGCTCGTCCTTTTCGCCCTTGGCCACCAGGGTGGTCAGGGCCAGGTCGCCGGTGACGTTCAGCGCGGTCCGGCACATGTCCAGGAAGTGGTTCACGCCCAGGATCAGGCCGATGCCGAGCGGGTTCACCCCGACCATCGCGCAGATCATCGCCACCACCGGCAGCGAGCCCGACGGCACGCCGGCCGTGCCGATCCCGCCAAGGATGCACACCGCCATGACCATGATCTGCTGGCCGATGCTCAGGTCCACGCCGAAGAACTGCGCCAGGAAGATCACCGTCACGCCCTCGAACAGCGCGGTGCCGTTCTGGTTGGCGGTCGCTCCAACCGTCAGCACGAAGCGCGACACCTTCTGCGGCAGGCCCATCTCATCGGCAACGCGCAGCGCGGTCGGAAGGGTCGCGTTGCTGGAGGCGGTGGAGAACGCCATCACCGTGGCTTCCTGGGTATCGCGGAAGAATGCCAGCGGCGAACGGCCCGACAGCCAGACCGCCACACCGTAGGTCACCACCATGTGCAGGCCCAGCGCCAGCACCACCACGCCGACGTAGGCGCCCAGCCGGATCAGCAGTTCGAAGCCGAACAGCGCGGCCAGGTTGAACATGAAGCAGGCCACCGCATACGGCGCCAGGCGGATGACCAGGTTGATCAGGGTCATCGAGACTTCGAAGACGCCTTCGATGGCACGCCGCAGCGGGGCGACCTTGTCATCGTCGGTCAGCACCATGCCGATGCCGAACATCAGCGCGAAGAACATCAGCGACAGGATCGCCCCATTGCTGGAAGCGGCCTCCACGATGTTGCTCGGCACGATCGACAACAGCATGTCCATGCCCTTGGGCTGGCTGCCGACACCGGCCACGATTTCCTTTGAACGCTCCAGGTTCTCGGCCAGGATCTGGTTGGCCATGGCCGGGTCCACGCCCACGCCGGGCTTGAGCACGTTCACCAGCACCAGCCCGATCGCCACCGCGATGCTGGACAGCACGATGGTATACGCCAGGGTCTTCCAGCCGATCCGGCCAAGCGCGCGGATGTCGCCCATCTCCGACACGCCCATCACCAGCGCGGAGAAGATCAGCGGCACGATCAGCATGAAGATCAGGTTGAGGAACAGGCCGGAGGCGGGCGTGGTGATGTAGTGCATCAGCCACTTCGCCGCGTCCATCAGTGCCGGCGTCTGCGCACCCAGCGCATGCACCACCAGACCCAGCACCAGGCCGATGGCGAAGCCGATGCCCATCTTCCAGTGCAGAGGCATCTTTTTCTTCGCGGGGCTGGCTGCTGTCATCGGCTCGGTATCCTGGGAAATGAGGGTCACTGTAGCAAAGCGCCCCGCAGCTCCGCCGTGCCGATCACGGCGGTGGCGGGTACAGCGGCGGCAGTCCAGTCTGCGTCGAAGTTACCGGCGCCGACCAGTGCGGTCCGTCATGGAACGCGCGTTTCAGCTCCCGGCGCACGTCGGGAAGCTCGCCCTCGCCCGCCCAGCGCGCTTTCTGCAAGGTCTGCAGCGCCTGGCGCTGGCGATCGTCGCCCAGCCTGGCGATGACCTGTTCCAGACGCGACACGCCGGCCATCGCACACAGCAGCGCCGCCACATCCGCAAAGCTCTCCGCGTCCAGCGCGCGGCGCAGTTCGGCCACGCGTGGCGCACCCGGGCGCAGGCCGTCCTGCGCCGACGGTACCTGACCGCGTGGCAGCAATGGCTGGGCGCGTCCGCGCCGCCAGCCCCACCACAGGGTCAGCAGCCACAGCAACAACAATCCCGCGGCCAGCGCCATCCAGCCCAGCGGTTGGCCCGTGCTGGCGCCTGCGGGGGGCGAAGCAGCAGCACCCTCGCCACCGGGCAGCGCGGCATCGGTATCCAGCGCCTGTACCGGCGGCGTCGGCTGGGCTGCCCCGCCGCTCCCCGCCGCGACCGCCAGGGTCAGCGCGGGGACGCCGCTGCTGCGCGCCTGCCCGCGCTTCACGTCCCACCAGCGCATCTGGATGCCGGGCACGTTCAAGGTGCCGGCAACCCGCGGCACGATGGAATAGCGCCGGGTGATCTTCAGCTGCGGCGAGCCGCCGCTGAAGGTTTCGTCGTACTGCGCGGGCTCGGCGAACACCTGGGCATCGCTGCCGACATCGGGCACCGGCAGGTCGGTGAACTGGGCCCGGGTCGCCCCCACCGCGATCCCTTCGATCTCCAGCGTGGCCGCTTCACCGGCGCGCGCCCGGTCCGGGGCCAGCGTGTAACGCAGGCGCAGGTCGTGCAGCGGCAGCCACGGCTGCGGCGCGTCGACCGGCTGCGCCTGCACCTGCAGGGTCTGGTCGGCCGCTGCCGCGCGCAGCCGGCCATCGCCGTTGCCGCCGAAGAAATCGTCGAAGAAACTGCCCGCGGTGCGCCCGTCGAAGCGCGCCCCCGCCAGCCGCAGCGGCCCGCTGCGTTCGGGGATCAACAGATAGCGCCGTTCGGCCACGTTGTAGCGTCGTCCGTTGACCTCGCGCACATCGGTGCGGTCCTGGCCGATCACCTGCAGCGATGCGCCTTCGGGGGTATCCAGTACCAGTGAACCCGACGCCAGCTGCGCGGCGTAGAACAACCGCACCACCACGCCCACACTCTGCTGCACGTAAGGGCTGCTGTCATCCACTTCGGTTTCGATGAAGGCCAGCGCGCTGCCATCGTTGCGCGCCGGTGCCGCCGCAGCGACCTGCAGCTGCAGCGGCTCGGTGAACACCTGGCCGACCTGCAGCGGCGGCACCACCAGCGTGCCGCTGCGCCGGGGTGACAGCGCCACGCCATGCAGCGTGCGCGTCTGCATGCGCCCGTTGGTCCACTCGACCTGGCGGCTGCGGGTCTGGTTGCTGAGCTCGAAATCGGCCCCCAGCGGGGTCAGCACGGGCGAGGCGGCCGAATCGGACTGGATGTTCAGGGTGACCGTGTCGCCAAGGGAAACCTGGGCGCGATCCAGCCAGGCACGGGTCTGCGCCGATGCCACGTGCGGCACGCAGAGCACCACGGCAAGCAACCACGGCAGCAGGCGCGCGATAACCGATGGGGAGGCGGTGCGTGTCATGGTCCTTCCTGTTTCCTGCGTTCGTTTTCCAGCTGGAACTTGGCGCGCAGCAGATCGCCCGGCCGGTCCGGCACGCGCCGCATCCAGGCTTCGACCGCCTGCTGTTGCTCACGCTGCTGCGGCGTGCGGCCATCACTGCGCTGCGCGGGCTGCTTTCCCTGTTTGTCCTGTTGACCCTGCTGCACCGCCTGCTGCATGCGCTGGCGCTGTTCTGCGTCGGCGCGCGCCTGCGCCTGCGGATCGACAGGCGGCGGCTGCGGCGCCTCGCCCTGTCCCGGCTTGCCGGATGGCGCGCCCGCAGGCGGCGGTGGCTGGGCAGGATCGCCTGGCTTCGGGGACCCCTTGCCGGTGGAAGATGGCTGGCCGGACGATGGCGGTTGCGCTTGGCCCTGGCCTTGCGGTGGCGGCTTGCTCTTTCCCGGTTGCGATGGCGGGGACTTTCCGTCCTTCGGCGAAGGCGGCGGCTTGCGCTTGCGCGCGGCATCGACCACGGCCCGGTTGGCCACCGCATCGGGCATGCCCGGGCGCCGACTCAAGGCATGGTCGTAGGCCTGCACGGCGCCATCCAGGTCGCCCTGGCGCGCACGCGCATTGCCTAGGTTGTACCAGCCTTCGGCCGTCTGCACGCTTTCAAACGTGCGTGCGGCGGTGTTGAAATCGCCGGCATGGTACGCCTGCACGCCCTTCTCCAGTTGCTGCTGGCGGCGCTGGTCGTCCCGCAGCCAGAGGCTGGAACGGGCACCGGCCGGCGCCGCGGCGGACGCTGTGGCCTGCGCCAGCACGGGCGCTGGCTGCAGCCCGACAACCCCGACAAGGAGCAGCACCGACAACACCGCGCTGCGCCGCCGGAAGGCCAGCAAGGCAAGCAGCATCAGCGGCGGCAGCAGCCAATACCCCTGGTCCAGCCACTGGCGCACGGCACCGCGCTCGCTTTCGCCCACCGAACGGTCGGCGCGCAGCAGATCCAGTGCACGCAGGTCAGTCGTGTCGCTGGCCAGCCGCTGGTAGCGCCCGCCACCGGCATCTGCCAAGCGGCGCAGGCTGGCTTCGTCCAGCGCGGCGTTGGCAATCTGGCCGCGGGTATCCCGGTAGGCCGCGCCGGTCGTTGTACCCAGCCCGATCACCGACACCTGCACGCCCTGGCTGCGTGCCTGGCGCGCGGCTTCGATGGCGGCCGCGTCGGCGCTGTCGGTCAGCAGCAGCACCTGGCCGGCGCGCTGGCCACTGCGTTGCAGCAGCCGGGTGGCCCAGTCCAGCGCGCGGTCGGTGCGCTGGCCATCGGCTGGCATCACCTGTGGAGACAGCGCATCCAGGTACAGCCCGATGTTGGCCACGTCATCAGTGAGCGGCGCTACGGTATAGGCGTCGTCGGCATACACCACCAGCGCCAGTTGGCCGCCTTCGCGTTGCTGCAGCAGGCTTGCCAGCTTGGCGCGCGCCTGCAGCAGTCGAGACGGCGGCAGGTCGGTGGTGGTGATGCGGGTGGACAGGTCCAGCACCACCACCAGCGGTGACTGCGGTTGCAGCAGGGGCTGCGCCTGCTGCTTCCAGCCGGGGCCGGCCAGCGCCAGCACGGCCAATATCCAGCCCAGCAGCACCGCCCACGGCCAGCGCCGTGCGCGGTTGCCGTCGGCCTGCAGCAGGTGCGGCAGCAGGTGCGGATCCACCGCCTGCTGCCAGCGCCCCGCATCGCGTCCGCGGCGCCACGCCCACAGCGCGATCAACGGCAGCACGCACAACGCCCACAGCAACTGCGGTCGAGCCCAGTGCACGGCAGCAAACAGGTCCAGGTTCATGGGCGACGTCCCGGCCACAGCCACGCCAAGGTGCCCAGCAACATCGCCAGCCCGAGGGCCCAGAAATAGACTTCGTTACGCGGCCGCAGGGCCGGGCCCTTGGCGGTCACCGGCTCCAGCCGATCCAGCTCGGCGTAGATACCGGCCAGTTCGGCGGTGTCGCGCGCGCGGAAGAAGCGGCCGCCAGTGCGCTCGGCGATCTGCCGCAGCGTGGCCTCGTCGACCGGATCCTGGCCTTGGCCGAGGTCCATCCCGAACAGCTTCATGCCGCCATCGCCGCCGAAGGCGACGGGATACACCCGCACCTGCTCGGTGGCCGCCAGATCGGCCGCGCGCAGCGGCGAGAGGACGCCGGCATTGCTGACGCCATCGGTGAGCAGGATCAATACGCGCTGGCCTTCGGGCTGGTCACGCAGGCGCTTCACTGCCAGCGCGATCGCATCACCGATGGCCGTCTCGCGGCCGGCCAATCCGACGACCGCATCGCCCAGTTGTTCGCGCACGCTGGCCAGGTCGGCGGTGATCGGCGTCAAGGCATAGGCGCGGTCACCGAACACCAGCAGTCCCACCCGATCGCCGGCACGGCGATCCAGGAAATCGGCCAGCACCGCCTTGGCCGCGACCAGCCGCTCCACCACCTGCCGGCCGAGCACCATGTCCGGTTCGCCCATGCTGCCGGAGACATCCATCGCCAGCATCAGCTGCCGTGCCTGGGTGGGCGGACTCACCGCCTCGCCGAGCAGTTGCGGACGCGCAAGCGCCACGCACAGGCAGCACCATGCCAGCCACAGCAGCAAACGATGGACGCGCGCACGGTCATTGCCGCTACCCCCCGCGATATCCTGCAGTTGCTGCGCCGACCATGGCACGCGCAGCGCGGCGCCCTGAGCGGCGACGCGGCGAGGCCACCATCGCATCAGCCACGGCAGCGGCAGCGCAAGCAGCGCCCACGGCCACGCCAGCAGCAGGTCCGGCCACGGCCAGCCGGGAAGCGTCATCGGGAAGGCTCCCGCAGCAGCGCGACATACCGCGTGCGCGCCCAGCGTTCGAGCGTGGCCAGCTGCGCCGACTCGATGGCCGGCTGGTAAGCGCCCTGCAGCAGCAGGTCGCGTTGCGCCGGCGCAAGCGCACAGGCGGGATCAAGCAGCTGCAACCACGCCTCACCCTGCAGCAGTTCGCTGCCGGCGCGGCTTTCGCGGGCGGCACGCCGCAGCAGCTCCACCAGCGCGGCAAGCCGCAGCGGACCTTCTCCCGCAGCGTGCAGCTCTGCATCGAACTGCCGCTGCCAGGCCCGTTCGCGGCGTAGCCGACGTGCGCGCAGCAGCACGGGAATGGCCACCAGCAGCAGCACCGCGGCGGCGACCAGCCACCAGCCCGGCGCAGGCGGCCACAGGCTGGGCGCCGGTGGCAGGTGGACATCGCGCAGGGGCAGGTTCGTGCTCATGCCACCACCTCGCGCACTGCAGGGGCCAGCCAGCCGGCGCTCGGGGCATCGGTGGCAATCACATGGGTGCCGA
Organism: Stenotrophomonas lacuserhaii; assembly: GCF_039674585.1. GTDB lineage: Bacteria > Pseudomonadota > Gammaproteobacteria > Xanthomonadales > Xanthomonadaceae > Stenotrophomonas > Stenotrophomonas pennii_A. The sequence continues at coordinate 2,104 of NZ_JBDJNU010000056.1, read as the reverse complement.
CCCGGCGCGTGGCCAGGTCGTCCTGCAGCCGTTGCAGCGGCGCAGCGAAGTGGCCTTGCCAGTGCGCACGCACCTGCGGACTGCGCAGGTCGACCCGCACGCGGCGCTGTTCGGCAAGGAAATCGAGGGCTTCGGCGGGCGGCTGCAGTTCCAGCGGATCGACCAGCAGCAGCACGTCCACCTGGTGATGCAGCGCCAACCCGGACCAACGCGCGGGCGGCACTGCGGCAGCGCGCAGTGGGTCGGCCAGCACCAGCAGGCGCGCGCCCGGCCGCAGCACGCGCGTGGCCTGCTGCAGCGCGTGCTCCAGCCCGGCATCTTCAGCCTGTGGCGCCGCATACCAGCGGCTCAATGCATCGAGCACGCGCAGCACGCCACGCGTTCCGCCGGCTGGCGGAATCGGAGCTTCGTGCAGGCTGCCGCGCAGCGCCGCGATGCGGTCACCGCGACGCTGCGCCGACCACGCCGCCACCGCGCCCACGCGTGCGGCCTGGACCGATTTGAAGCGGGTACGCGTGCCGAAGTACAGGGCCGGATCGGTATCGGCGACGATCAGCGTGACCCGCTCGCGCTCGGCCTGGAACAGCTTGGTATGGGTGCGGCCACTGCGTGCGGTCACCCGCCAGTCGATATGCCGCGCGTCATCGCCGGCGACATATTCGCGTGATTCGGCGTACTCCATGCCACGCCCGCGCAGTGCAGACGGCGCCTGGCCAGCCTGGCCGATGCGCCCACGCTTCGGCGCCGGCGGGCGCATCGCCGTGCCGCGCAGGGCTACCAGTTCGGCGAGGGTGGGCACCAGCCCATCACCGTGCAGCAGGTCGGGGGAATCGACGGCCATCGTGGTCAGGGGGCCGGCACCTTGGCCAGCAGCTCCTGCACCAGCCGTTCGCCATCCCAGCCTTCGGCAAGCGCCTCGTAGCTGGGCAGCACGCGGTGGCGCAGCACGTCGGCAGCGATCGCGCGCACGTCGTCGGGGGTGACGAAGTCACGCCCGGCCAACCACGCACGCGCCCGCGCGCAGCGCTCCAACGCGATCGAACCACGCGGGCTGGCGCCCCAAGCGATGCGCCGCGCCAGCGCGGCGTCGTAGCGGGCCGGCTGGCGCGAGGCCAGCACCAGCTCCACCAGATAACGTTCCAGCGGCGGCGCCATGTGCAGGTCCAGTACTTCCCGGCGCGCCTGGTGCACATCTTCCAGCGGCATCCGCCGCGGCGGTTCCGGGGCTGCATCCAGGGCACCGCGCGCGCGTTCGCGCGCCAACCGCAGGATCTCGGTCTCGGCGCCTTCGTCGGGATAGCCGATGCGCACATACATCAGGAAACGGTCGAGCTGCGCTTCCGGCAGCGGGAACGTGCCTTCCTGTTCGATCGGGTTCTGCGTGGCCATCACCAGGAACAGCGGCGGCAGCGCATAGGTGTGGCGGCCGACGGTGACCTGGCGCTCGCCCATCGCTTCCAGCAGCGCGGACTGCACCTTGGCCGGGGCGCGGTTGATCTCGTCGGCCAGCAGGATGGGATGGAAGATCGGGCCCGGCACGAACTCGAAACGGCCCTCCTGTGGGCGCCAGATTTCGGTGCCGGTGAGGTCGGCCGGCAGCAGGTCGGGGGTGAACTGCACGCGGGCAAACTCAGCGTCCAGCCGGCTGGCCAGCGCACGGATGGCAGTGGTCTTGGCCAGCCCGGGCGCACCTTCCACCAGCAGGTGGCCATCGGCCAGCAGCGCGATCAGCAGGCGTTCGACCAGCTCGGCCTGGCCGACGATTTCATTGGACAGCGCGGCGCGCAGGGCCTGGAAGTCGGCATGCAGGCGCGAGGTATTGCTGCCTGCGGTGAGGGTGGGGGGAACGGCGGGGATCTGATTCATCGTGCTTGGACCAGCACCGGTGGATTCCGGTTCCCCATCATCGCAGGGGTCGGTCATGAATGTGATCAAGATTGGATGAATGGTGGATCGAGCGGTGAGACCCCTCGCGGGTGTTTCCGCAGTTGCAGCTGGGGGTGGGTCGGGCGATGCGGCTGTGCGGGGGACGGCAAAGGCCGCATCCATGCGGGCCTCGTTTCGCGCCATCCATGGCGCTCAACGCCCCCGCACAGCCCCACCG
>NZ_JBDJNU010000055.1:0-22576 GCF_039674585.1 Stenotrophomonas lacuserhaii | reverse complement strand
GGGTGGGTTGGCGGGAACGCTCATCCGCATGGATGCGGATGGCGAGCCTCCAGGGACGGATTCACGGCGATTCCCGCCAGCCCACCCCCCCCCCCCAACCAACAGCCCTGCAGCTTTTGACCTTGCCGTTGCCGTTGCCGTTGCCGTTGCCGTCGCTTTAGACGTTGCCCGAAAAGCGTCAGCCCGCCGCAGGCGGCAACCCGATCGGGCAGCTCACGCCGGTGCCGCCGATCCCGCAGTAGCCGTTCGGATTCTTCGCCAGGTACTGCTGGTGATAATCCTCGGCGTAGTAATACGCCGGTGCCGGATACACGATCTCGGTGGTGATCGGCCCGTAACCGGCCGCCTCCAGCTGCACCGCATAGGCATCGCGGCTGGCCACCGCCGCAGCGTACTCGGCCTCGGTCAGGCAGTGGATCGCCGAACGGTACTGGGTGCCGGTGTCGTTGCCCTGGCGCATGCCCTGGGTCGGGTCATGGCTTTCCCAGAACACCTGCAGCAGCTGCGCCACGCTGACCAGCTTCGGGTCGAACACAACCTCCACCACCTCGGTGTGGCCGGTGAGCCCGGAACAGACCTCTTCATAGGTCGGGTTCGGGGTCACTCCACCGGCATAACCAACCGACGTGCTGTACACCCCGGGCAGCGTCCAGAACTTGCGCTCCGCGCCCCAGAAGCAGCCCAGCGCGAAGCGGATCCGCTCGAACCCGGCGAACCGGTCTTTCAGCGGATGGCTGTTCACGAAGTGCTGGTTGCTGTGCAGCGGCAGCGGCTGGTCGCGGCCCGGCAGGGCCTCTTCCGGTCGCGGCAGGCGCTGCTTGAAGGCCCCGATGCCGAGGATGCCGTTACCAAGTCCCAACATGTGGTGCTCCTAGGCCGGCTGTCCGGCAAGATCGTCTGTGTCTGAAATGGGGTCGCCAGGGGCAGCGCCCAAGTCCAGCCCGGCAACGATCGCTTCAGCTTCCGGCCGCGCCGCCTCCGGCACGGCCACCCGCAGCACGCCGAACAGCGGCAGCTCGCCCATCCCGCCCAGCAGCGATTCGCCGAACACGAAGGCGGGGATGCCGGCATCCTCCAGCGCGTGCTTCACCAGATGGGCATCGAACAGATTGTCGGCCTTGTACACGATATGCATGGCAGCTCCTCGGCAGCTGGCTGCCAGCATACGCCCGCCGCGATGTACGGGCCGCCGCCCGCGGCGATGCCGGGCAAGCCAGCCCCTGACACGCTAGACTGGCGATCTTTCTGCCCTTGATTGCCGCATCATGTCCGAGCACACCCCTGCCAGCCCCGAGACCCCCGTCGAAAGCCCGGAGAAGCGCGATTTCATCCGCCAGATCGTGCGCGAGGACCTGGCCAGCGGCAAGCACCAGGCGATCAAGACCCGCTTCCCGCCCGAACCCAACGGCTACCTGCACATCGGCCATGCCAAGTCGATCTGCCTGAACTTCGGCATCGCCGGCGAATTCGGCGGCGTCTGCAACCTGCGCTTCGACGACACCAACCCGGCCCGGGAAGACCCCGAGTACGTGGCCGCCATCCAGGACGACGTGCGCTGGCTGGGCTTCGAGTGGAACGAGCTGCGGCACGCCTCGGACTACTTCCAGGCCTATTACCTGGCCGCGCAGAAGCTGATCCGCGACGGCAAGGCCTATGTGTGTGACCTGTCGGCCGAAGAAGTGCGCGCCTACCGCGGCACCCTGACCGAACCGGGCCGGCCCTCGCCGTACCGCGATCGCAGCGTGGAAGAAAACCTGGACCTGTTCGCACGCATGCGCGCCGGCGAGTTCCCCGACGGTGCACGCACCGTGCGCGCGAAGATCGACATGGCCAGCGGCAACATCAACCTGCGTGATCCAGCCCTGTACCGCATCAAGCACGTCGAGCACCAGAACACCGGTTCGGAATGGCCGATCTACCCGATGTACGACTTCGCGCATGCGCTGGGCGACTCGCTGGAAGGCATCACCCATTCGCTGTGCACGCTGGAATTCGAAGACCACCGTCCGCTGTACGACTGGTGCGTGGACAACGTGGATTACGCGCATGACGATGCACTGACCGCGCCGCTGGTCGATGCCGGCCTGCCGCGTGAAGCGGCCAAGCCGCGCCAGATCGAGTTCTCGCGGCTGAACATCAACTACACGGTGATGAGCAAGCGCAAGCTGATGGCGCTGGTCACCGAACAGCTGGTGGACGGCTGGGACGACCCGCGCATGCCGACCCTGCAGGGCCTGCGTCGCCGCGGCTACACCCCGGCGGCGATGCGCCTGTTCGCAGAACGCGTGGGCATAAGCAAGCAGAATTCGCAGATCGATTTCAGCGTGCTCGAAGGCGCGCTGCGCGAGGACCTGGACAGTGCCGCGGCCCGCCGCATGGCGGTGATCGACCCGGTCAAGCTGGTGCTGGTCAACCTGCCGGAAGGACACGAAGAATCGCTGACCTTCAGCAACCACCCCAAGGATGAGTCGTTCGGCACCCGCAGCGTGCCGTTCTCGCGTGAGCTGTGGATCGAGCGCGAAGACTTCGCCGAAGTGCCGCCGAAGGGCTTCAAGCGCCTGCTGCCGGGCGGCGAAGTCCGCCTGCGCGGCGCCGGCATCATCCGCTGCGATGAAGTGATCAAGGATGCCGACGGCACCATCACCGAACTGCGCGGCTGGCTGGATCCGGAATCGCGTCCGGGCATGGAAGGCGCCAACCGCAAGGTCAAGGGCACCATCCATTGGGTCAGCGCCGTGCACGCGGTGCCGGCCGAAGTGCGGCTGTACGACCGCCTGTTCTCGGTCGCCGACCCGGACGACGAATCGGAAGGCAAGACCTACCGTGATTACCTGAATCCGGAATCGCGCCGCACCGTGACCGGTTATGTCGAGCCCGCCGCCGCCATCGCGTCGCCGGAACTGTCGTTCCAGTTCGAACGCACCGGCTACTTCGTGGCTGATCGCCGCGACCATACTGCGGCCAGGCCGGTGTTCAACCGCAGCGTGACCCTGCGCGATACCTGGTCGGCCTGACGCCGACCGTCCCGCGCGCGGCTCACCCCGCGCGCCATCGCCGCCTGCCCCTGCCCGCCCGCTTCATCGGACGCGGGCTACACTGCGCGCGGCTGTTGTTGTGTTCCACCCCCGTAACCCGATGAGAGGCACCCCGCGATGCTGTATGCGCAAGTCCACCTGACCCTTCCCGCCTGGATCCATGACCAGATCGACCTGGATCAGCGCTATCCCGGCGACGAAGCCAAGGTCGCGCTGGCCATCGCGCTGTCGAAGTCGAATGTCGAGCACGCCAGCGGCGGCCCGTTCGGCGCGGTGGTGTTCGGCCCGGATGACCAGGTCATCGCCGTGGGCGTGAACCGCGTGATGCCGCACAACACCTCGCTGGCGCATGCCGAGAACATGGCCTACATGCTGGCCCAGCAGCGCCTGCAGACCCCGCGGCTGAACGATGTGCTGTCCCCGATCACCCTGGCGACGTCCTCACAGCCCTGTTGCCAGTGCTACGGCGCGACCGTCTGGGCCGGCATCGATCGCCTGCTGATCGGCGCCAGTGCGGCCGACGTGGAAGAGCTGACCCCGTTCGACGAAGGCCCGCTGCCGGCGGACTGGGTGGGCGAACTCAACAAGCGCGGCATCGAGGTGGTGCAGGGCCTCAACCGCGACGATGCGCGCGCCGTGCTGCGTACGTATGGAGAAGCCGATGGCGCCCGTTACTGATACGTCTCCTGCCGCGGCAGGAGTAGGCCTGCTGTGCCTGTGCCGGCAGGGATTCGAACCGGAACTGGCGGGCGAACTGACCACGCGCGCCGGAGAATTCGGTTTCGCCGGCTATGCGCGTACCCAGCGCAATGACGGCTACGTGCTCTTCATGTGCGACGAAGCCGCCGCGCTCAGCCGCATGCTGTCCTGGCGCGAACTGATCTTCGCGCGGCAGAAGCTGGTGGTACTGGCCGAACTGCCGCAGCTGGATCCGGCCGACCGCATCACCCCGATGCTGGCGGTGCTGGGCGACGCGCCGCGCTTCGGCGATCTGTGGGTGGAACACCCCGACTCCGATGCCGGCAAGCCGCTGTCCGGGCTGTCGCGCGCGTTCGGCAATGCGCTGCGCCCGGCCCTGCGCAAGGCCGGAAAGCTGACCGACAAGCCGAACGAGAAGCTGCCGCGCCTGCACGTGGTGTTCGTCGATGGCACCCACGCGTTCGTCTGCGTCGCCTCACCCACGGACAGTGCACCGTGGGCGCTGGGCATCCCGCGCCTGAAGCTGCTGCCGGACGCGCCCTCGCGTTCCGCGCTGAAGCTGGAAGAGGCCCTGCTGACCCTGCTCACCGCCGAAGAGCGCGAGGCGCTGATGAAGCCGGGCATGCGCGCGGCCGACCTGGGCGCCGCGCCGGGCGGCTGGACCTGGGTACTAACCCGCCAGCACCTGAAGGTGCTGAGCATCGACAACGGCCCGCTGCGCCAGCACGTGCTGGACACCGGCCTGGTCGAACACCTGCGTGCCGACGGCTTCCACTGGTCGCCGGAACAGTCGCTGGACTGGATGGTCTGCGACATGGTGGAGCAGCCGCGCCGGGTCGCCGAACGCATGGCGACGTGGTTCCGCGAAGGCTGGTGCAAGCACGCGATCTTCAACCTGAAGCTGCCGATGAAGAAGCGCTGGGATGAAACCCGCCTGTGCCTGGAACTGTTCGAGGAACAGGCCGGCAAGTCGCTGACCGTGCGCGCCAAGCAGCTCTACCACGACCGCGAAGAAATCACCGTGCTGGCCTCGCCGCTGCGCTGATCATACCGGTAGCGCCGAGCCATGCTCGGCGGGATGCCGGCCCCGTGCGAAGCGCTACCACGAGGCCGGACGTGGGCGCGTCGCGCTCATTTCCGTCCGCGCCGCGCCTGCACTGTGGATGACGGCGGTAGCCGCTTCGATACGCGCGTAGACGCAGGAAAGCTCGGTGCCGTCGGAGCATTCCACTCCCATCATCCAGTCTCTCGACCAGCGTATTCCTGAAGCCCGCAGCGCTGTGCGCGTCGCCGCGTACTCGGTCTGGAGGCGTTCCAGGCTCCCGGCCAGTTTGCGCCGGCTCATGGGTCTGGTTGCTTCCCCAAGCTGTTCGCAGAGCAGCCGGTCATGCAGCTTCTGCGCCCGGCTTGAGGGGGTGATGCCTGCATTGCTGGCGTTGACCACTGTCAGCAGTACGCTTTCCAGTGCCTTCTTCGCCGCCGGATCAAGCGGCAGTTCGACACGGCGGGGAGCGCCCACGCAATGGCTGCGCAGCGCGCGGAACGGGGCAAGGCAGCCCTTGACCGGGAAGCTCATGCGTTTGCCGTCTTTGTGGCGGAGGCGGCCACGCGCAGGTTCCAGTTGAACTGGCGTGCCGACTCGAGCGCGGCCCGCGTAGCAGCGATCTCCTGCGCCCGTACACTGCCCGGGCGGACCCCGGCACTGCGCTGCATCAGGTCGTGCAGGAGGGTGCGCTGCTCCTGCTTCACCGCGCGAACCTGGTTGATGATCTGCGCAGGCGTCAGTTCTTCCCTCCCCTTTATGTGCGCATCCAGGCGTCGTGCGGCCTTGCAGATGGAAACCTCACCGCGCAGGGTGCCTGCGTTGTTGACGCGCTTCAGCAAGGCGGCAATCGGCGCCCGTTCACAGCCCGGTGCGTTGGCGATGCGTGCCTGTGCGGCCACCCGGGCGGCCTGTGCCGGTTTGAAAAGTTGGACAAGCAGATGACTGACATTCATGGACGGGTACGCTCGCACGGGAAGGATCATGGGACTATGCCCAGCGCGCGCCGTGATGGCTTTCAGAATCAGGACGCGCCACCTGATCCTGTCCCAGAGGAATCTGCCATGCACTCCCGTTACATCGTTCTGCTGATCCTGCTGGCTGCCGGCCCCGCCCTGGCCCAGCAATCCCGTCCCGCGGCCGAGAGCCAGCCGCTGCGCGATGACAGCGGCGTCGTGCGCGCGCAGGAGCTGTCCGCGGGCCGGGTGACCGGAAGCGTGGACATCGTGGTGCCGCTGGGCGAAACGCCGGTGACGGTACGTTCGCTGACGCCGTCCAGCGCGGCGGGCCATTACCGGATCCACTTCGGCGAACTGGACCTCGACGGCGACGGCTACATCAGTCGTGACGAGGCGCAGGCCAATCCGTCGCTGGCCGATGAGTTCATTTCGCTGGACGTGAAGCGCCGCGGCAAGCTGGACCGCGGTGACCTGGCCGGGTGGTTGCTGGATTGAGTTCCATCGAGCTCCAGAGCCGCCGAGCGTGGCTCGGCGCTACCGGCGGCGGTCACACCCCCGCCGCGCGCTTCCAGAACAGCTGCAGCAGCGGAGACAGCTTGCCGGTGCAGCCGAGCACGCGACCGCGCGCCAGGGTCAGGTGCAGTTCGTCGTTGGAGAACAACCGGTTGATGCCATCGAAGCTGTAGGCGGCGATCGTGTTGTCGCTGCGACGTTCGCGTGCCCAGCGCTGCAGCCGCTGCGGTGACAGCTGCGGCTGGCCGCGGCGCTGTGCCGAAGGGGCGAGCCAGCGCTGCAGCGCGGCCACGTCGCGCAGGCCAAGGTTGACGCCCTGGCCGGCCAGCGGATGCACCACGTGCGCCGCGTCGCCCAGCGCCAGCACCCGCCCGGCGACATAGTGGCGGGCCAGCTGGCGGCGCAGCGGGAACGCGGCCCGCTTCGATACCAGTTGCAGGTCCCCCAGGCGGCCTCCGAAGGCGCGCGTGAGTTCGCGGTTGAACGCGGCTTCGTCCAGCTGCAGCACGCGCTGCGCCTCTTCCTCCGGCAGGGTCCAGACGATCGAACTGCGCCGTTCGGCCACCGGCAGCAGCGCCAATGGCCCCCCCGGCAGGAAACGCTGCCACGCCGTGGCCTGGTTCGGCAGCGCACTGTCCACGTACGCCACTACGCCACGCTGATGGTAATCGTGGCGGTCCACCTCGATCCCGGCCAGCTGGCGCAACGTGGATTCGGCGCCATCGGCAGCGATGGCCAGGGTCGCTTCGATGCGGCGCCCGTCGTGCAGGCGCAGGCGCACGCCGTGCTCGTCCTGTTCCATCCCTTCCACCCGGGCCGGGCAATGCACATCGACGCCGGCGGCCGGCAGGGCCGCCCACAGCCGATCGACCAGCAGGCCGTTTTCGATGATCCAGCCCAGTTCGCTGCGGCCAAACCGATCCGCGTCGAACAGCAGGTCATCGCCTCCGGCCGCATCCCATACTTGCATGCGGCGATACGGATACGCGCGACCGCGCGCGATCGACTCCCACACGCCGAGCCGCTGCAGCAGCTGCACGTTGTCCGCCGCGAAGGCGAACACCCGCAGGTCCGGTTGCGCCGCCTGCCACGGCGCCGGCTCATGGCCTTCGACCACCGTCACCGACAGACCGGCGTCGGCCAGTGCCAGCGCACAGGCAGCACCGACCACGCCGCCGCCGACGATCACCACGTCGGTACGTGCGCGGCGGCTCATGCGGCTTCTCCACGGCACAATTTCGGTACCTCGCCGCGGAAGCCCATCGAGCCTCCGACCAGCATCGACTGCAGCGAGGTGGCCTGGGCCGCCAGCAGGCCAAGGCTGCGCAGCGGACGCAGCAGCGGGGCATCGTTGCTGGTCAGGCGCGCCAATCCACCAGAGAATGCGATGGTCTGCGCCCGGTCTTCCTCCCTTCGCGCCGCATAGGCCTGCAGCAGCGCGTCGGCACCGGCATCGCCCTCGGCTTCCAGCAGCTCGGCCAGGGTCAGCGCATCGCGCAGGCCCAGGTTGAAGCCCTGCGCGCCCAGCGGGTGGATGGTCTGCGCAGCATTGCCGAGCAGTACCGTGCGTTCGCCGACCAGCGCACGCGACAGCACCTGGCGCAGCGGATAGGCCGCGCGCGGCCCGGACTCCAGCAGGCGCCCGGCGCGCCAGCCCACCGCCGCCTGCAGCCGCGCCAGCCAGGGCGCCTCGTCCAGTGCCATGACGGCGTCCGCCTCGTCGCGGGCCACGCCGTGCACTACGCCGAAATGCCGATCACCGCGTGGCAGCAAGGCCGTCGGGCCGGTATCGGTGAGCCGCTCCCATGCGGTGCCATCCGGTGCGCGTTGGCTGCGCACGCGCGCCACGAACAGTGTCTGCTGGAAATCATGTTCATCCACGCCGATCCCCAGCGCGCTGCGCACGCCGCTGGCGGTGCCATCGGCACCGACCACCAGCCGCGCCTGCAGCGTGTGCTCACCGGCGTCGTCCTGCACCTGGACCTGGCGATAGCCATCGACGACCGCGCCCAGGCCGATGAAACGCGCCGGGGCCCGCCGCTGCAGCTGCGGCAGTTCCTGCAGCCGCGACTCCAGCGCCATGCCGAAGTCACGTGCCACCACCACCTGCCCGAACCACGGCCGGCCGTAGTCGGCGGCCGCCAGCTGCACGCGACCGAAGTCACCGGCGCGACTGACATGGATGCGGGTGATCGGGCCGGGCGCGCTGGACAGCTTCTGCATCACCCCCAGCGCGGTCAGTGCATTGACCGTGGCGGCGGCGAAGCTGAGGTTGCGCTGGTCGAACACGGCCGGCAGCGAACCGGCGGCGCTGGCTTCCAGCAGGCAGGCGCTGCGGCCGATGCGCTGCAGCGCAATGGCCAGGCTGGCGCCGACCAGTCCGCCGCCGATGATCAGGACATCAACTCGTTCGCTCATGTCGCCATGATACGCGCCCGCCGCGGCCGCTGGCCCGCAGCCGCCCCTGCGCGGTGGCGTGCAGCCGGTCTAGAATGGGCTTTGTTCAACCTCCCGTGTGCGCCCCGATGACCACCTCCCTGCAACGTGCCTTCGTGCTGACCTGCCTGGTGCTGTTGATGGCCGCCACGCGGGTGAATCATTTCGCCGCCCTGCCCGATGCCTCCTGGGCGGTGTTCTTCATCGGCGGCTTCTACCTGCGCAGCTGGACCCGCTGGGCGTTCCCGCTGCTGATGGCGCTGGCGGTGCTGGTCGACTGGATCGTCATCCGCAACCTCGGGCTGGATTTCTGGCAGCACTACTGCGTTTCGCCGGGTTACTGGATGCTGCTGCCCGCCTACTTCGCGATGTGGGCCGGCGGCCTGGCGCTGGGCCATGGCTACCAAGGCGCGCAATGGTCCACGCTGGCCAAGGCGGTGGTGCTGGTGGCGACGGCCGTGGCGGTCTGCCACCTGTTCGCCCAGGGCGGTTTCTACTGGACCACCCGCAACGTCGCCGATCCCACCGTGGGCGGCTGGCTGAAGAACTACGCGGACTGGTTCGTGCCCTACCTGGGCACGACCGCGCTGTACGTCGGCTTGGCGGCGGCGCTGCAATTGGCCGTGGAACAGGTCGGCAAGCTGCGCCAGGCGCAGCGTGACGTGCGCGGCTGAGGTACGGGCACATGGGCAACCGGCTTTCACGCATCTATACCCGCACCGGCGATGACGGCAGCACCGGGCTGGGCGACGGCAGCCGGGTCGGCAAGGACGATGCGCGCGTTGCCGCGTTCGGCACGGTCGACGAGGCCAATTCGGCGCTCGGCGTGCTGCTGGCCGTGCCCCTGCCTGCCGACGTGCAGGCGCTGCTGACCCGGCTCCAGCACCAGTTGTTCGATCTGGGCGGCGAGCTGTGCATCCCCGGCCATGCGGCCATCACCGATGCCGACGTCACCGCGCTGGAACAGCAGCTGGATCACTACAACGCCGACCTGCCCACGCTGAAGGAATTCATCCTGCCGGCCGGTGGCGAAGCGGCCGCACGCTGCCATCTGGCCCGCACCATCGTGCGCCGCGCAGAGCGCGAGACGGTCGCTCTTTCGCGCAGGGAAGCGGTGCGGCCGCAGGCGCTGCATTACCTCAACCGGCTTTCCGACCTGCTGTTCGTGCTGGCCCGCGTCCTGGCCCGCGCCGACGGTGCCGGCGAAGTACTCTGGCAGCATTCGCGCCGCCACGGCTGACCTTTCCGGATCCCCCCGCGCCCATGCTGGTCTACACCCATCCCTCCTGCCTGCTGCATGACCCCGGTCCGGACCATCCTGAATCCCCGCAACGCCTGCAGGCCGTGCTCGATGCGCTGCACGCCGCGTTCCCGGCACGGCTGGACTGGCGCCAGGCGCCGTCGGCCAAGCGCGGCGACCTGGCCCGCGTCCACGATGCCGAGCTGATCGACCTGGTGCTGCAGGCACAGACCGCCGAGCTGCGGCAGATCGACATGGATACCCGCACCTCGCCCGGTTCGGCCGGCGCCGCCCTGCATGCCGCCGGCGCCGGCATCGCCGCGGTGGATGCGGTGATGCTGGGCGAGGATCCGCTGGCGTTCTGCGCGGTGCGCCCGCCCGGCCACCACGCCACCGCCAGTACGGCGATGGGGTTCTGCCTGCTCAACAACATCGCGGTGGCCGCCGCGCATGCGCGCGACCGCTACGGGCTGGAGCGGATCGCCGTGGTCGACTTCGACGTCCACCATGGCAACGGCACCCAGGACATCTTCCAGCTGGATCCCCGGGTGGCTTACTACAGCACCCACCAGGCCGGCCTGTTCCCGAACTCCGGGCTGCGCCGCGACCGTGGCGCGGGCAACCTGCTGAACATCCTGCTGCCGCCGGGCAGCGGCAGCCTGCGCTTCCGCAATGTCTGGGCCGACGAGATGCTGCCGGCCATCGATGACTTCCGGCCGCAGCTGCTGCTGGTGTCGGCCGGCTTCGACGCGCACCTGCGCGATCCGCAGGCCGATCTCATGCTGGAAGCGGAGGACTTCGCCTGGATCACCAGCGAACTGCAGGGGCTGGCCCGTCGCCATGGCGCCGGCCGGGTGGTGTCCATGCTCGAAGGCGGCTACGACCTGCAGGCCCTGGCCGAGTCCAGCGTGGCGCATGTCGGCGCCCTGCTGGAGGGTCAGGCGGGGGCCGCCTGATGAACCCCGGCCGCCGACGATGAGCGGCCTTCATTGCCCCTATGCAAGGGATGGGGCAAGCTACGGATCGTTTTCGCCTGAACCATCACGCGTGCGCAAAGCCTTCCGCCTGCTGCCTCTCCCCCTCAGTATCGCCCTCTGCCTGCCGGCGTTCGCCGAAGACAAAGCGCCGAACTGGGGTCTCTGCCCTGCCACCGACGTCCTGCCCGCCTTTGGCGACGCACCGCCGGCGGACAAGGCTGCCGCGGAAACGCGCACCCAACAACCCACCGACATCGAGGGCGACCAGCTGTATGGCACCTCCACGGTGCCGCAGTACCAAGGCAACGTCGCGCTCAAGCGCGGTGACCAGTTCCTCGGTACCGACCACCTGAGCTTCGATACGGAAACCGGCAATTACACCGCCGAGGGCAATGTCCGCTACTCCGATTCGTCGATCCGGATGGTGGCCAAGCGCGCCGAGGGCAACCAGGAAGCGGACACCCACAAGATCTCCGACATCCAGTACCAGCTGGTGTCGCGACGTGGCAACGGTGGCGCCGAATCGGTGGACCTGCAGGGTGCGGTGGGGCAGATGCACCGCTCCACCTATACCACCTGCGACCCGTCCCAGCCGATCTGGAAACTGTCGGCCCCGCAGATCGAAGTGGACAACGACGAAGGCTTCGGTACCGCGCGCAATGCCGTGCTGCGCATCGGCAAGGTGCCGGTGCTGTGGGCGCCGTACTTCAAGTTCCCGATCGACGACCGCCGCCAGACCGGCCTGCTGTATCCGGAGTTGGGCGTGTCCGGGCGCAACGGGTTCGACTACGCGCAGCCGATCTACTTCAACCTGGCGCCGAACTACGACGACACGCTGACCCCGCGCTACATGAGCAAGCGCGGCTTCATGCTGGACAACGAATTCCGCTATCTGTACGACGGTGGCCGCGGCGAGCTGCGTACCGCCTACCTGCCCGATGACAAGCTGCGCGACAAGGATCGTGGCCGCCTCGAGTATTCCGGTTACCACAACTTCAACGCGAACTGGCAGGCCCGCGCCGGGCTGGCCTGGGTCAGCGACGAGCGCTACCTGGAAGACTTCGCCAACAAGCTGCTGGGCGTGACCGCGTCCAACCTGCAGAGCCAGGCCGGCATCTACGGCACCGGTGAGAACTGGACCGCCGGGTTGATGGCGGACTACTGGCAATTGACCGATTACACCCTGACCGAGGACGCGCTGCCCTACAACCGGCAGCCGCGCCTGTTCGGCACCTGGGACCAGCCGATCCTGCCATGGCTGGAAGTGGGCGTGTATGCCGAAGCGGTGCGCTTCGTGCACGACGACGTGCATGACAAGATCATCGACGCCGACGGCGAGTACGTGCGCAACGGCGTGGAGCGCGAAGTGCTCGGCGGTTCGCGGCTGGACATCAAGCCCTACGTGACCATGCCGTTCAGTGGCGCGGCCTGGTACGTGACTCCGACGCTGGCCTGGCGCTACACCGGGTATGACCTGGAACAGGGCCTGGCCGACAGCATCCGCGCCAACAACCTGGCCGCGGCGGGCATCACCAACCCGACCCCGGACCAGCTGCGCGGCAACACCTCGCCCCACCGCAGCGTGCCGATCGCCAGCCTGGACGCGGGCATGTTCTTCGACCGCGAGACCACCATCGGCGACAAGCCCTACCTGCATACGCTGGAACCGCGGCTGTTCTACCTGCGCACCCCGTACCGCGACCAGAGCGAGCTGCCGGTCTTCGATACGCGTGACTTCACCTTCAGCTGGGGCCAGCTGTTCCGCGATTCGCGCTATACCGGCGCCGACCGCCAGAACGACGCCAACCAGCTGACGATGGCACTTAGCACCCGCTTCATCGACCAGACCAGCGGCCGCGAGCGGTTCTCGGCCAGCATCGGCCAGATCCTTTATTTCGACGATTCCAGGGTCACCCTGCCGAGCAACCCCAGCCCGGTGGAACAGGGCAAGTCGGCCTGGATCGCCGATACCAACTACATGATCAACGACCGCTGGAACCTGGGCGCCACCTACCAGTGGGACCCCAAGAACAAGCGCGAAGACCTGGCCAGCGTGCGTGCGCGCTACCTGATGTCCAACGACGGCATCGTCAACCTGACCTACCGCCACCGCATCAACCCCGATGGCAGCAACCTGCTCAAGCAGGGCGACCTGTCCTTCCTGTACCCGATCAACCCCCGCTGGAGCGTGGTCGGCCGTTACTACTACTCCATCGAAGACAGCAAGCCGCTGGAAATCATCGGTGGCGTGCAGTGGGACAGCTGCTGCCTGGCCGTGCGCGCCCTGGCCCGCCGCTACGTACGCAACCGCGAAGGCGAGCTGAATACCTCGTTCCAGCTTGAGTTCGTCCTGAAGGGCCTGAGCTCCATCGGCCAGAACACGGACCGTACGCTGCGCCGTGCTATCCTCGGCTACAACCGCGACGACCTCTATCTCGTGCCCCCCAGCACCACCGGCGCGACCCGCGACGACTACGATCCGAACCTGATCCCATGACCAAGACCCTCCCCGTCCTACTCGCCTCCCTGCTGGCGGTGTCCACTGCGTCCGTACCCTTGCAGGTACTGGCCCAGCAGACCCAGGCACTGGATCGCATCGCCGCCGTCGTCGACGAAGACGTCATCCTGCAGAGCGAACTGGACCGCGCGCTGGCCAACATCAAGACCCAGTACGCCGGTCGCGAGAACCAGCTGCCGCCGGACGATGTGCTGAGCCGGCAGGTGCTGGAGCGACTGGTGCTGGTGAAGCTGCAGGTGACCCGCGCCGAAGGCAGCGGCATCCGCGTGTCGGACCAGGAACTGAACCAGGCGATCAACTCCATCGCCCAGCAGAACGGCAGCAACCTGGAGACCCTGCGCGCCCGCCTGGCCCAGGACGGCATCGATTTCGATGAATTCCGCCGCTCGGTGCGTGACGAGATCATCGTCCAGCGCCTGCGCCAGAGCTATGCGCAGAGCCGCGTCAGCGTCAGCGAAGGCGAAGTGGATGCGGCCATCAAGCAGCAGGCCGTCACCGGTACCCAGTACCACCTCGCGCACATCCTGATCGCCACCCCCGATGGGGCCGATGCCAACCAGATCGCCACCGGCAAGCAGAAGGCCGACGGCGTCAAGGCGCTGCTGGACAAGGGCGAACTGGACTTCAACGCGGCCGCCGTCCGTTACTCGGACAGCCCCAATGCCCTGGAAGGCGGCGACCTCGGCTGGCGCTCCATGGACGAGATCCCGCAGGCGTTCCTGCAGGTGATGCAGGACATGAAGGCCGGCGACGTGGTCGGTCCACTGCGTGGCCCCAGCGGCTTCCAGCTGCTGAAGCTGGTGGAAGTGCGTGATGCCAATGCGGCCGCGTCCACCGGCCAGACCATCACCGAATACCACGCCCGCCACATCCTGGTGCGCGTGACCGACCAGCAGAACGATGCCGCCGCCAAGGCGAAGATCGATACCCTGCGTGCCCGCATCGCCGGTGGCGCCGATTTCCAGGCCGTGGCCCGCGATTCGTCCGAAGACACCAACAGCCGCGGCCAGGGCGGCGATCTGGGCTGGTTCCCGGTCGATGCCTTCGGTCCCGACTTCGGACGCCAGGTGGAAGGCGTGACCGACGGCAACATCAGCCAGCCGTTCCGCACCGATGCCGGCTGGCACGTGGTGCAGCGCGTGGCGACCCGCCAGACGGACGTCGGCGTGGACAACCAGCGCGCGCAGGTCCGTGAAACCATCGGCCGTCGCAAGCTGGAAGAAGAGTACAACCGCTTCCTGTCCGAACTGCGTGGCGAAGCCTACGTCAGCTTCCGCAGCGGCGACCGGGCGGAGAATACCGCCACCCCGCCGCAGTCCTGAGCCATGCTCGCAGGCGCGAAGCTCGCAGGAGCGGTGCTCCCCGAGCTCGCCCTGGTGCCGGGCGAGCCCGCCGGGATCGGTCCGGAACTGTGTATCCGCCTGATCCAGCAGCCGCGCAGTGACTGCCGGCTGCTTGCCTTTGCAGACCCCGATACCCTGTTCGCGGCCGCCGCCGCGCTGTCGCTGCCGCTGCAACTGCTGCCGGCCGATGCCGAAGCACGCCTGCCGGGCGACCTGCGCCTGCACCCCCTTGCCAATGCGGTGCCCAGCCGTTTCGGACAGGCCGACCCACGCAACGCCGCCGCCGTGATCGAGGCGCTGCAGGCCGCCGGCCAAGCGTGTCTGGACGGCCGGCTGGACGGCGTGGTGACCGGCCCGGTGCACAAGGCGGTGATCAACCAGGGCGGCATCGCCTACAGCGGCACCACCGAACTGCTGGCCGACCAGGCCGGGGTCAAAGTGGTGATGATGCTGGCCAATGACATTGTCCGCGTGGCGCTGGCGACCACCCACCTGCCGCTGCGCGAGGTCGCCGATGCGATCACCGCCGAGGGTCTGGAACACACCCTGCGCACCCTGCATGCCGCGCTGCGGCGCGAGTTCGGCATTCCGGTCCCGCGCATCGCGGTGCTGGGGTTGAATCCGCACGCTGGGGAAGACGGCCACCTGGGCCGCGAAGAGCTCGACCTGATCATCCCGCTGCTGCAGCGCCTGCGCGCCGAAGGCATGCAGCTGATCGGCCCGCTGCCGGCCGACACCGCGTTCCTGCCGGGCAAGCTGGCCGGCTTCGACAGCGTGTTGGCGATGTACCACGACCAGGGCCTGCCGGTGCTGAAGTATTCCGGCTTCGAACAGGCGGTGAACCTCACCCTGGGCCTGCCCTATCCGCGCGTGGCGGTCGACCATGGCACCGCGCTGGAGCTGGCCGGACGCGGCATCGCCGATCCTTCCAGCCTGCAGGCTGCCACTACCCTGTGTGCGCAACTGGCCCGGCAACGTAGACTTAGCGCATGAACCAGTATTCCCCCTCTGGCACGGCATTCACCGCCCCGGCCAAGAAGCAGTTGGGCCAGCACTTCCTGGCCGACCGCCATTACATCGACAGCATCGTGCGCGCGGTCAATCCCAAGCCCGGCGACCGCCTGGTGGAGATCGGCCCCGGCCAGGGTGCGATCACCCTGCCGCTGCTGCGCCAGCATCCCGAGCTGACCGTCATCGAGTTCGACCGCGACCTGATCGCACCGCTGACCGCCGCGGCCGCGCCGCTGGGCGCGCTGACCATCATCCAGAGCGACGTGCTGCGGGTGGATTTCACCGCGCTGGCGCAGGCCGAAGGTGGCAGTGGACAGATCCGGCTGGTCGGCAACCTGCCCTACAACATCTCTTCGCCGATCCTGTTCCATGCGCTGGACCATGCCGGCGTGGTGCGCGACATGCACTTCATGCTGCAGAAGGAAGTGGTCGACCGCATGGCCGCCGGCCCGGGCAGCAAGGTCTTCGGCCGCCTCAGCGTGATGCTGCAGGCGTACTGCGAAGTGACCTCGCTGTTCGTGGTGCCACCGGGTGCGTTCCGGCCGCCGCCGAAGGTCGATTCGGCCGTGGTGCGGCTGGTGCCGCGTGATCCGTCCACCGTCGGCATCCACGATCCCAAGCGCTTCGCCGACGTGGTCAAGGCCGCTTTCGGCCAGCGCCGCAAGACCCTTCGCAATGCGCTGAACAACGTGGTCAGCGCCGAACAGTTCGCCGCTGCCGGCGTGCGCCCCGATGCCCGTGCCGAACAGCTGGAGGTGGCGGAATTCGTCGCCCTGGCCAATGCAAGCTGATTACACTGCCAAGATGCACGACGACCAGTACGCCATGGACGTGGAAGTGGCTCCACGCTTCCTCGATGACCAGTCCGCCCCCGAGGACGGACGCTTTGCCTTTGCCTACACCATCCGCATCCGCAACAGCGGCCGGGTCGCGGCGCGCCTGGTGGCGCGTCATTGGCGCATCACCGACGCCGAAGGCCGCGTGGAGCATGTCGACGGCGACGGGGTGGTCGGCGAGCAGCCGCGCCTGCGCCCCGGTGAAGACTTCCGTTACACCTCCGGTGTCATGCTCGGTACGGAGCACGGCACGATGCAGGGGCACTACGACATGGTGGCCGACGACGGCACCGAGTTCGCCGCCGACATCGCGCCGTTCGTGCTGACCATTCCCCGAACCCTGCACTGACACGGAGGCCAGGCCATGAGTGTGTGGGCTATCGGCGACCTGCAGGGTTGCTATGACGTTACCCAGCGGTTGCTGGAAAAAATCCGCTTCGATCCGGCGCAGGACACCCTGTGGTTCGCTGGCGACCTGGTGAACCGCGGCGGCCAGTCGCTGGAGACGCTGCGGCTGGTGCATTCGCTGCGCGACCACAGCGTGGTGGTGCTGGGCAACCACGATCTTTCGCTGCTGGCGGTGGGTGCGCGCAGCGAAGAAGAACAGCGCAAGGTCAACCCGGACCTGCTGCGCGTGGTCACCGCCGAAGACCGCGACGTGCTGCTGGACTGGCTGCGCATGCAGAAGCTGGTGCATGCCGACCGTGAGCTGGGCTGGATGATGGTGCATGCCGGCATGGCGCCCAAGTGGACCACCCAGATGGCCGAAAAGCATGCGCGCGAAGTCGAGCAGCAGCTGCATGGCAACGGCTACCGCAAGCTGCTGCGCAACATGTACGGCGACAAGCCGATCTGGGCGCCGAACCTGACCGGATACGACCGTTCGCGGGCGATCATCAACTTCTTCACCCGCATGCGTTACTGCACCACGCGGGGACGCATCGGCATCGAAGACAAAGGCACCCCGGGCACCCAGGAACAGGGCCTGTACCCGTGGTTCGAAGTGCCGGGCCGGGTCGAGCGTGACCTCAAGGTCGTGTGCGGCCACTGGTCGGCACTCGGCCTGACCATCACCCAGGGCGTGCATGCCATCGATACCGGCGCGGTGTGGGGCGGCAAGCTCACCGCCCTGCAGCTGGATACCGACGAACTCCGCGTGGTGCAGGTCCCCGGCCGCGACGTGCCGGCGCCGGTTGCCGGTACGCGGCCGCCGGCGCGTGCGCCCAGGCCACGCCCGGACGGCCAGCAGGCCGCACAGCCCACGCCACAGCCACACGCGCAGGCGCAGCCGGGCGGGCAGCCTGCAGGCGGCGAGACGCGTACGCGTGGTCCCCGCCGCCGACGCGGTCGTGGCCGCGGCAATGGCGGTGGCGGTGCAGGCAGTCCGCCCACCGCGGACTGACCGCTGCACCCGCCCTCAGCGGCGGGTGTAGTGCACGAAGCGGAACGCGAACGGATGCCGCGCATCGGCCGCATGCGGCTGGCTGTCGGCCTGCTGCCACAAGGCTTCGTCGACCGCCGGGAAATGGGTATCCGCCGCTACCTCGGTATCCACCCAGGTCAGGTACAGGTCGCTGGCATGCTCCATCAGCAGGCGGTAGATCTCACCGCCGCCGATCACGCACAGTTCGTCGGCGGCTTCCGCGCGGCAGATCGCCAGCGCATCTTCCCGCGATGCCACCGCGCGCATGCCATCGAACGGCACTTGGCCACTGCGGGTCAGCACCAGATTGGTACGTCCGGGCAGCGCGCGACCCAGCGATTCGGCGGTCTTGCGCCCCATCAGCACCGGCTTGCCCAGCGTCAACGCCTTGAAATGCTTCAGGTCGTCGGGCAGGTGCCAGGGCAGCTGGTTGCCGTGGCCGATACCGCGCCTGCGGTCCAACGCGGCGATCATCGAAAGGCGCGGGGAACTCACACCGCCACCGGGGCCTTGATCGCCGGGTGCGGATCGTAACCGTCGATGCGGATGTCCTCGAAGCGGAAGCCGAACAGGTCGGTGACCTCCGGGTTCAACCACAGCGTCGGCAGCGCGCGCGGTTCGCGCGCCAGCTGCTCGCGGGCCTGGTCGAAATGGTTCGAGTACAGGTGGGCATCGCCCAGCGTATGCACGAAATCGCCCACGCCAAGCCCGGTGGCCTGCGCCACCATGTGGGTCAGCAGCGCATAGCTGGCGATGTTGAACGGCACCCCGAGGAAGATGTCCCCACTGCGCTGGTACAGCTGGCAGCTGAGCTTGCCGTCGACCACGTAGAACTGGAACAGGCTGTGGCACGGCATCAACGCCATCTGCGGCAGCTCGCCCACGTTCCAGGCACTGATCACCAGCCGGCGCGAATCCGGATTGCGCTTGATCTCGTCCACCAGCCACTGCATCTGGTCGATCTGCCGGCCATCGGCGGCCGCCCAGCTGCGCCACTGCTTGCCATAGACCGGCCCGAGGTCGCCGTTCTCGTCGGCCCATTCGTCCCATATCCGCACCTGGTTGTCTTTCAGGTAGGCGATGTTGGTATCGCCCTGCAGGAACCACAGCAGTTCATGGATGATCGAACGCAGGTGCAGCTTCTTGGTGGTGACCAGCGGGAAGCCATCGGCCAGGTTGTAGCGCATCTGCCAGCCGAACACGCTGCGCGTGCCGGTGCCGGTACGGTCGCTCTTCTCCGCGCCGTGTTCCAGCACGTGCCGCAGCAGGTCCAGGTAGGGCTTCATGGCTTGGCTCCGGCCGGGGCAACCGGCAACACCGGCTGCAGCACCGGCGCGCGAAGGGACATCCACAGCAGCACCAGGCCCAGCGCCACCAGCGGCAGGCTCAGGATCTGGCCACGGGTCAGCCAGTCGAAGGCCACGTAGACGCCATTGTCCGGCATCCGCACGAACTCCACCGCGAAGCGGAACAGGCCGTACATCAGCGCGAACAGGCCCGATACCAGGTAACGGTTGCGCGGCTTGGCCGACACCGCCCACAGCACCGCGAACATCACCAGGCCTTCCAGGAAGGCTTCATACAGCTGCGAAGGATGGCGGGCGTACTGGTTCAGCGCGCCGGCGGCGAACTCCGCCTTCAGCGCGGCGGTATCGAGCTGCGCCAGCGGCGCCGGCAGCCCCGACGGGAACACCACGCCCCAGCTGCCGTCGGTGAACTTGCCCCACAGCTCATCGCCGATGAAGTTGCCGACGCGCCCGAAGCCCAGCCCCAGCGGCACCAGCGGCGCGACGAAATCCATGGTGTCGAAGAAGTGCAGGCGGTGCCTGCGCGACCACCACCAGCTGGCCCCGAGCACGCCCAGCAGGCCACCGTGGAAGCTCATGCCGCCGTCCCACACCTTGAACAGCAGCAGCGGGTTGGAAAGGAAATCGCCCAGCGCATAGAACAGCATGTAGCCCACGCGGCCGCCCACCACCACGCCGAGCATCGCGTAGAACAGCAGGTCGGAGAAGCCGTCGGCGTTGACGCCCGGCAGGCGCCCGGCGGCGATGCGGCGCTTGCCCAGCCACCAGGCCGAAGCGAAGCCAAGCAGGTACATGACGCCGTACCAGTGCACCTGGATCGGCCCCAGCGAGATGGCAATGGGGTCGATATCGTGGAAATAGATCATGGACGGTGCCTTGCGGGGATCGGGTTATTTTAGCGCCGCCAGCGGGACTCAACCTAGAATCTGTGGCCAATCCGGCAACGCGTCCTGGTCTGACCGTGCGCCCGGCGGAAAGTGCCCGGCCAACAGAGTCGATACTTCATCGATCGCCTGCACCAGGGCAGCCGCAGGATCACGTCCACGCAACCCCTCGCGGAGCGTTGCGCAGATCCGCTGCCAGTCGGCTTCGGCAACCCGCCCGTGCAGGCCGCGGTCGGCGACGATTTCGATGGCATGGTCGGCCAGCAGCAGGTAGATCAGCACGCCGTTGTTGTGTTCGGTATCCCACGTCCGCAGCTGCGCGAAGGCACGCTCGGCGGCCTGGCGCGCGGTCACCCCGCGCCACAGCGCATCCAGCGGCAGATCGGCTTCCACCGCGAACATGACCTGCCCGCCATGGCGCTGTTCGCCCGCGGCAATGGCCTGCGTGATCGCCTGCAGGGTGTTGGCCGGGAAGGTCCGCCGTACCGACGGGGACACGATATGCCGCAGTGCGCGTCCGATCATCACCAGCCTCCCGATGCGCCGCCGCCGCCGGAGCGGCCACCGCCACCGCCCCAGCCACCGCCGCCCCCGAAGCCGCCACCTCCGCCCCAGCTGCCGCCGCCCCAACCGCCGCCGCCGGCGAACCGGCCCGGATGCCCGGAGGTCACCGCCATCAGCAGGCCGACGATGCCGGCGATACCGCTGGCCAGCAGCAGTGAAGTAAACAGGAAGGCCACGACGGCCGCGCCGCCCGCGGCGATCAGCCCGCGCACCGGCCGCGGCAGGCGGCCGAGCACCGCGCGCAGGATCGACCCGACGAAGAAACCGATCACTACCGCCACGACCCAACCGTCGCCGCCGCCGTCGCCCTGCGGTGCGCGATGCGCGCTGACAGGTGCCGGCAGCGGCTCGCCATCGATCAGCTTGACCAGTACACCGGTGGCTTCGGTGATGCCACCGGCATAGTCGCCGGCGCGGAACGACGGCACCAGGTATTCCTGGATCACGCGGTTGGCGACCGCATCCGGGATCGCGCCTTCCAGGCCGTAGCCGGGTTCGATGCGGACCCGTCGATCATCCTTGGCGACCACCAGCAGCACCCCGTCATCCACGCCCTTGCGACCCACCTGCCACTGCTCGAACACCCGGGTGGTGTACTGCGCGATGTCTTCCGGCTGCGTGGTCGGCACGATCAGCACCTGCAGCTGGCTGCCCTTGCGCTGCTGCAGGTCGACCGCCTGCTGCTGCAGCTGGCGGGTCTGCGCGGCATCCAGGGTGCCGGTGGTGTCGACCACCGGAGAATCCAGCTTCGGGATCGTGGCCAGGTCCTGCGCCTGCACGCTGCCCAGCGGCAGGCACAGCAACAGCAACCAGCCAAGCAGGCGCAGGTGCATCGATCAGCCGCCCGGCTGCGGGGCCGGCGCCTGCTGCGGTGCAGGCTGCGGGGCCGGCGCACCGGTGTTGAACTTCACTTCCGGCGCGTTGGAAATCTGCGCTTCGTTTTCCACGGTGAAGTTCGGCTTGACCTGGTAGCCGAAGATCTTCGCGGTCACCACCTGCGGGAACGAGCGGATGTAGGTGTTGTAGTCCTGCACCTGCTGGATGTAGCGGCCGCGGGCCACGGTGATGCGGTTCTCGGTGCCTTCCAGCTGGGCCTGCAGGTCGCGGAAGTTGGCATCGGACTTGAGCACCGGATAGTTCTCGGTGACCACCAGCAGTCGCGACAGCGCGCTGCCGAGCTCGCCCTGGGCCTGCTGGAACTGGCGCAGCGAGGCTTCATCGTCGGCGTTGACGTTGATCTGGCCGACCCGCGAACGGGCCTCGGTGACTTCGGTCAGCACCTGGCGTTCCTGGGTGGCGAACCCCTGCACGGTATTGACCAGGTTGGGCACCAGGTCGGCACGGCGCTTGTACTGGTTGAGCACTTCGGCCCAGCTGGCCTTGACCGATTCGTCCTTCTGCTGGATGGCGTTGTAGCCGCAGCCGGACAACAGGGAAGCCAGCAGGAGCAAGGGGATGAGGCGGGTCAGCAGGCGCATGGCCGGGCTCCACGGGGTGTTGGAAGCCGGAGCATCGCATGTTCCAGGTGAATGGGTTGCTGCGGGGGTGGTCGAACGGGTGGAACCCCCTCGCGGCTGGCTGGAGTGCGGCAGCTGGGGTGGCGCCGGGCGGGTGGGTCATGCAGGACACGCCGTAAACCCGTCCATGGGGGCTCGCTGTTCGCATCCATGCGAACAGACGGTCCTGCATGACCCACCCGCCCGGCGCCCTGACAGGTTCCGGGGGCCGCCAGCCGCGGAAAAAAGAAAAAAGAAAAAGCGGTAGCGGCGTGCCCAGGGGGGGGAGCGCA
>NZ_JBDJNU010000054.1:0-22653 GCF_039674585.1 Stenotrophomonas lacuserhaii | reverse complement strand
GCCGACCGTTGGGCGTCACGCTCGGGCTGGGCCTAAGAAGCGTGACGCCCAACGGTCGTCACCCACCGAACGTCCGCCGTCCGTCTCCAGCTGAATGATTTCACCTGCAACTGTCATCGGGATCGTGTCTAATACGACTCCCCACCGCGACACCCCACGCTCATGTCCCTCCATTCCCATGGCCCCGCGCCGTGCGACGACGCTGACGGCCACCTCGTCACCGCTGGCCCGCTGACGCCGCCGCCGGACATCGCCGGCACCCCGCAGGACGACCGCGCGTTGCGCCATTCCCATGCCGAAGACGTGCAGGGTATGGTGCTGGCCACGCTGGTGGCCTCGCTTGGCCTGGCCATCTTCGCCAAGGGCGGGCTGATGATCGGCGGCATGGCCGGGCTGGCCTTCCTGATCCATTACGCCGCCGGTTGGAACTTCGGCTTGGTGTTCGTGCTGGTCAACCTGCCGTTCTACTGGGTGGGCGTGCGCCGGATGGGCTGGGAGTTCACCCTGAAGACCTTCGCGGCGGTCACCGCCTGCGGCGTCCTGACCGACCTGCTGCCGCGCTGGGCGGATTTTGCGCATATCGCGCCGCTGTATTCGGCACTGGTGGGCGGCGCGCTGGCCGGGCTGGGCATCCTGTTCTTCATCCGCCACCGCGCCAGCCTGGGCGGCATCGGCATCCTGGCGGTGTACCTGCAGCGCACGCGTGGCTGGAGCGCCGGCAAGGTGCAGATGAGCTTCGATGCGATGCTGATGCTGGTGGCGTTCAGCGTGCTGTCGCCGATCCAGGTGATGTATTCGGCCATCGGCGCGGTGGTGCTGAGCCTGGTGCTGATGTTCAACCACCGCCCGGGCCGGTACATGGGCGTCTGAGGCAACGACCGCGCGGGGAGCCTGACGGCCAGCGGCCGTCGCTACCGGGTGGGTCGCGGTTCCAGGCGAAAGGCCGCCGAGCATGGCTCGGCGCTACCGGCGGGTTGTGCTGCCGGGGTAGTGACGGCCGCTGGCCGTCAACGTTACCGGGACCAGGCCGGTTTCAGTCGCAGGATCCGCTGCTGCACCGGGCAGTCGTCGGCGTGGGCGCCTTTCAGGTAGCCCAGGCTCATCAGGAATTCGCCGGTGATCTCCCCGCCGGTAAACCGGAAGGTCTTCTTGAACAGTTTCACCCAGCCGGCTTTGTCCAGCGGGTGGTGCGCGTCCAGCCATTCCACGAAGCCGCCGTGGCTGGCGCGCAGGCCCTGGATGACCTGCGCGTTGTGGATGGCAGCCAGCACTTTCAGCTGGTTGCGGATGACGCCGGCGTCGCCCAGCAGGCGGTCGATGTCCGGCTGCGTGTACGCGGCCACGGCGTCCACGTTGAAGCCATCGTAGGCGCGGCGGAAGCCTTCGCGCTTCTTCAGGATGGTTTCCCAGCTCAGCCCGGCCTGGTTGATTTCCAATAACAGGCGCTCGAACAACTCGGCTTCTTCGCGTTGCGGGAAGCCGTATTCGTGGTCGTGGTAATGCCCGTGCACCGGGTGGCCCGGGGCGATGCTGCAGTATCCGCTCATGGGGTTTCCGTGGGTTCCCTGGACAGGTTGCCGATGCTGGACGGGGCGCCGTCGTCCAACGAGATTTCCGGCCAGCGCGGCGGTTTCAGGGTCAACCTTCCAGTGCGCACGGCGTCGTGGATACGTGCGGTTTCAGCGGCCGAATCACCGCGCGGGAAGCCGTACGATCCCACTGTCCACCAGCCGTGCGCACCCTGCGCATGCAGCTGGCAGTACGCCCCGGATCCTTCCATCAAGGCGCACAGCAGCACGTCCGCGTGTCCGTCCCCGTCGAAATCGCGGGCAGTGGCAACGCAGCGTGATTCGATGTCCAGGCAGCTTCCGGTCTCCACCTTGCGCGCCACCATCGCGTCCCACCAGCTGTCCGGGGGCGTGGCGGAGCCTTCGGCCAGCACCAGCCGCTTGCGCAGCGCGGCCAGGTCGCGGATGCCGTCGTCGATCACCTGCTCCCCGCCGCCCCAGTACGCGGTGCGCGCCAAGGCCTGGGTGGCCACGCTGGCCGCCCGCGCATCGGCAGTGAAACGCGGATCCTGCTGCAGGTCGCGCAGGGTCGCCACGCCGCGCCGGCCCAGGTCGAAGCGCAGCATCATCGCGTCCGCCGTGGTGATGCCATCAGGGTTGGCCAGCAGCCGTGCCTGCTGGCTGGCGACGGTGATCCGTACCGGGTCCAACAGCGGCGAACTGGCCAGCAGCGCCGCGCCCAGCACCCCCCAGCACATGATCCGGTTGGCCGGCTCCAACCGCTGCAGCCAGCGCCCGCGGCCGAACGGGGCCAAGGCATAGCCGAGCGCATAGCCGGTCACCAGCACCGCGATCAGCAACGCCCAGAAACGCTCCAGAGTCCAGCCGTACTGGCCGATGCGCAGCCACACCGCGTACAGCGCCAGGGCGGACAGCACCGGCAGCGCCAACAGGCTGGCTTCCACCAGCCGGCGCAGCCAGCGCGGGTAGGGCGGCTGGTCGTTGTCATGCTGGTACACCGCGTTGGTGAAGGTGACCAGCAGCAGCGCCAGCACCAGCAGCAGCGAGGCGGCCGAGCGGGTTTCCCACAGCGGCTGCAAACCGGTGAACGGCAGGCTCAGGGTGAAGATGACGGTGATGAAGGACAGCAGCGGCAGCAGCCCCCGGCACACCGCGAACAGCACCTGGCGGGTGATCTGGATGGCGCGTTGCTGGGTGCGCCCGATCAGGATGCCGAAGCCGGCCAGGGTGCCGGTGGCCAGCGCGATGAAGGCATCCTGGCGGAACAATTCGGTGAAGAAGGTGATCTTCAGCAGGCCGAACAGCGACGCCCACAACCACAGCAGCAACCAGGTCAGGCCGGTGAACAGCAGCGCCAGCGCCAGGGTCAGGCCGTTCTGCCAGGCGCGTTCGAACAGCGCATCGTAGCTGGCGCGCCAGTGGCCGTGCTGCAGGCGGTGCTGCCACCACGGCAGGCTGATGAAGGTAGCGATCGCCATCGCCAGCGAGAACGGCATGCGCAGCGGTTCCGAGCGCAGGCCGGCTTCTCCTTCCAGGTTCCAGCCGATCCAGCTGGCCAGCCCCAGCACCACCACCGACGCCAGCAGCGCGTGCAGCCACAGCCGGCGGTCACGCAGGTCCACCACGGTCAGCGCGATGGCGCTGGGCACGCTGAGCACCCACGCATACCAGCGGTAGCGCGAGCCGACGTCCTGCAGCGGCCAGCTGCCATCAAGCTGCTGTGCCAGGTAAAGCAGCAGGCCCTGCAGCAGGGCGATCAACACGATGGCACTTCGGGTGGACGGGGGCAGCGTCGTGCTGGTGGGCATCACAGGCTCCTTGCGCAATGCCCGCCATCCTACCGTCTCACGCGCCTGCACACGGCCCAGCGGTTAGAATGCAGCCATGTCCGAGATTTCGACTTCCCTTGCCCATCATCTGCTGGTCGCGCTGCCCTCCTTGGCCGACGAGCCCTTCGCCCGCAGCGTCGCGCTGATCTGCCAGCACGACCAGAACGGCTCCATGGGCGTGCTGGTGAACCAGCCGTCGGACTACACCATCGGTGAAGTGCTGGCGCAGATGGACATCACCACCGATGACGACGAACTGCGCCAGCAACCGGTGCTCAACGGCGGGCCGGTGCACCCCGAACGGGGCTTCGTCATCCATGATGACGCCCGTCCGTGGGAGTCCAGCCTGCTGGTCGGCGACGGCGTGTACCTGACCACCTCGCGCGACATCCTGGAAGCGATGGCGCGCGGCGAAGGCCCGGCCAATGCCCTGGTCACGCTGGGTTGCGCCGGCTGGGGCGAAGGCCAGCTGGAAGGCGAACTGGCCGACAACAGCTGGCTGACCGTGCCGGCCGACGCCGACCTGCTGTTCCGCACCCCGTTCGAGCAGCGCTGGCAGGGTGCGGCCGCGCGCATCGGCGTGGACCTGTTCCGGCTGACCGATTACAGCGGCCATGTCTGAGCCGGCGGCCATCCGCCGCGACGGCACCGTGCTCGGCTTCGACGTGGGCTCGCGCCGGATCGGCGTGGCCATCGGCAGTGCCTTCGCCGCGCATGGGCGCGCGGTGGCGGTGATCGACGTGCACGGCAGCGGCCCGGACTGGGGCGCGGTGGAACGCCTGATCAAGGAGTGGAGCCCGGACGGCCTGGTGGTGGGCGACCCGCTTACCCTGGACGGCCAGGACCAGCCCAACCGCAAGCGCGCGCAGGGCTTTGCCCGCCAGCTGCGGGAACGCTTCAAACTGCCGGTGGCGATGATCGACGAGCGCTCCAGTTCGGTCGAAGCAGCGCGCCGGTTCGCCGTCGAACGCGCCGAAGGGCGCAAGCGCCGCCGCGATGCCGCCGCCCTGGATGCTGTGGCCGCCGCGGTGATCATCGACCGCTGGCTGTCTTCACCGGACGACGCCACCCCCATTCCCTGACCTGCCGACCGCCTGCCCATGACCGCCTCGCAACTCGATTCATCCGGACGCCTGCGCCACCTGCTCACCCTGCAGGGCCTGCCACGCGAAACCCTGCTGCAGTTGCTGGACCGCGCCGGCCAGATCCGCGATGCGGCAGTGGGACGGGTCGGCAACAAGCGCGCGGTGCTGGCTGGTTCGGCCGTATGCACGCTGTTCTTCGAGCCGTCCACGCGCACCCGCAGCTCGTTCCAGCTGGCCGCGCAGCGGCTGGGCGCGGACGTTCTGAACTTCGATGCGTCCACCTCGTCCACCCGCAAGGGTGAAACCGCGACCGACACGCTGCGCAACCTGGAAGCGATGGGGGTGCGCGGCTTCGTGGTGCGCCATCCGGACGATGGCGCGGTGGCCGCGCTGGCCGCGGCGGCGGGCGAGGGCACCGCGTTGATCAACGCCGGCGACGGCCGCAGTTCGCACCCCACCCAGGGCCTGCTGGACATGCTGACCCTGCGCATGGCCAAGGGCAGTGATTTTTCGAAGATGAAGGTGGTGATCGTCGGCGACGTAAAGCATTCGCGCGTGGCCCGCACCGACCTGCACGCGCTGCGCACGCTGGGCGTGGGCGAGATCCGCGTGTGTGGCCCGCAGTCGCTGCTGCCCGACGATGACACGCTGAAGGGCTGCGTGGTCGGCCAGGACTTCGACGAAATGCTGGAAGGCGTCGATGCACTGATGATGCTGCGCCTGCAGCGCGAGCGCATGGAAGAAGGCCTGGTGCCATCGCTGGAGCAGTATCACCAGCAGTACGGCCTGCACGCCGCCCGCCTGGCCCGTGCCGGCAAGGATGCCGCCGTGCTGCACCCCGGCCCGATCAACCGCGGCGTGGAAGTCACCGACGAAGTGGCCGACGGCCCGCAGTCGTGGGTGCTGCGCCAGGTCGCCAACGGCGTCGCCGTACGCATGGCGGTGCTGGAAACGTTGCTCGGCTGAAGGTAGTGACGGCCGCTGGCCGTCAATCGCCCCCCCAAACGCACCACGCAAACGGATACTCCCCGATTGCACACGCCAGCCCGGCACGCACCGGGTTGGCGAGGATGATCAACGACGCTGTCATGAGTGCGCTTGATTGCAGCTTTTGCTGCCGGGGAGATACGAGCCGGGACGGCGTGAGTGTGGCCGTGCCCCAAAGAGGTTGGCATGACGAGCGAGTCGAAAACGTCGGCTAGACGCGAGATTCCAACTGGGCTACCAAGAGCTTCTAGCGCCCATTTCCTGACGAGCCAGCTCAACTTTTCCGCTGAGTTCAATCAATCCGTCCTTGAGTTGTTGGTGATTGTCCGTAGAAGAGTACTCAATAAAATTAAGATTCAACGAAGTTGAGTAGACATTCCTGACCTCAGCCACGTATTGGTCTTTCGGTATCGTGAAGAAATGCGTCAAGGTGTGGGCGTTACGGTACTTGTAGTCTTCGAGCAGGTATCTGATGTCCGGATCTTCTAACCCACATCCCACGAAAAGAAATGTGTGGGTGCTAAGTAAAGAATATAGGAGCTCATAGAATGTCCTGTGCTCATTTCTTGCTTTCGCATACTCGCTGCGGGTAAAAATCAACGCATTCGGCGAGCCTATGGTGCCGTGGCTCTTTATAAGTAACGGGGTGCGCCGCCGGATTGCCTGCGCAATATCCGGATCCTTGTAGGTCTTAACTGTGACGGTGTTATTGCCTCTGTCTGCCACCAATGTATCGTATATGGTGTCTATGTTAGGGGTGATCGTAATCCTTGTATCGAGTGACCATAGTGTTTCGTGAATGCCCGCGTGACGAAATCCGGGCGTCTGAAACTCTTCGATCATCAAGCTCGCAAATGCCTCTTCGCCAAGTTTTATTTTAATTACTTCGCAAGCTGTCAGTAGGTCGTTTCGCGCGATAAGTTCTCTTATCTGTTTCACTATCTTTAACTTGCCGGATCCAATCTTTTTAGCTCCGGCTTCCAAGAATCCCGGCCAGCTTTTCGGCCTCGACCTTCCATCTTGGCCAACAGAGTTCATTGAAACGCCGGCGCCCAAGAAAAGAACTGCTCTGCGTGCGGCGATATCGCCGACCAAGGGTTCAGGCCACTTCATGCCCAGTCAGCCTCTTCTAGGTTTTCATCAAGATGCTGGGCAATCTCAGATATCACCTGGTGAAATTCTTTAACTTTGTCGAAATGTGCGCCGACTATCCCGTCCGCTGATTTCAGCGCGAAGATGGGCTTTACTGCGGTCTGTGACATCGGGACTAGGCTCTGGAAGTACGGAATCTCGCCAAGTTTATAATTTAGTTCCGCGCCATCATTTAATGGAAGTATTAAGTTCTTTTCAATGGCTGGCGCAATTCGTTTAATAATTTTTTCAAAAGACTTTACAGGTTGCTTTTTTCCGCCAACCGTTTTGGCTGTGTATTGCTGTGTGACGTACCCGATGAATCTTATTTTATCGGTGGAGGTTGCTGCGCCGCCTTCCATCTGGAACGGGCCATCGTTTTCCTCTTCATAGACTTCGAGGCCTCGCTCCACGCCCTTTAGCCAGCCCTGAATTGCGATCTGTATGTTCTGTAGCCCTCGAAGGCTGAAAATATCTGATGACATAGGGAGGATGAAATAATCGCAAGCCAGCAGAACTGTGCGATTAATGGCGCCAAGCGAGGGTCCGATGTCGAAAAAAACGTAGTCATACTTTTGGCTTCTTGCCCACGACAGCATTGCCCTCAGAAAGTAGGTGGTATTTAAGCCTCGCTCTTGTCCATTGGTTGCATCAAGCCAGTCTTTAGAGAGGAAGTCTTCCGCAAGTGCGAATTTCGGATCGCCTGGGACAATGTCGACGCCGAAGCCTGCACTCTTGGTCACGGGTGGAGAGCCAAATCCTTTGGACTTTTTGAGTGATGTGATCAGCGAATTTATGGTACTTCCGTCGGTAGTCGATGCATAGAGCTTTTCAACTTTTGCCTCGGATAGCATGTACGCCGTTGCGTTGCATTGAGGATCGGCGTCAACAACGAGGACCTTCTTTTTCTCGACCAAAGCGAAATACGCTGCAAGATTGCATAGCAGGGTTGTCTTGCCGACACCGCCCTTATTGTTGAAAACGCAGAGGGTATGCATGTGAGTTGAGTTTCGAGGAAGTCATCCGATCATATCAGCGCTTCTGCGCCAGCAGCCAGGTCCACATCGCGGTGTCGGCATAGGTGGCGTCCCAGGCGTTGTGGTTGCCGTCCGGATATTCGGTATAGCGCGCATCGGCCGCACCGGCGGCCTTGAAGGCGGCATGCAGCTTGCGGTCATCGTCGGGCAGCACGACATCATCTTTCGCACCATGGAACATCCATACCGGCACGTTCTTCAGCCGCTGGGCCAGCGCGGCGTAGGGGTCTGCTTCGTTGGCGACAGCGGCGACGAACAGGGTCTGGCGTTCTTCGCGCGGGGCGATCACCGCGCCACATACCGGCACGATGGCAGCGAACCGGTCCGGCGCAGAAAGCGCGATGTTCCAGCTGCCATAGCCGCCCATCGACATGCCGGTGAGGTACTGCCGCGACGGATCCGCCGAGAACTCGGCCAGCGTGGCGTCCAGTGCCGCCAAGGCGACGCGGTTGTTCAGGCCGTCCCATTCCTGGCGGTTGGGCACCTGTGGCAGCACCACCAGCGCCGGGAAGGTGCTGGCGTGCTCGCGCAGGTAGGGGCCTATGCCCGCCTTGGTCTGCTTCATGCCATCGCGGCCACGCTCACCGGACCCATGCAGGAACAGCACCACCGGCAACGGCCCGGCTGCCCGCGCGGCGTCGGCGGGCACGAACACCTGATAGCGGGACACGTGGCCGTCCACGGTAACGCTGCGCGATTCGAACCGCCCAGCCGTGGGGTCCGGCGTGGTGGCACAACCGACCAGCAACATCAGCAGGGTGGCGGCAACGGTGAAGCGCAGCAGCAGGCGATGCATGACAGGTCCTGACAGGATGAAAACGCTTCCATCCCAGCCGCCCATGTCACCGACAGCATCGTGCACTGCATCAGTCCGGGCGCGGAAAGCTGGCAAGGATCTCCAGCTGCTGCTGGGCTTCTTCACTACCTTCAGCAGCAGCGGCCTGCACCTGGTCGATATCCGGATGTACCACGATCAGCAGCGGGTTCTCGCAGACCGGGCAGTCGTACTCGGTCACGTCCTCGGCCAGTTCCATCACCATCGCGCGCGAGCTGCCTTTCCACTCGCAGGCTGCGCAGGTGTGCTGCTGGTCGCGCCAGCCGGGCTGGAAATAGTTGTTTACGGTGGTCGCCATCGTCGGTACCGGTCAGTGCAGCAGGATGAGGGTGGCCAGACCAAGGAAGCTGAAGAAGCCCATGACATCGGTCACCGCCGTCACCACCACGGTGCCGGCCACGGCCGGGTCCACGTTCATGCGCTTGAGCATCAGTGGCAACAGCACACCGGCCAGGGCGGCGGCGCAGAAGTTGATCATCAAGGCCAGGGTGATGACGATCGACAGCAGCCAGCTGTGGAACCAGACGAAGGCGATCAGGCCGACCAGCAGACCGATCAGGGTGCCGTTGATCATGGCCACCCGCAGTTCTTTCCACAGCAGGATCCTGGCATTGCTGGGACCCACCTGGCCGAGCGCGATACCGCGCACCATCAGGGTCAGCACCTGCACGGCGGCATTGCCACCGACGCCGGCGACGATCGGCATCAGCACCGCCAGCGCGACCACTTTCTGCAGGGTCAGTTCGAACTGGCCGATCACGCTGGCGGCCAGGAAGGCGGTGCACAGATTGATGCCCAGCCAGACCACGCGACCGCGCACGGCGCGCTTGATCGGCGAGAACAGATCTTCTTCCTCATCCAGGCCGGCCGCGCCCAGCGCCTGATGTTCGGCCTGCGAACGGATGATATCCACCACGTCATCGATGGTGATGCGGCCGAGCAGGATGTTGTTGTCATCCACCACCGGCGCGGACACCCAGTCATGATCGGAGAACTGCCGCGCCACCTCATCGGCGCTTTCGCCGACATCGATCGCCGGCTGCTCGTCATCGATCAATCGGTTGATCGGCGTGGTGTCCTCGTGGGTCACCAGTGCCGCAAGCGACAGCCGTCCGAGATATTGATGCCGGCGGCTGACCACGAACAGGTGGTCGGTGTGGTCGGGCAGTTCGCCGCGCAGGCGCAGGTAGCGCAGCACCACGTCGACATTGACGTCGGCGCGCACGGTCACCACGTCCGGGTTCATCAGGCGGCCGGCGCTGTCCTCGGGATAGGACAACACCTGTTCCAGCCGCTCGCGGTTTTCGCGGTCCATCGACTTGAGGACTTCGTCGATGACGGTGTCGGGCAGGTCTTCGACCAGGTCCGCAAGGTCATCGATGTCCAGGTCTTCGACCGCGGCGATGATCTCGTCCGGGTCCATGTCCGCCAGCAGGCTTTCGCGCACCTCGTCGCCGACGTGGACCAGCACCTCGCCGTCGTCTTCCGGGTCCACCAGGCCCCAGACCACCTCGCGCTTGCCGGGCGGAAGCGACTCCAGCAGGTTGCCGATTTCGGCCGGGGCCAGCGTGTTGACCAGGCGACGCACCGGGCCCAGTCGACCACTGTCCAGCGCATCGGAAAGCAGGCGCAGCTGGCGCGCGGTCTTGTCGTGGCGTACGGCCTCGGCCATCGGAACTCCCGCAGGAAAGAAAAGGCTGCGATCCTGGAGAGGATGCGGCATCAGGGGTGGTCAGCGCGTCATTATCGCCTGCGTGTGTGTCAGTGCGGTAGCGCCGCGGCGCCGGTAGTGACGGCCGCTGGCCGTCATTGCGCATCTGGGGACCAGCGGTCGTAGATAGTGCTTTGACGGCCAGCGGCCGTCACTACCGTTTTGACGGCCAGCGGCCGTCACTACCGTTTTGACGGCCAGCGGCCGTCACTACCGGTCAGTTGTCGTTGATCCAGCGTTCGATGCTGCGGCGGTCGCGGGCGGCGAGCAGTTTCGGGGCGCGGGCGCGTAGTTCGCCGAGATCGCTGTCGCGGATCGCGCGGCGCACTTCGAGCAGCGTGCCGGGATGCAGGCTGAACTCGGTCAGGCCGAGTGCCAGCAGCAGCGGGGTCAGGCGCGCGTCACCAGCGATTTCACCGCATACCGCCACGGGTATCCGGTGGCGCTGGCCGGTTTCGATCACCAGCTTCAGCAGCCGCAGCACGGCCGGATGCAGGGGCGAATACAGCTCGCCGAGCGCCTCGTTGTTGCGGTCGGCTGCCAGCAGGTACTGCACCAGGTCGTTGGTGCCGATGGACAGGAAGTCGACCAGGTCGATGAAGCTTTCCAGCGCGAACGCGGCGGCCGGTACTTCGATCATCGCGCCCAGCGGCACGCGTTCATTGACGGCGTGGCCTTCGGCGCGCAGCTGGGCGGTCAGCCGGGTCATGCGTCGGCGTACGGCCAGCAGTTCTTCGCGCGTGCTGACCATCGGGATCAGGATGCGGACCTTGCCGTAGGCACTGGCCCGCAGGATCGCGCGCAGCTGCGTATCGGCCACCAGCGGGCGCGCCAGCGACAGCCGTACCCCACGCAGGCCCAGTGCCGGGTTGTCTTCGTTGCTCAGGGTCAGGCCGGTGCGGTCGGCCTTGTCCGCGCCCAGGTCCAGCGTGCGGATGGTCACCAGCCGGCCGGCCATGCCCAGCGCGGCATCGCGGTAGGTCTGGAACTGCTCTTCTTCGTCCGGCAGCTCGTTGCGCTGCAGGAACAGGAATTCGGTGCGATACAGGCCCAGTCCCTGCGCGCCGAACGCATGCGCCTGGGTGACGTCGTCCAGTGATTCGGCGTTGGCCAGCAAGGCGATGTCGACCTGGTCGCGGGTGCGGCTGGGCTTGCTGCGCAGGCGACCCAGCTCGCGCTGTTCGCGCGCATGCTCCTTCAGCCGCACGCGGTAGTCGCGCAGGTTTTCGGCCTGCGGGTTGACGGTGATGCTGCCATCGCTGGCATCCACGATCAGCACGTCGCCATCGCTGACTTTCTGCAGCAGCCCGGGCACGTTGACGATCAGCGGAAGGTGCAGGCTGCGGGCCAGGATCGCGCTGTGCGACAGCGCGCTGCCGGCGGTGGTGACGATGGCCACCACGCCCTGGGACTGCAGCTGGGCCATTTCCGACGGGGCGATGTTGTCGCAGACCAGGATTTCGCCGGCCAGGCCTTTCACCGCCGGCGGCAGCACCGGCTGCAGGAACGCGTGGATGCGCCCGATGACATGGTCCAGGTCGTCCATGCGGCTCTTCAGGTAGGCATCGTCCATGCCGTCGAAGACCTTGGCCAGGCGGTCGCGTTGCAGGCGCAGCGCATAGCCGGCGCTGTACGGGCCGCTGCGGATCAGCTCGTCCAGCCCGAACAGTAGTTCCGGATCGTCCAGCAGCAGCGCGTGCAGGTCGAGGAACTCGCCGGCTTCCTGGTTCAGCGCACCTTGCAGGCGCTGGCGCAGGTCGTGCATTTCCTTGCGCGCGGCATCCAGCGCGACGTGCAGGCGCTTGAGCTCCTTGTCCACGTGCTGCGGCGCCACGCGCTGTTCGGCCACTTCCAGCGCGTGCGCCAGGCGCACCCGTGCGCGGCCCAGCGCCGTACCGCGTGACGCGCCGTGGCCGGACAGCAGCTGCACCGGCCGCAGGCCGGTGGGTGCCAGTCCAGCACGGGCGCGCGGCATGCTCAGCTGTCCTCGTCGAAGCGGCGCTCGAACAGCGAGACCACGGCATCCATCGCCGCCTGTTCGTCTTCGCCGTTGATGCGGATGGTGACCGGGGTGCCCTGGCCGGCGGCCAGCAGCATCACGCCCATGATGCTCTTGGCGTTGATCTCACGGCCCTTGGCGGCCATGGTCACGTTGCAGCGGAAGGGTGCAAGCTCCTGCACCAGCTTCGCCGTGGCGCGGGCATGCAGGCCCAGGCGGTTGGTAACGGTGAGTTCTTTCTCAAGCATCGTCGACTATCGCTCCATTGCGCGCGCCCGCCGCCGCAGTGGCGGGCAGTTGATCCAGTCCCTGTTCCGGATAATTCATCACACGCAACAACATCGGCAGGCTCAGTGCGGCAACCCGACGCGCCGGCGTTCCCAGCCTGGCCAGTTGAGCGGCCAGGTTGCTGGGGCTGGCACCGTACAGGTCGGTCAGGATCAGCACCCCGTCGCCCCCGTCCACCCGCCGCAGGGCGGCCGAAGCGAGCGGGAGCAAGGTGTCCAGATCCGCATCGAACGGTACGTCGAACGCTTCAGTCTTCAGCGGCAGATGCCGCAGCAGCCGGGTCGCCACCTCAAGTAGGGCCGATCCGACGCCAGGATGTGTTACGAGGAGAATGCCACAGGTCATGCTTGAACGTTAACAGGTCGGCATGACGCTGCGATAGCGGGCGCAGAGCCCTTCAGTGTTCCGTATTCATCTGCAGAACCAAAAAGGGGACGGAGGGGATTAAGTCGCATCCGGCACGCCAGGGGTCGGATGCGACTTAATCCCCTCCGTCCCCTTTTTTCAGTCGAGTTCGCGGTGGTAGGTGGCCACGTCCTGCCAGCCCTGTTCGCGGGCATGCCGGGCGAGCCGCTCGGCCAGGAAGACCGAACGGTGCTTGCCGCCGGTGCAACCGAAGGCCACGGTGACGTAGCTGCGGGTGTCGTTGCCCAGCTTCGGCAGCCAGGTGTCCAGGAAATCGGTCAGCTGGCCGACGTAGCGCTGCACCTCCGGCTGCGCCTCCAGGTAATCCCGCACGCCACCTTCGCGGCCGCTCAGCGGGCGCAGTTCCGGATCCCAGTGCGGGTTGGGCAGCACGCGGGCGTCGAACACGAAGTCGGCCTCCGCCGGTACGCCGCGCTTGTAGGCGAACGATTCGAACAGCAGCGACAACGGGGTGGTGTGCCCGAGCGTGTATTCGGTGACGATGCGGCGGCGCAGCTGGTGCACGTTCAACGCACTGGTATCGATGATCGCATCGGCGGCACGGCGCAACGGCGCGGTCAGCTCGCGCTCGCGGGCAATCGCTTCGGGCAGCGACAGGCCGAGCTGGCTCAGCGGGTGGCGTCGGCGGGTGTCGGCGTAGCGCTTCAGCACCGTTTCGTCGCTGGCTTCGAAGAACAGCAGCTGCGCGCGCACGCCGGCTTCGTCGGCCAGTTGCCGCCATTGTTCGAGCTGGCCCAGGTCGCTCTGGCCGCGCACGTCGATGCCAACCGCCAGCCGCCGCGGGGCACTGCCGGGGGCGCCCAGCACGCCGCGTACGAACGCCGGCAGCAGGTCGATCGGCAGGTTGTCCGAGCAGTAGTAGTCCTGGTCCTCGAAGGTCTTCAGGGCCACGGACTTTCCGGAGCCGGACAGGCCGCTGATGATGATCAGGGTCGGGGCGGACGGGGCAGGGCGGTTCATGGCGGACTCTTTGTTGGGGGCTGGTGGTTGACGGCCAGCGGCCGTCACTACCGGGCTTACGGGGTGCGGCGTTCGAGCAGGTTGCTGTGGCGGGCGATGAACATGGCGGCCGGATCGATTCCCTTGGTGCGCAGGATATGCAGGCGGGTGGCCGCTTCGGTAAGCACCGACAGGTTGCGGCCGGGCATCACCGGCAGGGTGATCAGCGGCACGTCCAGGTCCAGTACGTGGCGGGTGCCGGAGTCGCCGGTCAGGCGTTCGTATCCATAGGCGCTGGGCTCGGTCATCGGCTTGGTCAGGTGGACGATCAGCCGAAGGTACTTGTTCTTCTTTACCGCTGTGTCACCGAACATCTCGCGCACGTTCAGCACGCCCAGGCCACGCACTTCCAGCAGGTCCTGCAGCAGCTCCGGGCAGGTGCCGTCGAGCACGTCCGGCGCGATCTGGGTGAATTCCGGCGCATCGTCGGCGACCAGGCGATGGCCACGGCTGAGCAGTTCCAGCGCCAGTTCGCTCTTGCCCGAACCGGCTTCGCCGGTGATCAGCACGCCGATCGAGTAGATCTCCATGAACACGCCATGCAGGATGACCCGCGGCGCCAGCGTGCGCGCCAGGTGGTAGGAAAGGTGATTGAGCAGTTCGTGGCCGCGCTTGGGCGACAGCCACAGCGGCGTGTGCGATTCATCGGCGGCCGCGCGCAGGTCTTCCGGGCAGGGCTGGTTGCGGGTGATGACCAGCGCCAGCGGGTGCGACTGCATGATCTTCTCGATGGTTTCCCATCGGTGGCGGGAATCCAGCGAATCCAGCCAGGTCAGTTCCTCGGTGCCGAGGATCTGCACTTTGTTGGGGTAGATGGCGTTGAGGTAGCCGGCCAGCGAGGGACGCCGCGATACGGTATTGCCGGCTTCAAGCTCGCGCCGTTCGCCTTTCTGCCCGGCCACCCAGCGCAGGGCGAGGCGGT
This sequence comes from Stenotrophomonas lacuserhaii, assembly GCF_039674585.1. Lineage (GTDB taxonomy): Bacteria > Pseudomonadota > Gammaproteobacteria > Xanthomonadales > Xanthomonadaceae > Stenotrophomonas > Stenotrophomonas pennii_A. The sequence goes on along the minus strand of NZ_JBDJNU010000054.1, from coordinate 7,875 downwards.
CGCGTTGTTGATCGAACAGTTCGCGTGCGGTGATGCTGGTATTCATGCGGCACTCGCCGGTGGCGGGAGGTCGATGATGGCGCGCAGCGCGGCGGCATCGGGTGCATCACGCAGCGCCTGGCGGATGTCCGGCTCGGAGAACAGTTCGGCCAGTTCGGACAGCAGCATCAGGTGCTGGTGGGTGTAATGGGACGGCACGGCAATGGCGAACACCAGGTCGACCGGCTCATCACCGCCGAAGTCCACCGGTTGCAGCAGTTTCAGCAGGGCGCCGCGTGGGCGTTCCAACGCCGGCGCGCGACCGTGGGGAATGGCGATGCCGTGACCGATGGCGGTGCTGCCAAGCGCTTCACGCTCGCACAGGTTGCGGTGGATCTGTTCGGTGTTGGCCTGGCGGCAGGCCAGCAGTTCGGCCGCTGCCAGCAGCACACTGTCGCGGTCGGCAGCCGCGCAGACCTGGGTCTGCACGGCGGCCATCAGATCGGTCAGGGGCATATCAGGGGGAAAGTGAAGTCATCAGACTTCATTGTCGCTCAATGGCAGGGGGACGTGCTGCTGTTTCTTCTGCTGCTTCTTTTCTTTCTCCGACGTCAGCAGGCGGTCCACCTTGTCGGCGAGGATGTCGATCGCCGCGTACATGGTCTGGCCACTGGCCTCGGCGTGCAGGGTCTGGCCGGGGATGTTCACGGTGGCATCGACGTGGTGCTCGTTCTTCTGCAGCTTCAACGTGACCCGAGTTTCGCAGTGTTCGCCGACGAAGTGCTTGCCGGCCCTGGCGAGTTTGTCTGCGACGTACCTTTCCAGGGCGGGGGTTACTTCGACGTCTTTGCCAAACGTTTCAATGCGCATCGGGTTTCTCCTTTTGGATTTGCCAATGAACCTCTCCGCCGGGCGCGGTGTGCGTCAGGCGATCCGGACTCTTTCGTGCGAGGCGGAAATGTTCATGGCTTCACGATACTTCGCCACGGTCCGGCGCGCTACCGGAATACCGGATGTCTTGAGCAGGTCAGCCAGCTTGGCGTCAGAAAGCGGCTTGCGCGGGTTTTCGTCGTCGATCAAGCGCCGGATCATCGACTGGATGGCCGTGCTGGAGGCTTCGCCGCCGCCTTCGGTATCGATGCCGGAGGCGAAGAACGCGCGAAGCGCGATGGTGCCGCGCGGGGTGCGTACGTGCTTGCGGGAGATGGCGCGCGAGACGGTGGACTCGTGCAGGCCCAGTTCGCCGGCGATCTCGCGCAGGGTCAACGGACGCAGCGCCTGCGCGCCGAATTCCAGGAACCCCGCCTGCTGCTGCAGCAGGCACTGGACCACCCGCAGCAGCGTTTCGCCGCGTGCTTCCAGGCCCTTGAGCAGCCAGCGCGCTTCCTGCAGCTGGGTCTTCAGGTAGCCGGCATCGGCTTCGCCGCAGCGGCGGATCATGCTTTCGTAGCCGCGGTGGATGATCACCTTGGGGCCGGCATGGCCGGCCAGCGCGGCCCGCCATATGCCGGCCTGGCGCCAGATCACCACGTCCGGCACCACATAGGTGTCCTGGCTGACCGGGGCGATCTGGGTGCCGGGGCGGGGATCCAGCGAGCGCAGCAAGGCCACTGCCGCTTCCACGTCGGCGACCGGCTGCTTCAGTTCCTGGGCGATGCCGGCCACGCCACTGCGTGGCAGCCGCTCCAGCGGGCCGTCGGTGATCTGCCGCGCCAGCGCCAGCGCCGGGGTGTCGGCCGGCAGCACGTCCAGCTGCAGGCGCAGGCATTCGCCCAGATCGCGTGCGCCCACGCCGACCGGGTCGAAGCGCTGGATCTGGTGCAGCACGGTCAGGATTTCATCGTCGCCGGCGTGGAGGGCCGGCAGCAGTGTTTCGGCAATGCCGGAGAAGGTCTCGCGCAGGTAGCCGTCGTCTTCGATCGCATCGATCAACGCCGCGCCGATGTTGCGATCGCGCGCCGACAGCGGCGACAGATGCAGCTGCCACAGCAGGTGGTCCGCCAGGGTCTCGGTCTCGGCGACACGCTCGGCAGCATTGCCCAGGTCGTCATCGTCGAAGGAGCCGCCGCTGCCAGCACCGCCGCTCCAGTCCAGTTCGGCCGGTGCCCAGTCATCGTCGCCGGGGCCGGTGCGCTCATCGCTGTCGCGCACCTGCTGGTCGGGCGAGGGCTGTTCGCTGGGCTGGTCGCTGCCGGGCACCGGTTCGGCGTTCTCCGCCCAGTCCAGCAGTGGATTGGTTTCCACCGCCTCGGCTATTTCCACGTCCAGTTCGGTGGTGGACATCTGCAACAGCCGGATGGCCTGGCGCAGCTGTGGCGTCATGACCAGGTGCTGCCCCAGCGATGTCTGCAACCGCGTCTTCATGCCACCGCCCAACGTAAAAGGAAGGGTCCGGCGGCCGCCTTCACAGCTTGAAGGAATCTCCCAGGTAGACACGGCGGACATCTGCGTTTTCCAGCAGGTCCGCAGGCGCGCCCTGGGCCAGCACCGTACCTTCAGCGAGGATATACGCCCGGTCGCAGATTCCCAAGGTTTCGCGCACGTTGTGGTCGGTGATCAGCACGCCGATGCCACGCTGCTTGAGGTGGGTGACGATGCGCTGGATCTCGCCGACCGAGATCGGGTCGACGCCGGCGAACGGTTCGTCGAGCAGGATCAGGCGCGGCCGGGCGGCCAGGGCACGGGCGATCTCGCAGCGGCGACGTTCGCCACCGGACAGGCTGGCGCCCTGCTGTTCGGCGACATGGCCCAGCTGCAGTTCGTCCAGCAGGCCGGCCAGTTCGCGCTCGCGGCCGGCGCGGTCCAGGTCATCGCGCAGTTCCAGCACCAGCCGGATGTTGTCGGCCACGGTGAGCTTGCGGAACACCGACGGTTCCTGCGGCAGGTAGCCCACGCCCTGCTTGGCGCGGGTGTACATGGGGTCGCTGGTGATGTCCTTGCCGTCCAGCACGATGCTGCCGGCATCGGCGGCCACCAGGCCGACGATCATGTAGAAACAGGTGGTCTTGCCGGCACCGTTCGGGCCCAGCAGGCCGACCACTTCACCGGCCTCCAGGGTCAGGCCGAAGTCCTTGACCACCTCGCGCTGCTTGTAACTCTTGCGCAGGCCCTTGGCGACGAGCATTATTTGCCGCTCCCGGCGGCCGGCGCCTTGTTCTTGGGCTGGATGACGGTGCGCACGCGGCTGCCGTCGCCACCACTGTTCATTTCACCGCTGCGGGTGTTGTAGACCATGCGCTGGCCGGCGTTGGTACCGCGCGCGCTGGTGACCTTGTAATTGCCGGTCAGGGTGATGATTTCGCTGGTGATGTCGTAGTCGATGCGGTCGGCGGTGGCATCCATCCAGGTGCCATCGTCCATCTGCTGGCGCATGGTGGCCTGCTTGCCGGTGAAGATCGCCCGCACCGCTTCGCCGCCCTTGATCTGGATCTCGGCATTGGCCGCGCGCAGGTCAAGCGAGCCCTGGGTGATCACCACGCCGCCGGACATCAGCGTCTTGCCGTCGCCGGTGAGGGTGCCGGTCTGCGCACCGGCATCGATGTTCATCGGTTCGTTGCGGTCGGTGGATTTCGCGCTGGCCAGCAGCGGGAACATCAGGCTGAGCGCACAAAGGGCTGCAAGGTGGATTTTCATCGTGTCCGTTTCTGCCGGAGGGTGGCCTGGTCACGCCAGGCGGAAAAAGGGAGCATGCCGCAGGGTCATCGCCGGGGCAGGTAGCGGCCCTTGGACTGGCTGAGGAAATGATACGTGTTGTTCTTGGAATCCAGCTCGAACCCGACGCCGCTCTGTTCCATGCCCGGGCGGGTCATGGTCACCAGCGCATCGGTACGGGCGCGGTTTTCCTTGGGGAAAACGTTGAGGTGGGTGGTGCGGAACGTGGTCGGCGGCGTGTTGCCCACGGTCGGGCTGTCACCGGCGACGTTGCCGCGCAGGCGCATTTCATCGCCCTTGGCGCTGACCCAGCCGGTTTCCGAACGCATCGTCCAGTGGTTGCCATCCTGGCCGGGCATTTCGAATACCGGGGCGGCGATGGTGAGGGTCTGGTCGGCACGCAGGCGCTCCAGCCGCGGCGCGCGCAGCGTGGTCGATTCCTTGCCTTCATCGTCCAGCATGACGATCTGGAAGTCGTGCAGCACGTAGTCCACGCTGCCATCGTCGACGATGGCCTGCGGCCCCTTGTCGCGGTTGCGCAGCAGCGACCAGCCGCTGAGGATGGCCACGACCAGCAGGGTCGCGCCGATGGCGGTGCGCCAGTTCATGCGCCGAACCCTGCAAGCACGGCGTCCACGCGGCCCTGCGCGGCCAGCAGCACGTCGCACAGCTCGCGTGCGGCGCCGCGGCCCCCTTCGGCGCGGGTCTGCCAGTGCACGCGTTCGGCGATCCACGGATGTGCGTTGGCCGGGGCTACGGCCAGTCCCACATGGCACAGCGGGGCCAGGTCGGGCAGGTCATCGCCCATGAAGGCCACCTGGTCCAGGGTGATGCCGTGCTGCACGCACAGCGCCTGCACGCTGGCCAGCTTGTCCCCGACCGCGATCTGGGTGTCGATGCCCAGGTCGGCGCCGCGCTTCAACGCCGACTGGCTGTTGCGCGCGGTGATGAGCACGGGGTGGATGCCGTGCTTCTGCAGCAGTTTCAGTCCCAGGCCGTCCTGCACGAAATATGCCTTGCTCTCGTTGCCTTCACGGTCGTAGTAAAGCTGACCGTCGGTGAGCGTGCCGTCCACGTCGAAACACGCCAGGCGGATGCGCGCGGCCGCGGCATGCAGGTGGGCAGGGAAGGCAGGCAGGGGGGACCAGGGCATCGGTTCGCAGGTATCCGGTTTGTCGTACGGTAAGGAATGAATGGGGGCAGGGAGTGTTCGGTTAAACCACCCGGGCCCGCAACAGGTCATGAATGTTCAGTGCGCCGACCGCGCGTCCGGCCTCATCCACCACCACCAGGCCATTGATTTTATGGGTTTCCATCAGTCGCGCCGCTTCCACGGCGAGCTGGTCGGCGCCGATGGTACGCGGGCTGCGGGTCATCACCTCGGCGATCTTCGCGCTGCGCACGTCCAGTTCGCTGTCCAGCGCCCGGCGCAGGTCGCCATCGGTGAACAGGCCGATCAGCACCCCATCCGCATCGACCACGGCGGTCATGCCGAGGCGCTTGCGGCTCATCTCCACCAGGGCCTCGCTGAGGCTGGCGCCGGCATCCACGCGCGGCAGGTCATCGCCGCTGTGCATGACATCGGTGATGTGCAGCAGCAGGCGGCGGCCGAGGCTGCCGGCCGGGTGCGACCGGGCGAAGTCGTCGGCGGTGAAGCCGCGCGCATCCAGCAGGGCCACCGCCAGCGCATCGCCCATCGCCAGCGAGGCCGTGGTGCTGGAGGTCGGTGCCAGCGCCAGCGGGCAGGCTTCGGCGGGCACGCTGACATCCAGGTGGACATCGGCGGCGCGGGCCAGGCTGGACTGCGGCTTGCCGGTCATGGAAATCAGCAGGTTGCCCTGGCGCTTGAGCACCGGCAGCAGCATCAGCAGCTCGTCGGACTCACCGGAGTAGGACAGCGCCAGCACCACGTCGGCTTCGGTGATCATGCCCAGGTCGCCGTGGCCGGCCTCGCCCGGGTGCACGTAGAACGCCGGGGTGCCGGTGGAGGCCAGGGTCGCGGCGATCTTGCGCGCGATGTGCCCGGACTTGCCCATGCCGGTGGCCACCACCCGCCCGCGGCTGGACAGAATGTGCTGGCAGGCCTGCTGGAACGCTTCGCCCAGCCCGGCGGCGACCGCGTCCAGGGCTTCGCGTTCGATCTGGAACACGCGCTTGCCGCTGGCCACCAGCGCGGCCGGGTCGGCGGAAAGGCGGGCCGGCAGGCCGGCAGCAGGGAAGGGCAGGGTGGGATCAGCCATGCGAGCGCCACGCAGCAGAGTAGAATGTGCGGACATTTTATTAGGAAAGCCTGTTGGACGCCGACACCATCCGCAATCTGATCGAAACCGGCCTGCCGGGCGCCCGCGCCGACGTGCAGGGCGACGATGGCGTGCACTTCGAAGCGACCGTGGTCTGCGAGGCCTTCGCCGGCAAGATGCCGCTGGCCCGCCACCGCATGGTGTATGCCACCCTCGGCGATCTGATGGGCGGCGCGATCCATGCGCTGGCGCTGAAGACCGTGACCCCGGCCGAAGCCGGCTGAACCTGGAAAAGACCCTGATACATGGCCAAGATCGTTGTGACCGGCGGCAATGCGCTGCACGGTGAAGTAAGCATCTCCGGCGCCAAGAACGCCGTCCTGCCCATCCTGTGCGCGACCCTGCTGGCCGATGCGCCGGTGGAAATCACCAACGTGCCGCACCTGCACGACGTGGTGACCACGGTGAAGCTGCTGGGCGAACTGGGCGCCAAGGTGACCATCGACCAGGGCACGCTGTCGCGCGGCAGCGCGATCGTGGTCGATCCACGCCCGGTCAACCAGCACGTGGCGCCCTACGAACTGGTGCGCACCATGCGTGCCTCGATCCTGGTGCTGGGTCCGCTGCTGGCCCGCTTCGGCGAAGCCGAAGTGTCGCTGCCGGGCGGCTGCGCGATCGGTTCGCGCCCGGTGGACCAGCACATCAAGGGCCTGCAGGCGCTGGGTGCCGAGATCGTCGTGGAGAACGGCTTCATCAAGGCCAGCGCCGAGCGCTTGAAGGGCGGTCACTTCACCTTCGACATGGTCAGCGTGACCGGCACCGAGAACGTGCTGATGGCTGCGGTACTGGCCGAAGGCACCACCGTGCTGGACAACTGCGCGATGGAACCGGAAGTCACCGACCTGGCGCATTGCCTGATCGCGCTGGGCGCGAAGATCGAAGGCCTGGGTACTGCCCGGCTGGTGATCGAAGGCGTGCCGCGGCTCGGCGGCGGCCGTCATGAAGTGCTGCCGGACCGCATCGAAACCGGCACCTTCCTGGTGGCCGCGGCGATGACCGGTGGCAGCATCACGGTCAACCGCGCGCGCCCGGACACGATGGAAGCGGTGCTGTCCAAGCTGATCGAAGCCGGTGCGACCATCAGCACCACCGCAGACACCATCACCCTGGACATGCAGGGCAAGCGGCCGAAGGCCGTGAACCTGACCACCGCGCCGTACCCGGCGTTCCCGACCGACATGCAGGCGCAGTTCATGGCGCTCAACTGCGTAGCCGATGGCGTGGGCGTGATCAACGAAACGATCTTCGAGAACCGTTTCATGCACGTCAACGAACTGCTGCGCGTGGGCGCGGACATCCAGGTGGAAGGCCACACGGCCATCGTGCGCGGCGCCGAACGCCTGAGCGGCGCGCCGGTGATGGCGACCGACCTGCGTGCGTCGGCCTCGCTGATCCTGGCTGGCCTGATGGCCGATGGCGATACCACCATCGACCGCATCTACCACCTCGACCGCGGCTACGAGAACATCGAAGAGAAGCTGTCCGCGCTCGGTGCCACCATCAGGCGCGTGCAATGATCCTGCGCGGCAAGTTCACCCGCCGCCGCAAGGCGCTGCTGGCGCTGGTGCTGCTGATGCTGGCTTACCTGGGCTACGCCTGGTTCGCCGACATCGCCATCACCAAGGGCGTGGAGCAGAAGGACATGGACTGGAACGGCGATGGCACGGTCACCCGTGACGAGATCATCCAGGCCTTCCACGCGGTGGGCGCGACCGATACCAAGGACGGCAACCGCGAATGCCGCACCTTCGCGTGGCGCAGCACCGGCGAGCAGATCCGCGTGGACTGCCGCACGGTGTTCCAGGCCGAATAAGGCTTTTGGTGGGTGACGGCCGCTGGCCGTCAACACACGCCCGGTAGTGACGGGCGCAGGGCGTGAACACAAGCCAAAACGGCCCCCGGGCCGCCCCACCCCAACCTACAGGAAAAACCAAGAATGTGAAGT
>NZ_JBDJNU010000053.1:0-23548 GCF_039674585.1 Stenotrophomonas lacuserhaii | reverse complement strand
GACCAATGGTCGGCGGATATCCATCAGCTCAACTGACAAATTCCGCCGACCATGGGTCGGCGCTACCAGAGCCGGATGTTCCCAGGCCGCCATGGACCCGCGCCATGGATGGCGCGAAACGAGGCCCGCAGGAGCGGGTGTTGCCGTCCCCCGCGAACCTGCCCCGGCCCGCCAGCCAGTGAAACGCTGTACCGCTTAGAACTCCTGCCAGTCGCCGTCGCCGGCGATGACCGGTTGCCGCACCGTTGCGCGGCGGGTGGTCGGGCGTGCGGTGACCGCAGGCGCCTTGGCGGCCGAGGAAGCGCCGGTACGTGCGGCGGGCGCAGCGGCCTTGGCCGGCGCGCTGTCGGCCAGTCGGAACTGGGCCACCGCATCGGTCAGCTGCATCGCCTGTTCTTCCATCGAACGGGCCGCCGCGGTGGCTTCTTCCACCAGCGCCGCGTTCTGCTGGGTGGTTTCGTCCATCTGCACCACGGTCTGGTTGACCTGTTCGATGCCGGCGGACTGCTCCTGCGAAGCGGCGGAGATCTCGGCCATGATGTCGGTCACGCGCTGCACGGAGGCGACGATTTCGCCCATCGTCGCGCCGGCCTGGTGCACCAGCGTCGAGCCGTCGGCGACCTTGCTGACCGACTCGTCGATCAGGCCCTTGATCTCCTTGGCGGCGGCGGCCGAACGCTGCGCCAGCGTGCGTACTTCGCTGGCGACCACCGCGAAACCACGCCCCTGGTCGCCGGCGCGCGCCGCTTCCACGGCGGCGTTCAGCGCCAGGATATTGGTCTGGAAGGCGATGCCATCGATCACCGAGATGATCTCGGCGATCTTCTTCGAAGACGCTTCAATGGCGGACATGGTGGTGACCACCTGGCTGACCACCTCGCCGCCCTGGCTGGCGACACCGGCGGCGCCGATCGCCAACTGGTTGGCCTGGCGCGCATGGTCGGCATTCTGGCGCACGGTGGAGGTCAGTTCCTCCATCGAAGCGGCGGTCTCTTCCAGGTTGGCCGCCTGCTGTTCGGTACGGCGCGACAGATCGTTGTTGCCGGCGGCGATTTCGCTGGCGGCGCCGCGGATGCTCTGCGCCGACACCTGGATGCTGGACACGATGTTGGTCAGCTGGCCGACCGTGGTGTTGGCATCGTCGCGCATCAGCGCGAACACGCCGTGGAATTCGCCGTCCATGCGTGCGGTCAGGTCCCCGGCGGCGATCGCCCGCAGCAGCTGCGACAGCTGCGACAGGTTGCCGTCGGCTACATGCATCATGGTGTTGAGCTGTTCGATCATGAGTTTGAAATCATGCTGGAACTGCTCGGCATCGCCGCGCTGGCTGAAGTCACCGACCGCCGCGGCCGATGCCAGCTGCTGGATCTGCGTGTTGATCGCCAGCAGGCTGGCCTTGGCCGCATCCATGGACTCATGCAGGAAGGCGCGGCTGGCCGGCAGGCGGCGTGCGTCCGGTTCCAGGTTGCCGATGGCGTACTGGTTCAGCACGTCGACCGCATCGCGCAGTGCGTCCAGGTGTTCGAAGATGACCGTGTTGATGCCGTGCGCCAGCTCGCCATACACGCCGGGGAAGTCTTCCGGGATACGGTGGCTGATGTCCGGGCCGGCGTGCATTTCCACCATCTGCTGGGTCTGGCTGGAGAAGCGGCGCAGCGTGGCGGTCATCTCCGCGGTGGCGGCCAGCATGCGGCCGGCTTCATCATTGCTGCTGGCCTGGGTGGTGACGCTCAGGTCGCCGCGTGCCACGGCCTGGATGGCCTGCACGGCCTTGCCCAGCGGCACGGTGATGGCGCGCGAGATGATCACCGCCAGCGTGGCCGCCACCAGCGACAACAGCAGCATCGCGACGATGATGGCGACCAGGCTGGTGTGGTGGGTGGTGTTTGCGTTGGCGATGCCCTGGTCCATCAGCTTGCCGCTGTAAGCGCTGAGGGCCTTGAGGTCTTCGAACAGGGCGCGACGCAGGGGGCGCGACTGCTCATCGGAGATCTGCTGCGCCAGCACCGCATCGCCACTGCCGCCGGCCGCGCGCAGCTGTTCGTTGGCTGCCAGATACGCGGCGACCGCTGCCTTGACCTTCGCATACAGGGCGCGCTCGGTGGCATCGGCCGGCAGTGCAGCGTAGGCATCCAGTTCCTGGTGCACCACCTGGGCGGCGGCGTCCATGCGCTTGTTGTAATCAGCCACCTTTTCCGGCTTGTCCAGCATGGTCAGCTGGGCCATTTCATAGGTGCGGAACTCACCCAGCTGCGAGCGCACTTCGCCCAGGTGCTGCACCGAGGGAATGGCATTGCTGGCCATGCCGCGCAACTGTTGGTTGGCCTCGGACAGGCGCAGCAGGGCGAAGCCGCCCAGCACGAGGGTCATCAAGGTGGTCAAGGTGAATCCCACCGCCAGCTTGCGGGCGATGGGGAGATCGGCGAACCACTTCATGCGGGTGCTCCAGGGCAGGGCGGGGCGCAGCGGCCGCGCCGCTGGGCGATGTTGGAAAGGACTCGGGACGCGGCGGTGTGGGGGTCATCACGCCGTCTTTACAGATAGCGGCGCGGCTGCGCGGATCTGTAGCGCCGAGCCGTGCTCGGCGACGCTTTTTTTATTCCGCCGAGCATGGCCCGGCGCTACCGTGCAGGTTGTTGCGTCAGGCGGCCTGCGGCACGCGCAGCGAGCGTACCAGCCCGCCGATGTCCACGATGAGCGCGACACGGCCATCGCCGAGGATGGTGGCGCCGGACACACCGCCGATGCGGCGGTAATTGTTTTCGATGTTCTTCACCACGACCTGCTGCTGGCCGACCAGTTCGTCCACTTCCAACGCGATCTTCTGGCCATCGCCTTCCACCACCACCACCAGCGATTCGTCGCTGTGGCGCTGGCCGTAGCCGTAATACTCGCTCAGCGACAGGATCGGCAGGTACTCACCGCGTACCCGCAGCACGCGGCCTTCGCCGGCCATGGTGCGGATGTCGCTGGCCTGCGGCTGCAGCGCCTCCAGCACGTACGCCAGGGGCAGGATCAGGGTTTCGCCGGCCACCGAAACGGTCATGCCGTCGAGGATCGCCAGCGTCAGCGGCAGGCGGATCAGCGTGCGCGTGCCGATGCCGGCGCGGCTTTCGATCTGCACTTCGCCGCCCAGCGCCTGGATGTTGCGGCGGACCACGTCCATGCCCACGCCGCGGCCGGACAGGTCGGTCACCGCATCGGCAGTGGAGAAGCCGGGCTGGAAGATCAGGTCCCAGACCTGCGCGTCGGTCGGGTTTTCCGGCACGGCCAGGCCGCGCTCGGCCGCCTTGGCCAGGATCCGGTCGCGGTTCAGGCCGTGGCCGTCGTCGCTCACTTCGATGACGATGTGACCGCCCTGGTGGGATGCGGCCAGGGTGATGGTGCCGGTTTCGTCCTTGCCCGCGTTGCGGCGGAATTCCGGCATTTCCAGGCCATGGTCGATCGAGTTGCGCACCAGGTGGACCAGCGGGTCGGCGATCTTTTCGATCAGGCCCTTGTCCAGTTCGGTCCCTTCGCCGATGGTCTTCAGGCGCACCTGCTTGCCGAGGCGGGTGGACAGGTCGCGGACCAGCCGCGGGAAGCGGCGGAACACCGCATCCACCGGCAGCATGCGCACGCCGATCACCGCTTCCTGCAGGTCACGCGTGTTGCGCTCCAGCAGGTCCAGCCCGGCGAACAGGCGTTCGGCATGGGCCGGGTCGATATGGTTGGACACCTGCTTGAGCATGGCCTGGGTGATGACCAGCTCGCCGACCAGGTTGATCAGCGCATCGACCTTGTCCACGCTGACGCGGATCGAGGATTCGGCTTCCTGCGCCGGGGTCGCAGCGGCCGTGGCGGGCGCTGCGATGGCGGGCGCTGCCGCCGCCGCCGGCGTGGCCTCGACCTCGGCCGGTGCGGTGGTGGCCAGGCTGGGCGGTGCGACCGGACGGATGTCCAGCTCGCAGTCGTCGACCACCCAGGCGAAGGTATCTTCGATCTGGCTGCGCTTGATCTTGCCGATCAGCCCGAGATCCCACGCCAGGTGGGCTTCGAACGGATCCAGCTGTTCGAAGCCGGGTAGCCGCTCAAGGCGTGCCTGCACCTGCAGCGGGCCGAGGTGTTCCAGTTCGCGGATGATGCGCAGCGGATCATTGCCGCTCATGAACATCGACGGTGCCGGGGTGAAGCCGATCTGCCAGGCTTCCGGCTCCGCTTCGGCGGCGACCGGGGCGGCCGCGCTTGCTGCCGCCGGGGCCTGGCCGGACAGGATCGATTCCAGTCGCGCCTTCATCGCCGCGACCGTGGCCGGGTCGGCCTGCACGCCGTGTTCGGCTTCGCGGAGCAGGGCGCGCAGCACGTCCACCGAGGCCAGCATGGCATCCACCGCATTGGCTTCCAGCGCGCGTTTTCCGGCGCGCAGTTCGTCCAGCAGCGTTTCCAGTACGTGGGTCAGCGCGGCGATGGCATCGAAGCCGAAGGTACCGGCGCCGCCCTTGATCGAATGCGCCGCACGGAACACCGAATTGATGATCTCTGCATCGTGCTGGCCGGATTCCAGGGTCAGCAGTCCGGCTTCCATGGCGTCCAGCCCTTCGCGGCTTTCCTCGAAGAAGGTGGCGTGGAAACGTTGCAGGTCCATGCTCATGTCAGGTGTGTTCCAGGGGCGGGCGCGGGGGACGGGATGGCGTGGGCGATCAGCCCAGGACCTTCTGCACGGTGGCGATCAGCTGTTCGGGATTGAACGGCTTGACCAGCCAGCCGGTGGCACCGGCGGCCTTGCCTTCGGACTTCTTGTCGGCGGCCGATTCGGTGGTCAGCATCAGCATCGGGGTGAACTTGTATTCGGCCAGCTGGCGCAGTTCGCGGATCAGCGAGATGCCGTCCATGTTCGGCATGTTGACGTCGGTGACCACCGCGTTGAAGCGCTGGCCCTTGGCCCGGCCCAGCGCGACCGCGCCGTCCTCGGCTTCTTCGACGGAAAAACCGGCCGAGGTGAGGGCGAAGGAAACCATCTGGCGCATCGACGCCGAGTCGTCCACCACCAAGATACGTGCGCTCATGCCGCGTTCTCCACAGATTTCAGGTTGTCATGGGATACAGCCAGGCCGAGGGCCTGGGTGACGCCGAGCAATCGCGCGGCGTCGGTGAAGGTTGCGGTGCTGCCGCTGAATTCCGTCTGCAATCCGGCACCGCGCCGGGCCTGCACGAATGCGCACAGGACCTGCATGGCGGCGGTGTGGATACGGCCCACCCGGCTGGCGTCGAGGGTCAGCGGGTCGGCCGCGGCCAGCAACGGGGCCAGGCGGTTCTTCAGCTCGGTGCTGCTCTCGATGCCGAGATCTTCACCCAGGTCCACAGTGCTCATTGTTGCTCCGGACAAACGGTTCCAGACTTCATAGCGGCAATATCCGGGGAAGCTTTAGGGTTTGGTTTTTTGTTTCGCGTCCTGGTGCAGAAGCAGAAGCCTGGGGCGAAGGGGGGCGGGCAGGGTCAGGCAGGACACGCCGCAAGTACGTCCGTGTAGGCTTGTGTTCGGCTCCTGCCTCACACAGTCCTGCCTGACCCTGCCCGCCCCCCTCGCTGACAGTCCGCGCTTGGGCCGCGGGTGGTGGGGGGAAGGGCAAGGGCGAAGCGCGGAGCGCGTGCCTCCTGCGAGTGCTGGCTTTCAGTTCAGGAGCTGGGTGGCGTCCAGGAGGATCATCGGTTGCTGGTGGAGGCGGGCTACGCCTCGGAAGATGTCGTTGCTGATGCGGCAGATGCGGGCGGTGTCGGGGGGCTCTATCTGCGAGTCGCTGAGGTTGGTGACGTCTTCCACGGCGGTGACGCGCAGGCCCATGATCTCGCCGTTTTCTTCCAGCACCACGATGCGGGTCTGGGCGTCTTCGCCGGCCGGTGCGCCGCCCAGGTGCACGCCCAGGTCCATGACCGGGACCACCTGGCCGCGCAGGTTCATGATGCCGAGCATCGCCGGGGCGGTGCCGCGCAGGGGCAGCAGCGGCACCGGCAGCACCACTTCCTGCACTTTCAGCAGTTCCAATGCGTAGGCCTGGCTGCCGCAGCGCAGGCGCAGCCAACGCGAGCTGCGCTCGGTGGCGCGTCGCTGCGGGGATGATGCGTAACCGCTCTGGCGGGCCTGTTCCTGCAGTTCCTGCCAGGTGCTGGGCGGGTTGGCATTCGGCTGCGCCAGCGCGGGGGTCGCGCGGGCCACGGTGCGCGGAGGCAATGCGGGCGCCGCAGGCGCGGCGGGCGGCGAGGGGGCGAGCAGGGCGGCGATGGGATCGGCAGCGGCAGCGAAGGCGGCTTCCAGCGAGGGACTGTCCGCGTTGGTGAGCACCGCGCTGACGTCCTCGCCGGTCTCGTAGATCACTTCGTCCGGCAGGTCGTCCCAGGTCGGTTCCGGTCCCGCTCCAGCAGCATCCAGCGGCGCGTCGGCGGCGGCATCAAAGGCGGCCTGCAGGCTCGCTTCGTCCATCAATGCGGGGTCTTCGCTGCTGGCCGGCCCGGTCTCGTAGACCACCTCGTCGGGCAGGTCGTCCCAGGTCGGCTCGCGTTCGGCGGGGGGCTGGGCTGCGGTTTCGGCAGCCGCGACCGCGACCGGCTCGGCGACCGTCGTGGTGGCTTCGCCCAGCAGCTGTTCCAGGTAATCGTCCAGCACGGTTTCGTTGTTCATGCGGCCTGCTCCAGTGCGCGCGCATCGTCGGCCAGGATCCAGTCCAGCGCACGGCGGTAGGCGGCCAGGCCGCGGCCGGGATAGTCGTCCCCTTCCACCGGCGCCATCAGCGTGGCGGCGTTGCTCATCCGCGTGTCCACCGGGATCGCATCCTCCCAGACCCGCGTGCCATGGCTGTCCTGCATCTGCCGCAGGCTCTCGTTGCCGGCGCGGGTGCGACGGTCGAACAGGGTCGGCAGGATTGACATCGGCAGCGGGCGGCGACGCGAACGTTCGACCATTTCACCCGTGCGGACCATGCCGTCCAGCCCGTGCAGGGCCAGCGGTTCGGCCTGGGTGGGGATGATCAGGCGATCCGCTGCGGCCAGCGCGTTGATCATCAACAGGCCGAGCGTCGGCGCGCAGTCGAGCAGGATGTAATCGTGACGCCCGGCGTGGCGTGCCAGCGCATTCTGCAGCGACAGTCCCAGTCCGGGCTGGTTGGCGCTGCGCCGTTCCAGCGTGGCCAGCGCCGACTGCGCGCAGACGTGGTCCAGTCCGGGGATGCGGCTGGCATGGCACAGCGTGGCCAGTTCGGCCGGCGGTGCGGCGAACAGTTCCAGCACGCCGGCCGGCGGCGGATCCAGCGGGATGCCGAACGAGCGGGTCAGTGAAGCATGCGGGTCGAGATCGATCAGCAGCACGCGGTGGCCCATGGCGGCCAGTTGCCGGCCCAGCGCCAGGGTGGTGGTCGTCTTGCCGACGCCGCCCTTCTGGTTGGCGATTGCCCAGATGCGCATCGGTCTACTCCTTCATGGCGGGGGTGACGGCGGCGCCGATCGGGCTGCCGGCCGCTGCCGGCCCCCGTGGCGCCTGCGGGGTGGGGGGTAAGGAAATCGGGGTGATCGGCGCGGGCGCAGCGCCGCCCGTGGAGGCGTTGAGCCGCTCGCTGATCGGGTCCACGCCGTGCGTGGTATCGGCCAGGATGATCACCATCACGCGCCGGTTTCGGTTGCGTCCGACGGCGCTGGTGTTGTCCTCGCGCGGGCGGAATTCGCCGTAGCCGACCATCGCCAGGCGGGCCGGCTGCAGGCCCTGGTCGGCGAACAGGTGCACCACGCTGGCGGCACGCGCGGCCGACAGTTCCCAGTTGGAAGGGAACTGCGCGGTGGCGATCGGCACGTTGTCGGTGTGGCCTTCCACGCGCACGCTGTTGGGCACATCGCGCAGCACCCCGGCCAGCGTGGACAGGGTGTCACGCGCCTGGACGTCCAGCACCGAGGCACCGGTCGGGAACAGGATATCGCTGTTGATCTCCACCTCGATCCACAGCTCGGTACGGCGCACCGTGATCATGCCGCGGTCGATCAGCGGCGCCAGCGTGGCGGTCAGGCGGTCGGCGATCGCGTTGAGCTGGCGCTCGGCCTGCTTCAGCTGCTCCTCATCACGGAAGGACACCGGTGAACGCATCTGCGATGCCATCGCCGGCAGCAAGGATGGGTCGTTGGCCGGCGCGGGTGCTGACGGACCGACGCGGCTGCCGGCGTTGATCACCGACGGCGCGTCCCAGCCACCGCCCTTGACCTGGTTGCTGCCGACCTGCACGGGATTGAGGGTGCGCGGGGCCGAACCGAAGGCGGTGCTCAGCGCGGCGGCGACCACGCGGTACTTGCCTTCGTTGACCGATGAGATCGCATACATCACCACGAAGAAGGCAAGCAGCAGCGTCATCAGGTCGGCGTACGGAATCGCCCAGGCCTCATGGTTGGCATGCTCTTCGTGGTGCTTGCGGCGGGCCATGTCAGTGCAGGAACCCGCTCAGGTTGGATTCGATGTTGCGCGGGTTCTCGCCCAGCGCGATCGAGATCAGGCCCTCGATGGCCATCTCGCGGTCACGGGTATTGTGCGCTATCACGCTCTTGAGCTTTGCCGACACCGGCAGGAACAGCAGGTTGGCCGAGGCGATGCCGTAGATGGTGGCGGTGAAGGCCGCGGCGATGCCGTGGCCGAGCTTGCTCGGGTCGGCCAGGTTCTTCATCACCGCGATCAGCCCCAGCACCGCGCCGATGATGCCCAGCGTCGGCGCATAGATGCCCATCGCCTCGAACACCTTGGAGGCGGCCAGGTCCTTGTGCTCCTGGCTGCTCAGTTCGATCTCCAGCATGTGCCGGATGGTTTCCGGCTCGACCCCGTCCACCAGCAGTTGCAGCCCCTTGCGCAGGAACGGATCGGACTGCGCTTCCACCTGCGCCTCCAGGCCGAGCAGGCCCTGGCGGCGGGCGATGTTGCTCCATTCCACGATCTGGGTGATCAGTTGGCGGCGATCGCTCTGCGGCGGGCGGATCACCCAGCGCACGATGGTGAAGGCATGCTTGAACACCGCCGGGGCGGTATGCAGCAGGATCGAAGCGAGGGTTCCCACGATCACGATCACGAACGCGGCCGGCGACCACAGCGACGCCAGGCCAGCGCCCTTGAGGATGCTGCCCCCGACCAGTGACGCCAAGGCGAGGAAGAGTCCTATGAGGCTGAGTCTGTCCATGGATCGGTTATCGGCCCGTAGCGGTGTGACTTGAGTTGCCGGCCGGCAGCATGCCGACCGACGTCACAGTTTCAGTCAATCGTGCGGGCTGCGAAGCCCGTCGACATCGAGGATCAGTGCCATCCGGCCATCGCCGATAAGGGTGGCACCGGCATAGCCGCGCAGGCCGCGCAGCGCCTTCGGCAAGGGCTTGATGACCACCTCTTCGCGGCCGCGCACCTGGTCCACGACCAGCCCGAAGCGTGCTTCGCCCGCCTGCAGCACCACGATGGTCAGCAGGTTGGACTGCATCGGCTCCACGTCCAGCCACTGGCGCAGGTCCACCAAGGCCAGGGTGTGCGAGCGACGATCGAGCACCGCGCGACCATCGAACCAGCCCAGCGAGGTGGCCGGTGCATGCAGCACCTCCAGCACGCGGGCCAGCGGCAAGGCGTAGACATCTTCCCCGGCCTGCACCAGCAGGGTCGGCAGGATCGCCAGGGTGAGCGGTACGCGGATCATGAAGCGGCTGCCACGGCCCAGTTCGGACTGGATCTGGATCTGTCCGCTGAGCTCGCGGATGCGTGACTGCACCAC
Source organism: Stenotrophomonas lacuserhaii (assembly GCF_039674585.1). Classification (GTDB taxonomy): domain Bacteria; phylum Pseudomonadota; class Gammaproteobacteria; order Xanthomonadales; family Xanthomonadaceae; genus Stenotrophomonas; species Stenotrophomonas pennii_A. The sequence continues at coordinate 13,796 of NZ_JBDJNU010000053.1, read as the reverse complement.
GTCCATGCCGACGCCGCGACCGGAGATGTCGGTGACCTGGGCCTTGGTCGAAAAGCCCGGCAGGAACACCAGGTGCAGGCATTCCTCGCTGCTCAGGCGGGCAGCGGCTTCAGGATCGATCAGGCCCTTCTCGCGGGCCTTGGCGCGCAGCTTTTCCGGATCGATGCCGGCGCCGTCATCCTGCACTTCGATGCTGACATAGTCGCCTTCCTGCTGCGCTGAAAGCCGTACGTGGCCACTGCGCGGCTTGCCCTGGGCTTCGCGCAGGTCAGGCATTTCCACGCCGTGGTCGATGGCATTGCGTACCAGGTGCACCAGCGGATCGGCCAGCGCTTCCACCAGGTTGCGGTCCAGCTCGGTTTCCGCGCCGACCAGCTCCAGTTCGACTTCCTTGCTCAGCGAGCGGGCCACGTCGCGGGCGACCTTGGGGAAGCGCGAGAACACCTTGCCCACCGGCTGCATGCGGGTGCGCATCACCGCCGACTGCAGCCGGGCGGTGGCGATGTCCAGGGTGGAGACCGCGCGGTCGAGTTCTTCATCGCGCAGGCGCGCGCGCAGCGTCTTGAGCCGGTTGCGTGAGAGCACCAGCTCGCCGATCAGGTTGACGATGGCGTCCAGCCGTTTGGTGTCCACGCGCACGGTCTGCTCGGCTTCGGCCAGCGGCTTGGCCGGCTTGGGCGGGGCGGCGGAACTGGCTGCCGGTGCACGGGCGGCGGGCGCGGCGGGCTTGGCGGGAACGGGCGCAGCGGCCACCGGGGCAACGGCCTGGGCGCCGGGCACGGCACCGCCGTGCAGCTGGTCGAGCAGGGCTTCGAACTCGCCTTCGCTGATCATCGCATCGGCGGCCTTGGGTGCCACCGCGGTCGGTGCGCCGCCACCATGCAGCTGGTCAAGCAGGGCTTCGAACTCGTCATCGCTGATGAGTGAAGGGTCGCTTGAGGTCGCTGCGGCGCTGGCGGGCGCGGCGCCGACATCGAACTGGGCGATCAGCTCCGGTGGCGCATGGCCGGGCTCTTCGCCGGCCGAAACCGAATCCAGCATCGCCTGCAGGTAGTCCAGCGACTGCTGGCCGGCATCGAAATGGTGCGGCTGCAGCGTGGCCTGGCCGGCACGCACCAGACCGAGGGTTTCTTCCGCGGCGTGGCACAGTTCCACCATGGCGGTGATACCGAGGAAACCGGCACCGCCCTTCAGCGTGTGGTACCCGCGGAACACCGCGTTTAGCTGCGGGCTGTCCTGCGGGTCCTGCTCCAGGGTGACCAGCTGCTCGCCGAGACGATCAAGGATTTCCTGCGCCTCGATGATGAAGTCGGCAGCGATGTCGTCGGCGATTCCACTCATCTTCAGAGCCCCAGGTCGGACAGCAGGTCGTCGGCGTCGTTCTGGGACACCGCATGGCGGTCCACGCCGTGCACCGCGGGCCCGGCCAACGCCGGTTCGTGGCGGCCCTGCTGGCGCTGCCCTTGCAGTTCCGGCGGCAACCCGAGCGCGCCGAAGCCTTCATGCACGCGCCGCACGATGCCGACCACGCGGCGGATGATCTGCCCGGTCAGGTCCTGGTAGCTCTGGGTCAGGGCGATCTCGGTCAGGTTGTGGCGGATGCGCTCCAGCGCCTGCTGCTGCTCCAGCAGCGGCAACGCCTCTTCACCCAGGCGTGCGGTGAGTGCACGGCATTCCTCGGTCAGGTCCAGGGTGCGGTGGGTGGCCTGTTCGGTCATCGTCACCACGTGGTCCAGTCGGGCGCAGGCGTCGTCCAGCTCACCGGCATCGGTGGTGACGGTGGGCAGTTCGCCCAGCGCCTGGCCAAGCTCGCGCGCCAGCCGTGACAGGCCGGCCATCATCGGCTGGGTGCGTGCGGCGGCCAGTGCGTCGATCTGCACCCGCCAGCCGGTCTCATCGCCGGCTTCCAGCGCGGCAAGCGCTTCCTGCAGCCGCTGCACCAGCCAGGCCTTGTCCATCGCTGCATCCATGACAACGGCCATCAGGCGCTCGCCGCCAGGCGTTCGAAGATCTTGCCGAGCTTTTCCTGCAGGGTCAGTGCGGTGAACGGCTTGATGATGTAGCCGTTGACGCCGGCCTGGGCCGCTTCGATGATCTGTTCGCGCTTGGCTTCGGCGGTGACCATCAGCACCGGCAGGGTCTTCAGGCGTGCATCCGCCCGGATCGCCTTGAGCAGCTCGATACCGGTCATCACCGGCATGTTCCAGTCGGTGACCACGAAATCGAAGGACTGGCTCTGCAGCATCGCCAACGCGGCATGCCCATCTTCAGCTTCGGCGGTGTTGGTGAAGCCGAGGTCGCCGAGCAGGTTCTTGACGATGCGACGCATGGTCGAGAAGTCGTCGACGATCAGGATGCGCATGTTCTTGTTCAAAGCTTGATTCCTCTTGGGTACTTACGCTTCCAGGCCCGCGTCAACGGCCTCGAAGGTTTTCAGTCGGCCACGCAGGCGCAATACCGCCTGGCCGTGGATCTGGCAGACCCGCGACTCGCTCACGCCGAGCACTGCGCCGATCTCTTTAAGGTTGAGTTCCTGTTCGTAATAGAGCGACAGCACCAGCTGTTCGCGCTCGGGCAGGTGGCCGATCGCCTTGCCCAGCTCGCTGCCGAACTGGCTGCGTTCGAGCACCTGCTGCGGGGTCGGACCGCCCTGGGCAATGGTGTCCAGCTCGCCCTGGTCTTCGATCCGCGATTCCAGGCTCAGCACCTGGCCGCGCGAGGCATCTTCCATCAGCCGCAGGTAGTCCGGAAGCGGGATGTCCATCGCCGCGGCGACCTCGGTGGCCGACGCGGCACGGCCGCTGGCCTGTTCCAGCCGGCGGATGGTCGCGGCGGCATCGCGGGCACGGCGGTGCACCGAGCGCGGCACCCAGTCGCCACGGCGGATCTCGTCGATCATCGAGCCGCGGATGCGGATCGAGGCGTAGGTTTCGAACGATGCGCCCTGGTCGGCGTCATAGCTGCGCGAGGCCTCGATCAGCCCCATCATGCCGGCCTGGATCAGGTCGTCGACCTCCACGCTGGCCGGCAGCCGTGCCGCCAGGTGGTGGGCAATGCGCCGCACCAGGTCCGAATGCTGGTTGATGCATTCGGTCGCTGCGGTGCGTTGTACTTCGCGGTACTGTGCTGCGCCCTTCATGCCACCACCCCGCGCTGCTTGAGGATGCGCTCAAGGAAGAACTCGACGCCGCCGCGTGGCTCGGTGGGCGCCTGCCAGCGTGCGGTGCGGCGGGCGATCTCGTTGATCGCCAGCGCCGACGGGCTGGACGGGTAGGCCTTCACCACCGGCTGCTGGCGCTGCACCGAAAGGCGCAGCCAGTCGTCCTGCGGCACGCAGCCGAGGTAGTTCAGCGAGACATCGGCGAGGAACTTCTCGCAGACCCGGCTCAGCTTTTCGTACAGCACGCGGCCTTCGTTGGAGTCGCGCACCATGTTGGCCACCACCTGGATCCGGTCCACGCCGCGTTCGCGCGACAGCACCTTGATCAGGGCGTAGGCATCGGTGATCGACGCGGGCTCGTCACACACCACCACCACGGTGTCCTGGGCGGCCTGGCAGAAGGTCAGCACGCCATCGGTGATGCCGGCGGCGGTGTCGACCACCATGACATCCAGGTCGCGCTCCAGTTCGGAGAACACATTGACCAGGCCGACATGTTCGGCCGGAGCCAGTTCGGCCATGTGCCGGCGACCGGACGCGGCAGGGACCACCAGCACGCCGTTCGGGCCTTCGATGATGACTTCTTCCAGCGTGCAGCGGCCGGCGATCAGGTCGGCCAGGGTGAACTCCGGCTTCAGGCCCAGGATCACGTCGATGTTGGCCAGGCCCAGGTCGGCGTCCAGCAGCAGCGTGCGTTTGCCCATGCCCGCGAGCGCCACGGCCATGTTGGCCGAAACGTTCGTCTTGCCCACGCCGCCCTTGCCGCCGGTGACGGCGATGGTGCGGACAGGGCCCAGCGGCTGGCTGCGGGTGGCCGACAACGGGAAGGCGGTGGTCAGCTTGGCGTACTCACGCGACGGCATGGTTCAACTCCGGGTTGCAGGGCATATCGGCCGCGCGGCGCAAATCTTCAAGGCGAAGTACGAGATTGGCTGCACTGGCCCGGTGCAGGTCTTCGGGAACGTCCTGGCCGTCGGTCACCCAGGTGATCGGCAGGCGGTGGTCGACGGCCACCGACAGGGCGGTGCCGAAGCGGCCGGTTTCGTCCAGCTTGCTCAGCACCACGCCCTGCAGGTTGGCCGCACTGAAGCGGCGCACCACTTCATCCATGTCGCCGAAACTGGTGTTGGCCGGCAGCACCAGCAGGGTGCTGACCTGGGGGGCGGCGCGCAGCCACTGCAGCTGCGAGGCCAGGGTGCGGTCGCGCGGGCCGACCCCGGCGGTGTCGATCAGCACCAGCTTGTAATCCTTCAGGCGCTCCAGCAGCTGGTCCAGGTCGGTACCGCTGTTGGCTTCATGCACGGCGATGCCGAGCTGGCGGCCGAAGCCGTACAACTGCTCGCGGGCGCCGATGCGGGCGGTGTCGGTGGTGACCAGGGCGACGTCGCGCGGGGCGTGGGCTTCGGCGAAGCGCGAGGCCAGCTTGGCGATGGTGGTGGTCTTGCCGGCACCGGTGGGACCGACCAGCGCGATCACCCCGCCGGCTTCCAGCGGGTCGACCGGGGAGATCGGCAGCTTGCGCGACAGCAGGCCCAGCATCAGTCCGCGGCCACGGTGGGCTTCGGTGTCCAGCGGGATCTGCAGCACCACGTCGCGGGCGATGCCGGCGTCGAAGCCATATTCGTCCATCAGGTCCAGCGCGGTGGCACGCACCGGGTTGCCGCGCAGGCGCTCGTCGGTGAAGCGGTGCATTTCGCGCTCGATGACCTGGCGCATGCCGGCCACTTCATTGCGCAGGTGGCGCATCTCTTCGTCGTCGCGGGCGATGACGGTGAGGGTGGGGGGCGCAACCACCGGCGGCGCCGGCGGAACGACTTCGGCCAGCTGGAGGGCGGGAGCCGGTGCGGATTCCGCCGGGCAGGGCGCGGCGCTACCGGCCAGGGGTAGCGCCGACCCATGGTCGGCGAGCGAAGCGGGCCGTGGACGGGAAGATTCCGCCGAGCATGGCTCGGTGCTACCGACAGCGGAGGTTTCCGCCACGAAAGCCGGAGCGATGATTTCCGCCTGCGGTGGGTGACGACCGTTGGTCGTCACGCTGTCGCGGTCGGTCAGCTCCGGCACCTGTGCGGCGAAGGCCATCGGCAGCGGCGGCGGCAGCACCGCCGGGGCGCGCAGGACCTGCGCCGGAACGCGCGGTGCAACGGCCACTGCCGGCACTGCGACATCGAAGGTTTCGTCCTCCACCCAGGCGCGCGGCAGCGCCGGGGCGGGGCGGCTGGCAGCGATCCGCGGCGCATCGGCCGGGGGCTGCACGAAAGGCGCGAAGATCTGCTCCGGCAGCGCCGGTTCGTTGACGGCCGGCGGCGACGGGAATCGGGCCAGGCCACCGGCGGCCCGCGCCAGGGTGGCAGCGAAGCCTTCGCTGCAGCGACGCGGCACGCCTTCGTCGGCGCTGTTGAGGGTGCGACCGGTAGCACCGACCGCAGCACGTGCCAGCGCGGCCACGGCTGAGGTGGTCGCGGCCACCGGCTCGACGTCCTGTTCCGGCGTGCGGCGGCGGGTCATCGCCGCGATCATCGCATCGGCGGCAGTGCGCGGACGCGGCGCCGGAGCCGCCACCGGGGCGCTGTCCTTGCGTGCGGTTTCCAGGGCGCGCTGCACCACGCTTTCGTCGTAGTGCGCGGCGGCCACGATTTCCACGCCTTCCTCGATCCGCCGGTTGGACAGGATCACCGCATCGGGGCCGTGTTCCTTGCGTACCAGGTTCATGGCCGAGCGCATGTCGGCGGCGACGAATCGTTTGATTTTCATGCTGGGGTACCGGGACGGATTCGTTTCAGGGGCAGGGGATCGCGGGTGGTCGGTGGTCAGCACGGTGCGGGGTCCCCTTCGGTAATGGGTGGATCAAGACGTTGCATTGGCGCTGCTGCCGGCTTTCCGCCACCGGGTGGAACCGCGTCTCAGCTGATGGTGCCTACCAGCTTCAAACGCTTGTCCTCCGGGACTTCGCTGTAGGCCAGCACCGACAGCGAAGGAACGCTGTGGCGGACCAGTCGTGCCAGTGCGGCACGGACCGGGCCGGGTACCAGCACCACGGCGGGCTCGTTGCGGGCTTCCTGCTTGCTGACACAGTCGGCAAGGCTCTGGTGCAGCCGTTCGGCGAGTCCGGGTTCCAGCGCAGCGCCGTTGCCCTGCGTGGACTCCTGCAAGACGCGTTCCAATTGCGGGTTGAGGGTGAACACCGGCAGCTCGGCGGACATGCCGGCGATCTCCTGCACGATGAAACGGCCCAGCGTGTTGCGTACCGCCGCGGTGAGCGTGGCCGGGTCCTGGCTGGACGGCGCCGTCTCCACCAGCGCTTCGGCGATCTTGCGCAGCTGGCGCACCGGGATGCGTTCGACCAGCAGGTTCTGCAGCACGCGCACCACGATCGACAGCGGCAGCGCCTTGGGGGTCAGGTCTTCCACCAGCTTGGGCGCGCTCTTGGCCAGGTTGGCCAGCAGCTGCTGCACTTCTTCGTGGCCGAGCAGTTCCGGGGCGTGTTCGCGGATCAGGTGCGAAAGATGGGTGGCGACCACGGTGGCCGGATCGACCACGGTGTAGCCCATCGTTTCAGCGTGGGCGCGCTGGTGCGGCTGGATCCAGGTGGCATCCAGCCCGAAGGCCGGGTCCTTGCCGGCGATGCCGTCCAGCTGGCCCAGCGCGCTGCCCGGGTCGAGCGCAAGCTCGCGGTCGGGATGGATCTCCGCGGTGGCCACCGGCACACCGTGGATCAGCAGGCGGTAAGCGGTGGCGGGCAGTTCCAGGTTGTCGCGGATGTGGACCGAGGGGATCAGGAAGCCGATGTCCTGGGTCAGCTTGCGGCGCACGCCCTTGATGCGTGCCATCAGTTCGCCCCCTTGGGCGGCGTCCACCAGCGGGATCAGCCGGTAACCGACTTCCAGTCCCAGTGGATCGACCGGGCGCAGTTCGTCCCAGGTCAGTTCGGCCGTCGGTGCCGGGGCCGCCGGACGACCGAGCGCATCCATGGGCGGGGCGGCCGGTGCAGTGCTCGCCGGGTCCAGCGCCGCCTGGCTTTTCTTCCAGGCTTTCCAGGCCAGGAAGCCGAGGATCGCGGCCAGCGTCAGGAAGGCGACGTTGGGCATGCCCGGTACCAGGCCAACCACGCCGATGATGCCGGCGGTGATCGCCAGCGCGCGGTACTGGCCGAACACCTGGCCCATCATCGCCTGGCTCATGTCCTGCGACCGCGAGGCGCGGGTGACCAGCATCGCCACCGCGCTGGACACCAGCAGGGCCGGCAGCTGCGCCACCAGACCGTCACCGATGGACAGCAGGGTGTAGGTGGCGGCGGCATCGCCGAAGGCCATGCTGTGCTGGAGCATGCCCACGGCCAGCCCGCCGATCAGGTTGATGAAGAGGATCAGGATGCCGGCGATCGCATCGCCGCGGATGAACTTGCTGGCACCGTCCATCGCACCGTAGAAGTCGGCTTCCTCGCGCACTTCCTCGCGGCGCAGCTTGGCTTCCTCGCGCGTCAACAATCCGGCATTCAGGTCGGCGTCGATGGCCATCTGCTTGCCGGGCATCGCATCGAGGATGAAGCGCGCGGTCACTTCGGAAACGCGCCCGGCACCCTTGGTGATCACCACGAAATTGATGATGGTCAGGATCGCGAACACCACGATGCCGACCGCGTAGTTGCCGCCGATGACGAACTCACCGAAGGCGGCGATGACCTTGCCGGCGGCTTCGTGGCCGTTCTGGCCGTTGAGCAGGATCACCCGGGTGGAAGCCACGTTCAGCGCCAGCCGCAGCATGGTGGTGACCAGCAGCACGATCGGGAAGATGGTGAAGTCCAGCGGCCGCTTCACGTACACCACCGCCAGCAGCACCATCATCGAAATGGCGATGTTGAAGGTGAACAGGGCATCCAGCACCGGGGCGGCCAGCGGCACCACCACCATCGCCAGCAGGGCCATGACAATCAACGGCGCGCCAAGGCCCTGGCGGATCATCGCCAGCACGTTGCGGGTGTTGAGGCCGCCGGCCTGCGCGCTCATCGGCCCGCTCCGTCAAGCGGCGTGCCGGGCGGATGTTCGGCCACGTCCACGTAGGGCTGGGCCGGCATCGGGCCGCTGCGCCAGTTGCGCAGCTGGTAGACATAGGACAGCACCTGGGCAACGGCCGAATACAGTCTCACGGGGATTTCCTTTCCGAGTTCCCCTTCCCTATACAAGGCGCGTGCCAACGGCGGCGCCGAGACGATCGCCACCTTGTTGCCTTCGGCGATCCTGCGGATGTGCAGGGCGGTTTCATCCACGCCCAGCGCCACCACGGTGGGCGCGCCCATCTTGCCGCCTTCGTACTTCAGCGCCACCGCGTAGTGGGTCGGATTGACCAGCACCACGTCGGCGGTGGGCACCGCCTCCATCATCCGGCGGTTGGCCATCTGGTGCTGCATCTGGCGGATGCGTCCCTTCACTTCCGGGCTGCCCTCGCTTTCCTTCATTTCCCGGCGCAGCTCTTCGCGGGTCATCTTCAGCTTGCGCATCCAGTTCCAGCGCTGGTACGGCGCATCGATGGCGGCCAGCAGCAGCATTGCCACCGCCGTGCCCAGCAGCAGCTTCAGGGTGAAGCCCAGCCCGCGCACGATCGCGCTTTCCAGCGGCAGGTGCAGCAGGCCGCGCAGCAGGTCCATGCCGCCCCACATCACGATGCCGGCGCCCACGCCGACGAAGGCCACGCGCAGCAGCGACTTGGTGAACTCGGCGATGGCTTCCGGGCCGTACAGCCGCTTGAGGCCGGAGGCCGGATTCATCCGGGTGAAGTCCGGCATCATCGCCTTGGCCGACCAGCGCAGGCCGCCCATCGCCACCGGGGCGAGGAAGCTGGCCAGCAGGCAGACGATCAACAGCGGGGCGGTCACCAGCAGCAGCCGTAGGAACAGGTCGCCGACATGGCCGAACAGCTCCATGGGGTGCTGGCGCAGGGAAAGGTCCGGCTTCAGTGCCTGCTTCATCCAGTCGATGGCGCCGGCCGCCAGGCTGCCGCCGGTGGCCATCACCGCCAGCACACCACCGCCGAACACGGCAGCGGTCGCCAGCTCGCGCGAACGCGGGGTGTTGCCCTGTTCGCGGGCCTCGCGCAGGCGTTTTTCTGTCGGCTGTTCGGTCTTTTCGCCGCCGTCTTCGTTCTCGGACATCGCGCGCAGGTCTCAGGGAATCACCGCCTGGCTGCAAGATCCATGCCTGCAGGAGCCGGGCCCGGGCTCAGCGCACCACCGCGCCAGCGGCCTCGAAGGCAGCGTCGAACAGGCGCTGCACCGGCGGACCCATCTCACCGGCCAGCACCGCAAGCAAGGCCAGGCCGAGCAGCAGGGACACCGGCAGGCCGAGCTGGATCGGGTTGAGCGCCGGTGCGGCACGGGCCAGTGCACCGAAGGCCAGGTTGACCGCCAGCATCGCCACGATCAACGGCAGCGCCAAGCCCACGCCGCCGCGCAGCACGGTCAGCAGGAAGGTGGGCGCTATGCCGACCAGGGCCGCCGGGTCGGGCAGGGTGGCTCCGATGGGAAGCGCGCGATAGCTGTCCACCAGCAGCGAGATCAGCGCCAGATGGCCATTGGCAGTGAAGAACAGCAGGCCGAACATCAGGTAGAACCACTGCCCGATCACGCCCGAGCTGCCGCCGCGCATGGGGTCGGCCATCTGCGCGAAAGACAGTCCGGTGCCCTGGGCGATGAGCTCGCCGGCCAGCGCGCCGGCCTCGAACACCAGCCGCAGCATGAAGCCGATGGTGATGCCGATGACCAGCTCGCGGAAGATGGTCAGCACGGTGGCGGCATCGAAGCCGACCCAGCTGGGGACCGGCGGCAGGATCGGCGCCAGCGCGATCGCCAGCGTGGCCGACAGCAGCAGTTTGATCCGTGACGGCACCGCACGCGTGCCGATCAACGGCATCGCCATGATCATCGCGCCGAGCCGCAGCAGGGTCCACAGCGTGTCGCCGATCATCCCGAACGCCTGCAGGCCGTCCGCTGCCATCTGGGTAGCCGGATCCATCGCCGCGTGCCTAGCCGATCAGGTGCGGGATGCGCTGGAACAGCAGGATGGTGAACTCCACCATGTGCCCCAGCAACAGGCTGCCCAGCGCGAACAGCACCGCGGTCAGCGCGGCCGCCTTCGCCACGAAGGCGATGGTCGGTTCATTGAGCTGGGTGGCGGCCTGCACCACGCCAACCACCACGCCGACCACCAGCACGGTCAACAGCAGCGGGCCGGCTACCCACAAGGTGGCGATCAGGCCGCCACGCAGTTCGGTCAAGGCAAGTTCGGGAGACATCGCGGTTCCGTTGTGTGACGTTCTAGGTAGCCTCGAGCTTGCTCGAGGGCTTTCTGCTTCAGGCAGGATTGAAGCTGGCCGCCAGCGTGCCGACGGTCAGCACCCAACCATCCACCAGCACGAACAGCAGGATCTTGAACGGGGCCGACACCAGCATCGGCGACAGCATCATCATGCCCATCGACATCAGCACGCTGGCTACGACCAGGTCGATGATCACGAACGGGATGAAGATCAGGAAGCCGATCTCGAAGGCGGTCTTCAGCTCGCTGGTGACGAATGAAGCGACCAGCACCGGGAACGGCACGGCATCCGGGCTGGCATACGTGCCATGCCCGGCGATGCCGGCGAAGGTCATCAGGTCGGTCTCGCGGATCTGCGCCAGCATGAAGCCGCGCAGCGGCTGGGTGGTCAGCGTCCAGGCGGTCTGGAAATCGATCTGGCCATCCAGATAGGGCGCCATGCCGGCGCTCCATGCCTTGTCCCAGGTGGGCAGCATGATCATCGCGGTGAGGAACAGCGCCAGCCCCAGCAGCACCTGGTTGGACGGGGTCTGGCCGGTGCCCAGCGCCTGCCGCAGCAGGGCCAGCACGACGATGATGCGGGTGAAGGCAGTCAGCACCAGCAGCATCGACGGGATCAGGGTGATCGCGGTCATCAGCAACAGGGTCTGCAACGGCAGGCTGACCGGCTGGCCGCCGATGCGGCCAACATTGACGTCCGGCAGCGGGGTGCCCGGCGCGCCCGGCGCGGCGAACGCCAGTGCCGGCAGCAGCATCAGCAACAGGGTCAGCCAGGGCAGCCAACGGGCGGTGGCCCGCTTCGGCAGGGCAGGCGTCTTCGACATCAGGCGCATCTCAGGAATCCTTGCGCAGCCGCTGCTGCAGCAACTGGGCGAAATTGGGCAGGTTCTTCAGGTCCGGCACGCGCATCGGCGCCGGCGGTGGCAGCGGTTCGGCCAGCGTGTCCAGCTTGCTGATGCCGCCAGCGGTGACCCCGAGCAGGATCTGTTCGCCGTTGACGTCCAGCACCACCACGCGCTCCTTGGCGCCGACGGCGATGCTGGCGACCAGCTTCAGCCCTTCGGCCTGGCGGAAGCTGCTGCCGGGCATGCGCTTGAGCAACCAGCCCAGGCCGACCACCAACGCCAGCACCAGCAGCAGCGCCAGCACCGCGCCGAACAGGCCCGGGGTGGACGGTGCATGCTGGCCGACCACCGGGGCGGCGGCCTTGCTGGCGGCCTGGCCGGTGGCAATGAGCAGGAACAGGCTCAACGCAGTCTCCGGATCCGTTCGCTGGGGCTGACCACGTCGGTCAGGCGCACGCCGAAGCGGTCGTTGATCACCACTACTTCGCCATGCGCGATCAGCGTGCCGTTGACGAACACGTCCAGCGATTCGCCGGCGCCGCGTTCCAGTTCCACCACCGAACCCTGGTTGAGCTGCAGCAGGTTACGGATCGGCAGGCGGGCGCGGCCCACTTCCAGCGACAGCGTCACCGGCACGTCCAGGATCACGTCCAGGTTGAGATCGGCACCGGTCGCCTCTTCGGCCTGCAGGGCTTCGAACTGGGCGGCGATGGCTTCTTGGCGCTCGGTTTCATTCATTTCGGTTCTTCCTGGATGACCGGGACGCGTGGACGCGTGCCCGGCGGATGGGTTGCGGTGATCTTCACGGCGTTCATGCCATTGGCCACGCCGAAGGTGCCGGTGAACACCGGGATCTCTTCGACGCAGATCGGCACGTGCTGCGGCAGCTCGATCGGCAGGATGTCGCCGACCTTCATGCGGGTCAGCTCGCGCAGGCTCATGCGCTTGGTGGCCAGCACGCTGGACAGGGTGACTTCGGCCACGTTGAGCTGTTCACGCAGGGTCTGGCCCCAGCTTTCGTCACGGTCGTTGCGGTCACTCTGGATGCCGGCATCGAGCAGTTCGCGGATCGGCTCGAGCATCGAATAGGGCAGGGTGACGTGGATGTCGCCGCCACCGCCATCGAGCTCCACGTGCAACCGGCACACCACCACGTACTCGCGCGGGGTGACGATGTTGGCGAAGTGCGGGTTGATTTCCGAATTGATGTATTCGAACTCCACGTCCATCACCGGTGCCCACGCTTCACGCAGGTCGGCGAAGGTCTGCTTCAGCAGCAGGTGGATCACCCGCATTTCGGTGGCGGTGAACTCACGGCCTTCGATGCGCGTCGGGTAGCGCCCGTCGCCGCCGAAGAAGTTGTCGACGATGGCGAACACCAGGGTGGGTTCGAACACGATCAGCCCGGTGCCGCGCAGCGGCTTGAAGCGGATCAGGTTGAGGTTGGTCGGCACGTACAGCGTGTGCATGTAATCGTTGAACTTGACCAGTTCGATGCCGCGCACGGACAGCTCGGCCGAGCGCCGGATCAGGTTGAACAGGCCGATGCGCCACAGGCGGGCGAAGCGCTCGTGGACCATTTCCAGGGTCGGCATGCGACCGCGGATGATGCGGTCCTGGCTGGCGAAGTCGTAGTTGCGGGCTTCGCCCGGAACCGCGCCGTCGTCGTCGGTCTCCACCGCGCCACTGTCCACGCCATGCAGCAGGGCATCGATTTCATCCTGTGACAGCAAGTCGTTCATCAGGCGCCCTTACTGGGTCACGAAGCTGGTGAACAGCAGGTCGTCGGCGCACTTCTTGCCGGTCTCGGCCAGCAGCACCTTCTGCACTTCGGCCAGCGAGGCGGCCTGCAGCTTCTCCTTGCCGGCGCGGTCGGCGATCTGGTCCGGAGTGACCTGCGAGAACAGCATCAGCAGGCGCGCGCGCAGGGCGGGGGAATGGGTCTTGATCGATTCCAGCGCGGAGCTGTCGCGGGTCATCAGCTGCACTTCCACCTGCAGGTAGCGCGGGCCGTCGACCGGGCCGTTGAGGTTGACCACGAACGGTGGTTCCAGGCCGAAGTACTGGGCCGGGGCCGGCGGCGCCTTCGGCTTGGCCTGGGTGGCGGGGGCGCCATCGGCGGCATGCGGGGCCTGGGTGAAGTACCACACGCCGCCACCTGCGGCGGCAGCGGCGACGACCGCGATCAGGGCGATCACAAGCACGGGACGGCGCGAGGGGGCGGCCTTGTCCTTGTCGGCGGATTTCTTGGTTTTATCTACGGCTGCGGCCACGTGTGGAGCTCCTGGAGGTTGCCTCCGGGCACATGCAAGTGGCGTGCCGCAATGGATGGCGGCGAACGGCTGGGCCGCTCGTGGTGGGGCGCGTAGAGCTTCGGATTCCTGGGTTGGGCCGGGCGGTGGGGCTGGTCGGGGGACGGCAAAAGCTGCGTCCATGCGGGCCTCGTTTCGCGCCATCCATGGCGCTCAACGCCCCCGCCCAGCC
>NZ_JBDJNU010000052.1:0-23559 GCF_039674585.1 Stenotrophomonas lacuserhaii | reverse complement strand
CGCCGGGGCTGCGCGGGGGCGTAGAGCGCCATGGATGGCGCGAAACGAGGCCCGCAGGAGCGGCTTTTGCCGTCCCCCGCACAGCCCCGGCGCCCGGCCCAACCCGGGATGCGGCTAGAAAACCACCCACCGCGAGGGGCTCCGCCGTTCGCCGACCTACTTCAGCCGATCCAGGGCCTCGACCAGTTCCTCGGCCAGCGGCGCGTTCAACACATAAGGGGTCTTGCCCGCGTCCAGCGCGAACTCCAGCGAGGCGGCATGCAGGAACAGCCGCTTCAGGCCAATCTGCTCACGAAAGCGCTTGTTGACGACGGGATCACCGTACTTGTCGTCACCGGCCACCGGATTGCCCAAGTGCTGGGCGTGCACGCGGATCTGATGGGTGCGCCCGGTTTCGATCCGCACCTCGCAGTACGAATGGCCACCGCGGCGCTCCAGCACCTTGAAGTGGCTGATCGACGGCTTGCCGATCGCATTCACCTGCACGTGGCGCTCTCCGCCCTGGCGCAGGCCGACATGCAGCGGCGCGTCCACCGTCATGGTGCCGTCGGGCATGCGCCCGGCCAGCAGGGTCAGGTATTTCTTGCGGATGCCGGCGCCGTGGTCCTCGCGCAACAGCGCCTGCAGCTCGCTCAGTGCAGAGCGCTTCTTGGCCACGATCAGCAGGCCGGAGGTGTCCCGGTCCAACCGGTGCACCAGCTCCAGGGTCTTGCCCGGACGCAGCGCCCGCAGTGTTTCAATGGCGCCGAAACTGATCCCGCTGCCGCCATGGCTGGCCACCCCGGACGGCTTGTTCAGCGCCAGCAGGCGCTCGTCTTCGTACACGATGGCCTGTTCCAGCCGGCGCATGAACGATTCCGGCGGGCCGGTCCTGTCGCCTTCCTCGCTGAGATGGACCGGCGGGATGCGGATCACCTCCCCGCCCTCCAGCTTGCGCTCGGCCTTGGCGCGGCCGCCATTGACCCGGACCTGGCCGCTGCGCACCAGCTTGTAGACCAGGCTGCGCGGCGCCCCTTTCAGCTGTCCGAGCAGGAAATTGTCCAGCCGCTGTCCCGCCCGGTCGTCGGGAACGGTGATCATGCGCACGGAAGGCTTGTCGGAGTTGGGGTTTGCGGGGTCTTGAGCAGTCATCAGCCTGTTTATTCTGTTACACTCGGGCGGCGAGATAAGGGATTGATTTCGTTGGAAGTTACTCCGGGCCAGAAGCCTGTCTTCCAACGAATCCGGCACAGTGCGCGACCACCGCCCCCGGGGCGGCCATGTTAGCGGCTCACCGGCGCTCCCGGCCATCGCCGATTGCCTGACACGCAGTCGCGCTGAACATGTCCCGCGTGGCGCTCCAGTTTTGGCTGACAGCTGCCGCCGGTCCCGTAACACCCAAAACCAGATAACAAGAGCGCTCCCGCGGCCTGCCGTGGTGTCGTAGCGCTGGAAACCCGGGCCACCCTCCCCGCGCCTGCGCGAATGGGCGGCCAGCCGTATCCAGAGGCGAAACTCCATGGCGTTCCGCGCGGTAGCCGCTTGCGAGGAACGCAACAATGAAGCGAATGCTGATCAACGCCACGCAGGCCGAAGAACTGCGTGTAGCCATCGTGGATGGCCAGTCGTTGTATGACATCGACATCGAGCAGCCGGCCAAGGAACAGAAGAAGTCCAACATCTACAAGGGCCGGATCTTCCGCATCGAGCCCTCGCTGGAAGCCGCCTTCGTCGAATACGGCGGTGGCCGCCATGGCTTCCTGCCGCTGAAGGAAATCTCCCGCGATTATTTCCAGGCCGGGGTGGACCACAACAAGGCCGGCATCAAGGAGCTCCTGCGCGAAGGCCAGGAAATCGTGGTGCAGATCGACAAGGATGAACGCGGCAACAAGGGCGCTGCCCTGACCACGTTCATCTCGCTGGCCGGCCGCTACATGGTGCTGATGCCGAACTCGCCGAGCGCCGGTGGCGTCTCGCGCCGGATCGAAGGCGAAGACCGCGCCGCCCTGAAGGACGCGCTGGACAAGCTGAACATTCCCGACGAAATGGGCGTGATCATCCGCACCGCCGGCGTCGGCCGCGATGCCGAAGAGCTGCAGTGGGACCTGGATTACCTGCTGAACGTGTGGCGCGCCATCGCCGAAGCGGCGCTGAGCAAGCCCGCCCCGTTCCTGATCTACCAGGAATCCCGGCTGATCGTGCGTGCCCTGCGCGACTACCTGCGCGCGGACATCGGCGAGATCCTGGTCGACACCGAAGAGATGTACCAGCACGCCCGCGAGTTCATGCAGCAGGTGATGCCGCAGACCCTGCGCAAGCTCAAGCACTACACCGATGACATCCCGCTGTTCAACCGCTTCCAGATCGAATCGCAGATCGAAGGCGCCTACGAGCGCAACGTGCGCCTGCCGTCGGGCGGCTCGATCGTGGTCGACCAGACCGAAGCGCTGACCGCCATCGACGTGAACTCCTCGCGCGCCACCAAGGGCAGCGACATCGAGGACACCGCGTTCCAGACCAACCTGGAAGCGGCAGAAGAAGCGGCCCGCCAGCTGCGCCTGCGCGACCTTGGCGGCCTGGTGGTGATCGATTTCATCGACATGTCGTCCAACAAGCACCAGCGTGAGGTCGAGAACCGTCTCGCCCAGGCGCTGAAGTACGACCGTGCCCGCGTGCAGGTCGGCCGCATCTCGCGCTTCGGCCTGCTGGAAATGAGCCGCCAGCGCCTGCGTCCGAGCCTGGGCGAATCCAGCCAGCTGGTCTGCCCGCACTGCGACGGCCACGGCCGCATGCGCAGCGTGGAGTCGCTGTCGCTGTCGATCATCCGCGTCGCCGAAGAGCATGCGATGAAGGAAAACACCGGGCAGGTGCTGGTCCAGGCCCCGGTCGAGATCGCCAACTACCTGCTCAACGAAAAGCGCAGCGCGCTGCGCGAGATCGAAGCGCGCCACGAAGCCCCGATCGTGATCGTGGCCGACGAGCAGCTGCACACCCCGCATTACACCGTGACCCGCCTGCGCGAAAACGAGCTGGGCGAGGAAAGCGGCAAGCCGAGCTATCAGCGCGGCACCCCGCGCAAGCTGCCGGTGCATGCCCTGACCAAGGGCCAGCTGAACATCCCACCGCCGGCGGTGACCCAGGTACAGCACAATTCGCCGGCCCCGGTCCGCGAAGAAGCCGCGCCGCAGCCGGCACCGGTTGCCGTGGCCGCTCCGGTGGCTGCTCCGGCCGCCACCGGCGGCGTGGTCGGTTGGTTCAAGCGCATCTTCGGTGGCGAACCGGCGGCCGCACCGGCACCGGCACCGGCCGCGCGTGCCAACGGCGGTGAGAATGGCCGCAAGGACCGCAATGGCAAGGATCGCAACGGCAAGGACCGCAAGGACCGCCGCGACGACAGCCGCAGCGCCGGCAACGGCGCCGCGCAGGCACAGGGCCAGGGTCGGAAGGAACGTGGTGAGCGTGGTGAGCGCCGCCAGGGCAACGCACAGGCCGGCAACGCACAGGCCGCTGCCACCGCCAACGCACAGGCCGGCAACGGCACTGGCCAGCAGCAGCCGAAGCAGCGTCAGGAACAGGGCCAGCAGGGTGGCAAGCAGCGCAATGAGCGCGGCGAGCGCACCGAGCAGGCCCAGGGCCAGGCGCCGGCACAGGGCCAGCAGCAGCCGAAGGTGAAGCAGCCGCGCCAGCCGCGTTCGCAGGAAAGCGACAAGCCGCAGCGCGACAGCAGTGACATTGCCGCCGCCGCAACCGTCGCGGCGATCACGCCGATGGGCCTGGACGCTGCCGAAGCCGCATCGCGCCTGGCCAACCAGCAGTTGCGTGGCGAAGAGGTCGACAGCCACACCACGACCGCGGCATCCCCGGCAACACCGCAGGCAACCGAGGCAGCACCGGCCACGGCACGCGTGCCGGTTGCCGACACCGACGTCGAAGAAACCAGCGCGGTCAGTGTTGAAGGTGCCGAAGGCGCCGAAACGCCGGCCACGGATGACGGCAGCAGTGAAGGCGGCTCGCGCCGTCGTCGCGGTCGTCGCGGTGGTCGTCGTCGTCGTCGTGGCAATGCAGAAGGCACCGCATCGGATTCGCTGGGTCATGACGATTCCGACGAAGACGACAACGACGCCGAAGAGCAGGACGCGACTGCGGCTTCGGCGCCTTCTGAAATGGGTGACGCCGAAAAGCGCCAGCCGGCCTCGAGCCGTCCGCAGCCGGAGTTCGACTTCGATGACGAAGGCGATGCGCCCGCTCCCGTCGAACGCGAGAAGCGTGCAGCCGCGGTGCTGGCGACCGCCGCCATCGTGCCGGCCGCGGCCAGCGCAGTGACTGCCGCGCGGGCTCCAGTGGTTGAAGCACCGAAGGCAGAAGCGTCCAAGGTGGAAGCACCGAAGGTCGAGGCGCCGAAGATTGAAGCAGCGCCCGCATTCGTGGCATCGACCCGGATCGACACCCCCGCCGAAGCCGTCGCCGATGTGGAACCGGTGAAGCCGGCCGTCAGCGCCGACGTTGCCCGCCCGCAGCACGATGCCGCCCCTCCGGTGCAGGCAGAAGTGCCGAAGGCCGAAGCGCCGGTCGCGGCAGTCCCGGTCGCAGCTGTCGAGCAGGCACCGTCCTGGCAGCCTGTGCCGCCGGCAGCGCCCAAGGTCGAGGCCGTCCCGGCCGAAGCCGAAGCGCCGAAGCAGGCCCCGGTGGCGGCTCCGTCTGCCCCGGTGCAGACCAGCATGCTGGATGCCATCGAACCCGCTACGCCGCAGGCCCCGGCCGCCACCGTATCCGCAGCGGCTGAGCCAGACGTGGCTCCGGTTGCCGCTCCGTTGCCGGCTGCGGTTGCCGCACCGGCAGTGGTCGAAGCGGTGGAATCCGCCGAGCCGGCGATCCTGGCCGGGGGCACCGATGCCGCCGCGCAGGCTGCGGTCGTGGCCCAGCCGGAACCGGCCGCCGCATCGAAGGTGACCGAAACGGTGACCAGCGAGACGGATGCCGAGGAAGACAAGGCCAAGCCGGACAACCTGCCGCAGGGCTGATCCCCTGCCGTGGTGAAAACGAAAACAGCGGCCTTCGGGCCGCTGTTTTTTTGTGCCTGGTGGCTGGTGGCTGGCCGGTAGCGCCGAGCCGTGCTCGGCGAGTGCAACGGCAACGGCGTGACGACCAACGGTCGTCACCCACCAGAGCAGAGGCTGACGGCCAGCGGCCGTCACTACCTGGCGGCGGTGCGCGTGATCGGTAGCGCCGAGCCGTGCTCGGCGAGTGCAACGGCAACGGCGTGACGACCAACGGTCGTCACCCACCAGAGCAGAGGCTGACGGCCAGCGGCCATCACTACCCGGCGGCGGCACGCGACCGGTAGCGCCGAGCCGTGCTCGGCGAGTGCAACGGCAACGGCGTGACGAGCAACGGTCGTCACCCACCAGAGCAGAGGCTGACGGCCAGCGGCCGTCACTACCTGGCGGCGGCGCACGACCGGTAGCGCCGAGCCGTGCTCGGCGAGTGCAACGGCAACGGCGTGACGACCAACGGTCGTCACCCACCGGGACAGAGGCTGACGGCAAGCGGCCGTCAGTGCCCCGCGGCGGTCGCCTTATCGCTTCTCCGCCGCCGTGTCCGGCGCGAACTGCAGGCGCGTCCATACGCCGTAATGGTCCGACGCCCAGCGGCCGCCCGCGTCGGGCTGGTCGAACAGGATCTTCGCCTCGCGCGCCAGCAACTGGTCCTGCTGGAAGAAGATGTGGTCGATCCGCGAAGGCGCCTCGAAATAGTGGCGGTTCAGCGTGCTGACCTTCGCCAGGTCGTTGTTGACGTGCACGCTGCCGAAGCTGTCGCCGTAGTGGCTGCGCAGCTCGCTCAGGTCACCGGCATCGACCAGCGCATTGAAGTCGCCTGCGATCACCACCGGCGCGCCGGCCGAGGTGCTGCTGATGAAGCGCAGCAGGTCCTCCACCTGTGTCCTTCGGGTCTGGATGCCCTGCTCATCGGAACGCTCGTTGAGGTGGGTGGCGTAGACATTGATCGGCCTTCCATCCACTTCGATGCGCAGGTGGCCCACCGTGCGGTAGTCGCCCAGCGGCTGCAGCAGGTGCTGGCCGCGAGCGAGGACCGGCCTGCGGGTCAGCAGCGCGTTGCCATAACGCTTGGTCGCGCCGGCCGGGTCGGTGGAAACGAACAGGTACGAATAACCCAGCCGGGTGGCCAGCCACTCGGCCTGGTTGCGCACGTTGCGCTTCTGGATGACTTCCTGCAGGGCAATCGCATCGGGCTGCAGCCGCTGCAGCTCGGCCAGGATGGTCTTGCGCCGCTCCGGCCAGTCCTCGCGATCATGGTGCAGGTTGAAGGTCACCATGCTCATGCCCGCTTCGCGCGTCATCCCCGGCGAAGCGCCGGTCGTTGCCGCATTCGCTGCATCCGATCGCAGATCCGCCGCCATGCCCCCACCGGGCCACAGCAACGCCGCGCCCACGGCACAGCCAAGCACCCTCCGCACGACACCGCGCGCGCACTTCCCGCCCCTCACCCGCATGCTGCTCACCCCTTGCGTTCGGCCCGGCGCACGGCGGCCGGGACCTCGATCTCGATCTTCGCCGGCACCTGGTGCACGTGCAGTTCGCCGCCAATCCATTCCACCGGCTCGCCATTGATCGTGGTCGCGCCGGGCTCGCCCGGATACGGCCAAGGCAGCACCAGGCCGCCGGCCGGTGGCAGTACGCCGGCTGCGACCTCCAGCACCAGTTGCCTGTCGCTGCGCTGCAGCCGGTAATCCAGCTGGCCCTGCGGTGTGCGCAGGCCCTTCACCACGACGCCCTGCCCCTCGAACCAACGCACCGGCACGCCAGCGGCCAGCACCAGCGACTGGTCCACGTCGCGGTTGTAGGCAAACATGTCCAGCGCCGAGCGCACGAAGTCCGACGCCACCCAGGCATGCGGCAGGTCGCCGACGAAGAACGGCTTGCGCGGCGTGCGCGACACCACTTCGGCCCACTGGTTCCAGGCCTGCGGCGAGCGGTCCTTGAAGAAGAACTCGGTCGCCTGCCAGGCGCGGTCACGCCAGCCCAGGCGCACGAATGCAGCGACGTTGCGCCATTCGTAGGGGGTGTAATCCTTCCACTCGCGCTTGCCGTCGCGGCGCGCGACGAACTCTGTCCAGTAACGCTGGAAGGTGTTGTCCAGTTGCGGTTGCGGCAGACGCCCCTGCTCACCGCCCGGCGCCAGTGCGATGGTCGTGGACGTCGCATCGAAGTCGCCCAGCTCCGCCGATCCCGGCAGGAAGTCGATGCGGTGCTGGTCCATCGCCGCATACAGCGATGCCTGCAGGTCGGCGCGGAATTCGTCGCGTGCGCCGGTGATCGCCAGCACTTCCATCTTCTGCAGGCGCTCGGCGATGATCCCGGCGTCCTTGTAACCACGCAGCGCCCAGAAGTTGTCCCAGTACGAATGCATCGGCTTGGCCGAATAGCCTTCGTGGCTGATCGAGGCCGGCATCATCCCGTAGAAGGCCGGGTTGCGTGCGCGGTTCTCTTCGGTGCGTTCGCTGGAGCGCAGGCGCTCCATGTAGTGGAAGGCGCCGACCACGTGCGGCCACATCGCCTCCAGGAACGCATCGTCACCGGTGTAGCGCCAGTATTCGGCGATGTTGTAGATCAGCTCGCCGTGGCTGTCGTTCTCCGGCACCGGGTCACTGCCGCGGTCGTCCACGCAGCATGGCACCTTGCCGTTGTCGAACTGGAACGGGGCATACCACTGCACGTAGTCGCGCACCGCATCACTGCGGCCCATGCGCAGCAGGCCCTCGGAAATCATCGCGCCATCGCGGATCCAGCTGCGCCCGTAGGAGCGCGTGCCGGGCTGCAGGCGTGGGCCCACGCGGGAAATCAGCATGTGCGCGAGCGCCGTGCGCAGCGTGTCGGCCAGCGGCTGGCCTTCGCGCGGCAGCTGCAGCTGCAGGCCGTCCAGCTTCTGCCGCCACATCGCAGCGACCTGCGCCTGCGCCTTGCCGGCATCGAAACCGCGCGGGTTGAAGCTGCCGACCTGCGGCAGAACCAGCGCCACCTCGCGGCTCTGCCCCGGTTCCAGCTTGAACGTATACAGCAGCGCACCGGACGCCATGCCGGTCGGATCCTTCACCGAGGTGGTGGTCGGCAGCGCGCCGCCAGCCAGGTGCATCACCTCCAGCTTGCCGTCGAAGGGCGAGGCGAAGCGCGCGTCCGGCGCCTGCACCGGATACAGCCGCGGCTCGCCGTTGACCTTCACCAGCCCTTCTTCCATGTCCAGGCTGTCGATGCGGCTGAAGCCCCCGATGGTGTTGAGGAACTGGGTCGGCGGATTGACCTGCCACGGGCGGATCGCCAGCGCCAGGGTGTACTCGTGGGCGACCTTGTCCGGATTCTTCAGTGAGTAACGGGCCACCAGCTGGGATTTGTCCGGCGTGCCCTGCACGAATCCGGTCACCGACAGCGACGCCTTGTCGTGCTGCCAGTCCACGCTGGCGATCGGCAGGTAACTGTCCTGCAGCGACTGGATCGGGCTGACATCGGCCCAGCTGACCAGCTTGCCGTCCAGCTTCAGGAACGGCTCCACGCTGAAGCTGCCACGCGCCATTTCCAGCGCGCCGTCTTCGCTGATCAGGGCCTGCTCGCGGCCGCCATCCAGGCCCAGCAGGGTCCAGCTCGGCTGCTCGCCTACGTACGCACGCGGCAGCGAACCACGCGGCAGGTCGGCCGCCACCGACGAAAGAAACGCATTCGGGGTGGCGGCGAACGCCAGCGGCTTCAGCGCGATATCGCGGATGCCATAGCGCCAGTTGGGGCCACCCTGCAGGTCGAAGCGCAGGTAGCGCGCGTCGGTCTCCGGCAGCGCCAGCCAGTCACGGCCGCCACTGCCGGCAGTGACCTCGCGCACGGTGCGCCAGTCGCGCCCATCCTGCGAGGCGCGCACGGTGTAACGCGTGGCCTCCAGGCCGGGCAGCCAGTCGATCACCGCCCCGCCCACTTCGCGCGGTTTGCCCAGGTCCAGGCTGATGGTCTGTTGCTTGACCCCGCCGCTGACCCAGAACGTATCGGCCTTGCCGTCGATCATGCGGTCCTGCAGCGCGGTGGCCGTGTCGGCCAGCACGTCCGGGTGCAGCGGCGAATCGTCCTGCGCGGGCAGGCCCTGCAGGGTCAGCTTGTCGAAGCAGACCGTGCCGCGCCCGCCGACCTTGCTGTATATCGTGAACTCCATCGACGCGCTGCGCTTGAGTTCCTTCTCCGGCGACGGGCCCCAGGCCTTGTCGATGTGGCGCTTGCGGAACTCCACCGGCGTCCACGCCTTGGGGAAGGCGTAGCCGGGGCGGTTGACCCACCACACGTTGTCGCCGCTGGCATCGATCAACTTGAACTGCAGGTCGTTGGACGGCGAGTCGCCGCGCAGCTGGAACCCGAAGCGGTAGTTGGCCGGGTAGTCGATGCTCAGCGCGCGACGCACGCCGACATAGCCGGATACCTCGTGGAAGTCGTAATCCAGGCACATCGCGCGACCGCTGCCGGCACCGGCGACGTTGCGCAGCGAGCCGCTGACCTGGTCGGACAGCACCAGTGTCCACTGGCCCATGTCGTCGAAATCATCGATGACCTTCGGTGCGGGTGCGGCAGGAGGCGGGGCAGCAACTGCCACGCAGGACCACAACAACGCCAGGCCAGCGATGATTTTCCGGTTCACCCTTTGACACTCCCCAACATGAGACCTTGAATGTAATAGCGCTGCAGCAGCAGGAACAGCGCCAGCACCGGGATCACCGTGACCACCGCGCCGGCCATCATCATCTCAACGTCCATGATGTGTTCGCGTGACAGCGTGGCAAGCGCCACCGGCAGGGTGTAGTGCTCCTGGTCGGTCAACACGATCAGCGGCCACATGAAATCGTTCCACGCGCCCATGAAGGTGAAGATGGACAACGTCACCAGCACCGGCTTGAGCATCGGCAGCACGATCTGGAAGAAGATCCGCATCTCCCCTGCCCCGTCCATGCGCGCCGCTTCCAGCAGCTCGTCCGGGATGGAGCGCGCGTACTGGCGCACCAGGAAGATGCCGAACACCGTGGCCAGCGCCGGCACGATCACCCCGCCGAAGCTGTTGACCAGGCCCAGCTGCTTCATCAGCAGGAACAGCGGCAGCATCGCCACCTGCGCCGGGATCACCAGCGCGGCCATCAGCACCTGGAACAGGCGGTCACGGCCGACGAAGCGCAGCTTGGCGAAGGCATAGCCGGCCATCGTGTTGAGCAGCAGCGAACCCAGCGTGATCGCCACCGACACCAGCAGGCTGTTGGCGAAGTTGACGCCCATGCCGGTCCGCGCGAACAGCTCGTGGTAGTTGGCGAAGGTGACGTGCGAGGGCGTCAGCGGCGGCGGGAACGTGGTCGCCTCGCCGGCCGGCATCACCGACACCGACACCATCCACAACAGCGGCGCCAGGCTGACCAGCGCCAGCAGCAGCAACCCACCGTTGATCCACCACCCGTGCCAGCGTGACTGGCCGATTTCGCGACTCATACCATCTGCCTTTTGCGCCCGAAGCGCAGCATCACCGAGGTCACCGCCAGGATGATCAGGAACAACAGGAACGCCACCGCCGATGCACGGCCGAGGTTCCACCACTTGAAGCCTTCTTCGAACATGAAGTACAGCACGCTCACGGTGCTCTGCAGCGGGTCGCCGCGGGTCATCACGTAGGGTTCGGCGAACAGCTGGAAGTAGCCGGACACGGTGATCACCCCGACCACCAGCAGCACCGGGCCGAGCATCGGCAGGGTGATGTGCAGGAACTGCTTCCAGCGCGACGCGCCGTCGATGCGCGCGGCCTCGTACAGGTCATGCGGGATCGCCTGCAGGCCAGCCAGGAAGATCACCATGTTGTAGCCGAAGTTCTTCCACACCGCGAACAGCATGATCGTCGGCATGGCCCAGTCCGGATCGCCGAGCCAGTCGATCGGGCTGATGCCGATGTGCCCCAGCCCGTAGTTCACCAGGCCATAGCTGGTGTGGAACAGGTAGCGCCAGATCACCGCCACCGCCACCAGCGTGGTCACCACCGGGGCGAACAGTGCGGTACGGAACAGGGCCTTGAAGCGGGCCGCCGGTGCGTTGAGCAGGATCGCCGCACCCAGCGACACCGCGATGGACAGCGGCACCCCGATCACCACGAAGTAGGTGGTGTTCCACAGCGACTTCCAGAACATCGGGGTCTGCAGCAGGTCGATGTAGTTGCCCAGTCCGACGAAGCGCAGGTTGGCGCCGTCGGCCAGCGAGTACAGGTCGAAGTCGGTCACGCTCAGCGCCAGCGCCGAAGCCACCGGCAGGCCGAAGAACACGCCCAGTACGATCACCGCCGGGGCAGCGAAGATCCAGCCGGCAAGCGAAGAACGGTTCATGGCTGGCCTCCCGTGGCCACGGGCGCGGCATCGCGCTGTTGTTCGATCACCTGCTCATGCATCCAGCGACGCTTGGCCAGCACCTTGTCCACGCGGTCGTCCAGCTCGGTCACCGCGGCATCCTGCGCCTGCCCGCCGCGCACCACCTTTTCGGTGACGATGCGCATTTCCTGCACGATGCGCTCCCATTCCAGCACCTTCGGCGTCGGCTTGACGCGCTCCAGCTGGTCACGGAACGCAGCGGCCAGCGGATCACCCGCCAACGACGGGGCCTGCCAGGTGCTGCGACGCGGCGGCAGATCGCCGATGATGGAATGGAAGCGTTGCTGGATCTGCGGGCGCGACAGGAACTCGATCAGCTTCCACGACGCTTCCTTCTGCTGCGCCTTGCGGAAGATCACCAGGCTGGTGCCACCGGCGATGCCGGCACCGGGGCCGTCCGGCCCGGGCAGTGCGGCGGTCCCCCACTTGCCGGCCAGTTCCTTCGGCTCCAGCTTCTTGAACTCGCGGATGTTCCAGGGGCCGGAAATGTAGAACACGTTGAAGCCCCGGAAGAACTCGTCCCAGACGTTGGAGATCTGGGTTTCGGACATCTTCGGCGCCCAGCCCTTCTCGAACATGTTGGCGTAGAAACCCAGCGTACGGCGGAAACCGGGGCTGCGGAAATTGCCGCGGGTATCGTCATCGCGCAGCAGCGGGTCCGGCTGCTGCAGGGCGAACGACAACTGCTGCTCGAATTCGTTGATCGGCATCAGCACCGCGTAGCGGTTCGGGCCCTGCATCTTCTTGATGTCGGCCATCTGCTGTTCGAACTCGGCCCAGGTGCGCGGCGGCGCATCGTGGCCGGCCTGCGCCAACAGGTCCTTGCGGTAATACAGCAGGCGGGTATCGACGTACCACGGCACGCCGACCACTTCGCCGTGGATCACGTTGGTGTCCCAGATGCCCGGGAAATAATCGGCAGGCTCGACCACCGTGGAACGGTCGATATACGGCTGCAGCGGCTCCAGCGTATCGAGCTCGGCGAACTCCGGGATCCACGTATTACCGAGCTGGCAGACATCGGGCAGCCCGTCCGCGGCGAACGCGGTCAGCAGCTTTTCGTGCGCCGCCGTCCACGGGATGTTCTGCACGTCCACCCGGATGCCGGGATTCTCCGCCTCGAACTCATGGATCAGCTCGGCCACCACTTCGGCCTCGCGTCCCATCGCCCAGAAGCGCACCGTGGTGCCCTCTTCCTTGCGCGCGCAGCCCGCCAGCACCAGGCCGGCCACCAGCGCGGCGACCCAGCGCAGGCGACCGCCCGGGGACTTCTTTTTCGTTTCCAGCTCCGGCTTACTTGCCCGGGTTGTTGTTGCGCGATGCATTCTTCTGTTCCTGTGCCGCGGCGGCGCGTGATTCTGCAATGCCGACCGCGCGTGCGTCGGCGGCCTTCTCGTCTTTTTCCAGCTGCAGCGGCTGCTGCTCGCCTTCCGGGGTCAGCCAGCCGCCGCTGAAACCAGCGCGCTCCAGCCCCTTGCGGATGTGCGGGTTCTTCTTCATCACCTCCCACACGAAATCATTGCGGTAGTTGGCGATCATGGTCAGGATCGGACCCTGGTCGATGCCGATGTAGTCACTCGCCACCCAGCCGCGATCCGGCACCATGCGCCCGGTCTTGATCGGGATGTCGTAGTTGAAACTCGGGTTGAACGAATCCAGGAAGCCGTAGCTGGAATAGATGTAATCACCGAAGCGCTTGTGCATTTCCTGGGTCGCCGGGATCACTTCTTCCGGGGCGAACACGATGGAGGAAATGGCCGCGGTCGGGGCGATGGTGCCGTCGTCGAAATTCTCGCGCAGGCCGGCGCCGCGCGAAGAGTAATGGCGGAACTGGCGCTGCTCGCCACGGTATTCCTGGGTGGTGTTCTGCGGACCGTCACTGGCGGTCAGGCCCCAGACGTTCTGGCCGTATTCCTTCCATTCCATCGGGTTGCTGATCGCGTACTCGCGCTGGGCCAGCGCAGCCGAACGGCTGTTGAGGAAATACGTGCTGCCGCGTTCGCGCATGTAGGCGTCCTGGATATCGCGGAAGTCGATCCAGACATGGCTGTACTGATGGCCGAACAGCGGGCCGAAGGACAGGTATTCCTGGCCCTGGTAGACACCCCAGTCGTTGTCGTAGGTACGCGTCCACACCGTCCACGCATCCGGGCTGACCGGATGGGTCGGCGAACCGAGCGCCAGGATGTAGACGATCATCGCCTCGTTGTAACCCATCCAGTCGTGTTCGATGGTGCCGCTTTCCGGGAACCAGCCCATCGAGATCAGCGGGGAACGCTCCTGCAGCCACGGCCAGTCCACGCGCTTGTACAGCGTCTCGGCGATGTCCCGGATTTCCTTCTCGCGCGAATCGCCGCCGTCGTAGTACGACTGCGCGAACAGCACGCCCATCATCAGCAGCGCGGTATCCACCGAAGACAGTTCCACCCAGCTGTCGTAGCGGTGGCCTTCCTGCATGTCCAGGAAGTGGTAATAGAAGCCCTTGTAACCGCCCTTGCCGGTGCGCTGCGGGCCCATCGGCACATCGCGCAGGAAGCGCAGCGTGGTCAGGGTGCGATCCACCGCCTGGTTGCGGCTGACCCAGCCGTTCTCGATGCCGATCGGATAAGCGGTCAGCGCGAAGCCGACCGAGGCGATGCTGGCGAACGGCCGCGAGGGATAGCGGTCCGGGGTCAGTCCGTTGATCTCATTGCTGGTGTCCCAGAAAAACTGGAAGGTGCGGCGTTCGATGTCATCGAACAGCGGCGGCAGCTCCGGCTTCATCGGACGCGGTGGCAGGTCGGCTTCGACCAGGATCACCTGCGGGGCCGGTTTGGCCGGCTCGGGCGCGGCCTGCGGCTTGCAGCCGGCGGCGGCCAAGGTGATCGCGGCGATGGTCAACAGGTGGCTAACCCGCATCGGCCCCTTCCTTTTGTGCTGTTCAAGAATGGAGAGCATAACGTCCAATGACCTGAAATCGTTTACAAACGCGTCTCGAAAAAAAACCACCGTAGTGGTTCGACGCCGACGGTCATTGCCCAGCCCACTGCCCCCTCCAGGGCAGTGGGCTGGGCAATGGACGGGTCCGAAGACCCGCCATTGCGTCCCACGGTACCGCCCGGAGGCGGTACCGCGTCGTGCATCAGGCGCTCCGGATCAGAACCGGAAGCCGACCTCCGCCTTCACCTGGCGCGGCGTTCCGATGATTTCGCCGGTCTCGTTGTAGCTGGCCAGCAACTTGCCATCGGGCTTGGTGTAGTTGTAGGTGGAGAAGTTGTCGAAGTTGAACACGTTGATGATGTCGATGCGAGCGTACAGCTCGGTGTCGTGCGCCATCTTGAACGTCTTCGTCGCCTGCAGATCGACCGAACGGTAGCCGAAGATCTTGCCACCCAGCAGGAACTTGCCGTTGCCGTTGGGCACCGCGGCGCCCGGCGTCGGCAGGTTGTAACCGCTGGCCTGCAGCACGTTGTACCAGTCGTTCACCGCGGTCGGCGTGGCCAGGGTGACCTTGCCGCCGAAGGTGATGCCCCAGAAGCCCGCATACGAACCGGTGACCACCAGGCGGTGGCGCGGTGCGCCGTTGGAGCGGATGGTCGGGTAATCCTCGATCAGGCCGCGGTCGAAGGCGTACTTCTCGTTGATGTCGCGGTTGTGGCGCGCGGTGGTCCAGGTGTAGGCGACCGAGGTGCCCCAGCCGCTTTCCTTGGTGAACGGCTTCTGCGCCGACAGCAGGACCTGGGTCGCCCGGGTCTTGATGCCCTGCTGGCCGATGATCAGGCTGCCGAAGCCCGGCACGTTGCAGCTCCAGGCCTGGCTCAGGCCCGGCGCGGAACCGCCGCACAGCTGCGGGTCATCGAAGAACTGGCCGGTCGGGTAGCGGTTGCCCAGGGTGAAGGCGAAGCCGTCATAGCTCAGGGTGCGGGCGATGGTGGCATCGGTCAGCCATTCACCGACCTGGTTGCTCATGCCCAGGCTGAACTGATCGGAGTACGGGGCCTTGAGGTTGTTGTTCAGCAGGTCCACTTCCAGACCGGCATTGCTGGTCGAACCGACCAGCGTCTGCAGGTTGCCGATGCCGTTGAGCAGGTTCGGGTTCCAGTCATAGCAGGCGGCCTGGCCGTTGATGCAGCTGCCGGTGGCCGGGTTGCGGAAGTAGATGGTCGGCTGCGGCAGGGCCAGCTTGGTGGTTTCCAGCTGCAGGTTGTCGAACAGGTCACGATCGTAGGAACGGCCCGCACCACCGTGGATCACGTGCTGCTCGTCGGCGTTGATGTCATACGAGAAGCCCAGGCGCGGCTGCCAGGCATCCTTGAACGCCTTGCGGTTCTTGCCGGTGCTGATGTAATCGCTGATGTCCAGCCCGCCCAGCGCCAGCGAATCGGCGTAGGTCTGGCCGGCGGCAGCGCGCGGATCCTGGGAATAGATCGCGTCGACCACTTCCCGCGGCGTCACGAAGTCCAGGTAGGACGGGGTCTTTTCGTAGTCCCAACGCAGGCCCAGGTTGAGCTGCAGGTGGTCGTTGACCTGCCAGTCGTCCTGGATGAACAGGCCGATCTGCTTGGACTTGGAGCGCACTTCGCCGGACACGCCCGACACGCCGGTCACCGGCTTGACGAACTGCGCCTTGTACGGAATGGAATCGGGGAAGTCCGCATCGCCCAGGCTGTAGGTGAAGGTCGGGTTGATCTGCGCCGCATCGGATGCGTACAGGTCGATTTCCTTGTACTTCACGCCCATCTTGACGGTGTGGTCGCCGGCCCACTGCAGGCCGTCCAGGGTGAGGTTGTCTTCGATCGACCAGCCCTTCTGGCCCTTCACCTGCGAATCCAGTGCCGAGGCGCCACCGACCTTCACCACGGTGCGGTCTTCGGTGCCGTCCGGTGCGGTGTAGGTGATGCCGTTGGCCAGGGTCAGCGGGGTCGGGTTGTTGAACGAATCTTCGTGGGTGAGCAGCACTTCGTTGTAGTAACGCTCGCCGCTGTGGTTCCAGCGCAGGGCGTAACGACGGTCGGTGTTGACCACTTCACGGCCCGCTTCCGGTGCGGTCTGGCCGCTGAACTGCTGCTGGGTCTCGTCGCGGTCCTGGAAGGTCAGCTCGATGCGATCGTTGTCGGTCGGCTCGAAGTCGATCTTGGCGAAGATCAGGTCCTGCTCGAACGGCTGGCTGGCCGGGCCGAGGCCGGCGGCGGCATCGGCCGGCAGCAGGCTGGCCGCACCGCCGACCGCGCCGTCCGGTGCGATGGTGACCGGCAGGTCGAAGCGCTTGGCTTCGTAGGTCACGAAGAAGTGCGCCTTGTCCTGGACGATCGGACCGCCGAGCGCGAAGCCGTATTCCTTCTCGGCCGAGGCCATCTTGTCCTGGCCGGCCTGGCGCTCCGCCGGGGTCTTGGCACGCATGTCTTCGTTGGTATAACGGTAGAAGGTTTCACCCTTGAACTCGTTGGTACCGGACTTGGTCGCCGCCGTCACCGCGGCGCTGGAGACCTGGCCGTATTCGGCCTTGTAGTTGCCGCTGATGACCTTGTATTCGCCGATCGCCAGCTGCGGGAACGGGTTGCCGGCGCTGCCGGACTGGCCGGCCACGCCGCCGCCCTTGACGTAGCTCTTCTGGCCCACGCCGTCGATGTACACGTTGGTGCCGTCGGCGTTGGTCGCACCGCCGCGCAGCGAGGTGTTGCCCTTTGCGTCACGGGTGAAGATCAGGCCCGGCACGGCATCGGCGAACTCCAGGAAGTTGCGCGACACCTGCGGCGTGGTCTGGATCTGCTGCAGGCTGACGGTCTTGCCGACTTCCGACGTACGCACTTCCTGCAGCAGGGTCGGGGCGACGACAGTGATGGTGTCGAGGTTCTTGGCATCGCCGGCAGCGGCCGGGGCGGCGGCTTCACCGGAGAAGTTCAGCGTGGCGGCCGAAGCCACGGTCACGGTGACCTTCTGGGTCTGGCCGTTGGCCACCACGTTGTAGGTGCCCGGGTCGAGGCCCTGCAGCGAATAGCTGCCATCGGCGCGCACGGTGGAACGTCGCACCGAACCGGTGGCGACATTGGTGGCGACCACTTCGCTGCCGGCCTGGGCCGAAGCGACGTTGCCGCGCAGGCTCGCGTTGGCCGACTGGGCCATCACGTCCGGTGCTGCAGCGATGGCCAGGCAGCTGACCAGGGCGCACGTCAAAAGACGGCGAGCCGGCATCCGACGATGGTGATTGAACTGCGTCATGAAAATCTCCGGGGGTGGTGGCGACCGCGATGGCCGCCCCCTTCATGTCAAACAAAAAATGGAATCGCCTCTGGCTTCAGCGGCCGGATGGCGTGTGGGTTTGGGTCCTGCGGGCAACACTCTTGCTTGAATCACGCACGATCAGCTTCGGCACAAGCGTCTGCTTGTCACCCGCGCCTTCCGTACTTTTTGAATCCATCAACTGCATCAGGCGCGTCATCGCCATGTCACCGAGTTCGGCGATACTCACCTGCATCGTCGTCAACGACGGGTGAACGAAACGGGCCAGCGGAATGTCATCGAAGCCGGCCAGCGCCACGTCATCGGGCACCTTCAGCCCAGCCTGGGCAAAGGCATACAGACAGCCCAGCGCCATCATGTCGTTGGCCGCGAATACCGCATCGGGCAGCGTGCCGGCTGCCAGCAACTCCTGACCGGCACGATGGCCGGAAGCTTCGTCGAAATCACCGGGCAGCTCGATGCCCTGCGCATCGCTGCCAAAGGCAGCCAGCGCATCGCGGAAGCCCCGCAGGCGTTCGCGCGCATCGTAGTTGGAGTCCGGGCCTGAAATGAACGCAATGCGGCGGTGGCCGACGTCGAGCAGATGGCGGGTCATCGCCACCGCACCGGCGTGGTCATCGATGCTCAACACAGGATGGTCCTGGTCGGGCAGGTAGGTATTGATCAGCACCGTGGGCAGCGACTGCGGCAGGTTGTCGGTCAGGAAACCCGGGCTTTCCGCATACGGGGACAGCACCAGCAGGCCATCGACGCGGCCGCGCATGGCCCGCAGCGCAGCGCCCTGCTGCTCCTGGTCGCCGTGGTAACTGGACACCAGCAGGTGCTGGCGGCGGATGCGGGCGATCTGGTCGATGCCGCGCATCAGTTCGGAGAAGAACTCGCCATACAGGTCGGGCAGCACCACCCCGACGGTATTGGTGCGCCGGCTGCTCAGGCTGCGGGCGGCGGCGTGCGGGGTGTAGCGCAGGCGCGCAGCCACCTCCAGCACCAGTTGGCGAACCGGCT
The DNA here is from genome assembly GCF_039674585.1 of Stenotrophomonas lacuserhaii. Taxonomy (GTDB): domain Bacteria; phylum Pseudomonadota; class Gammaproteobacteria; order Xanthomonadales; family Xanthomonadaceae; genus Stenotrophomonas; species Stenotrophomonas pennii_A. The sequence goes on along the minus strand of NZ_JBDJNU010000052.1, from coordinate 4,919 downwards.
CGGCGACGTTTTCGTGTCCATTGAGCGCGCGCGAAACCGTGGCCACGGAGACCTTGGCTTCCCGCGCAACATCCTTGATGGTGATCGCTGCCTTGTTCACAAAGTCGCCCTCCACGACTCCAGCCTTACGGCTTGGCGCGGAATGTAAGCGTTTCCAATGTCCGATGTAAACACTTCGTTAGTCCTATAGGTCGTGGGGCGTCCGCCCGCTGTCCATGGCGGGACGTCGCCGGGACGTCACAGGACAGGAGGGGACACCGGGTCAGCCAGCCTCGGCCGGGGTATATGCCTGGATCGACAGGGCATGGATATCGGTCTGCATCATGTCGCCAAGTGCAGCGTAAATGGCGCGATGTCGGGCCAACTGACCCAACCCGGCGAACGCCCCGCTGACCACCCTGACGTTGAAATGGCCACGCCCGTCACGCGCCCCGGCATGCCCCGCATGACGGTGGCTGTCGTCTTCTATCTGCAGCTGCACGGGGGCCAGCGAATGCTGCAACGCATCACGAATTCGCTCGATCCGCTCCGCATTGCTCACGGCAGCACCTTGCGGAACGGACGGACCTCGGTGCGCGCGTACACGCCGGCCGCGACGTAGGGGTCGGCATCGGCCCAGTCGCGGGCGGCGGCCAGCGAGTCGAACGCGGCAATCACCACGCTGCCACTGAAACCCGCCGGACCCGGATCTTCGCTGTCGATCGCCGGGCACGGTCCGGCCAGCAGCAACCTGCCCTGCTCCTGCAGGGCCTGCAGCCGTGCCAGGTGGGTCGGGCGGGCCGCGATCCGGGCCGCAAGCACGTCCTGGCCGTCATAGCCTTCAATTACGTACCACATCGATTGTCTCCTGTTGTCCTGCGGGAACTGGCGCTGATTCTAGCGGCTGCCCGACCCTGCGCCGCGCCTGACTGGACACCGGCACTGCAAAGCCGTAACCTGTTTGCATTGCACGTGACTGGACGCAGCGTCCCGTCGGTCCCATGGCCCCGCAGGCCACCGATGATCGAACCGCTGCCCCCGACCAGACCGCGTAGACGACCTCCCCGTAGTTTCGTCGCTGCCGCCAGTGCGGTGCGTCCTGCTTTATTGATGTGTGGAATCGCGCCGATTCCGGCGTGTCCTGGTTTCCGCCATGGCCTGTCAGGCACGTGCCTGGGGGGAATGACGGGCACCGCGACCGGTCCGTTGCAATCCTGATGTCCTTTGATGACCTCTGAAACCGCGCTAGACGCGACCCCGTCAATCCGGCCGCCCACCCCACAGCAGCAGGAAATGCCGCTGGCCGTGGTGCATGGGCAACCGGTCCTGCAGATCCCGCAGGACCTGTACATCCCGCCGGATGCGCTGGAAGTCATCCTGGACGCGTTCGAAGGGCCGCTGGACCTGCTGTTGTACCTGATCCGCCGCCAGAACCTGGACGTCCTGGACATTCCCGTCGCCGAGATCACCCGGCAGTACGTGGAATACATCACGGTGATGCGCGAGCTGCGTTTCGAGCTCGCCGCCGAATACCTGGTGATGGCCGCGATCCTGGCCGAAGTGAAGTCGCGGATGCTGCTGCCGCGGCCGGTCAGCGAAGACGGCGATGAGGCCGACCCGCGCGCCGAACTGGTGCGTCGACTGCAGGAGTACGAACGCTTCAAGCAGGCCGCCGAAGATATCGACAGCCTGCCCCGGCAGGACCGCGACACCACCGTGGTGCATGCCTTCGTCCCCGACCGCGCAGCGATCCGCCTGCCGCCGCCGGTCGAACTGAAGGAAATGCTGGTGGCCCTGCACGACGTGCTCAAGCGCGCCGAGCTGTTCACCGGGCACGCGATCAAGCGCGAGGCCCTGAGTGTCCGCCAGCGCATGGGCGACCTGCTGGGGCGCATGGAAGAAGGCGTGTTCTACCGTTTCGAATCGCTGTTCACCGCCGAAGAAGGGAAGCTCGGCGTACTGGTCACCTTCCTGGCAATGCTGGAACTGGCCAAGGAACAGCTGCTGGATATCGTGCAGGAAACCCCGCTGGCGGCGATCTACGTCAAGTCGCTGGCGGCGGGAAACACCAATGAGCCGCTGTCTTTCAGCAGCGAGTTCGATGACAACGACGCAGCCAATCCGACCGAGTGAGCGCGAATTGCCGATGGATCAACCGCTGATCAACCGAATCGTCGAAGGCGCACTGCTGGCATCGCCGCAGCCGCTGACCCTGGTGCAGCTGAAAGAGCTGTTCCCGGAAGACGAGCCGGCCCCGGCAGGCAGCGTGGAACGCGCATTGGAAACCCTGCGCGAGGCCTGCAGCGAGCGTGGCGTGGAACTGGTGGAGGTGGCCTCCGGCTTCCGTTACCAGGTCACCGCCGAGGTGCATGGGCATATCAGCCGGTTGTGGACCGAGCGCAAGACGCGCTATACCCGCGCCACGCTGGAAACCCTGGCGCTGATCGCCTACCGGCAGCCGATCACCCGTGGCGAGATCGAACAGGTACGTGGCGTGGCGGTGAGCAGCAACATCATCCAGGCCCTGGAAGAACGTGAGTGGATCCGGGTGATCGGCCACCGCGACGTGCCTGGCAGGCCGGCGCTGTTCGGCACCACCAAGGGTTTCCTGGATTATTTCGGCCTCAAACGGCTGGACGAACTACCGCCGCTGTCCGAGTTGAAAGACCTGGCCGACCTGGAACCGCAGCTGCCGCTGGGTCCGGATGGCCAGCCCGATGCGCCGCAGCCCGCCACGGCCGCCAGCCCGGGTGCAGCAGCCAATGATGACGATGCCCCGGACTCCGGTGGCACCGATGAAGAAGGCATCCCGGCCGCCGCAGGCGCCGATGCCGGACCCGGATCCCCTGCCGCGCTTGTCGCGGCAGACCCTGATGAGCAAGCACCTTCGCCCAGCGACAACGGGCACCCCGACACCGCGCCGGGCACGCGCGCGGCGCCAGTGAACGAGAGCGAAGACAACGCCGTCGCGAAGACGACCGTGGCTGTTGACCTAGCCGATTCCGAACCAGAGGCCGACGACCAAACGCCGGCCGGAGCCAAAGTTAATGAGTGATACCCCCCGCAAGCTGTCGTTGAACAAGCTGTCGCTGAAGCGCGAAGCCACCTCCGAACAGTTCAAGCTGGAAGAACGCCTGCACAAGGTGCTGGCACAGGCCGGCCTCGGTTCGCGCCGGGCGCTGGAACAGCGCATCGCCGAAGGCCTGGTCAAGGTCAACGGTGAAGTCGCGCAGACCGGCATGTCGGTGCGCAGCGGCGACCGCATCGAGCTGGACGGCCGTGGCTTCGTCGCCACCGCCCTGGCCGAACCGTCGCGCGTACTGGTCTACAACAAGCCGGAAGGCGAAGTGACCACCCGCGAAGATCCCGAAGGCCGCCCGACCGTGTTCGAGTCGCTGCCGGCGCTGAAGGGCGCGCGCTGGATCGCCGTCGGCCGCCTGGACATCAACACCACCGGCCTGCTGCTGGCCACCACCGACGGTGAACTCGCCAACGCGATGATGCACCCGTCCTTCGAAGTCGAGCGCGAATACGTGGTGCGCGTGCGCGCCCCGGAAGGCCAGGAAAAGGTCGACGACAACACCATCCTGCGCCTGCAGCGTGGTGTCGCGCTGGAAGACGGCCCGGCCAAGTTCGATGAAGTCGAGCGCATTGGCGGCACCGACTCGCACGACTGGTTCCGCGTGGTGGTGAAGGAAGGCCGCAACCGCGAAGTCCGTCGCCTGTGGGAATCGCAGGGCTGCCAGGTCAGCCGCCTGAAGCGTACCCGCTACGGCACGGTCAGCCTGCCGCGCGAACTGACCCGTGGCCATTCGGTGGAACTGCCGACGGCCCAGGTCGAAGCGCTGCGCGCCAAGTTGAACCTGGAAGAAGGCGCACCGTCCGCGCTGACCCTGCAGCCGGTGATCGGCCAGCGGCGCGCGGCCAAGACCACCGTGCGCATGGGCCGCGATGGCGGCCGTGGCACGGCCTATGTCAACGGCCACAACACCGCCGATGAAGGCCGCGAGCTGCGTCGCTTCGACAACGTCCGCGAAGAGCGCGGCCGGGGTCGTGGTGGCAAGGGCGGCGGCGGTTTCAAGGGTGGCCTGACGGTCAGCGGTGAAGCCGCGGCCAAGCAGTCGCAGCGTCCGTTCAAGGCGCGCCCGCAGAAGAATGATCGTGGCCTGCCGGAAGGCAATCCGGCGGCATTCCGCAGCTGGTACGTGCCGGACGGCGTCAGCACCGGTCCGAGTGGCCACCGCAACGCCGGTCCCGGCGCAGCGCGCGGCCCGGGTGCACGTGGCCCCGGCGGCCCCGGTGCCCGTGGTCCGGGTGGTCCGGGCGCCCGCGGTCCCGGCGCACGCGGTCCCGGCCAGGGCGGTGGTTACGGCCAGGGCCAGGGTGAAGGCGGTCGTGGCGGTTACGCCAAGCCGAAGTCGCCGGGCGCCGGTGGCAACCGCGGTGGCCAGGGCCAGGGCGGCCAGGGCAACAAGCATCCGTATGGTCATCCGGGCAACGCACCGTCGTTCCCGTCCGACCATGCCAACCCGGGCTTCAGCCCGTACGGCAGCACCCCGCGTCCGGCCAACGGCAATCGCGGCCCGGGCGGCAACCGTTCGGCCGGTGGTCCGGGTGGCAACCGTGGCCCGGGCGGTCCCGGTGGCAACCGCGGTCCGGGTGGCCCGGGTGGCAATCGCGGCCCAGGTGGCCCGGGTGGAAATCGCGGTCGCGGTGGCCCGCGCGGCGGCTGATCCCGGCCTGTGATCCAACAAAAAACCCGGCTTCGGCCGGGTTTTTTGTTGTGCCCGGTAGTGACGGCCGCTGGCCGTCAATCCGGGCTGGTGGGTGACGACTTGGATTGCTGGTGCGTGACGACCTTGGATTGCTGGTGGGTGACGACCGTGGTTGGTGGAGCGGAAGGAGGGGGGAGGGGGGGGTCGGAACCGACGCAGGGGGCA
>NZ_JBDJNU010000051.1:0-29947 GCF_039674585.1 Stenotrophomonas lacuserhaii | reverse complement strand
CGAGCGCGCAGCGCGGCGTGCATCGGGTATCAGGCATCGCGATGCCGGAACGGAAAGCCGCCGAGCATGGCTCGGCGCTACCAGGGCGCGCAGCGCGGCGTGCATCGGGTATCAGGCATCGCGATGCCGGAACGGAAAGCCGCCGAGCATGGCTCGGCGCTACCAGGGCGCGCAGCGCCCGGCGGTGTCAGGCATCAGTGCATCAACGCCGGTCGCGCTTCATCCATGCGCGCACGACCAAGGCGATCAGGCCCGTAAAGATCACCCACGAAATGACGTCGAACAGTCCGTCGCCGATCAATGCACTGACCAACCCGACCAAACTCGCCAGCGTGATCCAGGCCGGTGCGATGAAAGGGCTCTTCATGCCACCTCCTGCGTCTGCGCGCGTTCGATCTCGGCCACGCGGGTGGCGGTGCTGCCACGCTTGAACCACAGGTACAGGCCACTGACCAGTACCGCGATGGTCAGCAGATCGAGCAGGGCCCACAGGATCTTCAGCGGCAGCTTGCCGTAGTCACCAAAATGCAGCGGCTGGCTGAGCAGCAGCACGGTCATGTAGGTCGGCAGCTGCGGCTGCGCGGTCAGCGCGCCGGTGCTCGCATCGATCAACACCGGGCGATACAGGCGTTCGGTCAGCGGTGAATTGCCCTGCATGAACACGCCGAAATGATGATCCCCGCTATAGCCGGTGCCGGGGAAGCTGACGAAGGCCGGGCGCATCTCCGGTTCGGCGGCGCGCGCGGTATCCACCGCAGCCTGCAGCGAAGCCAGCTGGGTGGGCTTGGGCTGGCCGGCATACCGCGCGGCGAACTCACCCAGCTGCTGGGTTTGCCAGGCCTGTTCCAGCGGCTTGGCCAGGGTGTTGATGGCCCCGGTCAGGCCGACCACCAGCGCCCAGCCCAGCGTGACGATGCCGATCACGTTGTGCAGGTCCAGCCAGGCCAGCCGGCGGCTGCGACCGGTGCGCAGGGTGCCGAATCGCTGCTTGCGCATGAACGGGCCATACAGCACCAGCCCGGAGATGATCGCCACCACGAACAGCAGTCCCATCGCCCCCATGAACAGCAGGCCGGGCAGGCCGAGGAACAGGTCGGTGTGCAGGCGGTACAGGAAGTACATCACGCCTTCGTTGAACTGCGGTGCGGGCACCTGCTCTCCGCTGATGGTATTGAGCAGAACGGTCTGCATCTGCGCAGGCGGCGTATCGGTGCGGGCCCCGGTGTTGACGTACATCAGCGGGGCGTCCGGATCCCAGCCGACGAACAGCGGCACGTTGTCCGGGAAGTGCTGCAATGCCGTCTGCACCTGCGCGTCCAGGTCACGCAGCGTGGCGTCGGCGGGCGCGGCCGGCACTTCCGGGTCGGCGCCGGTGAGGTGCGCGATCTCGTGGCCGAACACCAGCGGCAGGCCGGTCAGGCACAGCAGCAGCAGGAACAGCGTGCAGACCAGGCTGGTCCATTTGTGGACCACGAACCAGGCTTTGATGGCAGAGCGTTGCATGCAGCGGGAATCCTCGGGCGACGGCTGGAGGGAACGGTGGATGGCGCGGATTATCCGCAAGCAGGGATGCAAATACAAATGATTCGCAGGCGCGAAGCCCATGACAGCGAAGCGTGCGACCTTGCCTGAGCGGGCAGCCTGAATCAGTGCGCTGCGCGCGTTCAGCACGGTCATCGCGGTGTCATGGCCGGATCACACGGCGGTCGCTGGCGCGGGGATAGCGTGGACCTGCCCGCCCCCGACGGAGACCTGCCATGTGGCTCATCAACCTCCTGCTTGCCACCCCCTCGTCGCCGCCCGCGTCGCCGGCTCCGCAGCCGTTGCCGGAAGCGCACGCGCGCCGGCTGACCCTCAAGCGCCCCGCGCGTGCCGGGCGCATGGCGATCTCACCGTGGCAGAAAGTCGCGATGCCGGCGCGCCGCAGCCGCCACTGATGGCCTATTCGCGGTCCGCCGGATGGTGCACTCCATCGTTCGTCGGCACCTCGCCGAGCGCGAACGGATTGATGCCTTCCAGGCAGGCCACGTTGTAGCCGAACTCGCGTGGATTCGAGCGTCGCCGGTGATGGGTGTAGATGCCGCAGAGGCCGCAGAACCAGTGTTCGGCCACATGCGTGTTGAACTGGTACAGGCGCAGCTGCTCGCCTCCGCGCACCACCTGCAGGCCCTCTTCGGCAACGCTGGCGGCGATGGCACCGCGTCGTCGGCACATCGAACAATCGCAGCGGCGCGGCTCGACGATGCCATGCGGCAGGTGCAGCCGCAGCTCGACCGCACCGCAGTGACAGGTGGCGGTGTGATGCTCTGATACCGGGATTCCGGCGACCGACATGATGCCCATGGGATCCTCCAGGGTGAGGCCCATATTGTGTAGCAGGCCCCATTGGCTGACGACCGTGGGTCCCGGTGGGTGACGACCGTTGGTCGTGGTGGGTGACGACCGTTGGTCGTCACGCTCTCTCCTCCCCCCAACCTGAACAGGCGCCCATTCCGCCAAAGCGCCAGCTGTGGCTAACTAGGCGGCCCATGGATGACGCGACAGGCCCGAAGTGAAGGCAGCAGGACGTTGGACGATCGCGATCATCATGCTGCTCGGCTCGCTGTGGGCGGGCGGACTGGTGTTCTACCAGGCACCCGTGCCTTGGCTGGGCGCGCTGCTGGCGCTGGCCTGGGTGCTCGCTGCCGGCTGGATGGCGCTGCGCCTCGCGCGCGGACGCGGCGGCCGGCGCATCGCATCGGCGTACGTGCTGGGCATGGCCTGCGCCGCCCTGTGGTGGACCGCGCTGAGCCCCAGCCAGGACCGCACCTGGGCCGACGACGTGGCCGAGCGCCTGCACGTGGTGTCGTTCGACGGGCACCACGTGGTGCTGGACAACGTGCGCGATTTCACCTGGCGCACCGAACAGGACTACGACGTGCGCTGGGTGCGGCGGGAGTACGACCTGCAGCAGTTGCGATCCGCCGACCTGGTGATGTCGTACTGGATGGGGCCGGCCATCGCCCACACGCTGGTGTCGTTCGGCTTCGCCGACGGCCGCCAGCTGGTGTTCTCGCTGGAAATCCGCAAGGAACGTGGCGAGTCGTTCTCCGCGCTGGGCGGCTTCTTCCGCAAATTCGAGATGACCCTGGTGGCGGCGGAGGAAACCGACATCATCCGCACGCGTACCAACGCACGCGGTGAGGATGTCTATCTGTACCGCCTGCACGGGCTGACGCAGGCACAGCTGCGCACGCTGTTCGCCGGCTACATCGACCAGGCGCGCAGCCTGGATGCCGCGCCGGCCTTCTACAACACGCTGACCAGCAACTGCACCACCATCGTGTTCGATCTCGCGCGCCACATCGCGCCCGGCCTGCCACTGGACTACCGCCTGCTGGCATCGGGCTACCTGGACGAGTACGCCTTCGACCAGGGCGCGCTGGCGCCGGGCTATCCGTTTGCCACGCTGAAGGCGCGTGCACGGATCACCGAGCGCGCGCTGCAGCCGCAGGCCCAGACTGATTTCTCCACCTGGATACGCCGCGGCGTTCCCGGTACCGCACAGGAAGACCAACCATGATGGCCACGGCATTCCCCCGCAACTGGCAGCGCAGCCTGCGCCTGCTGCTGGCGGCCACCGTGCTGCTGATCGGCAGTGGCTGCGCGATGGTGACGGTCAAGCAGGTCGCCAACACCGATTACCTGACCACCAAACGGTCCGACGTGCTGACCACCGGCAAGCTGAGCGCCGCTTCGCAGGAGACGCTCAGCGTGGTCGGCCTGGATGCGAGCCAGTGCGAGAAGGATCTGGTCGCCTGCCGCCGGACCCTGCTGGATACCGATGGCGTCAGCGCCGAACAGCGCATGTCCGCGTTGTCCGAGCTGTGGGTGCAGACCGCGCTTGCCCTCAGCCCCAAACCGAAGCACGCCGACAAGGAGCCGATGAGCGATGCGGCGGTGGATGCGTGGCTGGAAGCGGCCCGGTTTGCGTACGCGTACCTGTTCTTCAGCGGGCGCGCGCCGTCGGACCGTGCCTTCGAAGACCGCCAGACCCAGGTACGCGACTACTACAACTACGCCGCCGAGCAGACCGCGTCGGTGGTGTTCCGGCGCTCGCGCGCCTCCGCGCTGGAAGGGGAGGACTACAACGCCCCGGTGGCCGGTGAGCGCTGGACCATCACCTCCGACTACGACCGCCTGTCGATGCCCAGCATCCCGACCCGGCTGGTGTCTGCGGCCACGATCAGTTTCGTCGGCCTGCGCAGTACCTACCGTCGCGATGGCTTCGGCGCGGAGCTGGTGGTGGTGATGGACCCGCCAAAGTTGAGCACGCCGTTGCCGCAGGCCGATGCGCCGATCGATGGCGCGGCGGCGAAGCACAAGCATGAGGTGCCGCAGTACAGCGAGATGTCCTCGATCAATGCCACCGCGCTGCTGCGCTTCAAGGGCGATTCGTTGGACGAGGTGCTGCAGACCAGTCAGGTGCTGTTGGATGTGTATTCGCCCGAGGCCACCGAGCGCGTGGACCTGCATGGCCAGCAGGTACCGCTGGCGGGCAATTTCACCGCAGCGTATGGCTTGTGGCTGGCGCAGAGCGGATTCGCCACGCAGGCGCTGCGCACGCTGTTCGGCATGGCCGAAGGCATCAAGGAACCGCATATCTACCTGATGCAGCCGTGGGACCCGGACCGCCGCATCATCTTCATGCTGCACGGCCTGGGCAGCAGTCCCGAAGCCTGGGTGAACGTGGCCAACGAGATCATGGGTGAAGAGGAACTGCGCCGTGAGTTCCAGGTGTGGCAGGTGTACTACCCCACCAACGCCCCGATTGCCCTGAACCGCTATGAGATCTCGCGTGCGTTCAACAGCACGCTGAAGCACTTCGATCCGGGCGGGCAGTCGCGCGCGTCGAAGGACCAGGTATTCATCGGCCACAGCATGGGCGGCGTGCTCGGGCGGTTGATGCTCAGTTCGTCAGGCGATGTGCTGTGGAATGACCTGATGGCGCGCTATGACCTGAAGGGCGAGCGCCTGCAGCGGGTGAGGACCAAATTGGGGCCGTTGCTGCAGTTCCAGCCGCAGCCGAACGTGGAACGGGCGATCTTCATCGCCGCCCCGCATAAAGGAACCGACATCGCCGGTAACCGCGTGGGTCGCCTGATCGGCCGGCTGGTGCGGCTGCCGCTGACGATCCTGGGTTCGTTCGAAGATGCGTTCAACACCCTGCAGCAGGCCGATGCGCAGCGCGGCGGCAGCGAAAAGCTTCGCGTGCCCAACAGCATCGACAACCTGAAATCCAGCGATCCCTTCGTGATGGCGGCGGCCTCGCTGCCGATCCAGCCAGGACTGAAGTATCACTCGATCATCGCCCATCGCAAGCCGGACGTGCCGCTGCTGCAGTCCGATGATGGGCTGGTGCCGTACTGGAGTTCGCACCTGGACGGCGCGATTTCGGAGAAGGTGATCGTTTCCGGCCACAGCGTGCAGGAGACCCCGCAGGCGGTGCTGGAGATCCGCCGCATCCTGCGCGAGGACGTGGACGAGGTGGGCGCACGGCCCTGAGCTGGAATCCGGAGATAGGGTGGGTGACGACCGTTGGTCGTCACAGGGCCGCCATCAATCAACGGCGTGACGACCAACGGTCGTCACCCACCAGCAGCGTCACCCACCACCAGCGGCTGCGATCAGATGCGCCGCGCGACGACCGTCGCCAGCAACGCCAGCAGCAGGGTCACGGCGAAGCACAGCAGGTAGCCCAGCGTTTCGCGGCCATCGATGAAGGCGGCGAACAACGATCCCGACAACGCCAGCGTGGTCGCCACGCCGACCCCTTCGCTGAGCTGCAGGGCTGAACTGTTCGCGCCCTGTTCGTGCGGCGCCGACATCGACAACGTGAGCACCGACAGGCTGGGATAGATCAGGCCCATGCCCAGCCCGGTCAGTGACCAGCCTGCCAGCGCGAGCAACAGCGGCACCCCCTGCTGCAGGGTCAGCGAGGTCAGCAGCAGGCCGCCGCACATCATCCACGCGCCGGCCTGCAGCAGGTGCGCACGGGTCCAGCCATGGCGCTGGTGTCCCTGCATCCACGAGCCGGCGAACCAGCCCAGCGCGCCCATGCTCAACGCAGCTCCGGCCCACAGCGGCGACAGGTCACGTTCGCGCTGCAGCAGCAGCGGCAGGAACGCTTCGGCCGCGAAGAAGGCCGAAGCGGCGATACCGCGCATCGCGATCATGCTGGGCAGCCCGCGGCCCAGCCGCAGCGTACCGGCGGGCAGCAGGTGGCGGGCACAGGCCAGCAGCAGGACCAGGGCCACAGCCATCAGCACGACGGCGACGACACCCTGCTGTTGCCCCCCCAGGTACAGCAGCAGCGCGGCAAGCGCGGTGCCGACCGCCCATCGGACCACTGGGCGCGTCGCCCTGTCATTGCGTGGATCGTGCGCGCTGGCGCGCAGTGCGGGCAGCAGCAGCAGGGCCGCGGGCACGGCCAGCACCGGTACCGCCAGGAACACCCAGCGCCAGCCGACGTACTGCACGATCAGCCCGCTGATCGACGGCCCTATCAGGGAAGGGACCACCCAGCCGGCGGAGAACGCGGCGAAGACCTTCGGCCGCAGTGCATCTGGAAACGTGCGCGCCACCAGCACGTACAGCGAAACGGACACCGCGCCTATGCCCACGCCCTGCAGCAGTCGCCCGGCCACCAGCACGCCCATGCGCGGGGCCAAGCCGGCCACCACCAGGCCGGCCAGGAAGAAGCCCAGGCCAAACCACAGCGGGCGCGCGGGCCCTCGCTGGTCGCACAGGCGGCCGGCCACGCTCATGCCGATCACGCTGGTCGCCAGCGCACCACCGAAGGCCAGCGCGTACAGGCGCAGTCCATCCAGCGCCTGCGCCACGGTGGGCATGGCAGCGGCCACGGCCAGCGCTTCGAATGCGACCAGTGCGACCAGCGCGACCATGCCGAAGGTGGTGGCGCGGTAACGCGGGGAAAGGATGGAGGCATCATCCGGTGAAGCGATCGAAGCGGCGGGTGCGTTCATGCAGGCACTTGTATTGGCGAAGCGGAGGCGGCAGCATCACGCCTCAACCAAGGTTGAGGTCAAGTGATGGCAACGCGGGAGCTTAGTGTAGGCGAGGTGGCCAAGCGCAGCGGCGTGGCGGTGTCCGCGCTGCATTTCTACGAGCGCAAGGGACTGATCCGCAGCCTGCGCAACGCCGGCAACCAGCGCCGCTTCCCGCGCGAGGTGCTGCGGCGGCTGGCGGTGATCCGCGTGGCACAGCGCGTTGGCATGCCGCTGGAAGCGGTGGGCGCAGCGTTGGCCGAATTGCCCGAGGGGCGCACGCCGACCAAGGCCGAATGGGCGCGCATGTCGGCGCGCTGGCGCGGCGAGCTGGATGAACGCATCCATCTGCTGCAGTTCCTGCGTGACCAGCTCACTGGCTGCATCGGCTGCGGTTGCCTGTCGTTGAAACGCTGCCGGCTGGCCAACCCGGATGACATGCTGGGTGAGCAGGGCGACGGCCCGCAGCGCTGGGAATAGCGCGGCGTCGTACCGCCCCCGGTCGGCGCCGCTTGCCTCACCAGACGGTGAGTGTCTGCCCGCTCTGGATGCCTTCCACCGCGCGCTGGTACGCCAGTGCGACGCGGCGCGCCGGCGCCGGTTCAAAGCCGGGGAAATACGGCGCATAGGCGGCGGCCGATTCTTCCAGCACGGTCGGGCTGACGATGTTGATGCGCAGCCCGCGCGCGGCCAGTTCGAACGCTGCAGCGCGCACGAAGCCTTCCAGCCCGGCGTTGACCGCGGTGGCGTTGCTGCCGTCGCGGATCGGCTGGGCGCTGATGATGCCGCTGGTGAGGGTGATGGAGCCGCCCGCGCGCAGCTGGTGCTGGGCGGCCAGTGCCAGCCGCACCTGGCCGAGCAGCTTGTCCTGCAGGCCGCTGTCGAACTGTGCCGCGGTCATGTCCTGCAAAGGGCCGAAGTGGACCTGGCCGGTGGTGGCGATGACCGCGTCCAGCGGGCCGGTGGCGTCGAAAAGTGCCTGCACGCTGCGGTCGTCGGTGAGGTCGACCTGGTGCTGCCCACTGTGGCGACCCGCCGTCAGGATTTCATGCTGTTGTCCCAGGTGGGTGGCGACGGCTTGGCCGAGGGTGCCGGACGCGCCGACGATCAGGATCTTCATGCTGCTTCTCCGTTGGGGACACGCCCAGTCTGCTACCCGCTTGAGGTTTCGGTAAGTGGCGTAAGCGAGCGGGGCCGGACCGGTAGCGCCGAGCCACGCTCGGCGAGCGCGCAGCGCGGCATGACGGCCAGCGGCCGTCACTACTGTCGGGGGTTCAATCGTTGGCGGCGGACAGTTCGCGGCCACGTGCCTGGGCGGCGGCCAGTGCCTTCGCGACCAGGGCCTCGAAACCGCCAGCCTGGAAGGTTTCGATCGCCGCCTGCGTGGTGCCGCCCGGCGAGGTCACCCGGCGGCGCAGCTCGGCCGGTGCTTCGCCGGCTTCATCCAGCATCCGTGAGGCCCCCAGCAGGGTCTGCTGCACCAGCGTGCGCGCCGCCTCGGGTGGCAATCCCTGAGCAATCCCGGCCGCTTCCATCGCCTCGGCCAGCAGGAATACGTAGGCTGGGCCGCTGCCGGACACGGCAGTGACCGAATCCATCAGCGCTTCATCGTCCACCCATACGGTGCGGCCTGCGCTGGACAGCACCCGGTCGGCCTGCGCGCGCTGATCGGCGCTGACCTGGGTGGTGGCGAACAGCCCCGTGACTCCCGCACCCAGCAGGGCAGGGGTGTTGGGCATCGCACGCACGACGGCAATGTTGCCGCCCAGCCAGCGGTCGAGCTGGGCGCTGGTGATGCCGGCGGCGATGGAGACCAGCAGCGGTCGCCGATCTGCTGCCAACGGCTGCAGTGCGCCACACACATCACGCAGCACCTGCGGCTTCACCGCCAGTACCCAGGCGCGGGCCTGGGCAGCGGCCTCACCCGCGGTGGCGTACGTGGTGACCCCGAAGTCAGCAGCGAGCGCATCGCGAAGGGCGTCCACCGGCTCGGCGACATGGATGTCGGCGGCCGGGATGCCCTGGCGGACGAGTCCGGCGATCAGGCTGCGGGCCATGTTGCCGCCGCCGATGAAGGCGATGGAAGAACCGGTCATGCGGATGCTCCTTGAGTTCAAGCTGGACGGACGCGCGCGCCGAACAGCGCGGTGCCGATGCGGACCAGGGTGGCACCGGCGGCGATCGCCTCGGCGTAGTCGCTGCTCATGCCCATCGACAGCGTATCGGCCCGCGGATACCGGCTGTGCAGTTCCTGCTGCAGCGCGTGCATGCGGGCGAAGGCGGCGTGCCGTCGTGCAGGATCGGGCCACGGCGCCGGAATGGCCATCAGCCCACGGAGCTGCAGGGTGGGTTCGGCGGCGATGGCGGCGGCCAGCGTATCGACCTGCGCGGGCTGGCAGCCATGCTTGCTGCTTTCGTCGTCGATGTTGACCTGGATCAGCACGTTCAAGGGCGGCAGATCGGCCGGCCGATGGCGCGCCAGGGCGGCCACCAGCTTGCTCCGGTCCACGCTCTGCACCCAGTGGAAATGGCGTGCGACCGGCTCAGCCTTGTTCGACTGCAGGTGGCCGATCAGGTGCCATTCCAGCCCAAGGCCTTGCAGCGCCTCGATCTTGGCCAGGGCCTCCTGTACGTAATTCTCGCCGAAGGCGCGCTGGCCTTCGGCGGCCAACGCGGCGATCGCCGACGCCGGCTGGGTCTTTGACACGGCCAGCAGGGCGGGCACTGGCCGCCCGGCGGCCTGCGCCGCGTTCTGCAGGTTGCTCAGTATTCCGGGCAGGGGACTTTGCACGTGACGCGTTCCGGTCTGACAGGACGCTATACTGACGCCCGGGGAAAGATCCTTCCAGTCGAAGCCGTTATTGGGGAGTAGCCGCTCATGGATATCGCCGAGCTGTTGGCGTTTTCCGTAAAAAACAAAGCATCCGACCTGCACCTGTCCGCAGGCCTGCCGCCGATGATCCGCGTGGATGGTGACGTCCGCCGCATCAACATCCCGGCGCTGGACCACAAGCAGGTGCATGCGCTTGTCTACGACATCATGTCGGACAAGCAGCGTCGCGATTACGAAGAGTTCCTCGAGGTCGATTTCTCGTTCGAGATCCCCTCGCTCGCGCGCTTCCGTGTCAACGCCTTCAACCAGAACCGTGGCGCCGGTGCGGTGTTCCGTACCATTCCGTCCGAAGTGCTGACGCTGGAGGACCTGGCCTGCCCGCCGCTGTTCCGCGAGGTGATCCAGCAGCCGCAGGGCCTGATCCTGGTGACCGGCCCGACCGGTTCCGGCAAGTCGACCACGCTGGCGGCGATGATCGATTACATCAACAAGAACGAGTACGGGCACATCCTCACCGTCGAGGACCCGATCGAGTTCGTGCACACCTCGCAGAAGTGCCTGATCAACCAGCGCGAAGTGCACCGTGACACGCACGGCTTCAATGAAGCGCTGCGTTCGGCCCTGCGTGAAGATCCGGACATCATCCTGGTCGGCGAACTCCGCGACCTGGAAACCATCCGCCTGGCGCTGACCGCGGCGGAAACCGGCCACCTGGTGTTCGGCACGCTGCACACCAGTTCGGCGGCCAAGACCATCGACCGCATCATCGACGTGTTCCCGGCCGGCGAAAAGCCGATGGTGCGCTCGATGCTGTCCGAGTCGCTGCGCGCGGTGATCTCGCAGGCCCTGTTGAAGAAAGTGGGTGGCGGTCGTACCGCAGCCTGGGAAATCATGGTCGGCACCCCGGCCATCCGCAACCTGATCCGCGAGGACAAGGTGGCGCAGATGTATTCGGCCATCCAGACCGGCCAGCAGCACGGCATGATGACCCTGGACCAGCACCTGCAGGACCTGGTCAAGCGCAGCCTGATCACGCGCAACCAGGCCAAGGAGTACGCCAAGGACAAGCGCCTGTTCGAGTAAGGCAGGCGACGGCGGGCGGCGCGCGTCGGCTCGGCGCGCACCGCGGGCCGCCGTGCCGAGCCCCCGTCCCGTTTCCTGGAGTCTGCCGTGAACAGTGCCGCCACCAACACCATCGATTTCACTTCCTTCCTCAAGCTGATGGCGCACCAGCGCGCCTCGGACCTGTTCATCACCGCGGGCATGCCGCCGGCGATCAAGGTCAACGGCAAGATTTCGCCGATCACCCAGACCCCGCTGACGCCGCAGCAGAGCCGCGACCTGGTGCTGAACGTGATGACGCCGGCGCAGCGCGAGGAATTCGAAAAGACCCACGAATGCAACTTCGCCATCGGCCTGTCCGGTGTCGGTCGCTTCCGTGTCAGCTGCTTCTACCAGCGCAACCAGGTCGGCATGGTGCTGCGCCGGATCGAAACGCGCATCCCCACCGTGGATGAGCTGGCGCTGCCGCCGATCATCAAGACGCTGGCGATGACCAAGCGCGGCATCATCCTGTTCGTCGGCGCTACCGGCACCGGCAAGTCGACTTCGCTTGCGGCGATGATCGGCTACCGCAACCACAATTCGACCGGGCACATCATCACCATCGAAGATCCGATCGAGTTCGTGCACCGCCACGAGGGCTGCATCATCACCCAGCGTGAAGTCGGCATCGATACCGACAGCTGGGAAGCGGCGCTGAAGAACACCCTGCGCCAGGCTCCGGACGTGATCATGATCGGCGAGGTGCGTACCCGCGAAGGCATGGACCATGCCATCGCCTTCGCCGAAACCGGCCACCTGGTGCTGTGCACGCTGCATGCGAACAACGCCAACCAGGCGATGGACCGCATCATCAACTTCTTCCCGGAAGACCGCCGCAACCAGCTGCTGATGGATCTGTCGCTGAACATCAAGGGCGTGGTCGCGCAGCAGCTGATTCCTTCGCCCGATGGCCGTTCGCGCAAGGTGGCGATGGAGATCATGCTGGGTACTCCGCTGGTGCAGGATTACATCCGCGAAGGTGAAATCCACAAGCTGAAGGAAGTCATGAAGGAGTCCACCCAGCTGGGCATGAAGACCTTCGACCAGAGCCTGTTCGAGCTGTACCAGGCGGGCGAGATCAGCTATGAGGATGCGCTGCGCTATGCGGATTCGCAGAACGAAGTGCGCCTGAAGATCAAGCTGAGCCAGGGCGGCGACGCACGCACGCTGGCGCAGGGCCTGGACGGCGTGGAGATCTCCGAAGTCCGCTGAGCCCGGACGGGTGGATGCGGACCTGTAGGTGCGGACCTCGGTCCGCGCACGCGCGCAGCGCGGGTTCCCGCGCTCGCCGAGCATGCCGGCACCGGTTGGGTGCAGGAGTGGGACAAGCCGCGGCAGGTCTTGCGGACCGGCGATATCGTGTGGATTCCGCCCGGCGTGAAGCACTGGCACGGCGCGAAGGCGGACGTGGCGATGAGCCACATCGCCATCGCCGAGGCGGTGGATGGCAGCCCGGTGACCTGGCTGGAACAGGTCACCGACGCGCAGTACGAAGAACGGTAGTGACGGCCGCTGGCCGTCATCGTGCAATGCTGACGACCAGCGGTCGTCACTGCCCTCATTCCATCCCGAGTTTCTTCAGCTTGTAGCGCAGCGCGCGGAAGGTGATGCCCAGCTGCGCGGCGGTGCGGGTCTTGTTCCAGCGGTTCTCTTCCAGCGCGCGCTGGATCGCGGTGCGCTCCATCTGTTCGATGTAGGACGGCAGGGCGGCATTGCCCGCCGGCAGGTCGACCACCGCTTCCGCCGGCGGCGCGGCAGTGCTGCCAACGGAGCGGCCATTCGGTTGCGGCAGGCGCAGGTCGACCGCGCCGATGGTGTCTCCCTCGGCCAGCGCCAGTGCGCGCTCGAGGATGTTTTCCAGTTCGCGCACGTTGCCCGGGAAGCCGTATACGCTGAGCGCTTCCAGCGCCGACGGCGCCAGCAGGGGCACCGGGCAGCCGTGGGTGCGGGCCAGCCGGGCAAGGATCGCAGCGGCCAGTTCGGGCAGGTCCTGATGACGCTCGCGCAGCGGCGGAACACGCAGTTCGATCACGTTGATGCGGTAGTACAGGTCGTGCCGGAAGCGCCCTTCATCCACCAGCGTGGACAGGTCCTTGTGGGTCGCCGACAGGATGCGCACGTCCACGGCGATTTCCGCTGATGCACCCACCGGCCGCACCGATTTTTCCTGGATCGCACGCAGCAGCTTGACCTGCATCTGCAGCGGAAGTTCGGCCACCTCGTCCAGGAACAGGGTGCCGCCGTGCGCTGCCTGGAACAGGCCGGGCTTGTCGGCGTGGGCGCCGGTGAAGCTGCCTTTCTTGTGGCCGAAGAATTCGCTTTCCATCAGTTCCGACGGAATCGCGCCGCAGTTGACCGGGATGAACGGGCCGGCCGCGCGTGCGCCCTGCTCGTGGATGGTGCGCGCCACCAGTTCCTTGCCCACCCCGGATTCGCCCAGGATGTAGACCGGCGCCTGGCTGCGTGCGACCTTGCCCAGCGTGGCGCGCAGCGCATCCATCGCCGGTGATCCGCCGAGCAGGCGGCCCTGCTGTTCGGCCGGGGCGGCGACGGCAGGACGCTCGGTGTTGTTGAGTTCCAGCGCGTGCTTGACCAGTCCGCGCAGCACCGCGATGTCCACCGGCTTGCTGACGAAATCGAACGCGCCGGCCTTCAGCGCTTCCACGGCCAGGTCCATGCTGCCGAAGGCGGTGATCATCGCTACCGGCGTGCGCGGATAGTTCTGGGCGATCTCGGTGACCAGTTCGATGCCGTTGCCATCGGGCAGCCGCATGTCGGTGATGCAGAGATCGTACGGATTGCTGGCCAGCAGCTCACGTGCTTCGGCGAGATTGGCGGCGGTGTTGATGCGCAGGCCCATCCGGCCCAGGGTCAGCACCAGCAGTTCGCGGATGTCGCGCTCGTCATCGACGACCAGTGCGCTACGGGTTTCGTTCATGGTTGAGAAGATAGCGGAGGGGGGCGATGCCGACAAATGTTTGACGCACGGTGCAGGCCGTCATCCCGACGACAAGGTATGCGGAGCCGGCAGGATGAGCCGGAAACAGGCGCCGCCCGCGGGCACCGGGACGTACTCCAGGCGTGCCTGGTTGGCGCGGCACAGTTCGCGGGCGATGTACAGGCCCAGCCCAGTGCCATGTTCGGACGTGGTGAAGAAGGGGTTGAACAGCTGCGCGGACACCGCATCGGGGATGCCGGGGCCCCGATCCATCACGTCGACCACCGGGCTGCCCTGCAGGCGTCCCACGCGGATGCGTACGCGCGCAGGCTGCTCGCCGATGCGGCCATATTTCAGGGCGTTGTGCACCAGCGCGGTGAGCACCTGGTGCAGGTGGCGCGGGTCGACCATCACCGCCACCGAGGTTTCGGAGATGATCGATTCCACGCTGTCCGTTTCCAGCGACAGGCCCTGCTTGTACTCCAGTACGAAGCGGCGGACCAGGGCGACCAGGTCTACGTTCTCGGGGTTGGCGCGCTCACGGCGGGCAAGGCCCAGCACGCTTTCCACGATGCCATTGGTGCGCTGGCACTGCTGGTGGATGATCTGCAGCAGCCGCCGGTCGCTGTCACTGAAGTTGCCGTCTTCTTCTTCCAGCAGCTGCACTGCGTAATTGATCGCCGCGAGCGGATTGCGGATTTCGTGTGCCAGGCTGGCCGAGAAACGGCCAAGCGTGGACAGCGTCAGCGATTCGGCCCGCTTGGACACCACGCTGGAGTCGTCCAGGAACACCAGGGTGAGGTCACTGCCGGCCAGCAGGCGGGCGAATCGCGGCTGCACTTCAGGCTGGTCCGGGGACAGCATCAGCGGCGTTTCTTCCTGGGTCCCGCCGGTGCGCCAGCGGTGCAGCCGGCGCGCCAGTTCAGGCGCCGTGCGGGTCAGGCCCGGCCGCTCATCGCCAGTGCCGCCTTCGTGGTCGCCGAGCAGCGCCGAAGCGGCTTCGTTGACCAGCGTGATGCGATTCTGCCCGTCCACCACCATCACCCCGGTACGCATCCGGCGGATGATCAGTTCATTGATCTGGTACAGGTTGGCTACTTCGTCGCCGCGCTGGTTGGCCAGCTGCTGGCTGTGGCGGGCGCGCTTGGCGACCTGCGAGCTGATGAATGCCAGCGCCAGGTAGCTGGTGGTGAACATCGCCAGCTCGGCCAGCGTACGGGTGGGGGCGCCGCCTTCCAGCAGCTTCCACAGGTACTCGGCGACGGTGGCGACGCTGGCCCCCAGCGCCAGCCCCAGCGCCATCGGGAACGGCAGCATGGTCGCGGCGGCGGCGATGTTGAACAGCAGTGACATCGAGATGCCGGCGCTGGCCCCCGGCAGGGCATGGGCCAGCAGCGAAGCGGCGACGATGTCCAGGCTGACGCCGACCAGCACGAACTGCCGCAGCCAGCGCTCGCTGCGCCCCAGCAGCAGCATCAGCACCGAGAACAGCCAGTAGCCGCCGGACACGTAAGCGGCCAGTTCGGGGTGGTCCGCCTGCCCCAGCAGGTCGGCCATCGGGCTGAACATCAGCCCGGCGATCGCGGTGGCGATCAGCAGCCGGTACAGGGCAAAGAAATACAGTTCGCGTCGAGGAATGGACTCGATGCGGTCGATCAGTGATGTGGTCGGTGCCACGCCAAAACTCCCCTTCTGGCTTGCGTGCAGTATAGGCATGGATGGGGGGCCGGCCGGTCGCCTGCCGCGGGCTGGCTGCGCGCCACCGCCCCGGCAGGCGTGCCGGCCGATCCAGGTGGGGAGTCACAAACAATTGAAAAATCAGAAAAAACCGGCACCGCGCGGCGTGTCATCCCGCTGTCTTTGCGCCACGCGCCGGGGTCGGCCACAATAGCGGGCCCGCCGCGGTCCGTGCCGGTGCCCGTGAGGGAGCCTTGGAGGAGATGCGTGCGGTCGTTCCTATTCCCACGGTGACGCATGAATTTCCACGAATACCAGTCAAAACAGCTGCTTGCCGAGTACGGCATTCCCGTCCCGGCCGGCAAGGTCGCGGCTACCCCGGACGAAGCAGTCGCAGCAGCGACCTCGCTGGGCCAAGGCCCCTGGATGGTCAAGGCACAGATCCATGCTGGCGGTCGCGGCAAGGCAGGCGGCGTCAAGTTCTGCAAGACCACCGACGATGTGAAGGCCGCTGCGGCCAAGATGCTCGGCACCAAGATGGCC
The DNA here is from genome assembly GCF_039674585.1 of Stenotrophomonas lacuserhaii. Taxonomy (GTDB): domain Bacteria; phylum Pseudomonadota; class Gammaproteobacteria; order Xanthomonadales; family Xanthomonadaceae; genus Stenotrophomonas; species Stenotrophomonas pennii_A. The sequence continues at coordinate 13,806 of NZ_JBDJNU010000051.1, read as the reverse complement.
ACCTACCAGACCGCTGGCGTCGAGCTGCCGGTCAACCTGGTGCTGGTGACCACCGCCGGCGAGATCGTCAAGGAACTGTACCTGTCGGTCCTCGTCGACCGCGGCACCAAGACCATCACCTACATCGCTTCTTCGGAAGGCGGCGTGGAAATCGAGCAGGTTGCTGCCGAAACCCCGGAGCTGATCCATTCGCTGAACGTCGACTTCGTTGAAGGCGTGCAGGGTTACCACGGCCGTGATTTCGGCTTCAAGCTCGGCCTGACCGCCAAGCAGGCCGGCCAGTTCGCCAGCATCATGGTGAACCTGTACAAGCTGTTCAACGAAAAGGACTTGGCGCTGGTTGAAATCAACCCGCTGGCGATCCTGGACGACGGCAACCTGTACGCGCTGGACGGCAAGTTCGACAGCGATGACAACGCCGCGTTCCGTCAGAAGGCTCTCGTTGCGATGCGCGACAAGACCCAGGAAGACGAAACCGAAGTGACCGCTTCGGAGCTGGACATCAACTACGTCACCATGGACGGCAACATCGGCTGCATGGTCAACGGCGCAGGCCTGGCCATGGCCACCATGGACGTGATCAAGCTCAACGGCGGCGAGCCGGCGAACTTCCTGGACGTGGGCGGCGGTGCCAACAAGCAGCGCGTCATCGAAGCGTTCAAGCTGATCCTGTCCTCGGACAAGGTCGAAGGCATCTTCGTCAACATCTTCGGCGGCATCGTCCGCTGCGACATGATCGCCGAAGGCATCATCGCCGCGGTCAAGGAAGTGGGCGTCAAGGTTCCGGTCGTGGTGCGCCTGGAAGGCACCAACGTGGAAGAAGGCAAGCAGCTGCTGCGTGACAGCGGCATGGCCATCATCCCGGCTGACAACATCAACGACGGCGCCAAGAAGGTCGTTGAAGCTGTCAAGAACGCCGCCTGATCCGACACCGAAGGAAATCCAATGTCAGTTTTGATCAACAAGAACACCAAGGTGATCGTGCAGGGCTTCACCGGCCAGCAGGGCACCTTCCACGCCACTCAGATGATCGAGTACGGCACCCAGGTTGTGGGCGGCGTGACCCCGGGCAAGGGTGGCACCACCCATATCGACCTGCCGGTCTTCAATACCGTGGCCGACGCCGTGCAGAGCACCGGCGCCAACGCTTCGGTCATCTACGTGCCGCCGCCGTACGCGGCTGACGCGATCCTGGAAGCCGCTGCTGCCGGCATCAAGGTCATCGTCTGCATCACCGAAGGCATCCCGGTGCTGGACATGCTGCGCGTGAAGAACGTGCTGACCCGCTCGCATGCGGACACCGTGCTGATCGGGCCGAACTGCCCGGGCGTCATCACCCCGGGTGAGTGCAAGATCGGCATCATGCCGGGCCACATCCACAAGCCGGGCAAGATCGGCATCGTGTCCCGTTCGGGCACCCTGACCTATGAAGCGGTCAAGCAGACCACGGAAGTGGGCCTGGGCCAGTCGACCTGCATCGGCATCGGTGGTGACCCGATCAACGGCCTGAACTTCGTCGACTGCCTGAAGCTGTTCAACGAAGACCCGCAGACCGAAGGCATCATCATGGTCGGCGAGATCGGCGGTGACGCGGAAGAAGCCGGTGCCGAGTACATCAAGCAGTTCGTGAAGAAGCCGGTGGTCGGCTTCATCGCCGGCGCATCGGCTCCGGCCGGCAAGCGCATGGGCCACGCCGGTGCGATCGCATCGGGCGGCAAGGGCACTGCCGAAGGCAAGTTCGCCGCCATGGAAGCGGCCGGTGTGGTCACCGTCCGTTCGCCGGGCGACCTGGGCGCTGCCATCGCCAAGCTGGTCAAGTAAGGCCTCTGCCGGCCCCGGCCGGCACGATTCTGTAGCGCCGAGCCATGCTCGGCGGCTGCAGGAGTAAACAGAAAGCCGCCTCCGGGCGGCTTTCTGCGTTTGGGGCCGGCGCTACAATGGCGGCATGGCAACCACAGGCTGGAATCCCTAATGGCTTCGATCCGCATCGCGATGGCGCAGTTTGATTTCCCGGTCGGCGCAGTCGCCGCCAATACCGACCGGATCATCGACATGATCGAGCAGGCGCGCGACGACCACGGCGCCGACCTGGTGCTGTTCCCGGAACTGGCCGTCAGCGGCTATCCGCCGGAAGACCTGCTGCTGCGCCCGGGTTTCCTGCAGCATTGCGAACAGGCAATGCAGCGCATCGCCAAGGCCTGTACCGGCATCACCGCCGTGGTCGGCTGGCCCGAATCGGCCGGGGCGGTGGTCTACAACGCGGCCAGCGTGCTGCGTGATGGCATCGTGGAAAAGACCTACCGCAAGCGTGAGCTGCCCAACTATGCGGTGTTCGACGAGCGCCGTTACTTCGATATCGACCCGGACGGCCCGAGCTGCGTGTTCGACGTCAACGGCGTGCCGGTGGGCGTACTGATCTGCGAGGACCTGTGGTTCGCCGAGCCGTTGGCCGACACCGTGCGCAGTGGCGCCCAGCTGGTGGTGGTCCCCAATGCATCGCCCTATGAGCGTGGCAAGCATGCGCAGCGCGATGCGGTGCTGGCCGCGCGGACGCGCGAAAGCGGGACCGCCATCGCCTACCTCAACGTGGTCGGTGGCCAGGACGCGCTGGTGTTCGATGGCGCGTCGGTGGTGGCCGACGCCGACGGCACCGTGCACCCCGCCGCCGCAGCCTTCGCCGAACAGTGGCTGGTGGTCGAGTACGAGAGCGAAGCACGGCGCTTCCTGCCGCTGCAGTGGATGGACGACGGCGATGAGAGCATGGACGCGCTGGCATGGCGCGCGGTCACCCGCGGCCTGCAGGACTACTGCCGCAAGAACGGGTTCCAGAACGTCTGGCTGGGCTTGTCCGGTGGCATCGATTCGGCGCTGGTGCTGGCGATGGCCGTGGATGCACTGGGCGCGGAGAACGTGACCGCCGTGCGACTGCCCTCACGCTACACCGCCGGACTGTCCAACGACCTGGCCAGCGAACAGTGCGAGGCGCTCGGGGTGAAGCTGGAGGAGATCTCCATCGAGCCGGCGTTCAAGGGCCTCATGGAGGCGCTCGGGCCGATGTTCGAAGGTACTACGCCTGACGTCACCGAAGAGAACCTGCAGAGCCGCAGCCGCGGCGTGATCCTGATGGCGCTGGCCAACAAATTCGGCGGCCTGCTGCTGACTACCGGCAACAAGAGCGAATACGCGGTGGGCTACGCGACCATCTACGGGGACATGTGCGGCGGCTATGCGCCGTTGAAGGACCTGTACAAGACCGAGGTGTTCGGGCTGGCGAAGTGGCGCAATACCGTGGGCGGCGCACCGGTGATTCCGCCCGCGGTGATCAGCCGCCCGCCGTCTGCCGAACTGCGTGAGAACCAGACCGACCAGGATTCGCTGCCTGCCTACGACGTGCTGGACGGCATCCTGTACCGCTTCGTGGACCAGGAACAGTCGCGCGAGGAAATCATCGCCGCCGGTTACGCTACCGAGGTGGTGGATCGCGTGCTGCGGCTGGTGCGCATCAGCGAATGGAAGCGCCACCAGGCCGCGCCGGGGCCGAAGGTGTCCCGGCGCGCGTTCGGGCGCGAGCGCCGCTATCCGATCAGCAACGGGTACCAGGGGTAAGGTGTCGCGCCCTTGCAGAAAACGTGCTTCGCCGGAGCGATGCCGGCGAACTCGCTTCCTTCCTGCGGCGCGTCCGCTAGGCTGACCGGCCCACGACGCACGCAGGGCCGGAAATGATCTGTCCACTTGTTGCAGCTTTGCCGGGCTGCCACGGCCCCCGGCCGATCACCGACGCGCGTGCCGATGGCCGCCACGCGGTCCTGGGGTCGTTGCGATCGATCGGCAATGCGGCGGTCTCACTGGCACGACAGGTCGGCTACGCCCTGGACCGGGTGGCGCCGGGACGACTGATCCGAAACATGGGCAACCTGGCCGCGGCGCTGCTTGCTGTGTCAGGGGGCGGTCTTGTCGGCGCACGGCCACACGCCCCCATTGCCGGAGTCAGCACCCCGGATGCCGTCCACGTGTACGCGGATGGCGAGCGGCTGGTGCTGGAGGAGTGCATCAGCAGCCTGGGGGCGTCTGCGCGCCCTGCGGAGAACATCGCCGCGCACTGTCTGGGCCTGAGCGCCGGCAACGCGTGCCGTGGGGCCTTGGACGCATCCTGCCGGACCGTGCTCTACCGGAGCGTCGCGCTGGCAATCCCCGATCTGCTGGAGCCCGCCAGCGTTGGCAAGCAGGCGCCTGACTTCGAGCAGGCGTTCCAGGCCCTGAAGCGGGAGATGCGCGCAGCGGACTATTACCAAGGTGCCATGGTCGCGCTGGAGCAGGCCGTGGCGGCCGCCATGGGGCACGGACTGGCATCGCCGAGCGCGGCCTATACGGCTGCCGGCCTGCGCGACATCCTGGAAGCGGAGGGCAGCGTGGAAGATCCCCTGCAGGTAGTTGGCGTGCAGGGAAAGCGGCTGTACGCCGGTATCGTGCGTGCTGCCGACCGCATGTATGCACTGGATCCGGATCTGATGGACAGGGCGGGTCGCACCGTGTTCCAAGCGTACCTGGACAAGCACTTTCCGGATCTGCCGAGAGTGGGCACGCCGAGTACAGACCTGGGCGATCAGCAGGTAACCACCGTGCTGCGCGAACTGGCGAAATTCCTGAACAGGAAATACCCGGCGACTCCTCCCTCGTAGCGGCGGCTTGCTGACCGAAATCTGCATGCAGCCACCTGTGATAGCGGCAATCTTGGTAGCCCCGATCAGCAGGAGTGCAGTGCATGAATCTGAATCCCGCCCTGCCTGTACAGGCGATGAGCAACGCCACGAGCCCAGACCCCGGGCGAAAGCGCTGTCCGGCCCCCCACACCGGGTCACTGCCGGGCCGGTTGATGCAGGTATCCAACGCGGCGGCGTGCTTGGCGCTGCAGTGCGTGAAGGCGGCATGTCGTGAGCCGGGAAGGGCCCTCACGTTGATGGTGGCGATGCTGGCCGGCCTGCGCTCGGTCGGCGCGGGGCCGTCCGGCAGCCGGTATCCTGGCCTGCCCGGCCCGGTGGGTGTTGCCGATGTACCCGCTTCGACGGCTGGTGATCAGTGGCAGCAGACAGCCCGCCACATCGGCGCCGAGGTAGCGCTGTGCATGCGCGCGCGCCATCTCGCGGGTATTGATCCGCCCGCTACCGAGGCGCACTGCATGGGACAGATCGCGTTCAATCGTGCAATGGAGATCCCGTTCGATCCGGATCAGTTCCGCGAGGTAGGGCGTGAGGCGCCTGACCTTGACTCCGAAGCCGGTCGGTATATCGCCCTGGTCGAGCGCGGCATGCATGCTTCGGTGACGATGGTGAAGCCCACGCCGGTACTGCAGAACCTCGAGGATGCGGCCCGCCTCGCCAATGGGCTGCCTGCGGTCCGGCATCGGATCGAACACGCCGCAGGCCGCATCATCGAGGACTGCAATCTTCGCGCCCGCGTGGACAACGATGCGCTGGGCCAACCTGGATTGTTCATCCGCTCGGACCTGGACCAGGTACTGCGGGAGGCCTGCAGCGATGGCGCGCAGGTTCCACCGACCACCCTGGAACTGCGGCGCGCCAATGCGGCGCTGTATTTCCAGTCTGACCGGGTGAAGGACGAGCGCGCCTTCCATGTCGGGCAGCACCGCATCCACGAAGGCCAGGCGTCCGCATCGGCAGGGAGGGCCTTCGAAGGAAAGGTCGTCGATCTGGTCGCCGAACGCATCGGGCTTTGAATTCCCCCCTTTTCCATTACAGCCATGCCCAACCCAGGAGCAATTACATGAGACTTGCCGAGATGTTCGTCGCCGGCCTTGGCGTTGCGGCCGCGTGGCAGCAGGCTGGCGCCCAGCGGGCCAGCCAGCCAGCCACGACGTATCGATTGATGGACTTTTCCATATCCGATATCTGCAACCAAGGGGCGCACTGGATGGCGCCGATCACTGCCGAGCGACAGATGCGGGAATCCCCACCCGGTTACTTCGATGAGGTTGGATACGAGAACTGCCGGCATGGCATCTCATCACACGGCCTGCCGGAGGAGCGCAGCAACGCCCTGTGCCTGATGAAGGTGGCCGCCGCCAGCTGCGCCGACGGTGACGATCCCTGGTGCATCGACGCGCTGCTGCGAACAGCCACGGATGAGATTCCAAGGGCCGGCCAAGCGCTGGCCGCTTCCCTCCAGCCCGGTCCCCTGCCCAGGGCGATCTATCGCTCGCTGGACCAGCTGCGCAGGGACGTCCATCCCGCGTTCGTGGGGAGGTTCGAGTATCAGGAAGCCATGCAGGGGTTGGAGATCGAGTTCGTCGACCGCACCGGGCTGGACATCGATGCACAGACATCGCCCCTGACCGTGGCCGACGTGCTGCAACTACTGCGTGACAGCGACAGCGGCGAAGTGGTGGGGGCACGCACGCTGGATCGTTTCGATTGGGCAGCCAAGGCGACGGGGCTGCAACTTGGCACGCTGTTGAAGTCGATCGCCCAGGAGACGATCAATGCCAGGCCGGAGCATTATCGGGATGATCTCGATGCCGAGCTGGACACCTGGCTGGGCAGGAATTTTCCGTCTGATCCTGCATCGGCCATTACTGCACACCAGCGTCGGCATGTCATCGGCCTGATGCTGGAGCGCATCAATGCCCGCATCCCCGCGCGGGATACCGACGCTCAGGCCACCGGCTGACCCCATCGCCAATGGGAGCACGGCGGCAACGCGGCCGACAGCTCCGTCGCCATGAAAAAAGCCCCGCAGCAGAACTGCGGGGCTTTCAGTTTTCCAGCAATGCGTGAGGCTGATTACTTGCGGTTCATCGTCGCATTGCGCATGCCGGTGGTGGCCGACTTCTCGCCTGCGAACGGGTTGAGCTTGCGGATCATCCACGGATAGTTCGGCCAGTCGTTCTGCAGCCACGGGTGGTCCGGGGCGTTGAGCTCCAGCACACGGCGGGCGTCACCGGCCAGCGTTTCATTGCCGGCGCGGGCGTAGGCCTCGGCCAGCACCGCCACCGCATCGTACTGGTAGGCACTCTGCGGGTAGGTTTCCAGCAGGTAGTTGGCACGGCCAGCAGCCGACAGCCATGCTTCCCGGCGCAGGTAGTACAGCGCATTGTCCAGCTCGTGCTGGGCGAACACGTCACGCAGCTCGGTCATGCGGCGACGCGCATCTTCGGCGTAGCGGCTGTTCGGGTAGCGGTCGATGACGATGTTGAAATCGGCATAGGCCTGGCGCGGCGTGGACAGGTCACGCCGGCTGGCGTCCAGTGACCATACGCGACGCAGGAAAACCGTATCGCGGTTGCTGTTGGACAGGCCGCGCAGGTAGTACAGGTACGCCACGTTGCGATGGGTCGGGTAGGTCCGGATGAAGCGGTCGATGCTGGACACCGCATCGTCGTGCTTGCCGGCCTTGAACTGGGCGTAGGCGGTTTCGATCATCGCCTGTTCGGTGTACGGGCCGTAGGGATACTGGGCCACCAGGCGGCGGAAGCTGGTTTCCGCGCCGCTCCAGTTGCCGCCTTCCATCAGGCCGTGGGCCTTCTGGTACAACGTCTCGACCGGCTGGCCTTCATCGGGGTTGTCCCCCTTGGTGCCACGGTTGCAACCAGTGGCGGCGATCACCAGGACCAGCAGCAGGGCGGTCAGGCGGACGGGCGCAAAGAGCGGGGAAGAGCGTCGGATCATGAGGTCAAGGCGGGACGCGGCTGGAATACGAAGGGTCGATGATAGCCTAGTGTCCTGTCCCGCGACTGAAACCTGTCCCCGGGACCCCCAATTTCGTCTCCAAAAGTTGCCGCCATGTCCGAATCTGCTGCTGAACAGGCCCGCCAGGCCGTTGTCCCCGATACCGCCGCCGGCCGTCGTTTCGACGCGGTGCTGGCCGAACTGTTCCCCGAATACTCCCGTTCCAAGCTGACGGAGTGGATCAAATCCGGCGACGTGCTGCTGGACGGGGTGACCGTGCGCGGCCGTGACCCGGTGCGCGGCGGCGAGGTTGCCACGCTCAATGCGGTACTGGAAACCCAGACCCATGCCGAGCCGGAGGACATCCCGCTGGACGTCCTGTTCGAAGACGAACACCTGCTGGTGATCAACAAGCCGGTGGGCCTGGTGGTGCATCCGGGTGCTGGCAATTCCAGCGGCACCCTGGTCAACGCCCTGCTGTTCCGCGATCCGTCGGTGGCGGCATTGCCGCGTGCGGGCATCGTGCACCGGCTGGACAAGGACACCAGCGGTGTCATGGTGATCGCACGCACCATCCAGGCACAGACCGCGCTGGTGGAACAGCTGTCCGCACGCCAGGTGCATCGCCAGTACCTGGCCGTGGTGGTCGGCGCGCTGGTGGCCGGCGGTACTGCCGATGCGCCGATCGATCGCCATCCGCGCGACCGCCTGAAGATGGGCGTGCGCGAAGACGGCAAGGAAGCGATCACCCATTACCGCCTGCGCGAGCGCTTCCGTGCGCATACGGCGCTTGAGTGCCGGCTGGAAACCGGCCGTACCCACCAGATCCGCGTACACATGGCGCACCTGCGCCACGCGATCGTCGGGGACCAGCTGTACGGCGGCGCGCTGAAGCTGCCGAAGGGCGCCAGCGATGAGCTGGTGGCCGCGCTGCGTGGCTTCAAGCGCCAGGCGCTGCATGCCGAAACGCTGGAGTTCGTGCATCCGATCACCGGCGAGATGGTGCGCAACACCGCCCCGGCGCCGGCCGACATGCTGCAGCTGTTGAAAGCCCTGCGCGAAGACAGCGAGCTGTTCGCCGAGCGCGAACGCGGCCGCGACCGCCGCTGATGGACGGCACGCTGCCCCTGCTGATGCCGCAGTGGCCAGCGCCGGCCGGGGTGCGCGCCGTGACCACGCGGCGCCATGGGGCGGGGGTGTCGTTGCCGCCGTTCGACCAGTTCAACCTGGGCAACCGGCATGCCGCCGATGGCGACCAGCCGGCCCACGTGGAGCGCAACCGCGCGCTGCTGCAGGCCGGCCTGGCCTTGCCTTCCGCGGCGCATTGGCTGCGCCAGGTGCACGGCACCACCGTGCTGCGGTTCGACGCCGCGCCGGTGGTCGGGGCCTGTGAACCGGTAGCCGATGCCGCGGTGACGTCGGTGCCCGGCGTGGTGCTGGCGATCCTGACCGCGGACTGTCTGCCGGTGGTCCTGGCTGCGCGCGATGGCAGCGAGGTGGGTGCCGCGCACGCCGGCTGGCGCGGGCTGGCCGATGGCATGCTGGAAGCGACCGTAGCGGCGATGCAGGCACCGCCGTCGGGGCTGATGGCGTGGCTGGGGCCGGCGGCCGGTCCGGCCGATTACGAGATCGGCGAAGCGGTCCACCATGCCTTCGTGGGTCATGATCCTGCCGCTGCGGCCGCCTTCGTGGCGACGCGTCCGGGTCACTGGCGGGTGGACCTGTACGCGTTGGCGCGGATGCGCCTGCAGGCGGCGGGGCTGAAGGCTGCTGACATCCATGGCGGCACGTACTCGACGATGGCCGACCCGGACCTGTTCTCGCACCGCCGCGACCGCCGCACCGGACGCATGGCGACCCTGGCCTGGATCGGGTAGCGGCGAGCCGTGCTCGGCGGGATGGATCCGCCAACGGCCCGCTGCGCTCGCCGACCCTGGGTCGGCGCTACCAGGATGTATCCGCCAACGGCCCGCTGCGCTCGCCGACCCTGGGTCGGCGCTACCGGGATGTCAGGCCTCCAGCGCCTGCAGGAAGCTCTGCCGCCAGTGGTTGATGTCATGGCGGCGCAGGTGGTCCATCATCGCGTTCCAACGCTCCTGGCGGCGCTTGAGCGGCATCGTGGCCGCCGTGGCGATGGCATCGGCGACGCCGTCCAGGTCGTGCGGATTGACCAGCAGCGCCTGCTTCATCTCGTCGGCCGCACCGGCCAGCAGTGACAGCACCAGCACGCCGGGGTTGTCCGGGTCCTGCGACGCCACGTATTCCTTGGCAACCAGGTTCATGCCATCGCGCAGCGGTGTCACCAGGCCAACGGCGGCGGCACGGTAGAAGCCGGTCAGCGTGGCGTGGGTGAAGTTCTGGTTGACGTAGCGCAGCGGTGTCCAGTCCGGCGCCGCGTGGCCGCCGTTGATATGCCCGGCGATCTGCTCCAGCTGGCTGCGCAGGTCGCGGTACTCGGTGACGTCGCCGCGCGATACCGGGGCGATCTGCAGATAGGTCAGGCTGCCATGCTGGTCGGCATGCCGTTCCAGGTAGCGCTCGAAGCCCTTGAAGCGCTCCGGCAGTCCCTTGGAGTAGTCCAGCCGGTCCACGCCGATCGCCAACTGGCGGTCACGCAGGCTGTTGCGCAGATCCTTCACCGCCGGCTTGTTGGCCGCGGCCTTGGCCTGCTGGGCGATGCGTTCGGTGTCGATGCCGATCGGGAAGGCAGCCGCGCGGAAAGTGCGGCCGTCCGGGGCCTCCAGCCTGCCATCACCCAGCACCCGGCCACCGCCGAACAAGCGCAGGTAGGTCTGGAAGCGGTCCGCATCGCGCTGGGTCTGGAAGCCGACCAGATCGCAGGCATACAACGCAGAGAACAGCCGCAGGTGGTCGGGCATGGCCTGCAGCAGATCGGCCGAGGGCAGCGGGACGTGCAGGAAGAAACCGATCCGGCAGCCGATGCCGCGTTCGCGCAGCATCGCCGCCAGCGGGATCAGGTGGTAGTCGTGGATCCAGACGATGTCGTCTTCGCGCAGCAGCGGGGCCAGCTTGCTGGCGAACAGCTCGTTGACCCGGTGGTAGGTTTCGCGGGTGCCGCGATCGTAGTCCACCAGGTCCAGGCGGAAGTGCAGCAGCGGCCACAACGTGCGGTTGGCGAAGCCGTTGTAATAACCGTCCACGTCACGCTTGTTGAGGTCCATGGTGACATAGCGGATATCGCCGTCGACCTGCTCATGCAGCGCACCGCTGTTGTCCTTCACCGACTTGCCGCTCCAGCCGAACCACAGGCCGCCGCGCTCCTTCAGCGCGGCCAGCAGGCCGACTGCCAAGCCTCCCGGACGGGTATCACCGGGAATGGCGACGCGGTTGGAAACGACGACCAGACGACTCATGAAGCCTCCTGCCAGGAACGCGAAAGCCGCATCGCGGCGGTGATCAGGCCGACGTGCGAATAGGTCTGCGGGAAGTTGCCCCAGGCCTCGCCGCTTTCGAAGGAAAGGTCTTCCGACAGCAGGCCCAGGTGGTTGCGCCGCGACAGCAGCACCTCGAACATCGCGCGGGCTTCTTCCATGCGGCCGATCGCCGCCAGGGCATCGATGTACCAGAAGGTGCAGATGGTGAAGCTGGTCTCCGGTTCGCCGAAGTCGTCGGGTGCGACGTAGCGGTACAGCGCGTCGCCATGCTTGAGGTCGCGGCCGATGGCCTCCACCGTGGTGATGAAGCGTGCATCCATGGGTTCGATGAACCCGATGTCGGCCAGCAGCAGCAGCGAAGCATCCAGGCGGTGCCCACCGAAGGCATCGGTGAAATGGCCAAGCTCCTCGTTCCACGACTCCTTCATGATGCGCCGGTGGATGGTGTCGGCGCGCTCGCGCCAGTAGAACGCGCGGTCGTCCAGCTTCAGGCGCACGGCGATCTTGCAAAGGCGGTCACAGGCGGCCCAGCACATCGCGGCGGTGTAGGTGTGCACTTCGGTGCGGCCGCGGAACTCCCACAGGCCAGCATCGGGGACGTCGTGCAGCAGGTAGGCCTGCTCGCCCAGCGGTTCCAGCCGCGCGAACGCGTGCGCGTCGCCGGGGTCCTGCAGGCGGCGGTCGAAGAACAGCTGGGTGGAAGCCAGCACCACGCTGCCGTACACATCGTGCTGGCGCTGCACCCAGGCCAGGTTGCCGCGACGCACCGGGCCCATGCCACGGTAGCCGGACAACGAAGGCACCTCGTGTTCGTCCAGGGTGGCCTCGAAGCCGATGCCGTACAGCGGCTGCAGCGTGCCGTCGGCGGTGGCCAGGTTGAAGATGTAGCCGAGGAACTGCTCCATGGTGCGGGTGGCGCCGAGGCGGTTGAGCGAGCGCACCACGAAGGCCGCGTCACGCAGCCAGCAGTAGCGGTAATCCCAGTTGCGGATGCTGCCCGGCGCCTCGGGAATGGAGGTGGTCATCGCGGCGATGATCGCGCCGCTGTCTTCGTACTGGCACAGTTTGAGGGTTATCGCGCTGCGGATCACCGCTTCCTGCCATTCCAGCGGAATGGAAAGGTAACGCACCCATTCGCGCCAGTAGTCGCGCGTGCGCTGGAAGGATTCCTGCACGTAGCCGCTCAACGATCGGTTGAGCGATTCGTCCACGCCCAGCACCAGGTGCACCGGGTGGTTGAGCACGAAGGGCAGGGCGTCGCGCACGAAGCGGATCGGCACGTCGGTGGTCAGCCGCAGCACGTGGTCGGGCAGCACCCAGCGCACGTGGTTGCTGCCCCAGGTGGAGTCGGGCACGCGCTCGCCCCAGTCGGCCAGCGGACGCGCCAGCACGCGGATGCGCGGGCTGCCGGCGATCGGGCGCACCTGGCGGATCAGGCTGACCGGGCGGTAGAAGCGGTCATTCTGGCGCCAGCGTGGCGCGAAATCGATGATCTCCAGCGCACCGCCGTGGCTGTCGCGCAGCACGGTGCGCAGGATCGCGGTGTTGTTGAGGTATTCCTGCTCGGTGCTGGCCAGGTCTTCCAGTTCGATGGCGAAATCGCCGCCTTCCTGCTGGTTGGGGCTGAGCAGCGCACAGAAGGTCGGGTCGCCGTCGAAGGTGGGCAGGCAGCTCCAGACAACGCGTGCCTGGCGGTCGATCAACGCACCGAAACTACCGTTGCCGACGACACCGAGGTTCAGATCAGGTTGGGACATGGGCGAAGCTTCTCGTCTGCGGCCGTGGGGGCCGGCCTACCAGGCATTCTCACGCAACCATGCGTGCACGCTGCGTATGTCCGACAACTGGAAGACCGCCACGCTGGGCTCGCGTTCACCGACCAGCACGCTCCAGCCGTGCAGCCCATTGGCCGCCTCGAAGCCGTGTTCGTCGGTCAGGTCATCGCCGATGAACACCGGCAGGCGACCGCGGAAGGGCAGGTACTGCATCATCCGGCGGACCGCGCGTCCCTTGTCACTGCCGACCGGGACGAATTCGACGACGTGATCACCCGGCTGCAGGCGGTAATGCGCGTTGCCGCGGACGTGCCGGTCAGCGAAGGCGCGCACGTCCGCAGCCGCATGCGGTGCACCGCGCCAGTGCAACGCCATGCTGGGACCCTTGTCTTCGACCAGTACGCCGGGGTGTCCGTGGGCGAAGCGCATGGCCTGTTGATGCACGGCATGCAGCCACTCGGTGGTGTCCTGGTCTTCGACCGTGTCGTGCAGGGTGCCGCCGGCATCACGCAGCTGATGGCCATGCAGACCGGAAGCAGGCAGGTGCAGGGGCGCGAACAGCGCGTCGAGCTGCTCCAGCGGGCGACCGCTGACCAGCGCCACGGCGCCTTCCAGCCGGTCGCTGATGCGGCCGATGGCCTCGCGCACCTGCGGCAGCAGGGTGACCGCATCGGGACGGTCGGCGAACTCGATCAGGGTGCCGTCAACGTCAAGGAACAACGCACAGGCATCGTCCAGCAACGGCGGCGGCGGACGTGAGGGGAAGTCGTTTGCCATGGCGGGCACGATGCCAGCGCAGGCGTGAGCATGGGGTCATCGCAGGTGGCGACCCAGGGGGGCGGTGTGCGAGTCGGTGGGTGAGTCGGGGGGGGGGGGGCCGGGGGGGGGACGCCCCCCGAGCCGGGGCGGCCCCCCGGCCGGCCCCCCCCCCGGGGCCCCCCCAAACCCCAACCG
>NZ_JBDJNU010000050.1:0-30107 GCF_039674585.1 Stenotrophomonas lacuserhaii | reverse complement strand
GGTGGGTTCGTGGGAACGCTCATCCGCATGGATGCGGATGGCGAGCCTACATGGACGTACTTGCGGCGATTCCCACGAACCCACCCCGCCCTGCCAACGCAACAGCCCTGCAGCTGTTGACGTTGACGTTGACGTTGACGTTGACGTCAAACCTCCTGCTTACTGCGCCGAAGCCCGGCCCGGCCCGCGGTAGCGCGCCAGCCAGTGCGCGTACGGTGCGGGCAGCGTGGTCCAGGCCGGGTTTTCCACGCCCAGTTCCTGCGCCAGCTGGTACGGGTAATGCGGGTTGGCCAGGTGCGCGCGGCCGATCATCACCAGGTCACTCTGCTGCTCCTGCACGATGGTTTCGGCCGCCTCAGCGCCATCCACGCACCAGCCCACCGCCACGGGAATGCCGGCTTCAGCACGCACGCGCTGGGCGATCGGCGCCAGGAAGGACGGCGTGCCCCACGGCACCACGCCGGTGGGAATGACGAAGTTGATGCTGACATTGAGCAGGTCCAGCCCACGTTCGCGCATCTGGCGGACCAGTTCGATGGATTCGGCCAGGGTTTCTTCATCGCGCCCGTCGTATTCAATGACGCCCATGCGCGCGGTCAACGGCAGCTCGGCCGGCCACACTGCGCGTACCGCGGCGACGGTTTCCAGCAGGAAACGGGCGCGGTTGTCGAAGCTGCCACCGTACTGGTCATCGCGCTGGTTGCTGTAGGCGGAGAAGAAACTCTGTGCAAGGTAGCCATGTGCGAAATGCAGTTCCAGCCATTTGAAGCCGGCATCGCGCGCGCGTTCGGCGGCTGCGACGAAGTCAGCCTGCACGCGCTTGATGTCGTCGATAGTCATTTCCTGGGGCACCCTGGACAGACCGCCACCGAAGGCGATGGCCGACGGCGCCAAGGTGGGCCAACCACGCGCATCGTCTTCGGCGATATGGTCATCGCCTTCCCATGGCAGGTTGGCGCTGGCCTTGCGACCGGCATGGCCGATCTGGATGCCCGGCACGGCACCGGTCTGGGCGATGGCGGCGGCAATCGGGGCAAGTGCGTCAGCCTGCGCCTGATTCCACAGGCCAAGGCAGCCGGGGGTGATGCGGCCTTCCGGCGATACGCCGGTGGCTTCCACGATGACCAGGCCGGCACCGCCACGGGCCAGCTGGGTGTAGTGCGCAAGGTGCCACGCGTTGGGAACGCCCTCAACGGCGCTGTACTGGCACATCGGCGGCACCGCGATGCGGTTGCGCAGGGTCACGCCTTTCAGCTGGAACGGGGAGAACAGGTGGGACATGGGGACATCCGTGGAGGAGGGGGAGCGCGACGCGTGGCGTCGTGGACTGCCCTAACCATGGGGGGCGGCGCAGGCTGAATCCACCACGCTGCGGCAGGACGCTGCATGCCATGGGTGCAGAGTCCAGACAGAGTGCGCGGCATGCGTCATGACAGACGCGGGATTGCAACTGGGACACAACTCCGGTGTTCTGTCCGCATCTCGGCAGTCGACGACGCATCTTGAGCGCGCTCGGCAGGCTGTGTTCAGCAGCGGTTTCTATGGTAGTGCCATTCTCTGGGTCGTTGGTTGGTTCCACGATGCACTGTGCCATCGATGCCGGTAGTGACCGATGGTCGCAGTCGTAGAATCGAACCTGCCGGGGTGGGATTGAACGATTGAACCTGCCCCGTTCGCGCTGCACCAGACGTGCGCTGGAAGGTCGGTCCCCGCGGAGGGGGCGCATCGGCAGAGCACATTTTTCGAATCAGTGACCTGCAACAGGAAACAAGAATGAACGTCCGCGAGCTGCTGCAATCCAAGAAAGAAGCTGTCATCACCATCGATTCCGAGGATACGATCGGTGCTGCCGCGCACAAGATGAGCGCGAACAGGATCGCTGCCCTGGTGGTGACCAAAGACGGTGCCCCGGTCGGCATCATTTCCGAAAAGGACATCGTCCGCAGCCTCGCCGATGATGGTCCGCAGGCCGGCCGCCGGGTAATTTCCAGCGTGCCCTCGACGGGCCTGGAAGGCATCGCGCCGGAGGCGACGCTGAAGCAGGCGATGTCGCTGATGACGTATTCGCGTCGCCGCCACCTGATGGTGACTGAAGGCGCGACGCTGGTCGGCATCCTCAGCCTGGGCGATATCGTCAAGAACCTGCTGGGCGAGCTGGAGCTGGAAAAGGCCGTGCTGCAGGACATCTACCTGGCCGCGCACTGACCCTTCGGCGCATCGCGACATCGGAAGCCGGGCAGTGCCCGGCTTCTTCATTTCAGGGGCGTGGCCGACCTCAGAACGTGACCTTTACCGATCCGGCGCTGTAGGTTGCCTCGCCGTGGTAGACCACTTCGATGTTGTTGCCATCCGGGTCCAGCACGAATGCGGCGTAATAGCCGGGATGATAGGGCCGTTCGCCCGGCGCGCCATTGTCCTTGCCGCCGGCGGCAAGGGCTGCCTTGTGGAACGCCTCCACGGTGGCGCGGTCGCGTGACTGGAAGGCCAGGTGGTGGCGACCGGTCAGCTCGCCGGCAGCGGCGTCACTTTCAGCGCTGGAAATGAACAGCTCATCGGCCCAGAAGTAGTCCTCGCCTTCGCCGGCGATCGGGATGCCGACGGTGTCGAACACCGCTTGGTAGAAACGTCGGCTGGCGGCAAGATCGCGCACGATCAGCTGGATGTGGTCGATCAATCGCCCGCGATGCAGCTCGTTGGTTTCCATGCTCACGCTCCATGAAAAGGGGACGGAGGGGATTAAGTCGCTTGCGGCCCGATTGTGCCAGAAATGACTTAATCCCCTCCGTCCCCTTTTTTCACGTCAGGCGTTGGAGATGATCTCGACCCAGTAGCCGTCCGGGTCCTTGATGAAGGCCAGGTGCTTCATGCGGCCGTCTTCCAGGCGCTTCTGGTAGGGCACCTGCAGGTCGTCGAAGCGCTTGCATGCCGACTTGATGTCCGGCACGGACACGCAGATGTGGCCGAAGCCGCGCGGATCGCTGTTGCCATCGTGGTAGACCGGGCCGTCCTGTGCTTCGGTGCCATGGTTGTGGGTCAGTTCCAGCACCCCCGGCATGCCCGCCATCCACTGACGGCGCTCGGCGTCCGACTCAGGCACCACGGTACCGGCCGGCAGCAGGGCCAGGAAGTACAGGCTGAACCGGGCCTCGGCGAAATCGCGTTTGTCGATCAGCTGGTAACCCAGCACGCGGGTGTAGAAGTCCAGCGAGGCAGTGGCGTCCTTCACCCGCAGCATGGTGTGGTTGAAGACGAAGCCGGCGGTCTCGGCCGGCGGCTGGGCAGCGACGCCCGGGACGGTCTGCAGGTCGGCAAGGGGCATGGGGATCCTTCAGTGGCGGCGCCCGGAATGGCGCGATGTCCCATTCTACCGACCGGCGGATGACGACGGTCCGGCGTAGAATGCGTGCACCGCACCGTTCCACCACGGACAACGAATCCGCCATGTCGCAGCGTGAATGGGTGGCTGCCGCCATCCGCAAGATCGAGGCCGATTTCAACCGCTCGGCTGATACCCACCTGATTCCGATGGACCTGCCCGGGTTCGATGGCATCGAGGTGTACTTCAAGGACGAGTCCAGCCATCCCACCGGCAGCCTGAAGCACCGCCTGGCACGCTCGCTGTTCCTGTACGCGCTGGCCAATGGCTGGCTGCGCGCAGGACGGCCGGTGATCGAGGCATCCAGCGGTTCCACCGCGGTGTCCGAAGCGTATTTCGCGCGCCTGCTCGGCCTGCCGTTCATCGCGGTGATGCCAGCCAGCACCTCGCCGGAGAAAATCGCCGCGATCGAATTCCATGGCGGCCGCTGCCACCTGGTGCAGAGTGCCTGCGGCCTGAATGCCGCCTCCGAGCAGCTGGCGCGCGAGACCGGCGGCCACTTCATGGACCAGTTCACCTTCGCCGAACGGGCCACCGATTGGCGCGCCAACAACAACATCGCCGAATCCATTTTCAAGCAGATGGCCGAAGAGCCGCATCCCATTCCGGAATGGATTGTCTGCAGCCCGGGCACGGGCGGCACGGCAGCCACGCTGGGGCGCTACGTCAGCTATCGCCGGCATGACACGCGCATCCTCTGCGCGGATCCGGAAGTGTCGGTGTTCTATGACGGCTACCGCGCCGCGCTGGCCGGTGAGCCGTGGCGTCACCTGACCTGCGAAGGCGGGTCGCGGGTGGAAGGCATCGGCCGGCCGCGGGTGGAGCCCAGCTTCATCCCCACCAGCGTGGACGCCATGGTGAAGGTGCCCGATGCACTGGCGCTGGCCGCGATGCGCCAGGTCAGCCGCCGCCTGGGGCGCCGCGTCGGCGGATCCACCGGCACCAATTTCATCGGCGTGCTGCAGGCCGCGCAGTGGATGCGCGAGGCGGGGCGCGGGGGCAGCATCGTCACCATCCTGTGCGACAGCGGCGAGCGCTACGCACACAGCTACTACGATCCTTCCTGGTATGAACGGATGGGGATCGACGTGGTGGGTGCGGATGCGGCGCTTGCGGCGGTGTTGGCGGGTGGCGCGTTGCCAGGCCTGCCGACCAGCAGCCTGGAAACGATCTGACCCCCTTGCCATCGCGGCCGCGCGGCGCCATATCCAGCAGCAGGCCACGCCGCGTGGCACCCGCCACTGGAGTTCCCATGACCGCCACCAACCCGTTGCTCGATTTTTCCGGCCTGCCGCGTTTCGCCGAGATCCGGCCTGAACACATCGGACCGGCGCTGGACGTGCTGCTGGCCGACGCGGAAGCCGCCGTCGCGGCCGCCGAACGGGTGCGGCCGGTGACCTGGGAATCCTTCGTGGTGCCGCTGGACGATGCCACCGAACGCCTGTGGCGGGCATGGGGCCAGGTCGGCCACCTGCAGGCGGTGATGAACACGCCGGCGTTGCGTGAGGCCTACAACCAGAACCTGCCACGGGTAACCAACTTCGGCAGCGCGCTGGGCCAGAATCTCGCGCTGTTCCAGCAATACCAAGCGCTGGCATCCACGGCGGAGGCCGCCGGCTTCGACGCCGCAAGGCGCAAGGTGCTGGACAACACGCTGAGGGACTTCCGCCTGGGTGGCGCGGCGCTGGATGGGCCCGACAAAGCGCGCTTCACCGCCATCAAGGAAGAACTGTCCGCGCTGGCGGCGAGGTTCTCGCAGAACGTGCTGGACGCCACCGATGCGTGGTCGTTGCTGATCGAGGACGAAGCCCGCCTGGCCGGCCTGCCGCAGGATGTCCGCACCGCTGCGCGTGCCGCCGCGGAAAAGGACGGCATGCCCGGTTGGAAGCTGACCCTGCAGATGCCGTGCTACCTGCCGGTACAGACCTATGCCGAAGACCGCGGGCTGCGCGAGACCCTGTATCGCGCCAGCGCACAGCGCGCTTCGGAATTCGGTGAGTCGGCACTGGACAACAGCGGCAACATCGACCGCATCCTTGCCTTGCGCGCGGAGCTGGCTGGATTGCTTGGCTTCGCCTCTTATGCAGACTATTCCATCGCCACCAAGATGGCGCAGGACCCGACCGACGTGCTGGCGTTCCTGCGCGACCTGGCGGCGCGTGCCAAGCCCTTCGCCCGCCAGGATCGCGTGGAACTGGAGCAGTTCGCACGTGACACGCTGGGCCTGGACCACCTGCAGGCCTGGGACCTGGCTTTTGCCGCGGACAAGCTGAAGCAGGCGCGCTACAGCTACTCCGAGCAGGATGTGAAACAGTACTTCACCGAACCCAAGGTGCTGGGCGGATTGTTCGCCGTGATCGAGCAGTTGTACGGCTTGCGGGTGCAGCCGGACAGCGCGCCGGCGTGGCACGACGATGTCCGTTTCTTCCGCCTGGAAGACGCGCAGGGAGCGCTGGTGGGCCAGTTCTACCTCGACCTGTACGCACGCGAAGGCAAGCGCGGCGGTGCCTGGATGGACGACTGCCGCAACCGTCGCGTGCGCGCGGATGGCAGCGTGCAGACGCCGTTGGTCTACCTGGTCTGCAACTTCGGTCGCGGTAGCGAAGGCAGGCCGGCGACCTTCAGCCACAACGAGGTCACCACGCTGTTCCACGAAATGGGCCACGGCCTGCACCAGCTGCTGACCCGCATCGGCGAACTGGGCGTGGCAGGCATCAACGGCGTGGAGTGGGATGCGGTGGAGCTGCCCAGCCAGTTCATGGAAAACTTCTGCTGGGAGTGGAGCCACCTGCAGGGCATGACCGCGCACGTGGAAACCGGCGAACCGTTGCCGCGCGCGCTGTACGAAAAAATGCTGGCGGCGCGCAATTTCCACAGCGGCATGGCCACGGTACGACAGCTGGAATTCGGCTTGTTCGACATGCTGGTCCACAGCCAGTTCGAACCGCAGCAGGACAGCGTGCTGGCCTTGCTGGAACGTGTGCGCGACGAGGTCGCGGTGAACCATCCGCCGGAGTGGAATCGCTTCCCGCACCAGTTCAGCCATATCTTCGCCGGCGGTTATGCGGCGGGGTATTACAGCTACAAGTGGGCCGAAGTGCTGAGTGCGGACGCCTATGCGGCCTTCGAAGAGGCGCCGGACGCCGTGGCGGCGACCGGTGCGCGGTTCCGCGATGAGATCATCGGGCGCGGCGGCAGCCGCAGCGCCGCGGAAAACTTCCAGGCTTTCCGCGGCCGCGCGCCAAGCATCGATGCGCTGTTGCGGCATTCCGGGATGGCCGGTTGAAACGGCCGACCGGCTGTTTTCAATCGACGTAGATCATCCTGCGGGTCATGCCGCCGTCGACGATGTGGTCCTGGCCGGTGATGAAACCCGCCATGTCCGACAGCAGGTACACCGCCAGCGCGCCGATGTCTTCGGGCTGGCCGACCCGGCCCACCGGATGCTGCGCGTGGTCGGCACGGGACAGCGTCGGCGTGCGCCGGCGCGTGGGCGCCTGCCAGGCGCCCGTGGCGATCCATCCGGGGCTGATGCTGTTCACCCGCACCGCCGGTCCCGCACTGAGCGCCAGCGCATGGGTGAAAGCGAGCAGTCCGCCTTTGGCGGCGGCGTAGGCTTCGCTGTTCGGTTCGGACTGCCGGGCGCGGGTCGATGCGATGTTCAGGATCGCCCCGCCCCCGTCGGCCGCCAGTGCGGGCAGGGCGTGCTTGCTGCACAGGAAGGTGCCGTGCAGCGAGGAGAGCCTGCGCTGCCATTCCGCCCATTCCATGTCCGCCAGCGCGGTGCCGTGCGCACCGGCAATCCCCGCATTGTTGACCAGCCCGTCGATGCGGCCGAAGCGCTTCAGCGCGGCCGCCACGAAGCCGCGCGCGCTGGCTTCGGCGGTGATGTCCAGCTTGCGGAAGGCGGCGTCGGCAGGGCGATCCCATTCGGCCAGGCAGGCCTTGCCTGCTGCCACGTCGAGGTCGCCGATCATCACCTGGCCGCCCGCGCCCAGCACGGCCTGCGCGATGCCGCGGCCGATGCCGTTGGCACCCCCGGTCACCAGCACCACCTTGCCCGCCAGGGGCGCGGCGGGCCACGCTGCAAGCGCGGGCACGATGCTCATGACAGGTCCTGCCCGCGCAGGCGCCGCCACCAGCCCTCCACGCCGATGCGGTCCAGGGTCTGGATGTTGCGCTCCACGATCACATCCGGGTCCGGGAAGGCATCCACCGCACGTGCCACGCTGTCTTCGCGCAGCAGGTGCAGGATCGGGTAGGGCGCGCGGTTGGTGTAGTTGCTGGCGTCGTCCGGCGCAACGCCGTCGAACTGGTACTGCGGGTGGAAGCTGGCCACCTGCAGGATGCCCTGCAGGTCCAACGCTTCGATCGCCGCGTCGGCGTTGTCGAGGAAATCGTTGTAGTCCAGGAAGTCGGTCAGCACGTCCGGATGGATGATCAGGGTCGTGTCGATCTGCTCGGGCGATGCATCGCGCAGCAGCACCAGTTCTTCCGCCAACTGCTCCACCAGCGCTTCGGGCGTGGTGGCATCGCTGAGCACATAGCGTACCTGTTCCTTGACATAGACCGCCTTGGCGAACGGGCACAGGTTCAAGCCGATGACGATGCGCTCCAGCCACAGGCGCGTCGCCGCGATCGGGTCTTCGGCGGGCGGCCCTTCGGACGTAACAACGGAATCGGTCATGGCGGGCTCGGCAGGCGGGCGGAGAGGTGGTCGATCAGTCGCGGAAGTTGTCGAACTGCAGCGGCAGTTCGAAGTCGTTCCTGCGCAGCAGCGCCATTGCATCCTGCAGGTCGTCGCGCTTCTTGCCGGTCACCCGCAGCTTGTCGCCGTTGATCTGGCTTTCCACCTTCAGCTTGGCTTCCTTAAGCGTGGCGGCGATCTTCTTGGCGATCTTCTGTTCGATGCCCTGCTTGACGGTGATCTTCTGCCGGGCACCGGCGACGTTGGTTTCCACCTCGCCGAATTCCAGGCTCTTGGTATCGATCTGGCGGGCCGCCATGCGGGCGCGCAGGATGTCGGTCATCTGCTGCAGCTGGAACTCGCTGGGAGCGCTCTGCGAGATCACGCTGTCTTCCAGCTCGAACTTCGCGGCCACGCCCTTGAAATCAAAGCGCGTGGTCAGCTCGCGGTTGGCCTGGTCCACTGCGTTGACCAGTTCGTGCTTGTCCACTTCGGAGACGACGTCGAAAGAGGGCATGGGGAAACTCCTGGATTCAGTGTCCCCCATTCTACCCAACCCGCCTTGGAAGGTCGGCGTGGCAGGGCGATAATGGGCCATGAACGCCCCTGCCTCCCCTTCGCGCGCCGTCATCTGGATGGTTGCCGCCGTTGCCTGCTTCTCGCTGATGGACGCGGGCATGAAGCAGCTGGCGTCCGGCTACCCCTCGCTGCAGGTGACCTTCCTGCGCGGCGCCGCCTCGCTGCCGTTCGTGCTGGTCTGGGTGCTGGCCAGTGCCGGGCCGCGTTCATTGATACCGCGGCGCTGGGGCCTGCACCTGCTGCGCGGCGTGCTGGGCATGGTGATGATCGGCTGCTTCGTCTTCGCGCTGCGTGACCTGCCCCTTTCAACCGCCTACAGCATCTATTTCGTCGCCCCGCTGATCATCGCCGCGCTGTCGGTGCCGCTGCTGGGCGAGCGTGTCGGGCCGCGGCGCTGGGTCGCCATCGGCATCGGCCTGCTTGGGGTCATCGTGGTGCTGCGGCCAGGCGTGGATGGCTTCATCGCCGTTCCCGGGTTGATGGTGCTGGTGGCCGCCACGGCGTATGCGGTCGCGGCGATCACGGTCAGCCTGCTGACCCGCACCGACACCTCGCAGTCGATGGTGGTGTGGTTCCTGGTGATCATGGCGATCGGTGCCGGGCTGCTGGCCTGGCCGGAATGGACACCGATGCGGCTCGTCGATGCCCCCCTGGTGGCGGGCATGGGCCTGGCCGGTGCGCTGGGCCAGATCGCCCTCACCCGTGCCTTCCAGCTGGGCGAAGCGTCGATGATCGCGCCACTTGAATACACCGGACTGGTCTGGGTGATCGGCTGGGACCTGCTGTTCTGGCAGCAGCTGCCCGATGCCTGGACCTGGGGCGGGGCGGCGATCATCGTGGCATCGGGGCTGTACCTGCTGCACCGCGAGCGGGTCAACCGGCAGTCGCAACCGATGCCGCTGGACCATCCCTGATCCCAGCGCGCATCCATCCGGCTCCGGCAACGCCAGGCGAACGCTGCAGGCCCAGGGAGATCTCCTTGCTGGGGGGACAGGGGCAGTGTCAGCCCAGCACGGCAAGGAAGCGTGCGTTGCTCTGCACCAGCGCGTCATGCACGCGTCGCGAGAGGTGGCCGGTGCGGGTGATCAGCCGAACCAGCGCTTCACCGCGCAGGGCGTCCACTTCGGGCTGCAGGGGGTAGCTGCCAGCGGCCTTTTCGAGCTGTGCGAGCAGTGTGCTGCGTTTCGCCTGCAGCGAATCGTGCAGTGTCTGCAGGCAACGGGCGAAGGCGCGCAGTTCGTCGTCCGGCACCTGCGCCACCACCGCATTCGAGGTGACCGCCATGGTCGCTGTCTCGACGCCGGCCAGCGGCTGGCTGGCGGGGGCGATGGCCCGGCACGCCGCAATCTGCACGCCCGCCGGGGGAGGGGTCGAGCTGGCTGCGTTGCTGGCATCGTCAACGCTACGCACGCGCCGTACCTGCCGCAGCTGCCCAGACGGCGAACGGACCGCCGTCGTCTGACCGTGCAGGTCCAGCAGCGCGGCAAGCAACGGGCCCAGGGGGGTATCGGGTCCGGCCAGGCGCTGCAGCTGGGCGAGGCTGTCGGCAGGCAGGCTGGCGCCCATCGCCGCCGGCGTCGCCGGGTCGCCCGCTTCCCGCCAGAGCAGTTCCTCCAGCAATGTATCGCCATCCCGGCCCGGGTGCTGGTCGAGATAGCGCAGCGCTGCCAGCGCGGTCGACGGATCGGCCGGGGCCAGCGGACCCGACGTGCCTGCGATGGAGCCCGCTGCCGGACGCGATGCAAGCCTGGCCCATAGCGTGAGGCCCGTCATCACCAGGGCGGCCCCGCCGGCAGCGACGGCGCGCGCTGGTCCCGGTAAGCACAGGGCGGCAGGTCGGCAGATGCCGTTCCACGAATCAGCGCCTGCTGATCGCTTCGTTGCAGCGCCGCGGCGCCCCTGACCTGCTCCCCCAGCAACAGCGCTGCGGCCGCGGCCTGCACCACGGTGCGCAGCCGCAACCGCTCGTGGGGGATCCCCTGCGGCCCGGGCGGGCCGACATCCGGTGCCGCGACCTCCGCCACGGGCGCGCGCTGGCGGCTGTCGATGCGGCAGCTGCCACGATCAAGATCGCGGCTGCTGCGGGCGGACAGCGCCTGCTCGAACACCGTGGTGGCAGCGACCCACGGCGCGCGCATGTGCAGCCGTCGCTGCAGCGCCGGGTATCCCAGGGCGCCCTGCGTGGCGAGGCGTTCGTCCACCCGTTGCACCAGGCTGCGATGGCGGGCCAGTGCCTGGATCAGTGCAGCCGGCGGGGCATCTGCGCCGTGATCACGGGCCAGGCCGGCCAGCAACAGCTGTGCGGCGACAGGATGCCGGTCCAGCATCCGGCGAGCCTGATCGTGCGCGGCATCCCCACCGGGGGCCCTCGTCGCCGATGGGGACGGCGGAGACGGGAGCGGTTGATTGGCCCACTGGCCCGGTACGGCCATGCCGCCACGCACGGCAGGCGGGACATGTCGCACACGTGCTGCTGCGCCGGCCACAGCACGCGTGGCGGGGACGCAGGAGGGTGACGCAGGGGACAGGCAAGGCATGCAGCGGGCTCCGGCAACGGAATCAGGGGGCGACAGTAATAAGGAATCCATCGTCCCGCCGGCTTGCAGCCGGCGCTCATCGCGCCTGCTTAGAAGCAAACGGAATATCATTGTGGTCGCCGACGCGGGCGCTTGCGCGCCCGCGCTGGTAGGCTGCACGCCCCCTGTCGCCCCTCTGGTGAGCCGACCCGTGATCGAGTTCCAGCGCCTGCACAAATCCTATGCCGTGGCCGGCCGCGCCGTCAGTGCGCTGCAGCCGCTCGACCTGACCATCGAGGCCGGCGAGGTGTTCGGCATCATCGGCCATTCCGGCGCGGGCAAGTCGACCCTGATCCGCATGATCAACCGGCTGGAGGAACCCAGTGGCGGCCGCCTGCTGATCGACGGGGAGGATGTCACGGCGCTGGATGCGGATGCGCTGCGCGTGCTGCGGCGTCGCATCGGCATGATCTTCCAGCACTTCAACCTGCTGTCGTCGCGCACGGTGGCAGCCAACGTGGCCTTCCCGCTGGAACTGGCCGGCACGCCCCGCGCGCAGATCGATGCACGGGTGGCCGAGCTGCTGCAGACCGTCGGCCTGCAGGCCCATGCAGGCAAGTACCCGGCGCAGTTGTCCGGCGGGCAGAAGCAACGGGTCGGCATTGCCCGCGCGCTGGCCACCGGGCCACGGATCCTGTTGTGCGACGAGGCGACCAGCGCGCTGGATCCGCAGACCACCGCTTCGGTGCTGGCACTGCTGTCGAAGATCAACCGCGAACTGGGCCTGACCATCGTGCTGATCACCCACGAAATGGACGTGATCCGGCGGGTGTGCGACCGCGTCGCGGTCCTTGATGCCGGTGAGCTGGTCGAAATGGGACCGGTAACCGAGGTGTTCCTGCATCCGCGACATGCGACCACGCGCCGTTTCGTCAGCGAATCCGAGCACATCGACGAGGGCACGCTCCACCATGATTTCGAGACCGTCGGCGGTACGATCGTGCGGCTGACCTTCCTTGGCGGCGATACCTACCAGCCACTGTTGGGCAGCGTCGCGCGGCAGACCGGGGTGGACTACAACATCCTGTCTGGTCGCATCGATCGCATCAAGGATACCCCGTACGGGCAGCTGATCGTCTCGCTGGTCGGCGGCGACCAGGCTGCCGCACAACGGGCCTTCGCCGCCGCGGGCGTGCACGTAGAGGAGCTGCGCCGATGATCTTCGCAAGCAACGGCGGCTTCTTCCGCCACCTGGACGCGGGCAAGTGGGCCGACATCGGCCAGGCCACGGTCGACACGCTGCTGATGTTGGCCGGTTCGTTGCCGCTGACCCTGGCCATCGGCCTGCCGCTTGGCGTGCTGCTGTTCCTGTTCGGTTCGCCGCAGCTGCGGCGCAGGCCGGTCGCCTACGGTGCGCTGGCGCTGGTGGTGAACCTGCTGCGCTCGGTGCCCTTCATCATCCTGATGATCGTGCTGATCCCGGTCACCCTGGCACTGATGGGCACCTCGCTCGGCGTGCGCGGTGCCATCGTCCCGCTGGTGATCGGCGCCGCGCCGTTCTATGCACGCCTGGTGGAAACGGCGCTGCGCGAAGTGGACCGGGGGGTGATCGAGGCGACCCAGGCGATGGGAGCCACCACCTGGCAGCTGGTCACCCGCGTGTTGCTCCCCGAAGCCCGGCCCGGCCTGATCGCCGGGGCCACGGTAACCACTGTCGCGCTGATCGGGTTCACCGCGATGGGCGGTGCTATCGGGTCCGGTGGCCTGGGCGACCTGGCCTTCCGCGATGGCTACCAGCGCTCGCATACCGACGTCGCCCTGGTCACCGTGGTGCTGCTGCTGGTACTGGTGCAGCTGCTGCAGATGCTGGGCGA
Organism: Stenotrophomonas lacuserhaii; assembly: GCF_039674585.1. Taxonomy (GTDB): domain Bacteria; phylum Pseudomonadota; class Gammaproteobacteria; order Xanthomonadales; family Xanthomonadaceae; genus Stenotrophomonas; species Stenotrophomonas pennii_A. The sequence goes on along the minus strand of NZ_JBDJNU010000050.1, from coordinate 17,075 downwards.
CCGCCTGGTGGCCCATTACAGCCGCAGATGACCGCCAGCGCCGGCTCGTGCCCGGCGCTGTGGCCGACGCTCAGCGCTGGTTGGGCACTTCGTAGCCGAGCTTGTCGACCTGGCTGCGCTGCTGTGGCACGCGCTTGAGTTTGTCGGTGTTGACGCCGTACTCGTCGCGCAGGCGTTCGGCCAGCTTCTTGTACAGCGCGGTTTCCATTTCCGGCTTGCGCGCGAAGATCCACGCCATTTCACGGCCGGGATAGCCGACCAGCGCCCACGAATAATCCGGCGCCACTTCCAGCACGCGCGAATGGGTGGGCACCACGCGGTAGAACCAGGTGCGCCAGTTGTGGTTGCCGCTGTCTTCGTCCACCGAGGCGCGCGCCTGGATCTCCTGCACCGGTTCATCGAAGCCGTCGCGGTAGCGGTAGGTGATGCCGATCTTCTGCGGCTCGCGCAGGGTGTATTCGTTGACGCTGGCCACATGGCCGCGTTCGATGAAATTCGGCACGCGGCCGATGACATACCAGGTACCCATGAAGCGCTGCAGGTTGATCGGCGCCCCCAGCTCGCCCTGGTCGGCCACGGCCACCGGCTCCGGGGCGCTGGGCGCACTGGAACGGAACATCGCACAACCCGGCCCGACGATCAGGGTGGTCAGCAGGACAGCACACAACGGGCGGATCGACGGCATGGGAAAGCGGGCTCCAGGAGGGCTTGCGCAAGCATGGTCGAATGCGCGCGAGGGATTCGTCAATGGTGCCTGACCGGCGGATGTCGCAGCTGGTGAGAAACGACAAGGGCAAAGTGACGGCCTGGATCATCATTCTGTCCCGGAGACCACCATGCGCCAACGCCATCCTGTTCGTTCTGCCTCGTCGGACACCGGTCCGGACCCGCGCCTGCTGCGATGCGTCAGGCACGCCGCGCTGGCCGGGCTGGCGATGGTGCTGGTGTGGCCGGCCGCGCGCGGCAGCACCGGCTGGCTTGGCTGGATGCCGCTGTGGCTGCTGGGAATGCCGCTGGTCGCGTGGTGGTCGCTGTTGCGCTTTCCCCTGCCGCGCTGGCAACGGCGTCGCGTGCAGGCGCGGCGACGGGGCGCGCGCACGGTCCGCACGGCCTGACCTTCGACACGGGGGCGCGGCGCAGGCGCTGTGATAGCGTTCAGCGGCTTATGACTGCCTGGAACCGCAATGTCACGACTCGCTTCCGCCTGCCTGCTGGCCGGCATGATGACCACTGCCTCGGTGGGGCCTGCCATGGCCGCTGAAGCTGAACAGGACGATCAGTACGCTTGGCTGGAAGAGGTCGCCGGTGACAGACCGTTGACCTGGGTAAAGGAACAGAACGCCAAGGCCGAAGCCCGTCTTGCGCAGACGCCGGCGTTTGCCCAGATGGAGGCCCGCATCCGTGAAGTCCTCGATTCGGACGCCAAGATTCCCGGCGTGGAGAAGATCGGCGACTACTACTACAACTTCTGGAAGGACAAGCAGCACGAGCGCGGGCTGTGGCGTCGCACCACCCTGGCCGAGTACCGCAAGGCATCGCCGCAGTGGGAGACGGTGATCGACCTGGATGCGCTGAACAAGGCCGAGGGCGAGAACTGGGTGTGGCACGGCGTGGAGTGCCTGCGGCCGGAGTACAACCGCTGCCTGATCGCGCTGTCGCGCGGCGGCGCCGATGCCGATGTCACGCGTGAATTCGACCTGGCCAGCCGCAACTGGGTCACCGATGGCTTCTTCCGTCCCGAATCCAAGGGCGGGCTGGGCTGGGTCGACCGTGACAACGTGTTCGTCTACACCGACTTCGGCCCCGGCTCGATGACCACCTCCGGCTATCCGCGCGTGGCCAAGCTGTGGAAGCGCGGCACGCCGTTGGCATCGGCGCAGGTGGTGTACGAAGGCAAGCCGGACGACATGTACATCGCGGCCGTCCACGATGATACCCCCGGCTTCGAACGCAACCTGGTCAGCCGCACGCTGGCCTTCTACAACAACGAGCTGTACCTGCGCGCCGACGATGGCAAGCTGAGCAAGATCGACGCGCCGAACTCGGCTGAAAAGGGCCTGCACAAGCAGTGGCTGAGCCTGGAGCTGCGCGAGCCGTGGACGGTGGGCGGCAGGACCTACGCCGCCGGTTCGCTGCTGGCGGCCAGGCTGGAGGACTTCCTCGCCGGCAAGCGCGATTTCGACGTGCTGTTCGCCCCGACCGATACCACCTCGCTGGCCGGTGCGGTGTGGACCAAGGACCACGTGGTGCTGAACGTGCTGGACGACGTCAAGAACCGACTCAGCGTGCTGACGCCCGGCAGCAACGGCTGGACCCGCAGTGAGTTCGTCGGTGCGCCGGCATTCGGCACGCTGGGCGTCGGCGCGGTGGACAGCAACGACAGCAATGCCGTGTGGCTGACCGCGACCGATTACCTGACCCCGACCACCCTGGCGCTGGCCGAGATCGGCAGCACGCCGGAAGTGCTGAAGACCATGCCCGCGTTCTTCGATGCCGAAGGCAAGGTCATCGAGCAGCACTTCGCCACCAGCAAGGACGGCACCCGCGTGCCGTACTTCGTGGTGCACGCCAAGGACATGCCGCGGGATGGTTCGAACCCGACCCTGTTGTACGGCTATGGTGGTTTCGAGATCTCCCTCACGCCGAATTATTCCGGCGGCATGGGCCGTGCGTGGCTGGAAAAGGGCGGCGTGTACGTGGTCGCCAACATCCGTGGCGGCGGTGAATATGGGCCGCGCTGGCACCAGGCCGCGCTCAAGCAGAACCGCCACAAGGCGTATGAGGACATGGCGGCCGTCGCGCAGGACCTGGTGACGCGGAAGATCACCTCGCCCCGGCACCTGGGCGTGCAGGGCGGCAGCAATGGCGGCCTGCTGACCGGCAACATGCTGACCCAATACCCGGAGCTGTTCGGTGCGGTGGTGGTGCAGGTGCCGCTGCTGGACATGAAACGCTACAGCCATCTGTTGGCCGGTGCCTCGTGGATGGCCGAATACGGCAATCCGGATACGGCCGATTGGGAGTACATCAAGACCTTCTCGCCGTATCACCTGTTCGATGCGAAGAAGGCGTACCCGCCGGTGCTGTTCACCACCTCCACCCGCGATGACCGCGTGCATCCGGGCCATGCGCGCAAGATGGCGGCGAAGATGATCGACGCAGGAAAGGATGTCACCTACTACGAGAACATCGAAGGCGGTCACGGCGGTGCGGCGAACAATGCGCAGGCCGCGCACATGTCCGCGTTGGCTTACGGCTTCCTGTGGGAGCGCCTGGGCGGTAAATGACGGAATGAAAGACGCCGCCTCCGGGCGGCGTTTTTCTTTCTGTAGTGACGGCCGCTGGCCGTCATGAATCCCCTGGTTGACGGCCAGCGGCCGTCACTACCGATGTGTGGTCCCTGCGGGGTTTGCGATGCGCCTGCGCAGCCCGGACAATAGTGGGCTGCGCCGCGCGGCGCGCTTCTTCCCCAGAACAGGAATGCCCATGTCCATCGTCCGCATGACCGACCTCGACCTCTCCGGCAAGCGCGTGTTGATCCGGCAGGACCTGAACGTGCCGATCGAGAACGGCCAGATCAGTTCCGAACAGCGCATCAGCGCCTCGCTGCCTACGCTCAGGCAGGCGCTGGAGCAGGGCGCGGCGGTAATGGTGACTTCGCACCTGGGGCGACCGAAAGAGGGCGAGTGGAGCGAGGAAAATTCGCTGCAGCCCGTTGCCCGCCGCCTGTCCGAACTGCTGGGCCGCGACGTGCCGCTGCTGCGCGACTGGGTGGGCGGCGTGGACGTGCAGCCGGGCCAGATCGTGCTGCTGGAAAACTGCCGCATGAACGTAGGCGAGGGCAAGGACGATGAAGCGCTGGCCAGGCAGTACGCCGCGCTGTGCGACGTGTTCGTGATGGACGCCTTCGGTACCGCGCACCGCGCGCAGGCTTCCACCCACGGCGTGATCCGTTTCGCCCCGGTGGCGGCCGGTGGCCCGCTGCTGATGGCCGAACTGGATGCGCTGGCCAAGGCCCTGAAGGAACCGGCCAAGCCGTTGCTGGCGATCGTGGCCGGCAGCAAGGTCAGCACCAAGCTGGAACTGCTGGCCAGCCTGGTCGGCAAGGTCGACCAGCTGATCGTCGGTGGCGGCATCGCCAATACCTTCATCGCCGCGGCCGGGTACCCGGTGGGCAAGTCGCTGTACGAACCGGACCTTCTGGAAACGGCGAAGAAGATCGTCGCCGACGCCAAGGCGCGCGGTGCGGACATTCCGCTGCCCACCGACGTGGTCGTGGCCAAGCAGTTCCTGCCCGATGCCGAAGCCACGGTGAAGGCGGTTGATGCGGTGGCAGAGGATGACCTGATCCTGGATATCGGCCCGCAGACCGCCCAGCAGTACGCCGAACTGATCAACAAGGCCGGCACCGTGGTGTGGAACGGCCCGGTCGGCGTGTTCGAATTCGAGGCCTTCAGCAAGGGCACCGAAGCGCTGGCGCGTGCCATCGCCGGCTCCAAGGCGTTCTCCATTGCCGGTGGTGGTGACACCCTGGCGGCGGTGGACAAGTTCGACATCGCCGGCGACGTCAGCTACATCTCCACCGGCGGCGGCGCGTTCCTGGAGTTCCTGGAAGGCAAGACCCTGCCGGCGGTGGCGGCGCTCGAAGCGCGGGGCGCGTAATGGTGGAGGACCGGTGGGTGACGGCCGTGGGTGATCACGGTGATGCGGTGCGTGACACGCTGTTCTTCGATCTGGACGGCACACTGATCGATTCGCAGATCGGCATCACCCGCTGCATCACCCACGCTTTCGAGCGGATGCAGCATCCGGCGCCTCCGGTGGAGGCGCTGCGCGGCTGGATCGGTCCCTCGCTGCGCACCAGCTTCGGGCCGCTGTTCAACGATGCGGCCAAGGTGGAACAGGCCGTGGCGTACTACTGCGAGCGCTTCGAAACCGAAGGCTGGCAGGAGCATGCGGTGTTCGAGGACATCGAACAGGTGGTGCGCGCGCTGCGGGCGCGTGGTCACCGCCTGGCGGTGGTCACCGCCAAGAACGAAACCCACGCGCGACGCATCGTGGAGCATCTGCCCTTCGGTGCATGCTTCGACGAGGTCATCGGGGCCACCGCCGATGGCAGCCGCAGCAGCAAGCCGCAGCTGGTGGCCGAGGCGTTGTCCCGGTTGTCGCTGCAGCCAGGCCAGTGCTGGATGATCGGTGACCGCCGCATGGACATCGAAGGCGCGCGCCACCACGGCCTGCGCAACATCGGCGTGCTGTGGGGTTTCGGCGGTGCCGAAGAGCTGCGCGAGGCCGGCGCCGATGCGCTGGCCGCCGCGCCGACGGAGTTGCTGACGCTGATCCGCTGATCCCGGTGTCTGCGGGGATCCTTCGGGCATGGCGGGCTGGCGCAGGCCGCGCTTCGCGCTCGCCGAGCATGGCTCGGCGCTACCGGCGCCGTGGCTTGGTTATCCATGCTGCCCCGTATTGTCTTGCAGACATCGAGCAGAACCAGACCCCGCAAGGCTGTAACCGCATACATGGGTCGTGAAGGATGTGCTAATTTCCCTGCTTTAACGGGAGCCCATCCACCATGTTCGAGCGTCAGCGTCGCACCAAGATCCTAGCCACCCTCGGCCCGGCCACCGATCCGCCCGGCATCCTCGAGGAGCTGTTCCGCGCTGGCGTCAACGTGGTTCGCCTGAACTTCAGCCATGGTGATCCGTCCGGCCAGGCCAAGCGTGCCGCCGACGTGCGTGCCGCCGCTGCCCGCGTGGGCGTGGAAGTGGGCATCCTGGCCGACCTGCCGGGCCCGAAGATCCGCATCGAACGCTTCGCCGAAGGCAAGATCCAGCTCAAGGCCGGTGACCGCTTCGACCTGGTGGCCGCCACCAACGTGCCGCCGGGTGATACCACCCAGGTCGGCGTGAGCTACCTCGGCCTGCCGCAGGACGTGGGCCCGGGCGATGTGCTGTTGCTGGATGACGGCCTGATGCAGCTGCAGGTGGTGGAAGTGCAGGGCGAGCGCATCATCAACACCGTGCTCAACGACGGCGTGCTGTCCGACCGCAAGGGCCTGAACAAGCAGGGCGGTGGCCTGTCGCTGGGCGCGCTGACCGAGCGCGACAAGGAGCTGATCGGCATCGTCGCCAAGATCGGCGTGGACTTCATCGCCGTGTCGTTCTGCCGCAACGCGCAGGACATGAACGATGCCCGCGAGATCGCCGAATCGCACGGCTGCTACGCCGCGCTGGTGTCCAAGATCGAGCGCACCGAAGCCATCGAGAACCTGGAAGAGATCGTCGACGCCAGCGATGTGGTGATGGTGGCGCGCGGCGACCTGGGCGTGGAAATCGGCGATGCCGAGCTGCCGGGCCTGCAGAAGAAGATCATCAAGGCCTCGCTGGCGCAGAACAAGGTGGTGATCACCGCCACCCAGATGCTGCAGTCGATGGTTGAAAGCCCGATCCCGACCCGCGCCGAAGTGCTGGACGTGGCCAACTCGGTCATCGACGGTACCGATGCGGTGATGCTGTCGGCCGAAACCGCCGCCGGCGCCTACCCGGTCAAGGCCGTGGAGGCGATGGCGCGCATCTGCCTGGGCGCCGAGCGCCAGTTCCAGACTGAAACGGACTTCGGCGCCTCGCCGCGCAACCTGGAACGTGCCGACCAGGCCATCGCCATGGCCACCATGTTCCTGTCCCAGCACGTGGGCGTGCGGGCGATCGTGGCGATGACCGAATCCGGCGGCACCGCCCGCTACCTGTCGCGTTTCCGTGCCTCCGCGCCGGTGTTCGCGGTGACCCGCCACGACGGCGCCCGCCGCCAGATGGCGCTGATGCGCGATGTGTTCCCGATCAACTTCGACAGCCGCGGCCTGACCCCGCGTGAAGCCGCGCGTGGCAGCATCCGCCTGCTGGCCGAAGCCGGGCTGCTGGCCGCCGGCGACCGCGTAGTGTTCACCAGTGGCGAACACATGGAGACCCATGGCGCCACCAACACCCTGCGCCTGCTGGAAGTGGGTGCCAACGGCAGCGCCAGCGGACTGGGCGAGCTGTAAGCAAGTCTGGACGGCGCGGCGCAAGCGCAGCGCCGTCACGGTTGCGCAGCATGGAAGCGGTTCCAGATCCCGTGGACGGACAGTTCACGGGAGGCGGGGGCTATAATCGGGTTTTTCCCGCACCCGCCACAGGAAGTACATGAGCATCGAACAGCTGGCTGAAACCGCCCAGGCCATGGTCGCCCCGGGCAAGGGCATCATCGCGATCGACGAATCCACCGGCACCATCGCCAAGCGCTTTGCCAGCGTCGGCGTTGAGAACACCGAAGAAAACCGTCGCGCCTACCGCGAACTGCTGCTGACCACGCCGAAGCTCAACGAGCACATCTCCGGCGCGATCCTGTTCGACGAGACCATCCGTCAGTCGACCAAGGACGGCGTGCCGTTCGCCAAGTACATGGCCGACAACGGCATGATCCCGGGCATCAAGGTCGACAAGGGCGCCCACCCGCTGGCCGGCTGCCCGGGCGAGCTGGTCACCGAAGGCCTGGACGGCCTGCGCGAGCGCCTGCAGGAGTACTACAAGCTGGGTGCGCGCTTCGCCAAGTGGCGTGCGGTCATCAACATCGGCGAGAGCATCCCGTCGGGCACCTGCATCGAGTCCAACGCGCACGCGCTGGCCCGTTATGCCGCCCTGTGCCAGGAATGCGGCCTGGTGCCGATGGTCGAGCCGGAAGTGATCATGGACGGCGACCATGACATCGAGACCTGCTACGAAGTCACCGAAGCCACCCTGCGTTCGCTGTTCGACGCGCTGTACCAGCAGAACGTGCTGCTGGAAGGCACCATCCTGAAGGCCTCGATGGTCATCTCCGGCAAGGACTGCGAAGAGCAGGCCGATGCCGAGGAAGTGGCCGAATCGACCGTGATGTGCCTGAAGAGCACCGTGCCGGCGATCCTGCCGGGCGTGGTGTTCCTGTCCGGCGGCCAGAGCGACGAGCAGTCCACCGAACACCTCAACGCGATGAACCAGATGGGCAACCTGCCGTGGCCGCTGACGTTCTCCTACGGCCGTGCCATGCAGCAGGCCGCTCTGGCGCTGTGGGGCAAGGACACCAAGGGCAACTACGCCGCTGCGCAGAAGACCGTGTACGAGCGCGCCAAGGAAAACGGCCAGGCGGCACTGGGCAAGTGGAACGGCTGATTCCGCTGCCCCGTCGATGAAAGAACGCCGGCACGTGCCGGCGTTTTTTTTTTCCGCTATCGTGTCGCCTGCCCGGGGCATGGCCACTTCGCGGCCTCTGAATGATGGGCCAAGGAGAAACACCATGCGTATTGCAACGACCCTACTGGCCGCCGCCCTGGCGCTGGCGATCAGCGGCTGTGGCCAGAAGGCGGGCGCCGCCGATGGCGGCAAGGCCGCTTCGCTGGACTTCGACAAGGCGGTGGCCGGCGAGATCACCACGTCCAGCCCGCTGAGCTTCAGCGACGGCAGCCGCTACCAGCTCTATTCGATGCAACTGAAAGACAAGCAGGCGGTGTCGCTGAAGCTGGTCGGCTCGCTGTCCGGCGCGATATCGGTGTTCCGCGACGACGGCACCCTGGTGACCCGCGGCGAGCGGTCTGAAGACAGCGGCCTGGAAGTGACCTTCCGGGCCGACGGCGCCGGCCGTTACCGTATCGCCGTCAATGGCGACGACGCCGATGCCTACGGTCCGTATCGCCTGCAGGCCACCGAAGTGGTGCCGTATGACGGCAAGCCGCTCGCCAATGGTGGGCAGATCGTCGACCTGCTGGCCGACCAGCGCCAGGAATACACCCTGCAGGTCGACAAGCCGGGCCTGTACCAGATCAACCTGTCCTCCAGCGCGTTCGACACCGTGCTCGACCTGAAGGGTGCCAACGTGGAGGAGGAGGACGATGACGGTGGCAGTTCCACCAACTCACGCCTGAGCCTGATGCTGGACAGCGGCACCTACAAGCTGGGCGTGCGCGCGCTGGATGACGAAGGCAGTGGCCAGTTCCGCCTGGACGTCAAGAACACCGCACTGGCCGCGGACGTGGTGTCTGCCGATGGCACCACCCTGGCCGTCGGCGCCAACGTACAGGCGCTGCTGTCGCGCGAGGACGGCGAGCGCCGTTTCGTGCTGAACGTGCCGCAGGCGGGTTCGGTGCGCATCGATGCGCTGTCCGACCAGGTCGACACCACCCTGCGGCTGACCGGCGGCACCATCAACCTGGAAGACGACGACGGCGGCAGCGGGACCAACGCACGGCTGCAGGCGAACCTGCCGGCTGGCCGTTACCAGCTGCTGGTCGCCAGCCTGGAAGAAAGCCAGGCCGTGGTGCAGGTGCGGTTGAGCGCGGGGAGCGGCGAATCGCTTTCGGTGCGTGATGCCGCATCGGCGGACAGCGACGTAGCGGTTGCGGTACCGGCCGACGTGGACGCCAACTGAGACAGCTTGAACGGTGACGGCCCCCCGGGCCGTCACCGCCTTCAGTAAGCGGGCACCAACGGCTGCGCCGCTGCGATCCGGTCACCGCGGCGTGGCGCCTCGCCTTCGTCCTCGTCCGCCAGCGTCTGCCCGGCGGCCGACAACGCCTGCTGATAGGCCTTGAACGTCGCCGTATTGTAGGCCACCAGGATGATCCGCCGCGGTTCGCGATGGCTGCGCTGCCAGGCCAGCGTCTCCGTGGCCGCGATTTCCGCCGCGCGGTACAGCGGATAACCGTAGACGCCACAGCTGATCGCCGGGAAGGCGATCGAGCGTGCGCCGAGTTTCTCGGCCAGTTGCAACGATTTCCAGTAACAATTCGCCAGCAGCGCGCTTTCGTCGCGCTGGCCGTCGTGCCAGACCGGGCCCACCGTGTGCAGCACGAAGCGGGCGGGCAGATCGTGCGCGTCGGTGGCCACCACTTCGCCGGTCGGGCAGCGCACGCCGGGGCGCAGCTGCGGCAACTGTTCGCACGACTGCAGCAGCCCGGGACCTGCCGCCCGGTGGATGGCACCGTCCACACCGCCGCCGCCCAGCAGGGATTCGTTGGCCGCATTGACGATCGCATCCACCGCCAGGGTCGTGATGTCACCCTGCCAAACTTCGATCTTCATGCTTCCTTCTCCTGGCTGTCGTTGAAACGGCGCAACGTCCCGCGTTGCATGTGCCACCGTAACCGGGGCGACATGCAGGCTGCGTCATGACCGTCTCACACGCTGCGAACAGGAAAAGAACACCCCGCCCGCCAGGCGAGGGAGCGCTTACGGCAGGCCGGCCAGCCAGTCGTCGTCGGACCCTTCGTTCACATCGGCGAACAGCGGCGTGGAGAAGTAGCGCTCGCCGGTGTCCGGCAGCATCGCCAGGATCACCGAGCCGGGTTCGGCGCGCTCAGCGACATCCAGCGCGCTGGCGAGCGTGGCACCGGCGGAAATGCCGACAAACAGGCCTTCTTCGGCGGCCAGCCGACGCGCGGTGCTGATCGCGCGGTCATCTTCCACGGTCACCAGTTCGTCCACCACGTTGCGGTTGAGCACGTCCGGCACGAAGTCCGGCGTCCAGCCCTGGATCTTGTGCGGCTTCCAGTCATCGCCCTTCAACAGCGCCGCGCCGGCCGGTTCGGTGGCGATGATGCGGGTCTGCGGGCGGGCTACCTTCAGCACCTCGCCCACGCCGGTCAGCGTGCCGCCGGTGCCCCAGCCGCTGACGAAGTAGTCCAGCCGCCGGCCGGCGAAGTCACGCAGGATCTCCGCGGCGGTGGTGCTGCGGTGGTAGGCCGGATTGGCCGGGTTGGCGAACTGGCTGGCCAGGAACCAGCCGTGTTCCTGGGCCAGTTCGGCGGCCCGGCGCACCATCCCGCTGCCGCGCTCGGCGGCCGGGGTCAGGATCACCTTGGCGCCATACGCCCGCATCAGTTTGCGACGCTCGATGGAGAACGTTTCCACCATGGTGGCGACGAACTTGTAGCCGCGGGCGGCGGCCACCATCGCCAGCGCCACGCCGGTGTTGCCGGAGGTGGCTTCGATGATGGTGTCGCCCGGCTTGAGCAGGCCCCGCTGCTCGGCGTCGAGCACGATCGCCAGCGCCAGCCGGTCCTTGACCGAACCGCCCGGGTTGAACGATTCCACCTTGGCGTACAGGGTGGCGTGCGCCGGTGCCAGCCGGTGCAGCTTGACGATGGGGGTGTTGCCGATGGTATCGAGGATGGACTCGTACAGGGCCATGAGGGCACTCCGGGAGGGGCCGCGCCAGACGCGGCGGCAAGAGGGAAGGCGGCCGCTGCTGGTAACCGCCTTGGCCGGCTGACCGTAGCGCTGCCATATGACAGCAGGAAATGACCAGATACCTTTCATAAACAACGTTTGGTTATATGTTGGTGAGGGCAATTGACCTACAGTGGTTTTCCCTACCGAGCCGCCTGCCATGACGCTGACCCAGCTCCGCTATCTGGTCGCCATCGCCGACGCCGAGCTGAACATCACGCTCGCCGCATCGCGCGTGCATGCCACCCAACCCGGGCTGTCCAAGCAGCTCAAGCAGCTGGAGGATGAACTGGGCTTCCTGCTGTTCGTGCGGCGCGGCCGCAGCCTGGAATCGGTCACTCCGGCCGGGGTGGAAGTGATCAGCCGCTCCCGCGCGGTGCTCGCCGAAGCCAACAACATCCGCACTTATGCCGCCAACCAGCGGCGTGAAAGCCAGGGCCAGCTGGTGCTGACCACGACCCACACGCAGGCACGCTTCGTGCTGCCGCCGGCGGTGGCGCGGATCAAGCAGGCCTATCCGCAGGTGAGTGTGCACCTGCAGCAGGCCGCTGAAAGCGACGCGCTGGACCTGCTCAGCCAGGGCGATGCGGACATCGCCATCATCAGTACCGCCGGCGGCGAGCCCAGTGCCGGGATCGCCGTGCCGCTGTATCGCTGGCGGCGGCTGGTGCTGGTGCCCAAGGGCCATCCGCTGGATCGCGCCGGCCGCGCCCCGGACCTGGCCGCGCTGGCCGCCCATCCGTTGATCAGCTACGAATCGTCCACGCGTGCGGCGTCTTCGCTGCAGCGGGCGTTCGCCGGTTCCGGGCTGGAGCCGGACATCGCGCTGACCGCGCTGGATGCCGATCTGATCAAGACCTACGTGCGCAGCGGGGTGGGCGTGGGCCTGCTGGCTGAAATGGCGGTCAGCGCCGCCGATCATGACCTGCGCGCCTGGGTGGCGCCGGCACCGATCGCCGAATGCATCGCCTGGGCGGTGTTGCCGCGTGACCGCGTGCTGCGTGATTACGCGCTGGAACTGGTACACGTGCTGGCGCCGCAGATCGACCCGCGCGACCTGCGCCGGGTGCTGGATGGCAACCAGGCCGCGAACTGGCCGCTGCCGCCTACGTGGGAATCGTTGACCCAGACCATCACGTCCTGAGCGATTGCAGGGGCCGCTGCGCTCGCCGACCGTGGGTCGGCGCTACCGGGCTGAAGGCGCCGCTGCGCTCGCCGACCATGGGTCGGCGCTACCGGGTTGAAGGCGCCGCTGCGCTCGCCGACCATGGGTCGGCGCTACCGGGCCCGCGTCGGGCGTCGCAAGCTGCACGCGTGGTGGTGACGACACATCCCGATACACGATGACACCCTGGCGCAAGCCCTTGCACGGAAAGGGTTCCGGTCGCTATCGCCGGGCGCGCAGGCTGCGGTAAACGCTTGGCACATACGGTCTTCGCATGGCGCCCCCTACACTCGCCGGTCATGCAGAGGACGGGACTATTCATGGTGGGACGTATCGCAATGGGCACGGCCGTTGGCCTGGCCCTGGTGTTGCTGGCCGGCTGCAAGGGCGAACCGCAGGCGGCGCGCCGCCAGGGCGCCGATGTGCCGGTCACCGCGCAGGTCGTGGAATCGGCCGCGTGGAGCGATACGTTGCAGGCATTGGGCACGGCCAAGGCACGTGAATCGGTGACCATCACCGCCAAGGTCAGCGAGATCATCGAGCAGGTGCACTTCGAAAGTGGCCAGCAGGTGGCTGCCGGCACCCCGTTGGTCACCCTGCGCGGCCTGGCCCAGCAGGCGGCCCTGACCCAGGCCCAGGCCACCTTCGCCGAAGCCGACCAGCTGTACAGGCGCCAGCGTGAACTGGCCCAGCAGCAACTGGTGGCCAGTTCCACCCTGGACACCCAGAAGGCGATCCGCGATACCGCCGAAGCACGGGTGGCGGAAATGCAGGCCGACATCGGTGATCGCAGCGTGCGGGCACCGTTTGCCGGCGTGCTGGGCATCCGCCAGGTCAGCCCGGGCTCGCTGGTGACGCCGACCACGGCGATCGCCACGCTCGACGACATCGAACGCATGCACGTGGACTTCCAGGTGCCGGAAGCGGAACTGTCTTCGCTGGCCGATGGCAACAAGGTCGAAGCCACCAGCGTGGCCTGGCCGGGGCGTACGTTCGAAGGCGAAGTAACCACCATCGATGCCCGCGTCGACCCGTCCACCCGTGCGGTCACCGTGCGTGCCGACTTCGCCAACGGCGACCACGCACTGCGTCCGGGCATGCTGCTGGACGTGCGCATCTACCGCCCGGAACGGCAGGCGCTGGTGGTGCCGGAGATCGCCGTAGTGCAGGTGGGCAGGGACTCTTATGTCTACCGGCTGAAGGCAGACAGCACGGTGGAGCGCGCCGACGTGGTGATCGGCTCGCGCCGCGCCGGGGTGGTGGAACTCAAGCAGGGCATCAACGCCGGCGAGCGCATCATCGTGGACGGCACCGGCAAGCTGCGCCCCGGCCTGAAGGTCGACGCCCGCGCGGTCGCGCCGGTGGATGCACCGGCGCCGGAAAAGCTGCCGCCGCCGCCGGCAGCGCCGGCCTCGGACGCGCCCGTCGCACCGGCCGGTAACGGCGGATGAAACTTTCCAACATTTCCATCCAGCGGCCGGTCTTCGCCGTAGTGATGAGCCTGCTGCTGATCGTGCTCGGCGTCATGTCGTTCACCCGGCTGACGCTGCGCGAACTGCCGGCCATCGATCCACCGGTGGTGTCGGTATCGGTGGACTATCCGGGCGCATCGGCGGCGGTGATCGAAAGCCGGGTCACCCAGGTGCTGGAGGATTCCCTGTCGGGCATCGAAGGCATCGACATGATCAACGCGCGCAGCACCAACGGCCGCGCGCAGATCAGCCTGGAGTTCACCAGCAACCGCGATATCGAAGCCGCGGCCAACGACGTGCGCGACGCCGTCAGCGGCGTGGCCGACCGCATGCCCGACGAGGCACGCGCGCCGGAGATCGAGAAGGCCAACAGCGACGACGAAGCCATCATCTGGTTCAACCTGTCCTCGTCCAACATGGACACGCTGGCCCTCAGCGATTACGCCGAACGCTACGTCGTGGACCGCTTCGCCAGCCTGGACGGTGTATCGCAGGTGCGCATCGGTGGCCGCCAGCGCTACGCCATGCGCATCTGGCTGGACCGCGACCAGCTGGCGGCACGCGGGTTGACCACCGGCGATGTGGAGACCGCGCTGCGCAACGAGAACGTGGAACTTCCGGCGGGCCGCATTGAATCCGCCGACCGCGACTTCACCTTGCGCGTGGAGCGCAACTACGTGAAGCCGGAAGACTTCGCGACCATCCCGCTGGGCAAGGGCAGCGATGGCTACGTGGTGCGCATGGGCGACGTGGCGAAGATCGAGCTGGCTTCGGCCGAACGCCGCGCCTATTACCGCAGCAACGGCGAGCCGGGCGTGGGCCTGGGCATCGTCAAGACCTCCACCGCCAATGCGCTGGACGTGACCCGCCTGGCACGCGCGCAGGCCGACCGCATCGCCGAAACCCTGCCGCAGGGCACGCAGATCGCGGTGACCTTCGACAACACCACCTTCATCGAAGCGGCAGTGGACCGCGTCTACGCCACGCTGGTGGAAGCGATGCTGCTGGTGCTGGTGGTGATCTGGCTGTTCCTCGGCAGTTTCCGCGCCGCGCTGATCCCGGCGGTCACCGTGCCGGTGTGCCTGGTGGCTGCGTTCATCGCGCTGTACGCCTTCGATTTTTCGATCAACCTGCTGACCCTGCTGGCACTGGTGCTGTGCATCGGGCTGGTGGTGGATGATGCGATCGTGGTGGTGGAAAACGTGCAGCGCCGCATCGACCTGGGCGAACCGCCGCTGGTGGCGTCCAAGCGCGGCACCGCGCAGGTGGCCTTCGCGGTGATCGCCACCACCGCGGTGCTGGTGGCGGTATTCCTGCCGGTCGGCTTCCTGGAAGGCAACACCGGGCGATTGTTCCGCGAACTGGCGGTGGCGCTGGCGGCCGCCGTGGCGTTGTCCGCGTTCGTGGCGCTGACGCTGACCCCGATGATGGCGTCCAAGCTGCTCAAGCCGCACACCGGCAAGGCCCCGCGTGGCCTGTACGGGGTGATCAACCGCAACCTGGAAAAGCTGGCCGGCGGCTACGGCCGCGTGCTGGACCGCCACGTGGACCGCACCTGGATCTACCTGCTGGTGATGGCGGCCACGCTGTTTGCCAGCTGGTTGCTGATCAAGCACCTGCCGTCCGAATTGGCGCCGGCCGAAGACCGTGGCTCGTTCCAGATCATGATCGACGGCCCCGAAGGCGCGGGTTTTGATTACACGGTCGGCCAGGTGCAGGAAGTGGAGGCGATCGTTGCCAAGCATGTGGGCGAAGACCGCCCGATCGTCCGCGCCAATCCGCGCGTGCCGGGCGGCTGGGGATCCAGCGAGGAAATGCACACCGGCCGCATCAGCGTCTTCCTGCAGCCCTGGCGTGAGCGCTCCACCTCCACCCCGGAAGTGGCCGATGCGCTGCAGAAGGACCTTGATGCCGTGCGTGGCGTGCGCGTGCGCACGCAGGTGGGTGGGGGCCTGGTGCGCAGCGGCGGGCAGCCGTTCCAGATCGTGCTGGGCGGGCCGGAGTATGCGGAGATCGCCCAGTGGCGCGACCGTATCCTGCTGCGCATGGCTGACAATCCCGGCCTGGTCGGCGTAGATTCGGATTACAAGGAAACGCGGCCGCAGATGCGGGTGAACATCGACCGCCAGCGCGCGGCCGATCTCGGCGTGCCGGTGACCGCGATAGGTTCGGCGCTGGAAACCATGATGGGATCGCGCCGGGTCACCACCTTCGTCGACAACGGCGAAGAGTACGACGTGCTGGTGCAGGCGGGCCGCGACGGGCGCGCCACGCCGGCCGACCTGGCCGCCATCCGGGTGCGGTCCAGCTCCGGTGAGCTGGTGCCGCTGTCCAACCTGGTGACCCTGAGCGAAGTCGCCGAAGCCGGTTCGCTGAACCGCTTCAACCGCCTGCGCTCGATCACCATCAGCGCCGGCCTGGCGCCCGGTTATCCGCTGGGCGAAGCCATCGCCTGGGCGCAGTCGGTGACCCGCGAAGAGCTGCCGCAGCATGCGCAGATCAGCTGGAAAGGCGAATCACGCGAGTACCAGAGTGCCGGCGGCGCGGTGCTGCTGACCTTCGCGATGGCCCTGCTGGTGGTGTATCTGGTGCTGGCGGCGCAGTTTGAAAGCTTCATCCATCCGCTGACCATCATGCTGACCGTGCCGCTGGGCGTGCTCGGCGCACTGGTTGGCCTGTGGCTGAGTGGCGGTACGGTGAACCTGTTCAGCCAGATCGGCATCGTGATGCTGGTGGGCCTGGCGGCCAAGAACGGCATCCTGATCGTGGAGTTCGCCAACCAGCTGCGCGATGAAGGACGCACGGTACGCGAGGCGATCATCGAATCGGCACGCGTCCGTTTGCGCCCGATCCTGATGACCTCCATCGCCACGGTGGTCGGTGCCATCCCGCTGGTGGTCGCCGGAGGCCCGGGTTCGGCCAGTCGTGGCACCATCGGCGTGGTGATCATCTTCGGCGTGACCCTTTCCACCTTCCTGTCGCTGTTCGTGGTGCCGGCGTTCTACGCCCGCCTGGCGCCGTTCACGCGTTCGCCGGAAGCCGTGGCGCGCGAGCTGGAGCAGCAGGAGAAGGACACCCCGTCAGTGGGCGGCCACGCCTGACCGGCGGCTGCGGTGGGTGACGACCCGGGCTGCGGTGGGTGACGACCGTTGGTCGTCACAGCTTCTGATGGGCCAGGGCGTGACGACCAACGGTCGTCACCCA
>NZ_JBDJNU010000049.1:0-31934 GCF_039674585.1 Stenotrophomonas lacuserhaii | reverse complement strand
GGCTGTGCAGGACCGTCTTTTCGCATGGATGCGAAAAGCGAGCCTACACGGACGTACTTGCGGCGTGTCCTGCACAGCCACCCCGCCCCAGCAACACATAGCCCTGCAGGCTTTTGCCTTTGCTTCAAAGCGGGCAGCCGGGCTGCAAGCCCGGCAAACCCAACCCACTACCCCCGCGGCTTCGCGGGATTCAGCAGGTTGCCGAAGAACAGCGCATTGACCAGCAACCGGTCCGTCCCGTGCCAGTACTTGCGGTGCGCCGGATCATCGGCAAACAGCACGACGTTGCCCTGCCCCTGCGGCGACACCAGCAACCACGCCGAACCGCTCACCCGCGCACGATTGCGCTCGGACAGATAACCATTTACACGCACCTGCTCGTCCACCCGCACCACCGTGGAAAACGGATTGGCGCTGGGCTGCAGCACCACCGCGTTTTCCTTGTTCACCGCCAACTGCCGGCGCGGCGTGCCGAAGCCCAGCGGATGGCTGGTGTCGATGTCCGCGCTCAGGATGTTGCCACTTACCCGCTCGATCGCCGCGATATCACGCTGGTCACCAAACGCCCTGCGCGATGCATCGGCGGTCTCTTCGTCCGCGCCCAGCTTCTCGCCATCAGCGAGCTTCTTCTCGATCGCCCAGCGCGATGCGGTGCCGTAAGTCACCAACGATCCGCCGGCCTGGATCCAGCGCTTCAGCGCGCCGACCGCCGCTTCATCCACGCCCTCGTACTTGCCACCGGACAACACGATCGAGGTGTAGCGGTCCAGCGATATTCTGCCCAGCTGCGAAGGGTCGATCTTGCTCGCCGGCAGCTGCAGCTGCTGGTCCAACAGGAACCATGCCGAGCCGATCTCGGTCGCGTTCACGCCCTCGCCCATCACCAGCGCCACCGCCGGCTTGCGCAGCGCCTTGACGCTGTCGCTGCCCAGGTCGATGCCGGCGCGGCTCTGGCCGCTGGCCAACGCGTAGGCCCGCACGCCGCTGTCCTTGGCCGCGGCCTGCACCGCGTCGAGCAGCGCGGCGCCCTGCAGCGGCTGGCCGGCGACCGGCACCACGATGCTGCCCGGGGCGAACGCCACCTCGCCGCCCGACGTGCCGGCGGTAAAGGCCTGGAATGCCACGCGCGTGGACAGGCCCTTGGCCTGCAGCGCATACAGCGCGCGGCCGGCGTTGTAGTCGCGCCAGTCGATCACGTACGCATAGCCGGCCTGGCCGCCCTGCACGCCCCCCTGCGCGTCCGCCACCGCGGTCACCCGTGCGCCCTCGCCGATGCGGCTCCTGCTGGCCGCGAAGGCCACGCCGTAGGCCGGCGCGATCGCATACGAGGTACTGCCGTAGAACACGTCGCCCTTGATCTGCGGGGTGTCGGCGAAGATCGAATGCACCAGCCGGAACTGCGGCTGCGCCGCCGGCACCACATAGGCACTGCCCGGTTCGAAACGGCGTCCGTCCACGGTTACCGCCGAGGCCAGCGCACGCACCTCGATCCGATGCAGCAGCAGCAGTTCCAGCAGCTTGCGGGTCAGCGCCGGATCATGCGCGTCGCCGAACACGAAGCTCTTCAACGGCTGCTGGCCGGCCTGCTTCAGCGCCGACTGGAAGAAGGATTTCTGCAGCGACAGCAGGCCTTCGCGCTCGGCGACGGCGCCGCGCACCGTGCCCAGCCCGGTGGCCACCTGGTTGCGGATGGTGAACGGGAAGGTCAACGGGCCGTTGACCGACTCCTGCACGCGTCCGCGCGAGCTCGCCTGTTCGACGGTGACCCCCACCGCGCCATGGAAATCCGGGTAGGTCGAGCCATACACCGGGGAGAAGTTGTCGTAGTTTTCACCGGTGTAGTACAGCGAACCCAGCGCGTCCAGCGAGGCGGCGTGGTACCTGGCGAGGGTCTTGTTGAACTCGTACGACGACGCCGGCAGCAGCGGGCTGTGCATGCTCTTCGGCGACGGTTCGAAGTAGTACGTGCTGTCCTTGCCCATCTCGTGGAAATCGATCTGGACGTTGGGATACCACTGGTGGAACACCTCGATCTTCGGTCGGCTGTCCTGCTGGGTCAGCGCCAGCCAGTCGCGGTTGAGGTCGGTGAAATAGTGGTTGGTGCGGCCCTGCGGGAACGGCTCCACGTGCTCCTTGTCGGCCGGATCAGCCGAGGCCGGGCTGGACGCATACGCGTTGTGCCAGTTCGCCGCGCGGTCGCGTCCATCCGGGTTCTGCGCCGGGTCGAACAGCACCACCGCGTTCTGCAGCCACTGCTGGGTTTCGGCGCTGCGGTTGGCCACCAGGTAGTAGGCGGTCAACATCGCTGCCTCGCCGCTGGACGTCTCGTTGCCGTGCACGCTGTAGCCCAGCCACACCACCACCGGACTGTCACCGGCGGCGCTGCGCGGCTGCGCTGGATCCACCAGCGTGGCGTGCTGCTGGCGCAGCGATTCCAACCGTGCGTGGTTCTGCGCACCGGTCAGCGTGGCGATCAGCAGCGGGCGGCCTTCGTAGCTGCGCCCGATCTCCTGCACCGTGATCTTGTCCGACAGCCTGGCCAGCTCCTTGAAATAGGCCACCAGCTGGTCATGCCGGGTGTAGCGGCTGCCGATTTCGTAGCCCAGGAACTGCTGCGGGGTGGGAATGGCCGGATCGAAATCCGCCGCCTGCGTGGCCTGCGGGAAGAAGTAGGCGCTCTGCGCCTGCACCGGCGCGGCGGGAAGCACGACCGCGGCGGCGGCGACGAACAGGGACAACAACACACTGCGATGGAAGGACACGACGATTCCCCATGGTTGAAGGCGCTGTAGCGCCAGTACAGCCCGGCCGGCCCCGCGGGGTGGCCGGCCGGCAGATCGGATGACGCGCGCGGGGCGGGTCAGAAGCGGTAGTCGAAGCCCACCGTGAAGTAGCGGCCGCGCAGGTCGTACTGGCTGAAGTCATACGGCGCACGGATGCCCGGGAACGAGGCGTCGTACGGCGGATCCTCGTCGCCCAGGTTCTGGATCTTCGCGTACAGGGTCAGCTGCTCGAAGCCGGTGTAGCCCACGTAGAGGTCGAACTGGCTGTAGGAATCCACGCGGTCCTGCACCGCCTGCGCGGTGGCGCTGGCCTTCTGGTCGTAGCCACTGGTGTAGTACCAGGTCAGCGCGGTGCGCACATCGCCATGGCTCCAGTCCAGCGTGGTGGTGGCCTTGTTCTTCGGCAGCGTGGCGCCCAGGTTGCTGCCGGCATAGTTCACCAGCGGTCCGCCGATCACGGTCGGGCGGCGGTAGTCGCGCACATGGGTATAGGCCGAACTCAGGTTGAAGGTCCCCAGGCGCTCGGTCGGGATGCGCTGGCGCAGCTCCACGTCGATGCCGGAAGTCTTCAGGTCGCTCAGGTTCTGGTAGCGGTTGTACACGGCCTGGATCTTGCCGCGGTCATCGCGCTGCACCGCGCCCGGCACGTCGTTGGTCACCAGGGTCTGGGTGTTGTTGGTGCCGACCAGGTTCTCCAGTTGGATCCTGTAGTAATCGACACTGAGGTTGGTGTTCGCCCACGGCGACAGCACCACGCCGAAGTTGTAGCTGCGCGTGCGTTCCGGCTTCAGCTCGGTGTTGCCGACGGTGAAGAAGGTCGGGTTCTGCCGCGAGCCGGGCAGGTCCGGGTCACGCGGGTCGACCACGCTGCCGTAGGAAATGCTGGTGCTGTCCGAGTTCTCGGAAAGCGACGGTGCGCGGAAGCCCTTCGATGCGGCGGCACGCACCAGCAGGAAGTCCAGCGGCTGCCAGCGCAGGCCCAGCTTGGGCGAGAACGCGTCGCCGAAGTCATCGTAGTGATCCGCGCGCGCGGCCACCGACAGTTCCAGCTTCGAGGCCAGCGGCACGATGGCTTCGGCGTAGGCGGCGCTGACCGTGCGCTCGCCGTGCACTTCGGCGATCGCCGGGCGCACCTGCAGGCCGGCATCGATCTGCCACGGATTGTTGGAATCCAGCTTCTCGCGGCGCCATTCAACGCCGGACGCAAAGCCGATCTCACCGGCCCAGGTGTGGCCGAGCGTGCCGGAAATCTTCGCATCGATGCCCTGCAGCTTGGATTCGGCCGGGCGCAGGGTGGCGATGTTGATGCCATCCAGCACCGACTGCGGGGTCGCCGACGGATCCAACAGGTTGTAGCTGCCGGTGGCCAGCGCATCGGCCAACGCCCAGCGGTTGGCGAAGCCGCCGGACACCGTCTCGCGCTCGCTGCTGCGTGCACCGAAGGCGCCCACTTCCCAGTCCCAGCGCGCGGTGCTGCCGCGCAGCCCGACCAGGCCACGGTAGGACTGCGAGCGGTTGGTCTTGATCGTGCCGCCAAGGTTGAAGAAGGTGTATTCGATCGGGATGGCGCGGCCGTACGGGTTGTACGGGTTGCCCGCCGGCAGGTTCGACGACACCGGCTCGGCCAGCCCGGTATCGGCGTTCAGCGCGAAGCGCCCGCTTTCCAGGGTGAAGAACGGGCTGCTGCCGAACCAGGACACGCCCTTGACCTCGCTGTACAGCACCTCGCCGAACGCTTCCACGTTGTCGCTCAGGCGGAAGGTGCCGTTGGCATAGGCCTGCCAGCGCTTGGTGGACGGAATCAGGGTGGTGTACGGCGCCTGGTTGAAACCGCAGGTGTCGCCGGCCAGGCCGTCGATCGGCGCACTGGCCACGCGGGTGGTGCCGTCCGGGCACTGCCCGTTGGCGTCCAGCATCGGCACCGACACCCCGTTGACCAGGTAGCGTGCGCCCTTGGCCGACCAGCCGTTCCAGCGGCCGCCGGGCTGGTCGCTGTAGATGCCGGACCGGGTCAGGTCACGCTCGTCCTGGTCCAGGCGATCGCGGTTGTAGGCTTCCAGGCTGACCAGGATGTTGTAGCCATCGGTCTCCAGGTCACCCAGGCCACCCACGAACTTCAGCTTGGTTTCGTCCAGCCCGCCCTGGTCGGCGGTGCCGACGCTGCCACCGATCTCCGCGCCCTGGTAGTTCTGTCGGGTGATGATGTTGACCACGCCGGCCACCGCATCCGAACCGTAGACCGCCGATGCGCCGTCCTTCAGCACTTCGATGCGTTCCACCGCGACCAGCGGCAGCGCATTGAGGTTGACGAAGGTGTCCGACAGCCCATTGGCCGGGAAGCCGTAGTTGGCGAGGCGACGGCCGTTGAGCAGCACCAGCGTGTTCTTCTGCGACAACCCGCGCAGGCCGATGCCGGCCGAACCGGAGGCCCAGCCGCTGTTGGAGGTTTCGTTGGCGGCGTTGCCGGTATTGGCGGAGATCGAACGCAGCACGTCGGCGACCGACGCCTTGCCGGTCGCTTCAAGCTGTTCGCGGCCGATCACCTGCACCGGATTGGCGGTTTCGGTGTCGGTGCGTTTGATGTTGGACCCGGTGACACGCACGGCGGCCAAGGTGCTGGCATCGCCACTGGCGGTGGTGTCGGCGGACGTTTCGGCGGCGGCAGGCAAAGGCGCGGCCAGGGCGGCGGCAAGGGCCGCCACGAGCAAGGTGTGCTGGGGCATGTCGAAATCGTGGGGATGGGTGGTGGTAACAGTTCCGCAGTAGCCCATGAATGGCTGCGGTACAGCCAATAACATCTCTTCATACGGATATAAGAGAAGCTAACATCTCTTCATCGCGATGGAAAGTAAGTTGTTGCCCATGAAACGGCTTTGTCGTCCCCGGACCGCTACAATCGCGGCATGGAAATCTTCAAAGTCTTCATGATCGAGGCAGCCCACCGGCTGCCGAACGTGCCCCCGGGCCACAAGTGCTCGCGCCTGCACGGGCATTCGTTCCGGGTGGAGCTGAAGGTGGAAGGCGAGCCCGGCGCGGAAACCGGCTGGATAATGGATTTCGGCGACGTCAAAGCCGCGTTCCAGCCGATCTACGACCGCTTGGACCACCACTACCTCAACGACATTCCCGGCCTGGAAAACCCGACCAGCGAGAACCTGGCGCAGTGGATCTGGCAGGAGCTCAAACCGGCGCTTCCGGAACTGAGTGAAATCACCGTGCATGAAACCTGCACCTCGGGATGCCGGTACCGGGGCCCCGCTGTCGGCTGATCAAGCGGTTGATCCTGAACGGGTTTTGCCTCCCGGCGAAAAATCCGGCCGATTCTGTTGCATTGCAGCACGAAAGGCGTATGCTGCATTGCAACAGGTCGCGAATCACCGGATTCCGGAGCCGCAGACCGCCAGGACACTGCATGGGTCCCTCCCCCCGTGCAGTCGCAGGACCCGACAGATCCCTCCCTCTGTCGGGTCCTTTTTTTTTGCCTAGGGCCGTGCCCGTGGCAGGGCGAACCGGAACGCTGCACCCTGCGCGGTCTCCAGCAGGACGATGTCGCGGCCGTGCAACTGCACGATGCGCTGCACGATCAGCAGGCCGAGTCCACCGTTGTCGCCACGCCGCGGCCCGAGCACTGCAGGCGCCTGGAACAAGGTGCCGCGCACCCCCGCATCGACGCCCGGACCGTCATCACTGACCGTGACCCATACGCTGTCCGCATCGGCCGCCAGCGCAACGTGCACGTGTCCCCCCTGCGGCGTGTGCCGCAGCGCGTTGTCGATCAGGTTGGTCAGCACCCGCTCCACCAGCCCGACATCGGCACGCACCAGCGGCAGTCCCTGCGGGAAGGCGGCATCCAGCCGCTGGCCTTTCGCCTGGGCGGACAACTCGAATTTCTGCAGCACGTCCTGCAGCAACTCCGGCAGGGCGAACGCTTCCCACTGCAGCTGCACCTGTCCGTGTTCCAGCCGCGCCAGCTCGAACAGCGCGCGTGCCAGTCCGCCGACCTTGGCACTCTGCGAAAGCGCGATTGAAAGATAGCGGCGGCGCTCTTCCACGCTCAATGTCGCCTCCTTCATCGCCAGTGTTTCCAGGTAGCCGTGCAGCGATGCCAGCGGGGTACGCAGGTCGTGCGAGATGTTGGCCACCATCTCGCGACGCTGCAGGTCCTGCTGCCGCAGCTGCTGCCACTGCTCGCCCAGCCGGTGTGCCATCTGTGCGTGGGCATGTTCCAGGATCAGCAGTTCGTCGTGCTCATCGGCCCGCAGGGCGGGCAGCGATGGCAGGTCGGTGGGCGCATCGATGTCGAAGGACTGGATGCGCCGGGTCAGTTCACGCAGCGGACGGGTGACCCAGTAGAACGCCACCAGCCCGGCCAGCATGCCCAGCACCGCAACCAGCGCCACCGACCACAGCATGGTCCGCCACTGGCTGCTCGCGGCCAGGTCGTCGGCCAGCATCTGCCGCTGTTCGCCCACCAGCACCACGTACACGTAACCCGCCGGCCTGCCCTGCACCACCAGCGGGGCCACGCTGAACACCTTGCGCCCGCGTTCGCTGCGCGGATCATCGCCGAGGATCGGCAGCGGCGCCCCGGCCAGCAGCGCCTGCAGCGGTGCCACGTCCACCCGGTCGCGATGCAGGTGGCCACTCGGCGCATCGTGGCCGAGCACGCGGCCCTGGTCATCCAGCAGGTACACCTCCACGCTGGGGTTGACCGCCATCAACTGGCCGAACAACGCGCGCACTTCCGGCTCGCGCATCCCGGCCTGGTCCATCAGCTCGCTGCGCTGGGCGATGTGCCCGGCCAGCCCCAGCGACAGGCGCTGCACCACTTCCTGCTCATGCCGCAGCGCCATCCGCATCTGCATGCCCAGCAGCGCCAGGCTGCACAGCACCAGCAACGCGGCGAACACCGCCGCCAGTTTCTGCCACAGGCGCAGTTTCATGCGTCGTCCCCGGCCGCGCCGACCAGCTTGTAACCGCGGCCCCACACCGTGAGGATCTGCTTCGGGTTGGCCGGGTCGGCTTCGATCTTGTTGCGCAGCCGGTTGATGTGGGTGTTGACCGTGTGCTCGTAGCCATCGTGGCCATAGCCCCACACCTGGTCCAGCAGCTCCGCGCGTGCGAACACCTGCCCCGGGTGGCGGGCGAAGAACAACAGCAGGTCGAACTCACGCGGGGTCAGCTCCAGTTCCCTGCCGGCGTGCAGCGCCACGCGCGCCAGCGGATCCAGCCGCAGGCTGCCCAGCTCGATCACCCCGGCGTCCAGCCGCGCGCTCTGCGCCATCGCCTCGGCACGCCGCAGCAACGCGCGCACGCGGGCCACCAGTTCGGGCATGGAGAAGGGTTTGGCGAGGTAGTCGTCGGCGCCCAGTTCCAGCCCGACGATGCGCTGGGTCTCGCTGCCGCGCGCACTGATGATGATGATCGGCACGTAGCGCGCCATCGCCCGCGCGCGGCGACAGATCTGCAGCCCGTCCACGCCGGGCAGCATCACGTCCAGTACCAGCGCATCCCACGGGCCGTCCTGTTCCAGCAGCCGCATGCCGTCATCACCGGTGGCGGCATGCACCACCGCATAGCCCTCATCGGCCAGGTGCAGGCGCAGCAGGTCGGCGATATGGACATCGTCTTCGACGATCAGGACACGCTGGGCGGCAGTCATGGAATCAGGGGCGGTCAGGAAGCGTAAGGACATTGTCAGCGCAGGCCGACCCGGATGTATCACGGAAAATTGAACTCTCCGTGAGGATTCGTTGATCTGCAGGGGCGCAGCATGGCCGCATCGTCCCTGCTGGAGATGGCCATGTCCCTGTCACGACGTCACCTGCTCGGCCTGGGCGGCATGGCCGCTGCCGCCGGCGTGCTGGGCATCGGCGCCTGCAGCCGCGCCGCGCCGGCCGCCGCCGAAGCCGCGCCTGCCCGCCGGTTCGAGATCATGCGCAGCGACGCCCAATGGAAGCAGCAGCTGGCCCCGGCGCAGTATGCCGTGCTGCGCCAGCAGGCGACCGAGCGTGCGGGCAGCAGCCCGCTGGACCGCGAAAAGCGTCGCGGCACCTTCCACTGCGCCGGCTGCGCGCTGCCGTTGTTTTCCTCCTCGACCAAGTTCGACAGCGGCACCGGTTGGCCCAGTTTCTGGGCGCCGCTGCACGACGCCGTCGGCGAACAGCGCGACACTCTGTTCGGCATGGTCCGCGTGGAAATCCACTGCCGCCGCTGCGGCGGGCACCTGGGCCATGTCTTCAACGACGGCCCGCGCCCGACCGGGCTGCGCTACTGCATGAACGGTGCCGCGCTGACCTTCGAGCCTGCCGCCCGCACCGATGCCAACGATGCCGGCAGCGCCTGGCGGGTGCCGGTCTGATGTCTTTTCCCCTGTTGATGGAGCGTCGCTGATGCTGTTGCTGCTGGCTTACCTGGGGGGTGTGTTGACCCTGCTCAGTCCGTGCATCCTGCCGGTGCTGCCGTTCGTGTTCGCGCGTGCCGGCGGCTCGTTCCTGCGCAGCACCCTGCCGCTGTTGCTGGGCATGGCGATCACCTTCACCGTCGTGGCCAGCCTGGCGGCGGTGGGCAGTGCGTGGGTGGCACAGGCCAACCAGATCGGCCGCTGGGTGGCCCTGGTGGTCATGGCGCTGTTCGCCTTGGCGCTGCTGTGGCCGGCGTTCGCCGACCGCCTGCTGGCACCGTTCCAGCGCGTCGGCGCCCGCCTCAGCGCACGTGCCGATGCCGCCGACGACGCGGGACGCGGTGGTGCCTGGACGTCCCTGCTGGTGGGTATCGCCACCGGCCTGCTGTGGGCCCCGTGCGCCGGTCCGATCCTCGGCCTGGTGCTGACCGGAGCGGCGCTGAACGGCGCCAGTGCCAGCACCAGCAGCCTGCTGCTTGCCTACGCGCTGGGCGCCGTCACCGCGCTCGCGCTGGCGGTGTGGGTGGGCGGCCGCGTCTTCAATGCGCTGAAGGCACGCCTGGGGCTGGGCAATGTGCTGCGCCGCGTGCTCGGCGTGGCGGCGCTGCTGGCGGTGGTTGCCATCGCAATGGGCTGGGACACCGGCGCCCTGACCCGGCTTTCCACGGTCAGCACCGCACGGCTGGAACAGGGACTGCTGGATGCCGTGCCCGGCGTGCAGCCCGGCGCGGCGGCAATGACCAGCACCGGCGCGGCCGCCGCTGATGTGCCGCTGCCGGTCGAAGGCGAGCTGCCTGCCCTGGAAGGCACCACCGGCTGGCTCAACAGCCCACCGCTGACCCGCGAACAACTGCGCGGGAAGGTGGTGCTGATCGACTTCTGGACCTACTCCTGCATCAATTGCCTGCGCGCGATGCCGTTCGTGCACGAATGGGCCGAGCGCTATCGCGACCACGGCCTGGTGGTGATCGGCGTGCACACCCCGGAGTTCGCCTTCGAGCGCAACCCGCGCAACGTGATGCGCGCGGTCGAGCAGCTGAAGGTCACCTACCCGGTCGCGCTGGACAACGACTATGCGATCTGGCGCGCGTTCGAAAACCGCTACTGGCCAGCGCACTATTTCGTCGATGCGCAGGGCCGCATCCGCGCGCACCAGTTCGGCGAGGGCAACTATGCGCACTCCGAGCAGGTGATCCGTCGGCTGCTGCAGGAAGCGGGCCAGACCAACCTGCCACCGCCAGCCGACCCCACCGCCGCCACCCTGCAGGGCGTTGCCGAACAGGCCGACATGGGCAACCTGCGTTCGCCGGAAACCTACCTCGGCCATGCGCGTGCGGAGCACTTCGCCTCGCCCGGTGGCTTCCGCCGCGATCAGCCGTTCGATTACGACCTCCCGCAGCAGTGGGTGCTGAACCAGTGGGCGCTGCGCGACCGCTGGTCGGTCGACCAGGAGTCGGCCACGCTGGCCTCGGCGGGCGGACGCATCGCCTTCCGCTTCCACGCCCGCGACCTGCACCTGGTGCTGGCGCCAGCGGCAGATGGCAAACCCATCCGCTTCCGGGTGCTGCTGGATGGCAAGCCGCTGCAGGCCGCCGATGCAGGCGGCGATGTGCAGCCCGACGGCACTGGCGTGGTCGATGAGCATCGTCTGTACCAACTGGTGCGCCAGCGCGCGGACATCGGTGAGCACCTGTTCGAGATCGAGTTCCTGGACCCGGGTGTCCAGGCCTACGCGTTTACGTTTGGCTGAGGACGTCGCATGAAATTCTCATTGGAACAAGGCATCGCCGCGGCAGTGGCCGCGCTGGTGGTGGGTGCGCTGGTGGTGTTCGCGGTCGATGCAGGCCCGGCCATCGGCGCCGGCAGGGCACCGGCGCGCGCCGCCGAAGAAAGCCGCGCCCTGCCCGCTCCCACCGGCGTGGCGGCGTACAAGGACGAGCGCACGCAGGCCAGCGTGGTATTCGCCGGCGGCTGCTTCTGGGGCGTGCAGGGCGTGTTCCAGCACGTCAAGGGCGTGGGCAACGCAGTCTCCGGCTATATCGGCGGCGACGCATCGACGGCGCGCTACGAGACCATCAGCAGCGGGCGTACCGGCCATGCTGAAGCGGTGCGGGTCGACTACGATCCGCGCCAGGTCAGCTATGGCCAGCTGCTGCAGGTGTTCTTCTCGGTCGCGCACGACCCGACCCAGCTCAATCGCCAGGGACCGGACCACGGGACACAGTATCGCTCCGCCATCTTCAGCGACGATCCCCGCCAGCAGGCCGCCAACCGTGCCTACGTGGGCCAGATCGGCGCCTCGTTCTCGTCCCCGGTGGTGACCGAACTGGGCAGCGGCAAGCGCTTCCATCCGGCTGAGGCCTACCACCAGAACTATCTGGAACGGAACCCGCAGGCCGCTTACATCCGCTACTACGACGCACCCAAGCTGGTGGCCCTGCAGCAGCGGTTCCCGCAGCTGTACCGCCGCGATCCGGTACTGGTGCCGATGAAGTGAGCCTGTAAAAAAAAACGCACGTCCATGGAGGACGTGCGTGGGGGAAAGGCCGGAGCTGATGCCAGCGAGGTCATCGTAGGGCGGGAAGAAACAGGGGTACAGTGGCAGGCTTCCCCTGTTTGGTTGGATACAGATGGATGCCCAGGCCACCCTGCCCCGCTACCAGCAACTGGCCGATGAGCTGTCCGCGGCGATCCAGGCCGGACGCCTGCCCAGCGGGGCGCGCCTGCCCTCGCTGCGGCAGATGGCGCAGCAGCGCAAGGTCAGCCTGAACACGGTGATCGGCGCCTACCGGCAACTCGAAGATGCCGGGCTGGTGGTGCCGCTGCCGCGTTCCGGATTCCAGGTCGCTGCCCGCCTGCAGGTTCCCCTTCGATCGCTGCGGGATGCACCCTCCGAGCCCACTGCGCCGAGCCAGCCGGCGATGCTGGCGCGGGTGCTTGCCGCCCAGCAGCGGCCACAGGTGCTGGACCTGGCCTTCGCCGGCCCGCGCGGTCGCGCCTTCTATCCCGGCGTGCAGCTGCAGCGGGCCACCGCCCAGGTCCTGCGCCGCAGCCTGGCCACGGTGGAAACCTATGCGCGGCCGGACGGTTCGCAGGCCCTGATCCGGCAGATCGTGCAGCGCGGCCCGCGGATGGGCCTGCACACCGTGCCCGAACGGATCACGCTTACCCATGGGGCGATGGAGGCCCTGCAACTGGCGCTGCGCGCGGTGACTGAACCGGGCGATGCGGTCGGCATCGAAGCGCCGTCGTATTTCAACCTCTACCCCCTGTTGGCCAGCCTTGGCCTGCAGGCGATCGAACTGCCCACCCACCCACAGCGGGGCCTGGACGTGGAAGCACTCGATGCGCTGCTGGACACCACCGCACTGGCCGCACTGGTGGTGATGCCCACGGTGCACAACCCGCTGGGCTGCACCATGCCGGTGGCGGCCAAGCAACGCCTGGCCGAACTGGCCAATGCACGCCGCCTGCCGGTGATCGAAGACATCGTGTACGCCGAACTGCAGCACAGTGAGCCCCTGCAGCCCCTGCTGAAGGCCTTCGACCGCGACGGCTGGGTGATGGTGTGCGCGGGTTTTTCCAAGACTTTGGCACCGGACTACCGCGTCGGGTGGCTGGAAGGCGGGCGTTTCGTCGAGCGCATCGCGCTGCTCAAGTTCCATTCCAGCGGTGCCGAATCAAGGCTGCTCGGCGATGCCGTCGCCGCCTTCCTGGAAGCCGGCAACTACGAACACCACCTGCGCCGCATGCGCCGCCTGTACCGCGAACAGACCAGCAAGGTGCGGCAGCTGGTTGCCCAGCATTTCCCGCCCGGCACGCGGGCGACCGAACCCACCGGTGGCTTCCTGCTGTGGCTGGAGATTCCCGGCGTGGACACCGGCGAGCTGTTCGAACAGGCACTGGCCGAGGACATCGTGTTCATGCCCGGCCAGATCTATTCGCGCGGCGCGCGCTACCGCCACTGCCTGCGCTTGTCCTGCTGCCAGGAGCTGGATGCGCGTTACACGGCGGGCATTGCGCGGATCGGGGCGCTGGCCACGGCGCTGGCCGCCAGCACCGCCGTGCCTTGCTAGACTGGCGGCATGTTCGCCACTTCTTCGCTGACCGGCAGCAAGCCGGAACAATACGCCCAGCTGCTGGACCAGGCCCGTGGCCTGGTGCATGGCGAGAGCGACCGCATCGCCAACGCGGCCAACCTCTCGGCGCTGATCTACCATGCCGTGCCCGACCTCAACTGGGCCGGCTTCTACCTTTTCGACGGCACCGAGCTGGTGGTCGGCCCGTTCCAGGGCCTGCCCGCCTGCGTGCGCATTCCCCTGCACAAGGGCGTGTGCGGTGCGGCCGCCACGGAACGCGTGACCCAGCGCATCGACGACGTCGACGCCTTCCCGGGCCACATCGCCTGCGATTCCGCCTCGCGTTCGGAACTGGTGGTGCCGCTGGTCAAGGATGGCGCACTGATCGGCGTGCTCGACCTCGACAGCCCGCTGCTGGCGCGCTTCGATGCCGACGACCAGGCCGGCCTGGAAGCCATCGCCGCCGTGTTCGTCGACGCACTGCGATGAGCACCCTGCAGCTGCGCAACATCGGCCCGAAAAGCGCGGCATGGCTGCGCCAGGTCGGCCTGCGCAGCCGCGAAGAACTGCTCGCCATCGGTTCGGTGGGGGCCTTCGTCAAGGTGCGAAGGGCCGGCTTCAAGCCCAGCCTCAACCTGCTGTATTCGCTGGAAGGCGCCTTGCTGGACTGCCACTGGCAGGACCTGACCGAAGCCCAGCGCAGCGCGCTGGTGCAGGACTACGAAGCGCGCATCGCGCTGCAGCCGTTGAAAGCGCCGGGGCCTGCCTCCGGCCCGGTACGCGAACAACGCTTCGACGACCACGACGACTGACGGCTTTTGATCCTGGTGGGTGACGACCGTCGGTCGTGGTGGGTGACGACCGTTGGTCGTCACGCTTCTCCCCGCCGAGCATGGCTCGGCGCTACCGCTACCGGTACCGGTACCGGTCGACATCACCGCGAGGGTAGCGCCGAGCCGTGCTCGGCGAGCGCAGCGGCGCGTCGGGCATCCCGCCCCACCTTCAGGGCTGCTGCAGTTCCAGCAGTTCGCCCCACAGCCCCGCATCCCCGCGCTCCACCCGCAGCCGCAGGCGGGTGCCGTGGTCGATGCGCAACGCCCAGCACAGTGCCACCGGCAGGCCACACACCTGCGACAGCACCATCCGCAGCGGTCCTCCATGGCTGACGATCAGCGTCGGTGACGCCGCTTCGTCCTCTTCCTCGTCGAACAGCCGGTCCAGCGCGCGCGCGATGCGGCGTTCAAAATGTCCCCAGCTTTCGCCGTTCGGCGGGGCGAAGGCATGCGGATCGCGATGGAAACCAAGCAGCTCCTGTTCCGGCAGGGCCTCGATCGCCAGCCCGTCCCAGTCGCCGAAATCGAGTTCTTCCCACTCTGCATCCGGCTGAACGTCCAGCCCGCGCGGCACCGCAAGCGCGACTGCGGTATGCAGCGCGCGCAGGCGTGGCGAAGTGATCACCCGCTCCCACTCATGGCCTTGGTAAGCCGCGCACAGCGCATCGTGCGCCCCGGCCAGCAGCGGCGGATCGGTGCGACCGTCCAGGTGGGTGTCGCGGCCGGTGCTGGCGTGGCGGACCAGGTCCAGGATCATCG
Source organism: Stenotrophomonas lacuserhaii (assembly GCF_039674585.1). GTDB lineage: Bacteria > Pseudomonadota > Gammaproteobacteria > Xanthomonadales > Xanthomonadaceae > Stenotrophomonas > Stenotrophomonas pennii_A. Next base: position 17,077 of record NZ_JBDJNU010000049.1, on the reverse strand, counting down.
CTTGGCCCCGCTGCACCGGTCCTGCATCGGCGGGCAGGCACCCGGGCCTTGGCACAAGGGGGCAACGCAGTACGGCATGGACGTCATGGGCAGATCTGGAACGAAACAGGGGCCATTCTAGTGCACCGGCGCACGCGGCCTGCATCGCCGCACGCGATGGCTTAGACTGCGCGCACTTCAAGGTGACCTGCGGCGTCGGCTGGCAGGTTGAAACGGGAAGCCGGTGACGCATCCACGTGATGCCACTCCGGCGCTGCCCCCGCAACGGTAAGCACGTCACAAGCGGACCTCACGCCACTGTGCCCCCGGGCATGGGAAGGCGTCCGCCCGGTGGACCTCCACCGACGGCAAGCCCGGAGACCGGCCCGGAAGCACCAGGTTGCGATGCGGTGGGCATCGGCGACGGCCACCGCGTCCTGCGCGGTGCGCATCGCCCTGTCTCCGCGTTGCAGCTCCCTTTTTGTCCGCGCGGGCGTGCGCGGCAGTTGGAGTTACCCCATGACATTGCAGTCCCGAATCCTCTCCCTGGCCGTGCTGTCCGCACTGCCTGGCATGGCTGGCGCACAGAACGCTGCCACCGCGCTGGACCAGGTGCTGGTCACCGCCACGCGCACCCCGATCACGCTGGCCGACAGCCTCAGCCCGGCGCAGGTGATCGACCGCAGCGCCATCCAGGCCAGCCAGGCCACGTCGCTGCAGGACCTGCTGCGCGGCCGCGCCGGCATCAACCTGGTCAACACCGGCGGACTCGGCAAGCAGACGTCGCTGTTCCTGCGCGGCACCAATTCCTCGCACACCGTGGTGCTGGTGGATGGCGTGCGCATCAACACCGGTGACTTCGGCCTGGCCATGCTGCAGGACCTGCCGCTGGCGCAGATCGAACGCGTGGAAATCGTGCGCGGCCCGCAGTCCAGCCTGTATGGCGCGGATGCGATCGGTGGCGTGGTGCAGATCTTCACCCGTCGTGATACCGGCGGCTTCGCACCGCACCTGGAACTGGGCGGCGGCAGCAACGGCCTGCGCCAGGCCAGTGGCGGCATCGGCGGCGGTACCGAGCGTGGCTGGTTCGGCCTGGACATCGCCTACCAGCACAGCGATGGCATCGATGCGTGCCGCGGTTCGGCGGCGACCTTCCAGGGCTGCGGGGCGGACGAGCCGGATCGCGATGGCTACCGCAATCTCTCCAAGAGCGCGCGGGGTGGCTACACCTTCAGCCCACAGTGGAGCGTGGAAGGCAGCGCCCTGCGTGCCGAAGGCGAGAACCACTACGACGGCTACTACAACTACTCTGAAACGCTGCAGCAGGTGCTGAGCGGCAAAGTCCGCTACACCCCGTCCGAGCGTCTGGCAGTGACCGCCAGCATCGGCCGCAGCGACAACGAATCGGACAACAGTGGTCCGTTCGATGCGTTTGGCAGCGCGCAGACGCATCGCGACAGCGCCTCGCTGCAGGTCGACGCCAGCCTGGCCGACAACCAGCTGCTGAGCGGCGGCGTGGACTGGAGCGATGACAGCCTGGATGGCAGCAGCGCCGGCTACCTGATCGACAGCCGTGACAACACCGGTGTGTTCGTGCAGTACCAGGGTCGCTTCGGCCGGCAACATCTGCAGGCCAGCGTGCGCAACGATGACAACCAGCAGTTCGGCAACCACACCACCGGTTCACTGGCCTGGGGTCTGCAACTGGGCGCGGGCTGGAAGTTCACGGCCAGCCACGGCACCGCGTTCAAGGCGCCGACCTTCAGCGATCTGTACGACCCGTGGAGCGGCGTGGCCACGCTGGATCCGGAAAAGGCACGCAGCAGCAACATCGGCATCGCCCAGCAGGGTGAGGGCTGGCGCTGGGGCCTGGATGTGTATGAAACGCGCGTGGATGACCTGATCACCTATGACGCGGCCACCTTCCGCATGGCCCAGGTGGAGAAGGCCCGCATCCGCGGCGCCGAACTGACCGGTTCCACCACGCTGGCCGGCATCGACATCAACGCACAGCTGAGCTACACCGATCCGCGCAACCGCACCGATGGCGGGCAGTACGACAACTGGCTGGCGCGGCGTGCGCAGCAGACCGCGCGCATCGACCTGGACCGCCGCTTCGGTAGCCTGCGCGTCGGCCTGACCGGCTTCGGCGCCGGCAAGCGCTACGACGATGCCGCCAACACGGTGAAGCTCGCGGGCTACGGCACCCTGGACCTGCGCCTGGAATACGCGCTGGGCGATGACTGGTCGGTGCTCGCACGTGCGGCCAACGTGTTCGACCGTCGCTACGAAACGGTCGCCTGGTACAACCAGCCGGGGCGCGAATACCAGCTGAGCGTGCGTTACCAGCCGAAGTAACGCGCACGGCCCGGCGTCGGTAGCGTCGAAGGCAGCGGCAGGAGCCGCTGCCAACGTCGCTTGCGACGGCCCGTAGGGTGCCGGTCAGGACGACCGGCATACCCATGGTCGGCGAGCGCAGCGGGCCCTCAGCCCGCGCGCAACCCCGGCAATTGGCGCAGGTCGTCGACCACCGCCACCGCTTCGTTGTGCTGCAGGTCCAGCCCGCGGGGATAGCCGTAACGGACCAGCGCCACCGGCATGCCGGCATCCAGCGCGGCACGATAGTCGGTCAACGAATCCCCCACCATCAGGCAGTCGCCGGGCGCGAAACCAAAGTGCCCGGCGATATGCCGCAGTGGCTCGCCACTGGGCTTGCGCTGCGGCAACGAATCGCCGCCCAGCACCAGCGCGAACCGATCGCCGATGCCCAGGTGATCCAGCAGCGGTTGTACCAGCGCACTCGGTTTGTTGGTGCAGATCGCCATCGGCACACCACGTTCCTGCAGCTGCTGCAGTGCCTCGGCGACGCCATCGAACAGGCGCGGGCTGCGCAGCAGGCATTCGCGGTAGTGCACCATGAAGCCCGGCATCACCCGATCCAGGTCGATCGTGCTGCCCGCCGCGGTGAACGCCTGTTCCACCAGCCGACGCACGCCGTCACCGATCCAGGTCAGCACGGTGGCTTCGGCCACCCGCGGCAGCTGCCAGTCTTCCAGCGTGCGGTTCAATGCTTCGGCGATGTCGCTGGCACTGTCCACCAGCGTGCCGTCCAGGTCGAATATCACCAGCGGATACGGATGCGTCGTTACGTGGCTCACGGGCCTGCCATGTCGTGCGGGAGAACCTGCAGTGTAACTGCCGCCTTGGCTGGCTTCCTTGACCGTCGCTGGCTAGCAGTACGCGGCAAACGCCGGACTGGAAAACCGTTCCACCAGGAAATCGACGAAGCTGCGCAGCAAGGTGGACTGCTGCCGACGCGAGGCATACACCGCGTGCAGCCCCATTTCTTCCAGCGAATACTCTGCAAGCAACGCGACCAGCTCACCGCTGGCCAGCAGCGGATTCACCTGGTAAGCCGGCAGCATCGCGATGCCGGTGCCGCTGCGCACCGCCTCCAGCAGCAGCGACGAATCGTTGGCGCTGATGTTGCCGTTCACGCTGACCGCCACCTGCCGCCCGTCGCGCTGCAGGCGCCACACGCCCTTGCCGACGTAATGGTGGGTCAGGCAGTTGTGCGTCGCCAGCTGTTCGGCGCTGTGCGGCGTGCCCTGCCGCTGCAGGTAGGCCGGCGCGGCGCACAGCACCGAACGGCAATCGGCCAGCCGACGCGCGATCAGCGCCGGATCGATCTGCCGCGATATGCGAACCGCCAGGTCGATCCGCTCCTCCACCAGGTTGACGATGCGGTCCACCATCAGCAGTTCGATCCGTGCCTGCGAGTAGCGCTTCACGTAGTCGGCCACCGCCGGCGCCAGGTGCAGCTGGCCGAACGACACGCTGGCGGTCACCCGCAGCACGCCATGGGGTTCGGGATCCTGGCTGGCCAGCTCGTCCTCCAGTTCCTGGCGGATCCCACGCATCTGCTGGAATCGCATCAGCGCGATCCCGCCGGGGCCGGTCAGGCCGACCCGGCGGGTGGTCCGGTGCAGCAGGCGCGCGCCCAGCCACTGTTCCAGTGCAGCCAGGTAGCGGGTGACCATCGGCCGGGACATGTCCAGCGCTTCCGCAGCCGCAGTCAGGCTGCCGCGCTCGGCGACTTCGATGAACACGTCGATGGCGGTCAAACGGTCCAATTGCTCGATCCATGCAACAAACATGACCGTTATACGCTGTTTTTCGATCATCTGACGAAGCCTACAGTGACCGCTCACCCCGCAACGGAACACCCCCCATGAAGATCGCCCTCGTCGGTGCCACCGGCACCATCGGCCGCCAGATCGCCCGTCATGCGCTGGCCAACGGCCACCAGGTCACCGCCATCGTACGCAGCGAGAAACAGCTCCCCGCCGAACTGGACGGCGCCGCGCTGGCCATCGCGCCGCTGGACGACAGCGCCGCGCTGGCCGCCGTCATCGCCGGCCACGACGTGCTGGCCAGTGCCTACGGTCCGCGACCGGGCGATGACATCGGCCAGATCGCGGTGGTCGCCGGGCAGTTGCTGGACGCTGCGCGCCAGGCCGGCGTGCCGCGACTGGTGGTGGTGGGCGGCGCTGGCAGCCTGGAGGTCGCGCCGGGCGTGCAGCTGGTGGATACCCCGGATTTCCCCGCCGCCTACAAGCCCTACGCACTGGCCGCGCGTGAAGCGTTGAAACAGCTGCAGGCCGTGCAGGACGTCGACTGGACCTTCTTCTCGCCGGCCGCGGAAATCGGCCCGGGTGACGAGCGCGGGCAGTATCGCGTGCAGGCAAAGACCTTCCTCGCCGATGCCGATGGGCACAGCCGCATCAGCTACGCCGACTACGGCGCCGCCTTCGTCGAAGAACTGCAAACCCACGCCCACCCGCGCCAGATCATCACCGCCGCGTACTGAAACCCAAAAAAGGGGACGGAGGGAATTAAGTTCGCTTAATTCCCTCCGTCCCCTTTTTGGAACAGGTCGCCCTGGAGCACGGGTTCACGCTCGCGGAAACCACCCAGGCCGACGCCCACCAAGCGGTACAGCGTGTCCGGTGGCAGCTCCACGCGGTCGCGCAGGGCCAGCGCGATGTCGCGCAGTTCCTCCATCGATTCCGGCGGCCGCTCCGGCGTGTAGCTGCGGGTGAGGATGCGGAACTGCGAGGTCTTCAGTTTCAGCACCACCGTGTGCCCGGTGCGGTCGGTCTTGCGGGTGGCGTTCCAGGTTTTCTCCGCCAGCTGGACGATCGCCGGCGCCAGCGCATCCAGCGGAACGTCCTCGGCGAAGGTGTCTTCGGACGATATCGACTGCACCGGCTGGTCCGGTTCCACCGGCCGTTCATCGATACCGCGGGCGCGGTTGTACAGGCTGCGGCCAAAGCTGCCGAAGGCCTCTTCCAGCGCGGCCAGCGACCAGCTGCGCAGATCACCGCAGGTCACGATGCCACGTGCCGCCAGCTTGCCTTCCATCACTTTGCCGACGCCCGGCACCTTCTTCACCGGCAGCGGCAGCAGGAACGCATCCACGCGCTGCGGAGTCACCACGAACTGGCCATCGGGCTTGCGCCAGTCCGATGCGATCTTGGCCAGGAACTTGTTCGGCGCGATGCCCGCCGAGGCGGTCAGTGTCGTCTCCTCGCGGATCTGCGCGCGGATCTCGCGGGCGATGTCGGTCGCCAGCGCGATTCCGGATTTCGGTGAAGTGACATCCAGGTAGGCTTCATCCAGCGACAACGGCTCCACCAGGTCGGTATGGCGCAGGAAAATCTCGCGCACCTGCCGGGAAACGGCCTTGTAACGGGCGAAGTCCGGTGGCACGAACACCGCATCCGGGCACAGGCGCTCGGCACGCAGCGCCGGCATCGCCGAGCGGATGCCGAACACCCGCGCTTCGTAGGATGCCGCACACACCACCGAGCGCGCGCCACGCCATGCCACCACCACCGGCCGGCCGCGCAGGGATGGATCGTCGCGCTGCTCCACCGACGCGTAGAAGGCGTCCATGTCAACGTGGATGATCTTGCGCATAGTGCTCATGGTGGGTGTTGGAAGGGCATTCGACCTTGGTGGGCCACACGCCGAAGTATGGTCGTTGCACATCAACAGGATGCGCGTTTCCAATGGTAAACACTACGCGTGCGTACGGTGGAAATGTTTGATCGGAAGCTGTGCTGTCATGCATCCTCGGACGCTTGATCATCCGTTCTTCGCTTCCAGGATCGTGCTTTCCATGACTCGTCTCCACGCGTTCGACCGCGACCAGCTGCTGGCCAGCGCCCGCGGTGAACTGTTCGGCGCAAGCGCCGGGCGCCTGCCCAACGACCCGATGCTGATGTTCGACCGCATCACCGACATCCGCGACGACGCCGGTCCGCATGGCAAGGGCATGGTACGCGCCGAACTGGATATCCGCCCGGACCTGTGGTTCTTCAACTGCCATTTCATAGGCGATCCGGTCATGCCCGGCTGCCTGGGCCTGGATGCGATGTGGCAGCTCACCGGCTTCTTCCTGACCTGGCTGGGCGCACCTGGTCGCGGCCGCGCGCTGGGCTGCGGCGATGTGAAGTTCACCGGCCAGGTACTGCCGGACGCCAAGCTGGTCAGCTATGAAATCGACATCACCCGCGTCATCAACCGCAAGCTGGTGATGGCCCAGGCCGACGCCCGCATGCGGGTGGATGGCCGCGAAATCTACGTCGCCAAGGATCTGCGCGTGGGTCTTTTCACCTCCACCGAGAACTTCTGATGCATCGCGTCGTCATTACCGGAATGGGCATCACCTCGTGCCTGGGCAACGACCTGGACACGGTGTCGGCCAACCTGCGCGCCGGCAAGGCCGGCATCACCTACCTGGCCGACCACGCCGAAGCCGGGCTGCGCAGCCAGGTCGGCGGCCGCGTCGACCTGGACCTGGACGCGCAGATCGACCGCAAGCTGAAGCGTTTCATGAGCGACGCTTCGGCGTTCGCCTACATCGCCGCACGCGATGCCATCGCCGATGCCGGGCTGACCCCGGAGCAGGTGAGCAACCCGCGTACCGGGCTGATCGCCGGCTCCGGTGGCGGCTCCAGCGAATGGCAGGTGGAAGCGGCCGACATCCTGCGCAGCCGTGGCGTGCGCAAGGTCGGCCCGTACATGGTGCCGCGCACGATGTGCAGCACGGTCTCGGCCTGCCTGGCCACCGCCTACCAGATCAAGGGCCTGAGCTATTCGCTGTCCGCGGCCTGCGCCACCTCGGCGCATTGCATCGGTGCGGCCGCCGACCTGATCCGCCACGGCGCACAGGACATCATGCTGGCCGGTGGCGGTGAAGACCTGCACTGGTCGATGAGCGTGATGTTCGATGCGATGGGCGCGTTGTCGACCAGTTTCAACGAGACCCCGGCTACCGCCTCGCGTCCGTATGACAAGGATCGCGACGGCTTCGTCATCGCCGGCGGCGGCGGCATGCTGGTGCTGGAGGACTACGACCACGCGATCGCGCGCGGTGCCACCATCCACGCCGAACTGATCGGCTACGGCGTCACCTCCGACGGTGCCGACATGGTCGCGCCATCGGGCGAGGGCGCGGTGCGTTGCATGAAGATGGCGATGGAGAAGGTCGACCGTCCGCTGGATTACCTCAACACCCACGGCACCTCCACCCCGCTGGGCGATGTGACCGAACTGGGCGCGATCCGCGAAGTGTTCGGCGAATCGATACCGCCGCTGTCGTCGACCAAGGCGCTGTCGGGCCATTCGCTGGGCGCTGCCAGCGTGCATGAGGCGATCTACTGCCTGCTGATGATGCGCGACGGTTTCATCGCCGGTTCGGCCAACATCACCGAACTGGATCCGAAGGTGGAAGGCTTCCCGATCGTGCGCGAAAGCCGCGAGCAGAAGCTGGGTACGGTGATGTCCAACAGCTTCGGTTTCGGCGGCACCAACGCCGCCCTGGTGTTCGGCCGGCTCTGAGCCCGAGGCCCGGTAGTGACGGCCGCCGGCCGTCATGCCTCGCCGCTGCGCTCGCCGAGCATGGCTCGGCGCTACCCGCTGGATGCAGCAATCCCGTAGCGCCCCGCCACCCGCCGCGGAGCCCCACCGAAGCCCCGTGGTGGCGGCCCCGGGGCCGGCGTGGGGGGCCCCTGGCGTTGGTGGGGACGACCGTTGGTCGTCACGCCGCTGCGCTCGCCGAGCGTGGCTCGGCGCTACCTCAGCAGCGGCAGCAGCAGTGCGCGCACATCGTGCAGCGACTCCACGATGCGATGTCCCAGTGCACGCACGCCCGCATCCGGATGCACCAGATCCGGCACCTGGATGACCGTCATCCCTGCGGCCAGCGCAGCACGCGTTCCGGTCGGTGAATCCTCCAGCGCCAGGCAGCGCGCGGGATCGATTCCCAGCCGCTGTGCGGCCAGCAGGTAGATGTCCGGCGCCGGCTTGGGATGCTGTACATCGCTGCTGGTCACCACCGCGTCGAAGTAATCCAGCAGGCCGCTGGCGGCCAGCTTGCGACTGGCGCGCGGCTGCCGCGTCGAAGTGGCCACCGCGCGTGGCACACCGCGCTCCTTCAGCAGCTCCAGCAGTTCCAGGATGCCCGGACGCAGCGGCAGACCATCACGCGTGCGCGCATCGTACAGCGCGTGGCAGTGCGCCAGCAGCGTATCGACGCGCGTGCCGTCGTCGACATGCTTGTGCAGCAGCTGCAGGCAATCCCGCTCGCCCAGGCCCACCATGTGCAGGAAAAAGCCTTCCGGCAGCGCGATCTCCAGCGTCAGCGCCGCTTCGTTCCAGCAGGCGATCGACACCCGTTCGCTGTCGATCATCAACCCGTCCATGTCGAAGATCACCGCATCCGGGCGGAACGGCAAGGCAGGGATCGTGCTCACGGTGCGAACAGGGTCTCCAGGTCGGCGGCGGCCAGCTGCCGCCACTCGCCTTCCTGCAGGCCATCCAGGCCCAGCCCGCCCACGCAGCTGCGATGCAGGGCCTGGACGTGGTTGCCGGTCGCGGCGAACATGCGCCGCACCTGGTGGTAACGGCCTTCATGCAGCACCAGGCGCGCGTTGCGTGGCCCCTGCACGTCCAGCTCGGCCGGCATCAGCGGCGTCTTCTCCGATTCCAGCATCAACGTGCCACTGGCGAACAGCGCCACCTCGTCACCGCGCAGGTCCTCGGCCAGCTCCACCTCGTACACCTTGGGCAGCTTGGATTTCGGCGAAATGATCCGGTGCAGCAGGCCACCGTCGTCGGTCATCAGCAGCAGCCCGCTGGTATCGCGGTCCAGCCGGCCCACCGTGGACAGCACCGGATCGCGGTCGCGGAAACGCGACGGCAGCAGGTCGTAGACCAGCCGTCCCTTGTCCTTGATCGAACAGGTCACCCCGCGCGGCTTGAACAGCGCGATGGTGAGCCCGAACGGCGGATCCAGCGGCTCGCCGTCGACGCGGATCGCTTCGTGCGCGATCTGGTCGTCGGCATACAGCACCTCGCCGTCGGCGTCGGTGATGCGTCCTTCGCGGAACATCCACTGCACCTGTTTGCGGCTGCCGTATCCCAGGTTGGCGATCAGCTTGACCAGCTTCACCGGCTGCCTCCGCGCACTGCCTCGATCAGCTTGAAACCATCGCGCTCGGCCAGCACCCGCACCGTGCCGAAGCTGTCGTTGAGCACGTTCTCGTACGGCAGGTGGCGGTTGGCCACCACGAACAGGCGGCCACCGCGCTTGAGCGCCTGCGCCGCCACCGCGATGAAGCGCTGGCCGATGTCCGGGCGGTTCTCGCGCGAAGGGGTATGGAACGGCGGATTGCTGATGATCACGTCGTAGCCGGGTTCGATCCCGGCGGTCACGTCCTGCCACAGGAACTGCAGCGGCAGCGCGCGCGGTGGCTCGGCCAGGTTCACGCGCGCCAGGTCCAGCGCGCGGCCTTCGGCTTCGTACAGATCCAGCGCGGTGATCTTCGGGCAGCGCTCCAGCAGCTCACGCGACAGGTAGCCATAGCCCGCGCCGAGGTCGGCGGCACGCCCGGCCAGGTCGGCCGGCAGGTTTTCCGCCAGCAGTACCGATGCCGGGTCGGTCCGGTCCCACGCGAACACACCCGGCCGGCTGGTGAAGCGCCCGCCGAGGATCCTGCGCGGTGCGTCCAGGCTCGCCCAGCGGCTGGCCAGTTCAACATCGTGCTGGCCCTGCGCAGGCGCGCTCCAGTACACCCGGCAGTGGTTCTTGGTCAGGCTGCCGCCCAGGCCGGTCAGCTGCTTGAAGTCGCCCTCGCCCGAGCGCGCGCCCTCATCGTTGTGCTGGCAGGCGACGATGGTGCCGCCCGGCGCCACCAGCTGCAGGGCGCGGGCGAACAGCGCGCGGGCTTCGTCGCGCTGGCGCGGCGGCAGCACCAGCACCAGCCCGAAGCGGCCCGCCTGGTCAGCGCCCAGCTCGGCGGACACCTGCAGCCCGGCCGACTGCAGCGCCTTGGCGAACGGGGCGAAGCTCTGTTCGCAGACCACTTCACGGCCCTGCGCCTGTTCGCGCAGCGGCCATCCGTCACGCGCGCGCAGGAAGGCGACCGGGCCTTCCGGCCAGCGCAGCAGGCCTTGGGAGAGCGGCAGGAACAGGGTCTGCAGGGGAGCGTCGTCGCGGGCGGCCATCGGGCACGTAAGCCTTGGAATCTTCAGGGGGCGTCCATTGTACCGGCTCGGCGCCACCGCCCCCGTGCGGGACCGCTTTGCGAAAAGCGAACATCCCCTTGATGCCGCCCGAACGTCCAAGCGGTCAGGGTAAGCGGACCCATCCCAGCTCTGGAGATATCGAATGCGTGCCTTGTTCGTCGGTGGCGTGGTCGACAACAGCGAAATGGATCTGGAGGGCAGCCAGCCCCCGGTGCACTACCCGGAAGACACCGGCGGCGGCCACTCCCGCTACCGGCTGCACCAGGTCGGCAAGACCCGCGATGGCACCGTGGCCTATGCGGTCTACGGCGCGCCGGACATTACGGATGAGGAAGTCAGCCGGGTTGCCGATGAACGTGCCTACGAGCGCCGTTTCGAGGCCGAGGCTTCGTTGTTCGAACACTGAACCGTGCGTGGGCCGGGCGGTCCCCGGCTCACTGCTTCAGCCAGGTCAATGCAGGGCGGTGCGTTCGCCGGTGGCCTGCACATGGCGTACCGCCGCCACCAGCTGGGCCACCGAATACGGCTTGGCCACGTGTTCCTGGAATCCCGATGCCAGTGCGCGACGCCGGTCATCGGCGCGGGCCAGCGCGGTCACCGCCACCGCCGGCAGCGCATCGGCGTCCACGCCCATGTCCTCGCGCAGCGTGCGGATCAGCCCATAGCCGTCCATTCCCGGCATGCCGATATCGGTCAGCAGCACATCGAAGCGCTCGTGCCGGTTCTCGTCCAGCAGCGCCAGCGCTTCGCCGGCAGACGATGCCGAGGTGACCGCTGCCCCCTGCTCTTCCAGCATGCGACGCAGGTATTCAAGGACTTCCACCTGGTCTTCCACCGCCAGCAGATGCAGGCCGCGCAGCGGATACGGTTCGACGATGCGCTCGATGATCGGGCCGCCACTGATCACTTCACGCAGGGGGCGTGAACCCTGGTCGGGCGAATAGCGCGGCAGGCGCACGGTGAAGGTCGCGCCGCAGCCATGGCCTTCGCTGGCCGCCGCCACGGTGCCGCCATGCAGCTCGACCAGCTGCTGCACGATGGCCAGTCCCAGCCCCAGCCCGCCATGGCGGCGGGTGGTGGTGCCGTCGGCCTGGCGGAAGCGGCCAAACAGGTGGTTCAGGAATTCCGGTGCGATGCCATCGCCACTGTCCTTCACCGTCACCTGCCAGCCTTCGGGCAGGTCCTCCAGCCGCAGCGTGACCGAGCCTTCGGCCGGGGTGAACTTGATCGCATTGGACAGCAGGTTCCACAGCACCTGCTGCATCCGGGTGGCATCGCCAAGCACCAGGCACGGACGGTCCGGCACGTCCACGGTCACGTCCAGCGCCTTGCCCTCGGCGACCAGTTCCTGCGCGCCCATCGCCTGGCGCAGCTGCTCGGAAAGGTCCAGCACTTCCACTTCCAGCTGTACCTTGCCCAGCAGCATGCTGCTGAGGTCCAGCATGTCCGATATCAGCCGCTTCTGCGCATTGGCACTGCTGGCGATCACGCCCAGCCCCTTGCGCAGTGGACTGTCCGGTTCCACCCGCTGCAGCAGCAGCTCGCTCCAGCCCAGGATGGTGGTCAGCGGCGTGCGCAGCTCGTGCGACAGGGTAGCCAGGAATTCGTCCTTCAGGCGCGCGGTGTTTTCCGCTGCGGCGCGCGCCGTGCGCTCGGACTGCAGCAGCTCTTCGCGCGCCAGTTCGATGTCGCGTCGTTCGGTCACGTCCGGGCTGCTGCCGGCCAGGCCGACGAAGTGGCCATTGCGCGAGAAACGCGGCCGGGCGTTCATTTCCAGCCAGCGCCACTCGCCGTCGGCGCGCCGTGCACGCACCAGGGTATTCATCGAGCGCTGTGCACTCAGCGCGCCACGCAGTTCGTGTTCGAACACCGAGGCATCATCGGGATGCACCAGCCCGCGCCAGACGTCTTCCGGCACCCGCTTCTCGTCGCCGCCGAAGAACTCGGTAAAGGCGCTGTTGACGAAGCGCGAGTGACCCTGCTCGTCCAGCACCCAGACCGGCATCGGCAGGCCGTCTGCCAGGGCGCTGAAGCGCGCCTCGCTTTCGCCCAGTTCGCCTTCCATCCGTTTGCGTGCGCTCACGTCGAAGAACAGCACCGCGACCGTGTCATCGCCCTCGGCACCTACCCGCACGGCATCCACCGAATAGGCGCGGCCGAGCGCCTTGGCCTCCAGTTCGAACTGGGTCGCCTCGCCGGTGCGCGCCACGTGGCCGTAAATGGTGAACCAGTCTTTTTCGTGGTTGGGTTCAAGCTCGCTCATCCGCCGCCCGATCGGATCCACCAGCCCGGTATGGCGTTCGAACGCTGGATTCACTTCCAGGAACACATAGTCAACCGGATGGTCCTGGTGGTCGAAAAGGACTTTGATCACGCAGAAGCCCGCATGCATACGCTCCAGCGCGTGCTGGTACAGGCTTCCGCCACCTGCGGCGGCGTGTGCGGGCAGGGCTTCCAGGGTCGAATTCACAGGGGACAAGGGCTTGGGCCGCTGGGTAGCAATGTAGACAGCATGGTCCAGACTGCGTATTCGCAGCGTCAAGCGCCGGGCGTCATGCCCGGCGTGATGAACTTCCCGTAAGCGCATGCCCGGGCGTGCTGGAGTGCCGCTTGTCCGGCGCGCCGGGCAGGACCACACTGGTGGCCACACTTACAGCGCTGCCACACGGCGCAGGAGCCTGCCATGAGCCGCCTTTCACGACGCAGCCTGCTGCTGGCAGTCCTGCTTGCCACTTCCGCCGGTGCCGCACTGGCCGCCCCGCGCACCGTGACCGATCCGCAGGCACCACGCGCGCTTGAAGTCGCCGGGCCGGTCAGCGTGCAATGGAACGACCCCAAAACCTTCACCGAGCTGCGCAACAGCACCAACCGCTTCGAGGCCGAGCGCGGCAACTGGGTCCATCAATTGGCCGAGTACGCGCGCAAAACCGCAGAGAAGACCCTGCAGCCCGGGCAGACGCTGGACATCACCTTCGTCGACATCAAGCGCGCAGGCGACTTCGAGCCGTGGCATGGTCCGCGTGCCAGCGACATCCGGATCATGCGCGACATCTACCCGCCGCGGATCACCCTGCAGTACGTGCTGAAGGGCGCGGACGGCCAGGTGCTGGACCAGGGTGAAGCCGCGCTGCGCGATTCCGGCTTCCTGCATGGCAGCACCGGCATGCAGAGCAGCAGTGATCCACTGCGCTACGAAAAGAAGCTGATCGAAGACTGGGTGCGCCGCGACCTGGCCAAACGGATCGCCGCCAACTGACCAAAGTGGGTGACGACCGGGCTTTGTGGGTGACGAACGAGGCCAGGTGGGTGACGTGGGTGACGACCGTTGGTCGTCACGCTTCCCCCTCACCCTTCCACATATTCCCGGCGCACGCGCTTCACCGCACACGGCAACTGGTAGGCACTGACCCCGCAGCGCGGCGCCAGTTCGGCCAGGCTCAACGCCTGCCCCCCCCACAACTGTACGTCGCTGCCCACGCCCGCCTGCGGGTGGTCGGTGAGGTCCACCGTCAGCATGTCCATCGACACCCGGCCGATCAACCCGCCAGGCTGGCCGTCGATCACCACCGGTGTCCCATTGGGCGCGAACTGTGGATACCCGTCTGCGTAACCCATCGCCACCACGCCGACGCGGGTACGCTGGCGGGCCACGAAGCGTGCGCCGTAGCCGACCGGCTCGCCCACTTCGATCCAGCGCTCGGCGATTACCTTCGAACGCATGTTCATCACCGGGCGCAGGCGCGCGGTCACTGCCGTATCACCCGGCAACGGATTGGCGCCGTACAGCATCAAGCCCGGACGCACCCAGTCGCTGCGCACATCCGGCCAGCCCAGCAGTGCAGGCGAATTGCAGATGCTGGTCTCACCGACCAGCCCGGCCGTGGCCGCTGCAAACACCGCCGCCTGTTCACGGGTGCGTCCGCTGTCCAGCTCATCGGCACGAGCCAGGTGGGTCATCATCACGATGCGATCGACCTGCGGCAGCGCGGACAGGCGTGCATGCGCGGCGCGGAAGGCATCCACGTCCAGCCCAAGCCGGTGCATGCCACTGTCCAGCTTCAGCCATACCGTCAGCGCCAGCGGACTGTCGAAGGCGGCCAGCGCCTCGACCTGCCACGGCGAACCCACGGCGGTCCACAACCGGTGTTCGGCGATCAACGGCAGTTCGCTGGCTTCAAAGAAACCTTCCAGCAGCAGGATCGGGGCGGATATACCGGCCACGCGCAGTTCCAGTGCTTCTTCGATGGTCGCCACCGCGAAGCCATCGGCCTGTGCTTCAAGCGCCTGCGCGCAGCGCACCGCACCGTGGCCGTAGGCATCGGCCTTGATCACCGCCAGCGCCTTGCCGCCGCCGAGTTCGCGCGCCAGGCGGTAGTTGCCGCGCAGCGCATCCAGGTCGATCAACGCACGTGCAGGGCGCATCAGCGACGCCCCGCGTGCGCGGTCGCAGCACCCTTGCCGCCGTAACGGAAGATGTCCAGGCCTTCGGTGCTGATCTGCGGCTGTCGCGCGCTCATCAGGTCGGCAAGGTAACGACCGGACCCGCACGCCATGGTCCAGCCCAGGGTGCCGTGTCCGGTGTTCAGGAACAGGTTGCGGAACGGCGTGGCGCCGATCACCGGCGTGCCATCCGGCGTTGCCGGGCGCAGCCCGGTCCAGAATTCCGCGCGGGAAAGATCGCCGCCCTTCGGGTACAGGTCACGCACCACCAGCTCCAGCGTCTGCCGACGACGCGCCGACAGGGACAGGTCGAAGCCAGCCACTTCGGCCATGCCGCCCACGCGGATGCGGTCGTCGAAGCGGGTGACCGCCACCTTGTAACTTTCGTCCAGGATGGTCGACGTCGGTGCCATCGCCGGGTCGGTGATCGGCAGGGTCAGCGAATAGCCCTTCAGCGGATACACCGGCAGGTCCAGCCCCAGCGGGGCCACCAACGCGGGTGAATAGCTGCCCAGCGCCACCACGTAGTGATCGGCGGTTTCCAGCTTGCCATCCACGCGCACGCCGGTGATGCGGTCACCATCGCGCTCCACCCCGGCGATGTCCACGTCGTAGCGGAACTCCACCCCGGCCTCGGCCGCCATGGTGGCCAGCCGACGGGTGAACAACTGGCAGTCGCCGGTCTGGTCGCGCGGCAGGCGCAGCGCGCCGACCAGCCCATCCACGTGGGCCAGCGCCGGCTCGGCGGCGATGATGCCGGCGCGGTCCAGCACCTCGTAGGGCACGCCGTACTGCGCCAGCACCTCGATGTCCTGCGCCGAAGCGTCCAGCTGCTGATGGGTGCGGAACAGCTGGGTGGTGCCCAGGTCACGCCCTTCATAGTCGATGCCCGTCTCGGCACGCAGCTGGTTCAGGCAGTCACGGCTGTACTCGGACATGCGCACCATGCGCGCCTTGTTGATCGCATAGCGTTCCTGCGTACAGTTGCGCAGCATCTGCCACAGCCAGCGGTACTGGGCCAGGTCCATGCCCGGGCGGATCGCCAGCGGCGCATGCTTTTCGAACAGCCAGCCGATCGCCTTCTTCGGCACGCCCGGCGCCGCCCACGGCGAGGTGTAGCCGAACGACAGCTGCCCGGCATTGGCGAAACTGGTCTCCAGCGCCGGCCCCGGCTGGCGGTCCAGGACGGTGACGTCGAAACCGGCCTGGCGCAGGTACCAGGCACTGGTGGTGCCGATGACGCCGCTGCCGAGAATGAGAACGCGCATGAGACCTCTCCAACCGATCAATTCCCTGCGCAGGAGCACGCCGGGACCATAATCGGGACAGTATAGTCAGGCCGATCCAGCGAATTTGCGCGTTTTATGAAAGCGGGGCAGCATATTTCCCTGAAAACCATCTGCACAGGGCGACAGCGTGGCCACCCGCACCCGCGAACTGGACAAAATTGACAGGAAAATCCTAAGGATCCTGCAGGCCGAAGGCCGGATCTCCTTCACCGAGCTGGGCGAACGCGTCGGCCTGTCCACCACCCCGTGCACCGAGCGGGTGCGCCGCCTGGAACGCGAAGGCGTGGTCACCGGCTACCACGCCCACCTGGACCCGGCGGCACTGAAAGCCAGCCTGCTGGTGTTCGTGGAAATCAGCCTGGCCTACAAGTCCGGCGACATCTTCGAGGAGTTCCGCCGCGCCGCGCTGAAGCTGCCGAACGTACTGGAATGCCATCTGGTTTCCGGCGATTTCGACTACCTGTTGAAGGCGCGCATCAGCGAAATGGCCTCGTACCGCAAGCTGCTGGGCAGCACCCTGCTGACCTTGCCGCACGTGCGCGAATCGAAGAGCTACATCGTGATGGAAGAGGTCAAGGAGACCTGGAGCCTGCCGATCCCGGACTGAGAAGTCGAACGGGTGAGACCCCCTCGCGGGTGGCTGCTGCGAGAAGCAGACTGAGTGCTTGGGGCCGGGCGCCGCCACCCGCGTAAAAAAAAAAGAAAAGCGGTGGCGCCGACCCATGGTCGGCGGATACCATCAAATCCCTCCCCCCAAAGCCGCCGACCATGGG
>NZ_JBDJNU010000048.1:0-33170 GCF_039674585.1 Stenotrophomonas lacuserhaii | reverse complement strand
CGCCGCGGCGGGGTGTTTTTTTTTTTTGTTGTTGGCGGCCTCTGGTCCTTCTCGCCCCCGGTGTTGCCGCGCCCGCGCCCGACACTACCGGATCAAGAGCGGCCGTCACTACCGGGACAGCGTACGCAGCCCGCGCGCGATCCGTTCCACCGCTTCCTGCAGGCGCGGGATCTCCTGCGTATAGGCCAGCCGCACATGCTGGTTGGACCGGTGGAACCCGAAGTCCAGGCCGGGGGTAAAGGCCACGTGCTCGGTTTCCAGGAAGTGCGCGCAGAACGCCTGCGCATCATCGGTGAATGCACTGACGTCGGCGTACAGGTAGAACGCGCCCCGTGGTTCCACCTCGATGCGGAAACCGAGTCCGCGCAGCGCCGGCAGCAGGAAATCACGGCGCTGGCGGAAGGCCTCGCGGCGCTGTTCGAAGATGGCCATCGCCTCGTCTTCGAAGCACGCCAGCGCCGCGTGCTGGGCGATGCTGGAGGCGCTGATGTACAGGTTCTGCGCCAGTTTCTCCAGTTCCGGCACCGCCGCCGGCGGTGCCACCAGCCAGCCCAGTCGCCAGCCGGTCATGCCGAAATACTTCGAGAAACTGTTCAGCACGAAGGCCGAGTCGTCGACCTGCAACACGCTGGCGGCATCCATGCCGTAGGTCAGGCCATGGTAGATCTCATCCACCACCATGTGCCCGCCCCGCGCACGCAGCGCCTGCGACAGGCCGGCCAGCTCGGCTGCCGACAACACCGTGCCGGTGGGATTGGCGGGCGAGGCCAGCAGCGCGCCGACACTGTGTTCGTTCCAGTGCCGGGCCACCAGCTCCGGGGTGAGCTGGTAGGCGGTGCCCGCATCGACCGGCACCAGCTGCGCGCCGCCTTCCACCAGACGCAGGAAATGCCGGTTGCACGGATAACCCGGGTCCGCCAGCAGCCAGTGCCTGCCCGGGTCCACCAGCAGGCTGCTGGCCAGCAGCAGCGCGCCGGAGCCGCCCGGGGTGACCAGGATCCGCTCCGGGTCGATATCCAGCTGGTAATGGCGGCGGTAGAAACCGGCGATCGCTTCGCGCAGCGCAGGCAGGCCGCGCGCGGCGGTATAGCGGGTGTGGCCGGCGGCCAGCGCGGCCTGGCCGGCACGTACCACCGGGGCGGCGGTGGTGAAGTCCGGTTCGCCGATTTCCAGGTGGATCACATCATGCCCGGCCTGTTCCAGGGCCTGCGCGCGTGCCAGCAGGGACATCACGTGGAAGGGGGCGATCTCGTGGCTGCGCCGGCTGTAGGCCGGTCGCTCTTCATGCAGGGGGCTCATGTCGACATGGTACGCCGGTGACCATCGGCAGGCTTGTCCCCTGCCACGCGTGCGCCCAGACTGGCCGCACAAGGAAGCCGTTGCAATCCCGTCCCAGGAGCCTCATTTCGTGAAGTCCACCCTTTGCCTGTTGCTTGCGAGCCTGATGACCACCACCACCCACGCCGCCCCCCCGCCCGTCGCGCCGGACGCCGAAAAGCGTCCGCACGTGGTCAAGGCCCCGTTCGGTGCCAGCCGCAACGACGACTATTACTGGATGCGCGACGACAAGCGCGAAGACAAGGCGATGCTGGCCTACCTGCAGGCCGAGAACGCCTACACCGACCAGGTGGTGGCACCGCTGAAGCCGCTGCAGGAAACCCTGTACAAGGAGATCGTGGCGCGCATCAAGCAGGACGACTCCAGCGTGCCGGCGCGTGAGCGCGGCTACTGGTACTACAGCCGCTTCGAGACCGGCCAGGACTATCCCATCCATGCGCGGCGCAAGGGCGACATGCAGGCGGCCGAGGAAATCCTGCTGGACGTCAACCAGATGGCGGCCGGCAAGGGCTATTTCAGCGTCGGCACGATGGAAGTCAGCCAGGACAACCAGCTGCTGGCCTGGGCCGACGATGACGTGGGCCGTCGCCAGTACGTGATCCGCTTCAAGGACCTGCGCACCGGTGAGGTGCTGCCGGACACCATTACCGGCTCGTCCGGCAACCTGGTGTGGGCCGACGACAACCGCACCGTGCTGTACGTGGAAAACGATCCGGAAACCCTGTTGACGGTGCGGGTGAAGAAGCACGTGCTGGGCACCCCGGCGAGCAGCGACGTGGTGGTGTACGAAGAAGAAGACGACAGCTTCTACATGGGCATCGGCCGTACACGCGACGACCGCTTCATCACCATCGGCCTGCACAGCACGGTGACCTCCGAAGAGCGCTATGCGCCGGCCAGCGATCCGACCACCTTCACCGTGCTGGCACCGCGCCACCGCGAGGTGGAATACGATGCGGACCACTTCGACGGCCGCTGGGTGATCCGCACCAACGACGGGGCCAAGAACTTCAAGCTGGTCACCGCGCCGACCGACGCGAGCTCGCGCGCGCAGTGGAAGGACTGGATCGCGCACGACCCGGCGGTGTACATCGAAGGCTTCGAACTGTTCGATGGCTTCACCGCCATTGCCGAACGTTCCGAAGGCCTGGAGCGCATCCGCCTGCTGTTCAAAGACGGTCGCACCGATTACGTGAAGGCCGACGAGCCGGCTTACTCGATGGGCCTGGACGACAACACCGAAGCCGATACGCCGTGGCTGCGCTACGCGTACACCTCCATGACCACCCCGACCACGGTGTTCGAGATCAACACACAGAGCGGCGAGCGCCGCCAACTGAAGCAACAGCCGGTGATCGGCTATGACGCGTCGAAGTATGAAACCGACCGTGTGTGGATCACCGCGCGCGACGGCGTGAAGGTGCCGGTCTCCCTGGTGTACCGCAAGGGCTTCAAGAAGGACGGGACCGCCGCGTTGTTCCAGTACGCCTACGGCAGCTACGGCATGTCGATGGACCCGTATTTCAACCAGACTGTGGTGAGCCTGCTCGACCGCGGCGTGGTGTATGCCATCGCGCACATCCGCGGCGGCCAGGAAATGGGGCGCGACTGGTACGAGGACGGCAAGCTGCTGAACAAGCAGAACACCTTCAACGACTTCATCGACGTCACCCGCGGGCTGGTGCAGCAGGGCTGGGCGGCGAAGGACCGCGTGGCCGCTTCCGGTGGCAGTGCCGGTGGCCTGTTGATGGGCGCGGTGGCCAACCAGGCACCGCAGGACTACCGGGTGATGGTCGCCCAGGTCCCGTTCGTCGACGTGGTGACCACCATGCTCGACCCGACCATCCCGCTGACCACCAACGAGTACGACGAGTGGGGCAACCCGGAGCAGAAGCCGTTCTACGACTACATGCTGAAGTACTCCCCGTACGACAACGTGGCGAAGCAGGCCTATCCTGCGCTGTTCGTGGGCACCGGGCTGTGGGATTCGCAGGTGCAGTACTGGGAACCCGCCAAGTGGGTGGCCAGGCTGCGCGATGACAATACCGGTACCCATCCGATCGTGTTCCGCACCAACATGGAGGCGGGCCACGGGGGCAAGTCCGGGCGCTTCCAGCGCTACCGGGAGCTCGCTGAGTCCTATGCGTTCGTGCTGGACCAGCTGGGCGTGTCGGGCCCCTGATCGGTGGGTGACGACCGTTGGTGGGTGACGACCGTTGGTCGTCACTGTGCCGGGCCGAAGAGCGTGACGACCAACGGTCGTCACCCACCCAAGGCGAGGGCCAGCGGCCCAACTGGTTTGACGGCCAGCGGCCGTCACTACCGTATCCTTGGTGGCATGAACACGCCTGACCGTCCTGCTGATCCTGACGCCCCGGCGCCTGCGCGCCGGGCGCGCTTCAGGTGGGCGTGGTGGTTGCTGGCCTATGCCAGCCTGGGCACCGGCATCGTGGGCATCTTCGTGCCGGGTCTGCCAACGACCGTGTTCATCCTGATTTCGGCCTGGGCCGCTTCGCGCGGTTCCGAACGGCTGCACGGCTGGCTGCTCGGCCACCCGCGGTTCGGCCCGGCGATCCGCAACTGGCAGGCCCATGGGGCGGTCAGTCGCCATGGCAAGTGGATGGCCACGCTGACCATGGCGGCCTGTGCCGGGATCATGCTCTGGTGCGTACCGGTGGCCTGGGTGAAGGGGTTCTCCATCGGCAGCATGGCCGTGGTGTGCGTGTGGTTGTGGCTGCGTCCGCTGCCCCCTGCTGGAGCGTGAATCCATCCGCTGCGGCGCGGGCGCGGTGGGCGACGAAGGGCAGGGCTCGGCGCTACACTCGGGGCATGAACAATCCCCGCCGAACCCTCATCCTGATTCCGCTGGCAGCGTCCGCGCTGCTGTTCCTCAGCGCCTGTGGCAACAAGGGTCCGCTGGTAATGCCGCAGAAGCCGGTGCCGGTGGAAGAAGTCGCCGAGCCGGTCGACGTGCCGGCCGCCGATGATGCCAGCCAGGACGGAACCACGCCCCCGGCCACCCAGGACGCCGACGCGGGCAATCCCAGCACCGTTCCGGACCCGGTGACGCCGCAGATCGACGATGGCGCCGGCGACAACAATGAGTGAGGCGGCACAGGATGCGGTAGCGGCGGCCGCTGGCCGTCAGACACCGCGCGGCACCCCGCTGCGTTTCAGCAAGATGCACGGCGCCGGCAACGACTTCGTCATGATCGACCTGCGCGACGGCACCGCGCCGCCGTCGCCACAGCTGGCTGCTCGCCTGGCCGACCGCCACACCGGCGTAGGCTGCGACCAGATCATCACCATCGAACCACCGCGGGCGGCCACGTCGGTGGCGTCCTACCGGATATGGAATTCGGACGGCAGCAGCTCCCAGCAGTGCGGCAATGGCGCACGCTGCGTGGCCGCCTGGCTGGTCCGCAATGGCGATACCGCGGACAGTGAATTCGCCATCGACAGTCCGCTGGCCACGCATTCGGTGCGTACGCTCGGCGAGGATCGTTTTTCAGTGGAAATGGGCGTGCCGGTGTTTGAACCGGCGCAGATCCCGCTGATCGGCTTCGCCCGCCCGCGCGATGAATACCTGCTTCCCGTCCAGGGCGAGACCGTGCGCTTCGGCGCCGTGTCGATGGGCAATCCGCATGCCGTGATCGAAGTCGGGCTGGTCGATGCCGCACCGGTGGAACGCCTGGGTGCTTCGCTGCAGCAGCATGCCTCGTTCCCGGAATCGGTCAACGTAGGCTTTGCCCAGGTGCTGGAGCCCGACCACGCGCGCCTGCGGGTGTACGAACGTGGCGTCGGCGAGACCCTGGCCTGCGGCAGTGGCGCCTGTGCGGCGGCGGTTTCGCTGATGCAGCGTGGTCGCCTGGGTCCCGACGCACGGATCAGCCTGCCCGGTGGCGAACTGCGCATACAGTGGGCCGGTGAAGGCCAGCCGGTGGTGATGTCCGGACCCAGCGCATTCGTGTTCGAAGGGGAGTGGAATGCATGAGTGACAGTACGGAAAAGCTCGCCGGCCACGAGGTTGCCGCCTGGTTGCGGCGGCATCCGGGCTTCCTGAAACAGTTCCCGGATCTGGCGCTTACGCTTGTGGTGCCGCGCGATGACGGCCCCACCGCGTCGCTGGCCAGTTACCAGCTGGACGTGCTGCGGGACAAGAACCGCGAGCTGTCGCGTCGGCTGGCGGACCTGGGCCACACCGCGCAGGTCAACGAGCGGCTGGCTGTGCGTACCCACCAGCTCACGCTGGCGTTGATGAAGCAGGACAGTGCGGCAGACACGCTGCGCGCGATGGCCGCGACGCTGGAAGAGGATTTCGATGGCGACCTGGTGCGGCTGGTCGTGCACGTGCCGGTGCCTGGCCTGGAGCAGGCGCCGTGGTTGCAGGTCGTAGCGGCAGACAGTCCGCTGCTGGGCCCGTTCCGCGATTGCCTGAAGGACGGCGAGCCGATCTGCGGCCGCCTGCAGCCGGAGAAGAATGCGGTGCTGTATGGCGCACGTGCCGAGGAGATCCAGACCACGGCGCTGTTGCCGCTTCCCGGCGTCGGCCTGATTGCCGTGGGCAGCCACGATCCCAACCGGTTCTACCCGGGCATGGGCACGCTGTTCCTGCGCATGATGGGCGAATCGCTGGTCGTGGCCCTGAAGCGGTTCGGCTGATCGCCGTGAACGATGCCGTGCCGGCATTCCTGCAGTACATGGTGGTGGAGCGCCGCATGTCGGCGCACACGCTGGATGCCTACCGGCGTGACCTGGACGCGCTGCAGCGCTGGGCTGAAGCCCGTGGTTGCAGCGTGGATGCGCTGGACGGCGAGCAACTGCGCGGCTTCGTCGCCGACGAACATCGTCGGGGCTTGTCGGCCAAGAGCCTGCAGCGGCGCCTGTCCGCCTGCAGGGGATACTACGCGTGGCAGCTCAAGCATGGGCGGCTGCAGGTCGATCCCACGCTTGGACTGAAGGCCCCGCGTGCGCCGCGGCGCCTGCCGCAGGTGCTCGACGCGGACGAGGCCGTGCGACTGGTCGAACTGCCTCCTGATGGTGAACTGGGAAGGCGCGACCGCGCGCTGCTGGAACTGTTCTATTCCTCCGGCCTGCGCCTGAGTGAGCTGTGCGCACTGACCTGGCGCGACCTGGATTTCGCCAGCGGCCTGGTCAACGTGCTCGGCAAGGGCAACCGGCAGCGCCGGGTACCGTTCGGGCGCCCCGCACGCGAGGCGCTGGAAGCCTGGCGCGCGGAAACCAACGCTGCCCCCGCAGCGCCTGTTTTCCCGGGACGCAACGGTGCCATCAGCCAGCGCGCCGTGCAGGTACGCATCAAGCAGCTGGCGCAGCGCCAGGGCCTGTTCAAGCACGTGCACCCGCACATGCTGCGGCACAGTTTCGCCAGCCACATCCTGGAATCTTCCGGCGACCTGCGCGGCGTGCAGGAACTGCTGGGGCACGCCGACATCGCAACCACGCAGATCTACACCCACCTGGACTTCCAGCACTTGGCCAAGGTATATGACGCGGCCCATCCGCGTGCGAAGCGGCAGCGCGGCAGTACGCCCGCCGCCGGGTCGTCCGAGGACGACGCGCCGGACTGACCCGACGCGTCCAGCCGGGTGCCGACTGGCAGGCCACGCCTCCCCGCAGCGGCAGGGACGCGGCATCGTGGCAGACGCGTCCAATGATGGCCGGATGAGGCGCATCTGTCTGGACATTGCGCCGCCTCAGTCGCGTCTTATGCACCGTGCGCTTCGAAAACCAGATGCTTGCCGGCCATCACTCGTCCGGTCTGGGTAAAGCAGCTGGGCGAGGTGCAACAGGCATCGGGAGACAGGTTCGTGCGGATGATCAAGGCGGCGTTGGGATTGGCGATGGGTGCCTTGGCAACGGCAGCCGCAGGACAGGACGCGGCCATTTCGTTCACCGGCCGGGTGGTTGCCGCGACCTGTGTTGTGGAAGGAATCAGCGAGGTCCCCGGCACCGGCCCGGACATGGTGGTCCGCCTGCCTTCCACACACCAGGCAGTGTTGAACCGGGCCGGGCGACGCGGGACGATGATTCCCTTCCATCTGGTCATCGGCAGCGGCGAGCACCCCTGCCAGCAGGCGAACGTGCGGGCGATGTTCCGCAGCGTAGGGCACAGCAACGAGGCGGGCCGGTTGAGCAACCAGGGCAGCGCACGCAACGTGGACGTGGTGGTGCTCAACGCCGCGTTCCAGGACGTGCAGTTGGTCACCAACGAGAACTCGCTGCTGATACCCATCGACGAAACGGAATGGGCGTGCTCAGCTGGTGGGCTACCTATCACGCCACGGCAGCGGCGCAGCCGGGCACGGTAACGGCACAGGTGGAGTATGTCCTGGTGTATGACTGAGCGCTGGGCGGGACAGCGGGGGGGGCGGATGAACGGCTTCCTACCGTAGCCGCTTGATGGCGGCCGGCGCTGGCCCCATGTCCTTCGCACAGCTTACCGGAGGCCACATGGACCCCAGCCAGAACCCCACAGTTTTCCACGCCACCACCATCGTCTGCGTCCGCCGCGGCGAGCACGTGGCCATCGCCGGCGACGGCCAGGTCACCCTCGGCCACACGGTGATGAAGGGCAATGCACGCAAGGTGCGCCGGCTGGGCCGTGACAGCCAGGTGCTGGCGGGCTTCGCCGGTGCAGCGGCGGATGCCTTTACCCTCTTCGAGCTGTTCGAGGCCAAGCTTGAAAAGCATGGCCAGCTGCAGCGGGCGGCGGTTGAGCTGGCCAAGGACTGGCGGACCGAACGCAGGCTGGGCAAGCTTGAAGCGCTGTTGGCGGTGGCCGACAGGGAAACCTCACTGATCATCAGCGGCACCGGCGATGTGATCGAACCGGAAGACGGCATCATCGCCATCGGTTCCGGCGGATCGTATGCGTTGTCCGCTGCGCGCGCGTTGATGGCGCATACCGAACTGGATGCACGCACCATCGCCAGTGAAGCCATCGGCATCGCCGGCGACATCTGCATCTATACCAACCGCAACGTGGTGGTCGAAGAGCTCTGACCGCACCGGTAGTGCTGACCTTGGTCGGCCATCGTCCTGCTAGTGCCGGCTTCAGTCGGCAATCCTCATTCGTGAGCACCCCATGCCCAAGAAATTCGAGAACACCTCCGCTTCCATGACCCCGCGCGAGATCGTGCAGGAACTGGACCGCCACATCGTCGGCCAGCACGATGCCAAGCGCGCGGTGGCCATCGCGCTGCGCAACCGCTGGCGCCGCATGCAGTTGCCGGCCGAGCTGCGCGATGAAGTGATGCCGAAGAACATCCTGATGATCGGCCCGACCGGCGTTGGCAAGACCGAGATCGCCCGCCGCCTGGCGACGCTGGCCAATGCGCCGTTCGTCAAGGTGGAAGCCACGCGGTTCACCGAGGTGGGCTACGTAGGCAAGGACGTAGAGCAGATCATCCGCGACCTGGCCGACACCGCGGTCAAGCTGTACCGCGAACAGGCCAAGGTGCGCGTGCGCACGCAGGCCGAAGAGCGCGCCGAAGACCGTATCCTGGACGCGCTGCTGCCACGTCGCAGCGGTGGCATCGGCTTTGATCCGGAAGCGGCGCGCAATGAGCCGTCTTCGCAGGACAACGAGACCCGCATCAAGTTCCGCCGCATGCTGCGCAGTGGTGAGCTGGACGACCGCGAGATCGAACTGGAGATCGCCGCCAACGTCAGCATGGATATCATGACCCCGCCGGGCATGGAAGAAATGGGCCAGCAGCTGAAGTCGATGTTCGCCAACCTGGGTGGCGCCAAGTCGAACAAGCGCACGCTGACCATCAAGGCGGCGCGTCCGCTGCTGCAGGAAGAAGAAGCCGCCAAGCTGGTCAACGAAGACGATGTGCGCAGCGCGGCGATCGAAGCCTGCGAACAGCATGGCATCGTGTTCATCGACGAGATCGACAAGGTCGCCAAGCGCGGTGACAACGTGGGCGGCGGGGATGTCTCGCGCGAGGGCGTGCAGCGCGACCTGCTGCCGCTGGTGGAAGGATCCAACGTGTCCACCAAGTACGGCACGGTCAAGACCGACCACATCCTGTTCATCGCATCCGGCGCCTTCCATCTTGCCAAGCCCAGCGACCTGATCCCGGAGCTGCAGGGCCGCTTCCCGATCCGCGTGGAACTGGGGGCCCTGACAAAGGCCGATTTCGTACGCATCCTGACCGAACCGAAGGCAGCGTTGACCAAGCAGTACGAAGCACTGCTGCTGACGGAAGGTGTCAAGATCAGCTTCAACGAAGACGCCATCGACCGGCTCGCGGAGATCGCGTTCCTGGTGAACGAACGGCAGGAGAACATCGGCGCGCGTCGACTGCATACCGTGTTGGAACGCCTGCTGGATTCATTGAGCTATGAAGCGCCGGATCGTGATGGTGAGACGATGGCCATCGACACCGCGTACGTGGACAAACACCTGGGTGAGCTGGTCAAGGATCCCGACCTGAGCCGCTACATTCTCTGATACCGCAAGGCCGCCGAAAGGCGGCCTTTTGCGTATGGGGGCCTGTCGGCCATGCGCCGCCGCCCGCTGCGCTCGCCGACCATGGGTCGGCGCTACCGGCGATCGCCGTGACGTGGTCGGGACCCTTTTTGTCCGACCTTGCGCCGGATTCGCGCACACACGTGCGGCTTATCACACTGTTGCTGTGATCGCCGCCAGAACATCTGCCGCAGGCGCTGCCCCTTCGGTCGCGTCCTAGTCTGCTTGCGGTTGCGCTCCTCGACGATGGCCTTCCCGGCGACAGTCCTTTCCCGGGTGCGAATGGTCACTGGACGAAACAAGGAGCACCTTCCATGCAAACTGCATCAATGCGCAGGCCTGCCACGCTTGCGCTCATCCTGCTGGTCGCCACCGGCGCCGCGCAGGCCCAGAGTGGCGATATCACCTTCAATGGCGCCGTCTCGACGGTGACCTGCGAAGTCTCCTTCGATGGCGTGGTCGGCAATGACGCGACCGTCACCCTGCCGTCGATCCCGGCGAACTCGCTGCTGTCAGGGCAGAGCGGGGGGCGAACGCCGGTGGTGGTACGGATCAGCGGCAGCGACCCGGTCTGTTCGAGTAATCGCCTGGCGATCGCATTGAACACCGACCGTTCGGCGAACCTGCTCAACGGGCGACTGCGCAGTACGGGCATCGGCGTGGGCGGTGGCACCAACGCCGTGGTGGGCCTGCGCGATGCGCAGGATGCGCCGATCGACCTGACCGGCGGCGTCGTGCTGAGGCCGGTTGCCGCAGACGCCAGCGGCGCCGAGTTCACCTTCTCCGCCGAGTACTACGCCGATAACCAGGACGCCATACCGGGCGCCTTCCAGGCCCCGCTGCGCTACACCCTCAACTATCCCTGATCCGCTGAGGCGGGCGGTATGCAGCGACGCCATCGGCGGCGCGAACGCGGTGCTGTTCAGACCCGTCTGATGGCAGGCCCAGGCGCATTGCGGTGCCATTACAGGCCTGCCTGTGTCGCCATAGCCCAGCTTTCATCCCCGTCCTATTAAATCCCGACGGGCCGCTTACTAGATTAGGCATCAAGGACCCGCCAGTCCTTCCGGCCCACATCCAGCCGACGCCGGATTCCGCCGATCCGTTTTTCCCACCCGATCACACAAGGACTCACTCCATGAACAAGCTTGCAATCGCGCTGTCGGCCGCCCTGGCCATTGGTGCCTCGTTCTCCGCTTCGGCCCAGAGCGGCACGATCACCTTCAACGGCCAGATCACGGCCACCACCTGCGCCGTCACTTGGCCGGGCAGCGGCGGCACCGCCAAGGATCCGATCGTGACCCTGCCGACCGTGCCCACCACCGCCCTGGCGACCGCCGGCGCCACGGCCGGCAAGCAGACCGTTTCGCTGGTGATCGGCGGTTCCGACGCTCAGTGCACCAGCGGCAATGCAGCCATCGAACTGAACCCGAACCGCGACGCCAACCAGAGCAACGGCTATTTGAACAACGCCGCGGCCACTGACCCGGCAGATTTCGTCCAGATCGCCCTGCGCGATGCCAACGATGCGCCGATCAACATCGCCACGCCGTGGCGTTCGGCTGAAATCGACCTGTCGACCACCAAGCAGATCGACTTCGCCGCCGAATACCGTGCCACGGGCACCGCCGGCGCCGGCAACGTCAACGCAAGCGTCGGCTACACCATCGATTACAAGTAATCGAAGCGCCGTCGTAGTACCGGTCGGGGCCTTCGGGCCCCGGCCACCCTGGGCCCACGCCCGCAACGAGTGACCTGTCATGAACCTGATCCGTACCGGACTCCTCTGCTGTGTAGCTGTCGCCTCGCTGCTGGCCAGTGTTTCGGCCGACGCGGGCGTCATCGTGCACGGCACCCGTCAGATATTCCCCGGCAACCAGCGCGAGATCACCGTGCGCGTGGAAAACGTCGGACAGAAGGCATCGCTGGTGCAGGCGTGGACCGACGCCGGTGACAAGCTGGCCGCGCCGGAAGAGAGCGTCACCCCGTTCGTACTGCGTCCGCCGGTGTTCCGCCTGGACGGCGGCAAATCGCAGTCCCTGCGCATCCTGTTTACCGGCGGTGAGCTGCCGCAGGACCGCGAAAGCATCTATTACCTCAACGTGCTGGATATCCCACCGGTACCGCAGGACGGCGAGATCGCCACCGGCAACTACCTGCAGTTCAGCCTGCGCACGCGCATCAAGCTGATCTACCGCCCCAGCGGACTGGAAGATGCCGGCACGGCGCCGCAGAAGCTGCAGTGGAGCCTGGTGCCCGATGCGAAGGGCTGGGCCCTGCAGGCCACCAATCCCACGCCTTATTACGTGCATGTCGGCACCCTGCGCCTGCGCGTGCAGGGCGTCGACCACCCTGCGGTCGACCCGCAGATGATCGCGCCGCAGTCCACTGAGCGTTATGTGCTGGACAGCCTGCGGGCGCTTCCGAGTGGCGGCAACGTGCAGTTCGAGTACATCAACGACTTCGGCGCCAGCATCGGCCAGTCCGTGCCGCTGTCCGGCCACTGATTTGCAGCGCCAGCCGCGCGTCTGCCCCCCCGATTGACGTCACATCCGCCGATGCCTGCCCCTGGCAGGTGTCGCCGCCGCATGTTTTCCTGGAGATCCGCCATGCTGTTCCGCAGCCCGACATCGTCAGCGCCGAAGCCGTGCCGCCTGGCCTTCGCCGTGGTGGGTGCCTTGTTCCCCGCGGTGGTCCTTGCGGCGCCGAACGTGGAGTTCAACGCACAGTTCCTGCAGGGTTCGCAGGCCGGTGCGCTGGACCTGAGCCGGTTCGAGAGCGGCGAGGATGTACCGGGTGTCTACAGTGCCGACATCAAGGTCAATGGCGTGGTTGTCGCGCGACGTGACGTGGAACTGCGCGCGCTGGATAACGGCTCGACCGCGGTGTGCCTGTCGCCGGAACTGATATCGGTGTTGGGCGTCGATCCGGCGCGGCTGCCGCAGCCGGGCAGTGCCACCGATGGCGATGGCCAGCCGATCCCGCTCCAGCCGTTGCCCGACACGGTCAGCTGCGAGCCCCTGTCCACGTTCATCCCACAGGCCAGCATGCGCTTCGAGGCCGGCGAACTGGCGCTGGAGGCCAGCATCCCGCAGGCCTACCTGTCCCGTGATCCGCGTGGCTGGGTCAGTCCGGAATTGTGGGATGACGGCGTCAATGCGGCGACGCTGGGCTATTCCATCATCCACCAGCGCATCCAGAGCCGTGGTTACCAAGGGCAGTCGACCAGCGCGATGCTCAACGCCGGGGTCAACCTGGGGGCCTGGCGGGTGCGCCACGATGGCTATCTGTCGCAGTCCAGCGGACAAGGCACGTCGTATCGCGCCGGGCGCACCCATGCCCAGCGTTCCATCGCCTCATGGGGCACCGAGTTGACCGTCGGCGAAGCCAGCACCAACGGTGATCTGTTCGACGGGGTAAGCTTCCGCGGCGTCAGCGTGGCGACCGATCCACGCATGCTGCCGGAATCGCAGCGCGGGTATGCCCCCACGGTGCGCGGCGTGGCACAGACCAACGCCCGCGTGGTGATCCGCCAGCGCGACGCGGTGCTGTACCAGGCCAACGTGGCCGCCGGCCCGTTCGAGATCAATGACCTGTACGGAACCGCCTACGCCGGCGACCTGGACGTGGAAGTCATCGAGAACGATGGCCGCGTGCAGCATTTCGTGGTGCCTTTTGCTTCCGTGCCGCAGCTGCTGCGCGCTGGCCAGCATCGCTTCAACGTCACCGTGGGCACGCTGGACGACGCGTGGCTGCGCGATACCCCGGCGTTGCTGGAGGCCACCCTGCGCAAGGGGATGAGCAACCGTTTCACCGGGTTTGGCGGGGTCACGGCCAGCGATGGCTATGCCGCGGGCCTGCTCGGCGGCGCGCTGAATACCCGTCTGGGTGCGTTCTCCGGCGATGTCACCGTGGCCCGTACGGTGCTGCCGGCGTCGGGTTCGCGCATGCAGGGCCAGTCCTACCGGCTGGCGTTCAGCAAGGACATTCCGGCGACCGGTACCAATCTGTCGATGGCCGCGTATCGATTCTCTACCCAGGGATACCTGTCGCTGGGAGACGCGGCGCGCCTGCGCCAGCAGATGGCCGATGGGGAAGATGGGCGGCTGTTCGCACGCCAGCGCTCGCGTCTGGACATCAACCTCAACCAGCGCCTGGGTGACGGTGCGGCATCGCTCTATGCCAGCGCCAGCAGCGTGGGCTACTGGAACCAGGACCAGCGACGCACGAACTTTTCGGTGGGCTACGCCGACCGGCTCGGGCCTGCCAGCTACCGCCTGTCGGCGCAGCGCAGCGTGGAACGCAGCCTGGGCGGCGGGGCGGCCCGCGAGGGCAACAGTTTCCATCTGAACGTGACCGTGCCGCTGGGAACGCGCAGCAGCGCGCCGCGCCTGACCACTGCGGTGAACCGCAGGAGCGATGGTCGTGACGACGAACGCATCGGCGTCGTCGGCACCTTCGGCGAGCGTCGCCAGGGCGGCTACAACGCATCGGTCAACCGCTACAGCGATACGGGCGCGAACTACGATGCAGGCGTCAGTTACCAGGCATCGGTGGCCACGCTCAACGCGGGCTACAACCAGGCCTCCGGCAGCCGTGGGCTGAGCCTGGGAGCGACCGGCGGCATCGTGCTGCATGGCGATGGCGTGGTGTTCGCCCAGCAGCTCGGTGACACCATCGCGCTGGTGCAGGTACCCGATGCCGCAGGTGCGGCGCTGGACAGCACCGTGGGCGTCAAGACCAATGCAAAGGGGTACGCTGTCGTCCCGTACATGACCCCGTTCCGCCGCAACGAAGTGACGGTGGATCCGAAGGGATTGCCGTTGGACGTGGAGCTGAAGACCACGTCCGTCGTCGGTGTGCCGACGGCCGGCGCAGTGGTCAAGCTGGTGGTGCCGACCAGCAGCGGACGCAGCGCGTTGATCGAAGCCTTCCAGGCTGATGGACGGGCGTTGCCGTTCGGGTTCGATGTCTACAATGAAGCAGGCGAGGTGGTGGGCGTGGTCGGCCAGGCCAGCCGCCTGTGGGTGCGCGGCATCGAAGAAGCAGGGCGCCTGACGGTGCGCCTGGGAACCGATGGAAGCCAGCAGTGCGCGATCGACTACGTACTGCCTGCGGGCAACAACGGTGAGCTGATCACCGCGACCTGCGCGGTGCCCGCCCTGTAACCACAAGGGCGCGCGCTGCCGCGGTCCGCGCTACAGCGGCGCCGGCGCGCTGCCCGCCTGGAATACGCCTTCTTTGACATACGCCGCCAGCGTCATGTCCAGCGCCAACATCCCATCGCGGCGGATGTCCATCAGCTCCGGTTCCACCATCGCCCCGTGCAGCACGCCCAGTACCGTGGCGTGCAGCATCCGCGCGGCCACTTCGGGGTTCGCCCCGGGCTTGAGCTGGCCCAGTTGTGCGGCCCGGCGCAGCGCACGCGCCATCCGCTCCAACCCATCGCGGAACCCTTCCTGCTGCAGGTCGGCCAGTACCTTGCTGTCCGCCGATGAATCGCTGCGCAGCATGATTTCCATGGTGTTGCGCAGGCGCTCGTCCTGCGCCAGGTCGATCAGCGAACCCAGGATCACCGAGCGCAGGTCCAGCACCGGGGTGTCGCGCGACTCGGTGGCGGCGCGGTCGAGTTCCTGCATGAAGGGCAGGCGCACGCGCTCGATCACCGCGGCCAGTACGTCGATCTTGTTCTTGAAGTGCCAGTACACCGCGCCACGCGTGTAGCCCGCACGCGCCCCGATCATTTCAAGCGTGGTACGGGCCACCCCGTGCTCATGGAAACAGGATTCGGCGGCGTCGAGGATCCCTTCGCGGGTCGCCTGGGTTTCCTCTTTGGTCTTTCGGGCCATTGCTCATGATTTGCGCGGAACGTCAACGAATCATAGCGCTTTACAAACAAACAGTCATGTATGTATATTTCCTGCCCATGATTGCCGAGGGTCCCGACTGCGCGTGGAAGCGCAGCAGGTCCACGGCCGCCGAGCATGGCTCGGCGCTACCGAATTCCTGCCATCGAGACCTCCCCCCATGCTCCTGTCCCGTATTCGTCCCCTCGCCTTGTCGTTGGCCATCGCCGCGACCGTGGCCGCCTGTGGCGGTGGCGATGACCAGCCCCAACAGCAGGGCCCCGGCCAGGTCACCGTGGTCACCCTGAAGGCCGAAGCGGTGTCGCTGACCCGCGAACTGCCCGGCCGCACCACCGCCTTCCTGGTGGCCGAAGTGCGGCCGCAGGTCAACGGCATCGTCGGCAAGCGGCTGTTCACCGAAGGCAGCCTGGTGACCGAAGGCCAGCCGCTGTACCAGATCGACGATGCCAGCTACCGCGCGCAATCCAACAACGCGCGTGCCCAGCTGGCGCGGGCCGAAGCCACCGCCAACGCCTCCAAGCTGACCGCGGCACGCATCACCGAACTGGCCAAGGTGGATGCGGTCAGCAAGCAGGACCTGGAAAACGCGATCGCCGCGCAGAAGCAGGCCGAAGCCGATGTGGGGGCCGCAAAGGCATCGCTGGATGCCGCCAACGTGACGCTGGGTTACGCGCGCATCACCGCGCCGATCAGCGGCCGCATCGGCAAGTCGTCGGTCACCCAGGGCGCGCTGGTCAGCGCCGCCCAGACCGAAGCGCTGGCCACCGTGCAGCAGCTGGACCCGATCTACGTCGACCTGACCCAGTCCGCCGCCGAGCTGCTGCAGCTGCGCCGCGAACTGGCCGCCGGCCGCCTGCAGGACAACCAGACCCTGCCGGTGAGCATCCTGCTGGACGATGGCAGCACCTTCGACCAGCAGGGCACGCTGGAGTTTTCCGAAGTGAGCGTGGATCCGACCACCGGCAGCTACGGCCTGCGGGTCAAGGTGGCCAACCCCGACGGCGTGCTGATGCCGGGCATGTACGTGCGCGCGGTGATCGGCGGCGGCGTGCGCAATGGCGCCGTGCTGGTGCCGATGCAGGGCATCGCCCGCGATGCCAAGGGCGATACCAGCGCGATGGTGGTCAACAAGGCCGGCAAGGTGGAAGTGCGCCCGGTCAAAGTGAGCCGCGCACTGGGTGACAAGTGGCTGGTGGAAGACGGCCTGCAGGCCGGCGACAAGGTGATCGTCGAGGGGCTGCAGAAGATCGCGCCGGACATGCCGGTGCAGGCCACCGAGAAGGGCAGCGAACCGGCCAGGCCGGCCGCCCCGCAGGCTGCCGCCCCGGCCGCTGCGTCAGCCGACGCCGCCGCACCCGCCCAGGCTCCGGCCGGCACAGAAGCGCAGTAAGCGGAGAACTCCATGGCACGTTTCTTCATTGATCGACCCATCTTCGCGTGGGTGATCGCGATCATCATCATGCTCGCCGGTGCACTGGCGGTGGTCAACCTTCCGGTGTCGATGTACCCGGAAGTGGCACCACCGGCGGTCGAGATCTCCGCGACCTACCCGGGTGCTTCGGCCAAGGTGGTCGAAGACTCGGTGACCCAGATCATCGAGCAGAACATGAAAGGCCTCGACGGGCTGATCTATTTCTCCTCCAACAGCTCGGCCAACGGCCAGGCCACCATCACCCTGACCTTCGAATCGGGTACCAACCCGGACATCGCCCAGGTGCAGGTACAGAACAAACTGCAGCTGGCGATGCCGCTGCTGCCGCAGGAAGTGCAGCGGCAGGGCATCAACGTGGCCAAGTCCAGCAGCGGCTTCCTGCAGGTGATCGGCTTCGTGTCCAACGATGGCAGCATGGATGCCAATGACATCTCCGACTTCGTCGGGTCCAACGTCGTCGATCCGCTGAGCCGGGTGCCCGGCGTGGGCAACATCCAGGTGTTCGGCGGCAAGTACGCCATGCGCATCTGGCTGGACCCGAACAAGCTCCACACCTACAAGCTGTCGGTGGATGAAGTCACCGCAGCGATCACCGCGCAGAACGCCCAGGTGGCGATCGGCCAGCTCGGCGGTGCGCCGTCGGTGAAGGGCCAGCAGCTCAATGCCACCATCAATGCGCAGGACCGCCTGCAGACCCCGGAGCAGTTCCGCAACATCCTGGTGCGTGGCGGCACCGATGGCAGCGAGCTGCGCCTGGGTGACGTAGCCCGCGTTGAACTGGGTGCGGAAAGCTACGACTTCGTCACCCGTTACAACGGCAAGCCGTCCACCGGCATCGCCATCACCCTGGCCACCGGCGCCAACGCGCTGGACACCGCCAATGGCGTGCGTACCGCGCTGGAAGACATGAAGGCGACCTTCCCGGCCGGGCTGGAATCGGTGGTGCCGTATGACACCACGCCGTTCGTGCAGGTGTCGATCAAGGGCGTGATCAAGACCCTGATCGAAGCGATCGTGCTGGTGTTCGTGGTGATGTACCTGTTCCTGCAGAACTTCCGCGCCACGCTGATCCCCACCATCGCGGTGCCGGTGGTGCTGCTGGGTACGTTCGGCATCCTGGCCGCGCTGGGCTTCTCCATCAACATGCTGACCATGTTCGCGATGGTGCTGGCGATCGGCCTGCTGGTCGACGACGCCATCGTGGTGGTGGAGAACGTCGAGCGGATCATGGCCGAAGAAGGGCTGTCGCCGCTGGAAGCCACGCGCAAGTCGATGGACCAGATCACCGGTGCGCTGGTGGGCATCGGCCTGGTGCTGTCGGCGGTATTCGTGCCGATGGCCTTCATGAGCGGTGCCACCGGCGTGATCTACCGGCAGTTCTCGGCGACGATCGTCTCGGCGATGGGCCTGTCGGTGCTGGTGGCGATCGTGCTGACCCCCGCGCTGTGCGCCACCATGCTCAAGCCGCTGAAGAAGGGCGAACACCACGTCGCCCACAAGGGCTGGTCCGGTCGTTTCTTCGGTGGCTTCAACCGCGGCTTCGACAGGTCCAGCGAGAAGTACCAGCGCGGGGTGAAGGGCATCATCGCCCGGCCGTGGCGCTTCATGGGCATCTTCGCCGGGCTGGCGCTGGTGATGGGCATCCTGTTCGTGCGCCTGCCCAGCTCGTTCCTGCCCAATGAAGACCAGGGCATCCTGATGGCGCTGGTGCAGACGCCGGTCGGTGCCACCCAGGAACGCACGCTGGAGGCGATGGCCAAGCTGGAAAACCATTTCCTGGAAAACGAAAGCAACGCCATCGAATCGATCTTCGCCGT
The DNA here is from genome assembly GCF_039674585.1 of Stenotrophomonas lacuserhaii. Classification (GTDB taxonomy): domain Bacteria; phylum Pseudomonadota; class Gammaproteobacteria; order Xanthomonadales; family Xanthomonadaceae; genus Stenotrophomonas; species Stenotrophomonas pennii_A. The sequence goes on along the minus strand of NZ_JBDJNU010000048.1, from coordinate 14,219 downwards.
GCAGGGCTTCAGCTTCGCCGGCATGGGCCAGAACGCGGGCATGGCCTTCGTCAAGCTGAAGGACTGGAAGGACCGCGACGACGAACAGAGCGTGGGCGCCATCACCGGCCGCGCGATGGGCGCGCTGGGCCAGATCAAGGATGCCTTCATCTTCGCCTTCCCGCCGCCGGCGATGCCGGAGCTGGGGATCGGCTCGGGCTACACCTTCTTCCTGAAGGACAACACCGGGCAGGGGCACGAAGCCCTGCTCAACGCGCGCAACCAGCTGTTGGGTGCGGCCGGGCAGAGCAAGCTGCTGGCCAACGTGCGCCCGAACGGCCAGGAAGATACCCCGCAGCTGCGCATCGACGTCGACGTGGAAAAGGCCAATGCGCTGGGCCTGAACATGGCCTCGATCAACAACACGCTGGCCACCGCGTGGGGCAGCAGCTACATCGATGACTTCATCGACCGCGGCCGGGTCAAGCGCGTGTACGTGCAGTCCGATGCAGACTTCCGCATGAATCCGGATGACTTCAACGTGTGGTCGGTGAAGAACAGCGCCGGTGAGATGGTGCCGTTCAGTGCCTTCGCTTCCAAGCGCTGGGACTTTGGTTCGCCGCGCCTGGAACGCTACAACGGCGTGTCGGCAATGGAGATCCAGGGTGAGCCGGCAAGTGGCGTGGCGTCGGGTGATGCCATGGACGAGATCGAACGCATCGCCCGCGACCTGCCCCCGGGCTATGAAATCGAATGGACCGCGCTGTCCTACCAGGAACGCCAGGCCGGCTCGCAGACGCCGCTGCTGTACTCGCTGTCGCTGCTGATCGTGTTCCTGTGCCTGGCCGCGCTGTATGAAAGCTGGAGCGTGCCGACCTCGGTGCTGCTGGTGGCGCCGCTGGGCATCCTCGGTGCGGTGCTGGCCAACACGCTGATGGGCCTGGAGCGCGACATCTACTTCCAGGTGGCGATGCTGACCACGGTGGGCCTGACATCGAAGAACGCGATCCTGATCGTGGAGTTCGCCAAGGAAAACCTGGAAAAGGGCGCCGGGCTGATCGAAGCGACGATGCATGCGGTACGCGATCGCCTGCGTCCGATCATCATGACCTCGCTGGCTTTCGGCCTGGGCGTGCTGCCGCTGGCAATCGCCTCCGGCGCAGGTTCCGGTGCGCAGCGCGCGATCGGTACCGGCGTGCTGGGCGGCATGCTGGCCGGCACCCTGCTGGGCGTGTTCTTCATCCCGTTGTTCTTCGTGGTGGTGCAGAAGCTGTTCAACCGCACGCTGCGCGACGCAGCAAAGTCGAGTGATTCCCCATGAACAAGACCCCGCTGCTGCTGGCGCTGATCGCCAGCATCGGGTTGGGTGGCTGCGCCACCCTGGTCCCGGACCGCACCGATGTGGCCCCTTCCATTCCCTCGCAGTGGCCAGCGGAGGCCGGGCCGGGCCGGCCGACCGACGCCGCCGAACTGGGCTGGCGTGACTTCTTCAACGATCCGCGCCTGCAGCAGGTGATCGAGCAGGGCCTGGCCAACAACCGCGACCTGCGCGTGGCCGTGCTCAACGTCGAGCGCGCGCGGGGGCAGTACCGCATCCAGCGCGCCGACCGCGTGCCCGCCCTGAACGTACAGGGCCAGATGGAGCGCACGGGCGGCGACACGCCGGTGAACGAACAGTTCACCGCCGGGTTGGGCGTGACCGAGTTCGAACTGGATCTGTTCGGGCGCGTGCGCAACCTCAGCGAAGCGGCCCTGCAGCAGTACTTCGCGGTCGCCGCCAACCGGCGCAATGCGCAGTTGAGCCTGGTGGCCGAGACCGCCACGGCGTGGCTCACCTTCGGTGCGGACAGCGAGCTGCTGCGGATCTCCGAGGCGACCCTGGCCAGCCATGAAGACTCGCTGCGGCTGGCGCAGGCGCGTTTCGAACGCGGTGGAAGTTCGGCGCTGGAACTGGCACAGACACGCACGCTGGTGGAAACCGCACGTACCGATGCCGCGCGCCTGCGGGGCCAGGTGCAGCAGGACCGCAATGCGCTGGCGCTGCTGATCGGTGGCCCGGTCGACGATGCCCTGTTGCCGGCCGGCAACAATGACCTGCAGTTGCTGGCGCTGGCGCCGCCGCCGGCGGACCTGCCCAGTGACGTGCTGCTGCGCCGCCCGGACATCATGGCGGCCGAGCACACCTTGCTGGCGGGCAACGCCAACATCGGCGCGGCACGGGCTGCGTTCTTCCCCAGCATACGGCTGACCGGCACGCTGGGCAGTAGTTCGGGCGAGTTGTCCGGCCTGTTCGACAGCGGCACGCGGGTCTGGAGTTTCCTGCCGACGATCAGCCTGCCGATCTTCCAGGGCGGCAAGCTGCGGGCGGGACTGGCGGTGGCCAACGCGGACCGTGACATCGCGCTGGCCGAGTACGAAAAGTCGATCCAGGTGGGCTTCCGCGAGACCGCCGATGCGCTGGCGTTGAGCACCAGCCTGGACGCGCAGGCGGCTTCGCAGCAGGCGCTGCTGGCGGCCGCCACGCAGGCCGAACAGTTGTCGCAGGCGCGCTATGACGCCGGGCTGGACAGCTTCGTGACCCTGCTGGACGCGCGGCGCACGGCCTACAGCGCGCAGCAGAGCCAGCTGCAGACCGCGCTGGCGCAGCAGGCCAACCGCATCACCCTGTACAAGGTGCTGGGCGGCGGCTGGCGCGAGCGCAGCTGAGCTCCGGGTAGTGACGGCCGCTGGCCGTCACGTTCCGTGCTTTGGTGGGTGACGACCGTTGGTCGTCACGCGGTTGCCGCTGCGCTCGCCGAGCATGGCGCGGCGCTACCCGGATACTGGTAGTGACGGCCGCTGGCCGTCACGTTCCGTGCTTTGGTGGGTGACGACCGTTGGTCGTCACGCCCTGGACGCCCTGATCCCCACGGCACGCGCGCACGCGTTCCAGCGCATCGCCGGCCTCGCGTGCCATCCGCTCATACTCCTTGCGGATCTCTTCCAATCGTTCCTCGTCCAGCTCTTCCAGATCAAGCAGCTGTTTGTTGGCGTGCGCGGTCACGCGGATGAGTTCGTCCAGCTTGATCTGCATCGCAGCCGTATCGGCGTTCTGCGTGTGCTGGATCAGGAACACCATCAGGAACGTGATGATGGTGGTGCCGGTATTGATCACCAGCTGCCAGGTGTCATTGAAATCGAACAAGGGGCCGGTCACACCCCAGATCACCACTACCGACACCGCGGCGATGAACGTCCAGGGCGTGCCCGTGGCGTAGGCGGTGCGCTTGGCAACGGTGTTGAAAACGGACTTGAGGCTCATGTCGGATGAATACGCCGGCCAACGTGTACGTCGTGTCGATGCGCGCCGTACTCCGCGCTCGCCGAGCGTTGCTCGGCGCTACCTCGAATCCGGTCAGGCGATCAGCCGGGGGCGGTCGGCGCTGTGGATCATGCTGGACACATAGACGTGGTCCCACACCTGTTCGATGAACCCGCGCGCCTGCGCTTCGGTCAGGCGCGGCATGATCTGGAGTGCGTACTGGGTCTGGAAGGCTTCCTCGCGCTGCTCGTTGCTGGCGCGCGGGTGGGTGATCAGCGAATCGCAGGCGAACTTTATCCAGGGGACGAAGTGGCCGAAAGAGCCGGGCCCCATGGCGCCGTCGGCATGCCGTTGGCGCCAGTAATTCAGCTCTGCCTCCACGTCGATGACCGGAGGGACATTGGGTGCATCTGCGCGCATGGGTTCTGACTTCTTATGGATGATGGCGGGGGAGCTCCGATCATCGCTATCAGTCAGTGCACGCAGCGTCATTGCTGCGTGCAATCAGCGTGGCGCAGTCGTTTTCCCATACCCGCACGCGCGTGTTCAGGCGGTTTTGCCTATCGCCGCGCTGAAGTATTCAGGAAAAGATCATTCCCCAATGTCCTCGTCCCAGATCTCCGGGTGGCGCTCGATGAAGTTGCCCAGCAGGTCCACGCACTCCTGGTTGTCCAGGTCGATCACGTTCACGCCGCTCTCGCGCAGCCAGTCGATGCCGCCCTGGAAGGTGCGTGATTCCCCCACCACCACGGTGCCGATGTTGAACTGCCGGACCAGCCCGCTGCAGTACCAGCAGGGGGCCAGCGTGGTGACCATGATGGTGTGCTTGTAACCGCGCTGGCGCCCGGCCTTGCGGAACGCATCGGTTTCTCCGTGCACGGACGGGTCGCCTTCCTGTACGCGGCGATTGTGGCCACAACCGAGCAGCCGCCCGTCGTTGTGGTACAGCGCCGCGCCGATCGGCACGCCGCCCTCCGCCAGCCCTTGGCGGGCCTCGGCGATGGCGGTCTGCAGCAGGGCCTGGTAATCGGGCGTGGTGATCATGTGGGTCTCCGTGAAGTCAGGTGGCCATGATAAGGGCAGGGGGTGCCGCCGGCCCCGCACGGTGCGATAATCAGCCAATGAGCGAATCCCCCTACAAGTCCGGAACTACCCATTTCGGCTTCCGCGATGTCGACGCAAAGGACAAGCAGAAGCTGGTCGGCCAGGTCTTCACCTCGGTCGCACGCAACTACGACCTGATGAACGACCTGATGAGCCTGGGCGTGCACCGGGTGTGGAAGCGCTACTACGTGGCGACCGCACAGGTGAAGCCGGGTGACCGCGTGCTCGATCTTGCCGGTGGTACCGGTGACATCGCCGCCCTGCTGAAGGAGCGGGTGGGTGACGAGGGCGCCGTCGTGGTGGGCGACATCAACGCTGGCATGCTGTCGGTCGGCCGCGACCGCCTGACCAACCGCGGCCTGGTGGCGGGGTTGGATTACGTGCAGTGCAACGCCGAAGCGCTGCCGTTCCCGGATGCCAGCTTCGACCTGGTGACCATTGCGTTCGGCCTGCGCAACGTGACCGACAAGGATGCCGCGCTGCGCGAAATGCACCGCGTGCTGAAGGTGGGCGGGCAGGCGCGCGTGCTGGAGTTCTCCGAAGTCACCCTTGACTGGTTCAAGCCGATCTACGACTTCCATTCGTTCAAGGTGCTGCCGAAGCTGGGCCGCCTGTTCGCGCGCGATTCGGACAGCTACCAATACCTGGCCGAGAGCATCCGCAAGCACCCGCCGCAGGATGAACTGAAGGCGATGATGGGCGAGGCCGGTTTCGAGCGTTGCCACTACAAGAACCTGTCGGCTGGCATCGTCTCCATCCATTCAGGCTACAAGCTGTAAGCGGGTAATGACGGCCGCCGGCCGTCAAACGGTAGCCAATGACGGCCAGCGGCCGTCACTACCGAACGTCCATCGGGGGTAAAATCACCGTTTACCCCTGAAACGGTCTCGATTCATGCGTACCCCGTTCCTGCTCATTCCGCTGGCCGTGGCGATCGCCGCCGGCTGCTCCCAGGAGCCCGCAGCCCCCGCTGCCACGGCCCCGACCGCCCAGAAGGCGCCCGCTGCTCCCGTGAAGGCCGAGAACCGCAGCCACGACGAAAGTTCCTATGCCGAGCCGGACAAGGTCGTCATCAAGGACATCGCGCTGGACCTGAAGCTGGACTTCGACGCCAGGCAGATCGGCGGCACCGCGACCTACATCCTGGAGTGGAAGGACAAGGACGCCAAGCAGCTGGTGCTGGACACCCGCGAGCTCAACGTGGCCAAGGTGGAAGCCGTCGCCGCCGATGGTGCGCGCAGCGCGCTGCCCTTCGTGCTGGCGCCGGTGGACAAGGTATTCGGCAGCAAGCTGACCATCGAAGCGCCGGCCCAGCCGACCAAGGTCGAGATCAGCTACCACACCGCACCGACCGCCTCGGGCCTGCAGTGGCTTGAGCCGTCGATGACCGAAGGCAAGCAGCTGCCCTTCATGTTCAGCCAGTCGCAGGCCATCCACGCCCGTTCCTGGGTGCCGCTGCAGGACACGCCGAGCGTGCGCTTCACCTACAGCGCGCACGTCACCAGCCGCCCGGACGTGATGGTGCTGATGAGCGCCGACAACGATCCCAAGGCCGCGCGTGATGGTGATTACACCTTCAAGATGCCGCAGCCGATTCCGTCCTACCTGCTGGCCATCGCCGCCGGTGACCTGGTGTTCGAGCCGATTTCCGGCCGCTCCGGCGTCTGGGCCGAACCGACCATGGTCGGCAAGGCGGCAAAGGAATTCGAAGACACCGAGAAGATGATCGGTGCCGCTGAAAAGCTGTACGGCGAGTACCGCTGGGGCCGCTATGACATGCTGGTGCTGCCGCCGTCGTTCCCGTTCGGTGGCATGGAAAATCCGCGCCTGACCTTCGCTACCCCGACCGTGATCGTCGGCGACAAGTCGCTGGTTTCGCTGGTCGCCCACGAACTGGCACACAGCTGGTCGGGCAACCTGGTGACCAATGCCAGCTGGAAGGACATCTGGCTCAACGAAGGCTTCACCACCTACGTGCAGGGCCGCATCACCGAAGCGCTGTACGGCAAGGAGATGGCCGAGATGGAGCGCCAGATCGACCAGACCGACCTGCTGGCCGAAGTGAAGGACATGAGCCCGGCCGACCAGGCGCTGGCGCTGCCGCCGCTGAACGAGCGTGACCCGGACGAAGCGCTGAGCCAGGTCGCCTACGTGAAGGGTTCCTGGTTCCTGGAGTTCCTGGAACAGCGCTTCGGCCGTGAAGTGTTCGATCCGTTCCTGCGTGGCTGGTTCAACGACCACGCCTTCCAGAGCGCGAATACCGACCAGTTCGTCGAGTACCTGAAGAAGAACCTGCTGCCGAAGAATCCCAATGCGGTGACCGAGGCCGAACTGACCGCGTGGCTGGAGCAGCCGGGCATTCCGGCGTTCGCCGCCAAGGCGCAGTCGCGCAACTTCAGCAACGTGGATACCGCGCGCATCGCCTGGGAAGGCACCGGCAAGCTGCCGACCAACCAGTTGACCGCCGAGTGGAGCACGCAGGAGTGGGTCCGCTTCATCGACGGCCTGGGCGCCACGCAGCCGCTGGACAAGCTGGCCGCGCTGGATCGGGTGTTCAAGTTCACCGGCACGCCGAATGGTGAAATCGCCATGCGCTGGTACCCGCTGTCCATCCGCAGCGGTTATGCGGAGGCCACGCCGGCGGCTGCCGAGTTCATCGAGCGGGTCGGCCGTCGCAAGCTGATCATGCCGATCTACGCTGAACTGGTGAAGACGCCGGAAGGCCTGGAAGTGGCCAAGGCGGCGTTTGAAAAGGCCAAGCCGGGCTACCACCCGATCACCACCGGTTCGGTGCAGGACATGCTGTCCAAGGCCGAAGCCAGGTAAGTCGCGCGTGCCGGTAGTGACGGCCGCTGGCCGTCACGCCGGTCGCGGTGGTGGGTGACGACCGTTGGTCGTCACGCTGTTTGTCGCCGCTGCGCTCGCCGAGCATGGCTCGGCGCTACCTGCTGCGTCGGCGCGTTCGGTGGGTGACGACCGTTGGTCGTCACGCGGTCATGTCGTCACGCGGTTGCGCGCAGCGCCAGGAACATGTCCACGCAGTCTTCCATCAACCGCTGCTGCGCCTCCGGCGACAGCGGCGCCTGGCCCATCGTCACCTGCGGCCAGAACGCGAACGCCTTCAACATGCCCTGCAGTTGATGCGCCGCTTCGCCCGGCGTGACATCCGCACGCAGCCGGCCATCGGCCTGCGCCGCGCGTATCCAGGTCGCCAGTCCTTCTTCTTTCTCCGCCAGCTTGTCCATCATCGCCCGGGCCCGTTCCGGCGCGTGCACCAGCTCGGCAATCGCCACCCGCGACAGGTCGATGAAGCTCGCATCGGACATCAAACGCATCTTCTGCCGGGTGAACCGCAGCAACTGTTCCCGCAGCGGCTGCGCCGCGCTGTAAGCCACGGCCTCCACCGCCTGGCTCGCTTCCCACAGCTGCCACAGGATGGCCGTGAACAGCTCGTCCTTGCTCGCGAAATGGTTGTACACCGTGCGCTTCGACACCCCCGCTGCGGCCGCGATGCGGTCCATGCTGGTGGCCGCGAAACCGAAGCTGCGGAACTCGGCAACGGCGGCGGACAGGATCGCGGCGCGCTTGCGGTCGGTCAGTCGGGTAGGGCGGATATCGGCACTCATCGGGTTATTTTACACCGTTCAGTTTACTTTTCCTGAAATGGAAGTAGACTCGCCAGTGTACTTTTCAGGGCAAGCCCGAATGACCCGCCGCCTGCCGCGCCTCCTCCTTCTTTCTACGGTGTTGATCGCCATGACCCTTGGCCTGCTGACCTGCGGTGCACGTCCTGCCGCTTCCTACGAACAGTCGCCGCAGTTCCACGACGGACGCTTCCACAATCCGGCCGGCAAGTCGTCGCTGGGCTTCATCGGCACGCTGGGCGTGCTGTGGCGCTTGATGGTGGAAAAGCCGAAGGACGCCACTCCGCCTGCCCCGATCCCGGTGCAGCCGCTGACCCGGCAGGCGCTGCTGGATGCGCCGGATGACAGCCTGTGGCGGCTGGGCCATTCAACCGTGCTGATGAAGCTGGACGGCCACTTCTGGCTGACCGATCCGGTGTTCTCCGAGCGTGCCTCGCCGATGTCGTTCATGGGTCCCAAGCGCTTCCACGCCCCGCCGCTGGACATCGCCGCGCTGCCGCCGCTGACCGGCGTGATCATCTCCCATGACCACTACGATCACCTGGACCACGAGGCGATCCGCGCGCTGGCACCGAAGGTCGACCATTTCGTCACCGCGCTCGGCGTGGGCGACCGCCTGATGGCCTGGGGCGTCCCCGCGGAAAAGATCCAGCAGCTGGACTGGTGGCAGGAAACCCGCGTGCAGGGACTGAAGGTCACCGCCACGCCGGCGCAGCATTTCTCCGGCCGCGGGCTGTCGGATGGCAATCGCACGCTGTGGGCATCGTGGGTGATCGACAGCGGCAGCAGGCGCATCTTCTTCAGCGGCGACAGCGGTTATTTCGACGGCTTCGCGCGCATCGGGGAGCGCTACGGCCCGTTCGACCTGACCCTGATCGAAACCGGCGCCTACGATGTCGACTGGGCCGATGTGCACATGCAGCCCGAGCAGAGCCTGCAGGCCCACCTGGACGTGCGTGGAGCGGTGATGATGCCCATCCATAACGGCACCTTCGACCTGGCCCTGCATCCGTGGACCGAGCCCTTCGAGCGCATCACGGCGCTGGCGGCGGAACGCGGCGTCACCCTGACCGCGCCGCAGATGGGCGAACGGCTGGATCTCGGCGCCCCCGCCCCCTCCACGCACTGGTGGCGCCAGGTCGGCGAAGCTGCGGCCCCGTCCCGGTAACGACCATGCGTGGTGGTGGGTGACTGTTGGTCCTGGTGGGTGACGACCCTTGCTCGTGGTGGGTGACGACCGTTGGTCGTTGTGGGTAACGACCGTTGCTCGTTGTGGGTGACGACCGTTGGTCGTCACGCTCTTGGCAGGTACTGTATAGCCACGCCATCACCCCGGAATCCGCGATGAAACACCTGATCCTCGCCGCTGCCTGCGCATTGTCCCTGGCTGCCTGCAGCGATCCCGAAGCCGAACGCCAGGCGCAGCAGGCAGCCGAAGCGGCCGTGCAGGCGAAGAAGGAAGCCAAGGCCGACGAGGTTGCCCGGCAGTACGACACCGCCGTCGCGGCCAAGGACTGGGAGCGTGCACGCATGCATGGCGGCTCGCTGCTGGACATCTACAAGGGCACCGCAGCGGCGGCGCGGATCGAACCGGGCTTCGCCGACGTCAAGGCGCAGTCGGACCAGGCGCGCAACCTGCGCCGCATGCAGGGCCTGTGGCAGTACAACCAGATCCCGGTCGGTACCAAGGGAACCCAGCGCTCTGCTTCGATATACGGCAAAGAACGCGTGGATGTCGATGGCAGCGGTCCCAAGCCGGTGCAGCTGGTGTTCCGCGACCATCCGCAGTGGAAGCAGCATGCGTACCTGGTGCTGCAGGCCGGCGATTTCCGCTGCCCCGGCGGCTGCCGGGTGCAGGTGAGCGTGGACGGCGGCAAGCCGCGCGCGATGGCCGCGTGGCGCCCGGACACGGACGAAGCGATCGCGATGTTCATCACCGACCACGCCGCGTTGTGGAAGCTGGCGCGGCAGGCACAGGCGATCAGCATCGAGTTCCCGGTGAAGGCCGGTGGGACGCGTACGGTCGTGTTCGAAACCGGCGGCGTGGATGCCAGCCAGATGCCATGGAAGTGAGGGCGCGCGCGGTGCCGGCTGCATCGCCGGGACTGGACGGACTGCGGCACTGGGTATTCGACATGGATGGCACGCTGACCGTCGCGGTGCACGACTTCCCGGCCATCAAGCGCGCGCTGGACATCGCCATGGAGGAAGACATCATCGCCCACCTGGTGGCGCTGCCGGCCGATGAAGCGCGTGCCAAACGTGCGTGGTTGTTCGAGCACGAGCGCGCGCTGGCCGAGGCCGCCGTAGCGGCGGAGGGCGCCGTGGAGCTGCTGCGCGCGCTGGCCGGACAGGGAAGCAGGCTGGGCATCCTGACCCGCAACGACCACGCGGTGGCGAAGTTGACGCTGGATGTTATCGGGCTGGGCGATCTTTTCCAGGATGCGGATATCATCGGTCGCGACGAGGTCGCCCCGAAGCCCGCGCCGGACGGACTGCGTTACTTCGTTGGGCGCTGGGGTATCGCCGCCGCGCAGGCGGTGATGGTGGGTGACCATCGGATGGACCTGGCCGCAGGGCGCGCAGCGGGTACCTGCACCGTGCTGGTCAACACGCCCGGCGATCCGTGGCCGGGCATGGCCGATTGGCGCTTTGCCGATTGCCGCGCGTTGCAGGCCGCGCTGGGAAGGTGACGCGGTAGCGCCGAGCCATGCTCGGCGAGCGCAGCGGCGCTTCGGGCATTCCGCCGAGCATGGCTCGGCGCTACCACCCTGCGCGGTCAGACGTTCAGCGCGTAACCGAACTGCTGCTTGAACTGTTCGTTGAACTCATCGAAGGTGAAACGCTGGTTCTGCGTGCCGGGGTGTTCCACCTTCAGCGCTCCCATCAGGTTGCCCATGCGGCCGATCGTGAGCCAGTCGAAGCCCTTCTGGATGCCGTAGATCAGGCCGGCGCGGAACGCATCGCCACAGCCGGTGGGGTCGACCACGCGGCGCTCGTGCGCCGGCGGGATGTCATAGCTCTTCTCCGGGGTGTGGATCACCGCACCCTTCGGCCCGCGGGTGGTGATGTACGCCTGCACGCGGCTGACGATTTCCTTCTCGTCCCACCCGGTGCGCTCCTGCAGCAGGTTGGACTCGTAGTCGTTGACCACCACGTAGTCGGCCTGTTCGATGAAGGTGCGCAGCTCCGGGCCGTTGAACAGCGGCATCGCCTGGCCCGGATCAAAGATGAAGGGAACGCCGTCCTCATGGAATTCCAGTGCGTTCTGGATCATGCCTTCGCGGCCGTCCGGACCGACCAGGCCAAGGCTCACGCCCGGCACGTCGCGCACGTGGTTTTCATACGAACGCATCATTGCGCCCGGGTGGAAGGCGGTGATCTGGTTGTTGTCGTGGTCGGTGGTGATGAAGGCCTGCGGGGTGAACAGCTCATCGATCACGCGCACGCGCGACAGGTCGATGCCCAGTGCATCGAAATGCTCGCGGTACGGGCCGAAATCGGTGCCCACCGTGCCCATCGGGATCGGATGGCCGCCCAGCAGGTGCAGGTTGTAGGCGATGTTGCCGGCGCAACCGCCGAACTCGCGACGCATGCGCGGCACCAGGAACGAGACGTTCAGGATGTGCACCTTGTCCGGCAGGATGTGGTTCTTGAACTGGTCCGGGAACACCATGATGGTGTCAAAGGCAAGAGAACCACAGATCAAAGCGGACATCGATGTAAGCCTATGCGGGAATGAGTGGAGTGCTGGCCGCAGCGCTGGGCAAGCAAACGGCGCCCGTGGGCGCCCGACGGCGCAAAGGTTACCGGCTGGCGCCGCCGAAGGGTAGCGCCGGGCTGTGCCGGGCGGGTCATGGGCCGTGCCGGGGCGTATACCGGGCACGCCGGCCGGTGCGCGGTGCCGGCTGAAGGCGGGATCGCCGCCCAACCTGTACCGATCGTGCCGAAAGCCAGTGAATACGCGGGTCCCGCCGGAAATATCCTTGCCCGCACGGGGGCGGGTTGTTAGGCTTGTCTGTCTAAATTTTGCCCACGATTCCCCATTCCAGGCCGGAATTGCGCACCCCTCAGGATCACCACCTCGATGTTGAAGAAACTCCGCGGCATGTTCTCCAATGACCTGTCCATCGACCTGGGCACGGCCAACACCCTCATCTATGTGCGCGGACAGGGAATCGTGCTGAACGAACCGTCCGTGGTCGCCGTGCGCCAGGACCGCGCCATCGGTGGCACCCGCTCGGTGGCTGCCGTCGGCGCCGAAGCCAAGCAGATGCTCGGCCGTACCCCCGGCCACATCACCACCATCCGCCCGATGAAGGACGGCGTCATCGCCGATTTCACCTACACCGAGGCGATGCTGAAGCACTTCATCAAGAAGGTGCACAAGTCGCGCTTCCTGCGCCCGAGCCCGCGCGTGCTGGTCTGCGTGCCGGCCGGTTCGACCCAGGTGGAGCGCCGCGCGATCAAGGAATCGGCCGAAGAGGCCGGTGCGCGCGACGTGTTCCTGATCGAAGAGCCGATGGCCGCGGCGATCGGTGCCGGCATGCCGGTGACCGAAGCCCGTGGCTCGATGGTCATCGATATCGGCGGCGGCACCACCGAAGTGGCGGTGATCTCGCTCAACGGCATCGTCTATTCGGCTTCGGTGCGCATCGGCGGTGACCGCTTCGATGAATCCATCACCAACTACGTGCGCCGCAACCACGGCATGCTGATCGGTGAAGCCACCGCCGAACGGATCAAGGTGGAGCTGGGCTGCGCTTACCCGCAGGCACAGGTGATCGAGATGGAAATCTCCGGCCGCAACCTTGCCGAGGGCGTGCCGAAGATGATCAAGATCACCTCCAACGAGGTGCTCGAAGCCCTGCACGAGCCGTTGTCCGGCATCGTCAGCGCGGTCAAGCTGGCGCTGGAACAGACCCCGCCGGAACTGTGCGCCGACGTCGCCGAACGCGGCATCGTGCTCACCGGTGGTGGCGCCCTGCTGCGTGACATGGACCGCCTGATCTCCGAAGAAACCGGCCTGCACGTGCAGGTGGCCGACGATCCGCTGACCTGCGTGGCCCGTGGTGGCGGTCGTGCGCTGGAGCTGGTGGACATGCACGGCAACGAGTTCTTTGCGCCGGAGTAAGTCTCCCCGGCATGACGTCAGCGCCGCGCCCTTCCGGGGTGCGGCCCGCCTTCGCGGCGGGCCGGCACCGGCAGGGCGCCGTCGTGTTCCCCAACTGATTCCTAGCTGAAGCTGCATCGTGCCGCCCTACGCCGGACCCCCCATTGCTTCCCGCTCCGGCGATGCCGCCAGCCCGCTGCGGCTGCTGGCTTACCTGGTGCTGGCGATCACCCTGATCGTGCTGGACGACCAGGCCGGCTGGCTTGCGCGCCTGCGTGACCAGGCCAACGTGCTGGTACAGCCGGCCTGGAACCTGGCCGGCCTGCCCGGGCGCCTGGGCAACCAGGTGCGTGACAACGCGGCCAGCCATGGCCAGCTGGTGGCCGAAAACCGCCAGCTGCGCAACAACCTGCTGATCGCCAATGCGCGGCTGACCCGTCTGCAGACCGCGGCGCTGGACAACGCCCAGCTGCGCGAACTGCTGAACGTGGCCGAGCGCAGCGGGCTGGACGTGCAGTTGGCACCGATCCTGGATATCGACCTGGATCCGGTGAAGCAGCGCCTGGTGCTGGCTGCCGGCAGCCGCGAGGGCGTGCACGTGGGCCAGGCGGTGATCGATGCCGGCGGCCTGATGGGGCAGGTGATCAGCGTGACCGCCGGTACCTCCACCGTGCTGCTGCTGACCGACCCCGATCATGCGGTGCCGGTGACGGTGGCGCGCAACGGCGTGCGCCTGATCGTGTATGGGCGCGGCGATACGCTTGAACTGCGCGATATTCCGCTGAGTGCGGGCGTGGAAGTGGGCGATGAGATCGTCACCTCCGGGCTGGGCGGGCGGTTCCCGGTCGGTTTCCCGGTGGGCAGCATCGCTGCGCTGCGGCCGGATGACACCCACGCCTTCCTGGTGGGGGAGCTGAAGCCCGCCGCGGCGCTGGATCGCGGTCGCGATGTGTTGTTGCTGCGTCCCGGTTCGCCGATCCGGATCCCGCCGACGACCCCGGTAGTGGGGGGCGGGGGGGGGGCAACCCACAAGAGGGGCAAGCCGACAGGCCGCCCAACCCCCCCCCCCCGCGCACCC
>NZ_JBDJNU010000047.1:0-33517 GCF_039674585.1 Stenotrophomonas lacuserhaii | reverse complement strand
GTCCATGCGGGCCTCGTTTCGCGCCATCCATGGCGCTCAACGCCCCCGCCCAGCCCCACCGCCCGGCCCTGACAGTCCGCGCGCGCGTCCCGCCACGTTGAAAAAATAGAATGAGGCAGGCGCGACTGCTTGTGCGCTTCTTTTTTTCTTTTCCGGGGCGGGCGCAGGGGGCGTGTCAGCGGGGCGGGGGGGAGGGGGTTGGCGGGGGCGTTAAAGCCGCATGGATGCGGCGCCGAGCCTCCAAGGACGGATTCACGGCGTCCCCCGCCAAGCCCCTCCCGCCCGGCCCAAACCAGAAGAGGCTCGTCGCGACCCACCACGAGGGGCTCAGCCGTTCGCGACCACCTGACGGTTTATTGGCGGCGGCAAACCGTCACGCGTGTACGTCCAGCAGCCCCCGCTGGCGGATCAGCTGGGCACTGGAGAGCGTCACCTCGGCCGCGCCGGGGTCGCCATCGCCGCTGGCGGGGAAGCTGCCGCCACGCGGGGACTGGCCGGCGTCACCCTGCTGTTGCTGGCCGACATCGGCATGGGCGAGCTGGAAGCCCTGCTCGCCGAGCAGTTCACGCAGCCGTGGCAGGGTGCTTTCCAGCGCGTGGCGCACCTCGACATGCGGGCTGCTGAAGCTGGCGTGGACCTTGTCGCCGTCCATCTGCAGGCGCACGTCGATCGTGCCCATGTGGTCGGGACTGATGCGGATGTGGGCGTGGCCGATCTTCTGTTCGGCCAGCCAGCCGACGCGGGCGCTGATGGCTTCATCGAAACCTTCCTGCCCGAGTATCGGGGTGGGGGTCGGATCGACCGCCCGCGCCAGGCTGATGTCAGCGGCCGAACGGACGGCCTGCAGCGCACCGGGGGCGTGCAGCAGCGGGGCGGGGGCGGCTTCATCGTTGGCTTCGCCCGGTTCGGCGCTCAGCGCGGCCAGCGCTGCCTCGACGTCGGCCGGCAATGCGTCCGCTGCAGGGCCGTCCGGCACCAGTGCGATGCCGCCCGGGGCGGCGGCGGCGGCGCCGGCATTCGCCAGTGCAGGCAATGCCGAGGCGGGCGCCGATGCCGGGGCGCCGTTCGTCGCTGGGGTGGCCGAGGCAGGCGCGGCTTCCGGTGTCACCGGTGCGGCGGACAGGAGCAGGCCGGCCAGTCCCGGCGGCGGCCACGCGGCGGCCACCTCGTCGGAGGGTTCGGCATCGGCCTTGTCGGCAGGTGCAGCCGGCTTGGCCGGGGTGGCCTCGGCGGCAGGGTCGGCGGAGGCCGCGTCGGCGTGCTCGCCGGGTGCCTGCGCATCCTTCTGCGGCGGGGCTGGATCGGTGGCCTGCGCGGCTGGCGGGGCGGAGGGCTTGCTGCTCCCGCCACCCTCCAGCAGGCGGTCGAACCCGTTGCCGGGCGCTTCGCTGCCAGCCGGCGCCGTGCGTGCGGAGGTGCCGTTACCGGCGCTGGTGGCCACACCGCTCGCGAGGGGAGATGCCATCATGACTGGCCGCCGGATTCGCCGTCGCCGGCCTGCAGCAGACGTACGCGGCGGGCGCCGAGGTCATCCATCTCGCGCTGGGTGCGCTTTTCCACCACCTGCTGTTCCTGCGCGCGATAGCTTGCGGCCAGCTGCTCGAGCACCTGCTTGTCACGGCTGGCCAGCAGCAGGCGCGCGCGCTCGGCTTCCACCTTTTCGCGGTTGCTGTCCACGGTCTGGCTCTGCTGGCTGACCGCGCTGTCCAGCCGGTCCAGGAAGGCGCGCCGGTTCAGCAGCTGCGCCGGGCTGGTGGCGGCCATCTGTGCGTTGGCGTACTCCTCGGCATAGCGGCGCAGTTCGTCCAGCCGCGACAGATGGGTGTCTAGGGTGCGCTGGCGCTCGGCCAGGTCGCGGGCGACGGTGTCTTCCTTTTCCTGCGCGCGCTTGAGCAGCGGGTCGATGCGCTTGGATTGCATCATGCGGGATTCTCCGGTTCCACCAGGCGCTTCAATGCGGCCTGGCTGTGGGGAAGGTCGGCAGCCTTGGCCACGTCCTGGCCGAGGAATTCGACGATCTCCGGCCAGCGTTCCAGTGCTTCGTCGGTGGCCGCGTCGTTGCCTCGCTGGTAAGCACCGATGGCGATCAGGTCGCGGTTGGAGGAGTACGCCGATACCAGCCGCTTCAGCTTGCGGATGCGCAGGCGCCACGGCTCGTCGGCGATCTCGGTGACCACGCGGCTGACTGACGCTTCCACGTCGATGGCCGGGTACAGGCCGCTGTCGGCGACCCGGCGCGACAGCAGGATGTGGCCGTCGAGGATGGCGCGCGCCGCATCGGCAATGGGGTCCTGCGGATCATCGCCCTCGGTCAGCACGGTGTAGAACGCGGTGATCGAGCCGCGGCCCTTGGCGCCGTTGCCGGCGCGCTCCACCAGCGCAGGCAGCTTGGCAAACACCGATGGCGGGTAGCCGCGGGTGGTGGGAGGTTCGCCGACCGACAAGCCGATTTCACGCTGGGCCTGGGCGAAACGGGTCAGCGAATCCATCAGCAGCAGCACGTTCAGGCCCTGGTCGCGGTACCACTCGGCAATCGCCGTTGCCCGGTAAGCACCGTGCAGGCGCGCCAGCGGCGGGCGGTCGGCCGGGGCGGCCACCACCACCGCGCGGCGCAGGCCTTCTTCGCCCAGCGTGGATTCGACGAAGTCGCGCACTTCGCGGCCACGTTCGCCGATCAGCCCGACCACGATCACGTCGGCGGAGGTGAAGCGGGTCATCATGCCGAGCAGGGTGGACTTGCCGACGCCGGAACCGGCGAACAGGCCGACGCGCTGGCCGCGTCCGATCGGCAGCAGCGCGTTGATCGCGCGCACGCCGACGTCCAGCGGCTGGGTGATCGGTTCGCGCGAAAGCGGATTCATCGACACGCCGGCCATCCCGACCGAGCCTTCGGCACGGATCGGACCCTTGCCATCCAGCGGCACGCCATCGCTGTCGATGACCCGGCCAAGCAGGCCTTCACCCACGTCCACGCCGCCGCCGCGCCGCAGCGAGGGCACCACGCGGGCGTTGGGCAGCAGGCCATGCAGTTCGGCGCTGGGCATCAGGTAGGTGCGTTCGCCGGCGAAGCCGACCACCTCCGAATCCACCCAGCCGCCGTCCACTTCCACCTTGCAGCTGGCGCCGAGCGGGGCCTCGCAGCCGACTGCTTCCAGGGTCAGGCCGACGGCGCGGCGCAGCACGCCTTCGCGGATCAGCCCGCGCCCGTGCAGGGTGTCGAAATTCAGGGCATCCAGGCGGGCGCCCAGGCGCAGGTTGCGGGCGCCGGTCCATTCCGGCGGCAGCGGCAGGTCAAAGGTGCTCATGTCGCGCTCCCGACCTGGCGCATCACCTTGTCCAGCGCGCCGCGCAGGCGGGCTTCCAGGGTGCCGTCGATGCGCACGCTTTCGGCATGCACGCGCAGGTCGCCGCGACTCAGCGCTGCGTCGGGGACCAGCCGCTGCTGCGGTGACAGGGTGAGCAGGGGCGACAATGCGGCGATGTCATCCGGGTGCAGGCGCACTTCGACATCACGGCTGCTGGTGCCGACCGCATCCACGCCTTCGGCGACCAGCTGCGCCAGCAGTTCCGGATCGGTCTGGTACGCGCGGCCGACCAGGGTGCCGGCGATGCGCACGGCCAGTTCGCCCAGCGCGGCGACGGCCTCGTTTTCCAGCCGCACCAGCGGTCGGCTGAAGTTGTCCAGGATGCCTTCGATCTGCGCGACCACGCGGCGCACTTCGGCCTGTCCCTGGGCATGGCCTTCGGCATGGCCGTGGGCGAAGCCTTCTTTCTCGGCGGCGTCCTGGATGGCCTGGATCTCTTCCAGCGTGGGCGGCTGCAGGACCGGTTCGGGTTCGATCTCCGGCTCGTCGTGCAGGGCCTGCTCGTCGAGCAGCAGCTGCGTGGCGGCCAGCAGGTCGGGGGCGTTCCAGCGGATCGGGGTGTTGTTCACAGCATCGCCTCCGCGCTGCCGCCCAAGGTGACCGTGCCTTCATCGGCCATGCGCTTGACGATGGCCAGGATCTCGCGCTGTGCCCCTTCCACGTCGGACAGGCGCACCGGACCGCGAGCCTCCATGTCTTCCAGCAGGATTTCCGCGGCGCGCTGGGACATGTTGCGGGTGATCTTGTCGCGCACCCGGATGTCGGCGCCGCGCAGGGCCAGGCCCAGCCGCTCGCCACTGACTTCGCGCAGCACCAGCTGCATTTCGCGGTCGTCCAGGTCCACCAGGTCATCGAACACGAACATCATTTCCTGGATGCGGCCGCTCAGCGACGCATCCACGCGGGCGATCTCGCCCAGGATCACCTGGTCCTGCCCGCTGTCCATGAAGTTGAGGATGTTGGCCGCCACCTGCACGCCGCCGATGTTGGACGACTTCAGGTTCTGGTTGCCGGCGAACTGGCGTTCCATGATTTCGTTCAGCTCGTTCAACGCGTTCGGCGGGATGCCGTCGAGCGTGGCGATGCGCAGCAGCACGTCCACGCGGGTGCGCTCGGGCAGCAGCTTCAGCGCGTCGGCGGCCTGGTCGGTTTCCAGGTGGGCCATCACGATGGCGATGATCTGCGGGTGTTCGTTGCGCACCAGGTCGGCCACCGCGCGCGGATCCATCCACTTCAGCGCGTCCAGTCCGGTGGTATTGCGGCCGAGCAGGATGCGGTCGATCAGGCTGTTGGCCTTCTCGCTGCCCAGCGCCTGCACCAGCATGTTGCGGATGTAGTCGTCCGATCCCACGCCCAGCGAGGTCTTGGACATCAATTCGTTGTTGAAGCTGTCCATCACCCCTTCGACCTGCTCGCGGGTGACGTTGCTCATGGTCGCCATGGCGATGCCGATCTTCTGCACCTCCTTGGGTTCCATGTGGCGCAGCACGTCGGCTGCCTCCTGTTCGCCGAGCGACAGCAGCAGGATGGCGGCGCGCTGCACGCCGTTGAGCTGGGCCTCACTCATGGGCCACCCAGCCCTTGACCACCTGGGCCACCCGCTTGGAGTCGGTCTTCACTGATTCACGTGCCATCCGCAGTCGTTCTTCGTAAGAGTCCACCGGTAGCGCCAGCGGTACGCCGCCCAGGCTGGCGCGGTCGCGCTCCAGGGCCGGCAGGTCCATGTCATCGTCCACCAGCTGCACATCGGCGGTCAGCGGATCCTGGCCGAGCTGGGCCGGCTTCGGGCCGTTGCCACTGATCGCACGCAGTGCGGGACGCAGCACGCCGAACAGCAGCGCCAGCACCACGATGGCGCCCAGCAGCAGGCGCAGGCCATCCTGCACCCACGGCAGTTCCCACCAGTTCGGGCCTTCCACCGGGGTCACTTCGCGCACGAACGGGGCGTTCATCACCGACACGGTGTCGCCGCGCTCGGCGTTGAAGCCGACCGCCTGCTTGACCAGTCCTTCGATGCGGGTCAGTTCGGCCGCCGACAGCGCCTGTTCGGTCATCTTGCCGTTGGCGCCGGGGCGCGGCACGTTGTCCAGCAATACCGCTACCGAAACGCGTTCGATGCGGCCACCCGGCTGCCGGGTGTGCTGCAGTGTGCGGTCCAGTTCGTAGTTGCGCGTGGCGTTGCGCGAGGTCTCGGTCGGCGCGGCCGCGGTGGCCGCCGGCGCCGGCTGGCCGGGCGGGGCATTGCTGGCCGCGCCCGGCACGCCCTGCGGGCCGGCGGTGCTGGTGGAGTTCTCGCTGGTCTGTTCGCTGCGCACCTTGGCCGGTTCGCCGTTGTACAGCTCGCGCGCTTCTTCGGTGGTGGAGAAGTCCATCGCCACGGTCACTTCCGGCTTGACCCGGCCGGGGCCGGTCATCGGCTCCAGCAGTTCGCGGATGCGCTGGTTGAACGAGGTTTCCTGGCGGCGCACCTGTTCGAACTGGGCGGCATTGAGCGCCGCTTCGCTGTTCGGATCGGACACGCTGAGCATGCGCCCGCTCTGGTCGACCACGGTGACCCGCTCGGGGGTCAGGTCCGGGATGCTGGCGGCAACCATGTGCACGATGGCGTCGACCTGGCCGCGTTCCAGCTGCTGGCCGCCGCGCAGTTCCAGCACTACCGAGGCACTGGCCACGTCGCGCTGGCGGGTGAACGCGCTGGGCTTGGGAATGGCCAGGTGGACGCGGGAATCGCGCACCGGGCGCAGCGTGTTGATGGTGCGCGACAGCTCGGTTTCCAGCGAGTGCTGGTAGCGCGCGCTTTCCACGAACTGGCTGACACCGAAGCCCGGGTCGCGCTCCATCAGTTCGAAGCCGAGCCGGCCGTTGTCGGTCAGGCCGGAGCTGGCCAGCTTCAGGCGCGCATCGTGCAGGTTCTTTTCCGGCACGGTGATGCCACCGGTGGCGGCATCCAGTTCGAACGGAATCTGCGCGGCACGCAGCAGGTCGGTCGCCTCGGCCGTCGCCTTCTGGTCCAGGCCGGTGTACAGCGGCACCATGCCGGGCTTCTGCGACCAGAAGAACACCGCCAGGCCGGCGGCCACGGCTACGGCGATCATCGCCATCAGGCCCAGGCGGCGGGCGATCTGCAGGCTCTGCAGGCGATCAAACCACTGCCCGGCCTTTTCGCCGTTCAGTGCTTCCTTGGAAAGGGTCAAAGCCATCGCAGGTGATCCTTACAGCGGCATGTTCATCACGTCCTGGTAAGCCTGGACGAGACGGTTGCGGACTTCCACGGTGGCGCGGAAGGCGATCTGGGACTGCTGCGAAGCGACCATGACCTTGGCCAGGTCGGCGCCTGGCACGCCGAGTTCGAAATCGCGGGCGAGGGCGCCCGACTTGGCCTGTGCCTCGTTCACGCCGGAAAGGGCGCCACGCAGGGTGTCGCTGAAACTGGCAGGCGCGGGGGCGCCGATGGTGCCCGGGGCTCCGGTCGGGATCGCATTGGTGCGTGGCATCTCCCCCAGCGGGCTGGCCAGAGGCTGCGAGGCCTGGGTCTGGAAGCTGCGGATCTGCGAAAGGATCGAGGTGACGGAGTGGGTCATGTGGCGCGATTCCATGGAGCGGGAACAGGGAGGCTTGCCCCGGTGCTCCTGCAAGTGCCGTGCCGGAATCGCTGAGTGGTTCAGCCGCGCTGCGGGGCAGGCGATGACGGAAACCCGGCGCCGGGTTTCCGCCCCGCCGGTGTCGGATCAGCGCGGCTGCAGGGTCCAGGTGCCACCGTTCTGGCGGCGTCGGGGTTCAATGGGGCCATCGAACTGGGTGAACACGAAGCGGCCCTGCAGGTCGGTGCGGCAGCTCAGCAGCAACTGGTAGTGGCTGTCGCCGGCTTCGAAGGCTTCATGCATGTCGATGACCGCGATGTTGTCGGCCAGGCGCCGATAGGCATAGCCGCCCTGGAAGCGCAGGCGCGTGCCGAGCACGCTGAGCAGGTAGCGGTTGCCTGAGAAATCCACGCGGACCATGCGCCCGGCGTTGGGATTGTCCGGTCGCCAGGTGGGGTCGCTGAGATTGGTGAAACGGCGGCCGTCGATGTGCGCGGGCAGGCTGCAGCCTGGCTCGGCAGTGTAGGGGGTGGCGTACGCGGCGGGGAGCAGGCCGGCGGCCAGCGGAAGAGCCCAGAAAGGAGTGCGCATGGAGGTGCTCCGGCAGGACGGAGTTTCCAGCGTGCGCCACGAGCGGAGGCCTGGCTTCAAGAAAAGCCCCAAACGGGGTGTGGGCATTTATCGGTGGTGACGGCCGCTGGCCGTCATGCCGTCGCATCCGGTGGATGACAACCGCCGCATCCGGTGGGTGACGACCGTTGGTCGTCACGTCGGTGCCCTTGCCGCTGCGCTCGCCGAGCATGGCTCGGCGCTACCAATGGCTCGCCGCGATGTCGGTAGTGACGGCCGCTGGCCGTCATGCCGTCGCATCCGGTGGGTGACGACCGTTGGTCGTCACGTCGTTGCCCTTGCCGCTGCGCTCGCCGAGCATGGCTCGGCGCTACCCAGGGTAAGTCGCGCTTGGCCAGTCAGCCGGTCAGTTCCGGCTGGTCGCGTTCGATACCGTATTTGCGCAGCTTTTCCACCAGCGTCGTGCGACGCAGGCCGAGCAGCTGGGCGGCGTGCGCGACCACGCCCTGGGTACGTTCCAGCGCCTCGTGGATCAGCGCCAGTTCGATGGTGGCCATGTGGTTGCGCAGGTCCAGCCCATCGTCCGGCAGGCCGGCCGGTGGTGCCGCCGGGGCATGGCCCTGGCCGGGGGCATGGAAGGAGAAGCTGCGCAGGTCCAGCCGGTCATCGCCGGACGCCGGGGCGTCCACCACGGGGGCGACCGCTACCGCCGGCACCGGCAGGTCGGCGCGATAACGCACCGGCAGGTCCTGCACGCGCACGGTGCCACCGGGATGCAGCACGGCCAGGCGCTCGACCAGGTTGGTCAGTTCGCGCACGTTGCCGGGCCAGGCATAGGTCGTCAGCGCCTGCAGCGCTTCGGGCGCGAAGCGGACTTCGCCACGGCCGGTGCGCGCCAGCTGGGCGGCGATGTTCTCGGCCAGCATCGGCAGGTCTTCGATGCGTTCGCGCAGCGCCGGTACGTCGATCGGGAACACGTTGAGCCGGTAAAACAGGTCCTCGCGGAACTTGCCATCGGCGATGCGGCTTTCCAGGTCGCGGTGGGTCGCGGCGATGACGCGCACGTTGCAGCGGATCGTTTCATTGCCACCGACGCGCTCGAAGCTGCGTTCCTGCAGCACGCGCAGCAGCTTGACCTGCATCGGCAGGCTCATGTCGCCTATCTCGTCCAGCAGCAGGGTGCCGCCCTCGGCCATTTCGAAACGGCCCTTGCGCGTGCTCAGCGCACCGGTGAACGCGCCTTTTTCGTGACCGAACAACTCGCTTTCCAGCAGGTCCGGCGGGATCGCGCCACAGTTGATCGCCACGAACGGTCCATCGCGGCGCGGTGAGCGCTGGTGGATCGCGCGCGAGACCACTTCCTTGCCGGTGCCGGATTCTCCCAGCACCAGCACGGTGGTGTCGAAGGCCGAAACCTGCTCGATCATCTGGCGCAGCGCGATCACGGCTGGACCGGTGCCGGTGGGGCCCTGCTCCTGCACCGCGCCGGCCTGGTGTTCGGCATCCAGCCGCTTCAGGCTGGCACGTCGCAGCAACGCTTCCATCTGGGCATGGCGCAGCGGCGCTTCCAGCGGCCAGATGTTGGCTTCATGCATGCCGTGCTGGCGCGCGAACGCCTGCGCGTCGCCGTCGATCAACAGCACTGGCGGGGGCAGGCTGCTCTGGCCCAGCCACTGGAACAACGCGCTGCTCGCTGCGTTGTCGTCCAGCGCGCCGACGATCACCGCCATCCAGTCGTTCTGGCGATAGCGGCCGGTGGAGAAATCCGCCGCGTCGGATACCCAGCGCGGGTTGAAATCCATGAATTCCAGCAGGGCGACGGTGTGCTCGGCGCGGACGGCGTCATTGTCCAGCAGCAGGATCCGTGACTCGCTCATCTCAGTTTCCCTTCAGCCCTTCCAGGATCGGCATGACTTCCTGGATATAGGACAGCTTGCTGACGAAGTTGTCGGCGCCGGCGCGCAACGCGTGCTCGCGGTGTTCGGCATCGTCGAAGTGGCTGGCGATCACGATGTACGGGGCATCGTCCTGCGACTTGATCAGGCGGGTAGCCTGCAGGCCGCCCATTTCCGGCATCGCCAGGTCCATCAGCACCACCTGCGGACGCAGGCTCTCCGAGCGCTCGATGGCTTCCAGCCCATTGCCGGCGCTGCCGACCACGGCCAGCCAGTCGACCTTGCGGAAGTGGCGCATGGCCGCGTTGATGAAACCCTCGTGGTCGTCGACCAGCAGCACGGTGAGCTTGTCCATTCCAGTATGTCCTCAGCCCACCCGGGCCATCAGCGGTTGCCGGACCACCTGCCGACGACGCTCGCGCGCCGGGGCGATATCCAGTTGTTCCCGGTATTTTGCAACGGTCCGGCGCGCAATGTTCACTCCCTGGCGTGCCAGCAGCCCGGCGATGGCCTCATCGGCCAGCGGACGCCCCGCCGGTTCAGATTCGATCAGCCGGCGCACCATGGCTTTCACGGCCGCCCCGGAGACACTGGCCCCTTCCAGCCGCACGGCGAAGAAGTGCTTGAGTTCGAAGGTACCACGCGGGGTCTGCAGGTATTTCCCGGTGGTGATGCGCGAAACGGTGGATTCGTGCATGCCGATGGCATCGGCCACTTCCTTCAGGGTCAACGGGGCCATGGCCTCGTCGCCGCGGGTCAGGAAGGCGGCCTGGCGCTCGACGATCACCCGCGCGGTGCGCAGCAGGGTGTCATGGCGCATCGACAGGCCGCGGGTCAGCCAGCGTGCCTCGGCGAGCATCTCGCGCATGGCCGGGCTGGCATCGGGGCAGTCGGCCAGGGCCTGTTCGTAGTCCCGGTTGATGCCCACCCGGCGGCTGCTGCGGCTGTTCAGCGCCACGCGCCACTGGCCGTCGGCGTGCCAGGCGCTGACATCGGGCACCACCACGGCGTTGCGATCGGGCAGCAGGCTGTCGCCGGGCCGCGGCTGCAGGGACAGGATCAGCCGCACCGCTTCGTGCACGTCGGCTTCTTCACAGCCCTGGGCGGCGGCCAGGGCGGGGTAATCGTGGCTGGCCAGCAGCTCCAGCGAAGCGGCCAGGATGCGCCGCGCCAGGTGGCGGGCGGCCACCGCACCGGGCAGGGCGTCCAACTGGGCCTGCAGGCATTCGCCCAGGTCCTGCGCGGCCATGCCGGCCGGGTCGCCCTGCAGCAGGCGCTGGCGGATGGCTTCCAGTTCTTCGGCCGGTACGTCCAGCCGGGCGCTGCCCAGCAGTTGCAGCTGCGCCAGTGGGGCCTGCAGGTAGCCGGCGTCGTCGCAGTGTTCCAGCCAGAAGGCGGCGATGCCCAGTGCGCGCTCGTCCAGCTCCAGTGCCAGGCCCTGCAGGATGCGCAGGTGCGGATCGCTGGACTGGCCGGCGGCGATGCGCGCCATGCGGTCGTCGTCACCGTCCTGCCAGCTGGCTCCCGGGATGTCCCACATGCCGCTCTCGGGCAGTTCGTCGAAGGCGGCTGAATCGGTGGCCGCGTCCTCGGCGCTGCCGGCCTCGGCGACGCTGTCGCGGACCTCTTCGATTTCCAGCAGCGGGTTGTTGTCCAGGGCGCGCTGGATTTCCTGTTCCAGCTGCAGGCCATCGAGCTGCAGCAGCCGGATCGACTGCAGCAACTGCGGCGTCAGGTGGAGGTTCTGGCCCAGCTGGACATTGAGTGCGGCTTTCATCTGCATTCCCCTGCGCCATCCCCGACGCGTTATGGAACACATCTTGCTTGTTGGCCGGGGTAGGGGAAATCGGGGGGTTCCTGAGCGCGCTAGGGCGATCCCTGACTGATTGTCAGGAGAATCCCTACATCGCAACGGGTTTCCGTCACGGCGCCAGGTGCAAGTGCCTGATCCGCAGCAGCGGCCCGGCCTGCCGTTGCAGGAATCTCGATGCGCGGCGGCTGCAGCGCCGGAAAAGCGTCGTCGTCCGCTACTCCAGATCGCTCTGGTGGCGCGCGGCCAGCAGCACCAGGTCATTGGCGCGACGACAGCCCAGCGATTCCATCATCCGTGCGCGATGGGTTTCCACGGTCTTGACGCTGATCCCGAGGTCGGCCGCCATTTCCTTGTTGCTCTGTCCGCTGCCTATCCGGCGCAGGATCTCGCGTTGGCGCGGGGACAGGGCTGCCACCCCCACCGGCTTCTCCCGCCCCAGCATCGGGGCGAGCATCTTTGCCGAAATCTGTGGGCTCAGGAACACCTGGCCGGCATGCGCCGCGCGCAGTGCCAGTTCCAGTTCGCCAGGCGCGGCATCCTTGACCACGAAACCCACTGCGCCGCGATCCAGCGCATCGCGCACGTGGGCGACGTCGTCGTGCATGGTCATCATCACCACACGCGATCCAGGGGCATGCAGGCGGATATCGCTGAGTGCTTCCAGGCCGGTGCGCCCGGGCAGGGAAAGATCCATCAGCACCACATCCGGTGCGTGGTGCAGTGCCTGCTGGAGCGCCTGTTCAGCATTGCTGGCTTCGGCCACGAGCTGGACATCGGCGAATCCCTGCAGCAGCCGCCCAAGGCCGGCGCGGACAAGGGTGTGGTCGTCGACGATCAGAACGCGCAAAGTGAGCAACTGCAAGGCGGGGGAGCAGCCACCTTAACGGACCGGGGCCGGGCAGCCAATAGCGACAGTCGCGTATAGCGACCGTCATCTCGTAAACCGGCTGTCAGCGGTAACGTCGGGCGTCGGCGATCTGGCGCCGGTGCAGGCGGAAAAGGTGCCGTTCCAGCGCCATTTCCAGCCCATCGCCGAGGTCGCCAAAGCGCAGCCACAGATAGTGGCCACCGGCGCCATCGGCGGCTTCGGCAAGCACCTGTACCGGCAGGTCCACGTGGTCAGGCAGCCACTCACTGGGTTGCAGGCGCACCGTGCCCACGCTGCCGGCGAGCGCGCCGCTGCGTGGCCCCAGCTGCAGGCGGATGCCGCGCCGCGACCAGCGCAGCGGACGCAGGGGCAGGGCATCGGCCTGCTGCCGTACCAGCCGGCCGACCAGCAGCAGCACCAGGTCGAGCTTGGCTTCGATGCGCTGCTGGCCGGGGCTGGCTTCGCCGCGCTCGTCTTTTTCCTCGCCGCGGCTGTCTTCCACCAGGCCGATGCTGCGCAGCAACTGCTCGGCCGCGCTGGCGCGCACGCCGCCGCTGCCGCGCAGGAAGTCCGCGGGCAGGTCCACTTCGCAGCTCAGCGTTTCATCGAACAGCTCGCTTTCGGCGGGGTGGTGGATCAGCGGCGTGGCGGGCGTGGTCATGCCAGCGATTCTGCCTTCAGGTAGGCATGCGCGGCGCGAAGGGAGCGCTTGCCGTGGTTGAGGTGGGCAGCGGCTTCATCGCGCAGCTGCACCATGCGGCCCATCACCCGTTGCTGGTGGGCGAGCAGGCTCCGGATCGCATCGTCGGTGGGGCGTTCGACGCTCAGCGTCAGCGCGGCCACCGCCTGCAGGTGCTCGGCCATCAGGCGTTCGCTGCCTTCGTGGTCACCGCTGGGCAGGTGCGCTTCCAGCGTCTCCAGCGAGGCGTGCAGCGGCTGCAGCAGGGCGGTCATGGCGTGCCTGCGCCACGGATCTGGCGCTGGTCGCCGGGGATGGCGTTCCAGGCCGAGTCGATCTCCATCATCAGGCTCAGTGCATCCTTCAGCGCAGCCGGATCGTTGTGCAGGTTGGCTTCGGTCAAGCGCACGATCACGAACTCGTACAGCGCCGACAGGTTGGCGGCGATCTCGCCGCCGGCCTCATGGTCCAGCGATCCGTCGAGATGGCCGACGATCGAGCAGGCTTCGCCGATCGCCTTGCCCTTGCGCGCCTGGTCACTGCGCTGCAGCGCGGCCTCGGCGGTGCGGATGCGCTCGCAGGCACCGGCCAGCAGCAGCGCCACCAGCTTGTGCGGGTCCGCATCGACCACCGAAGTGCTTACGCCGACCTTGCGGTACTGCTCGGCGAACTGCCGGTTTGTGCCGTACATGTATGGTTTCTCCTGGGGTGCCGGTTGCCTGGTCCCGCCCGTGGCGGAGTACAGCCGGTACCGGTGTTTCATGGGTATCGGCCATCAGGCCGATCAACTTGAGCGGGCTGGCGTGGGCGCCGGATCAGCTCTTGGAACTGTTGTTGGCCAGCTGCTGGGACAACGTATTGCTGGCAGTCTGCATCTGGGTGACCAGGCCTTCCATCGCGGTGAACTGCTTGGTGTAGCGGCCGGATACTTTTTCCATGCGCGCGTCCAGGTCATCCAGCTGCTTTTCCAGCGCCTTGATTTCCTTGTTGAGCGAATTGGTGCGCTGGGTGATTGTGCCGGTGGTCGTGTCCAGGTTGCTCTTCAGCAGGGCGGTCATCGACTTGCCGATGCTGCCTTCGGCACCGAACAGCGACTTGGCCGCTTCCGGATTCTGCGCCATCGCTGTGTCCAGCTTGGCTGCATCCAGGCTCAGCGTGCCATCCGCTGCGATGGTCAGGCCCATCGTCTTCATGTCGTTGACGTTGGCGCTGAGTGAGCTGCGCAGCTGCTGCTGCAGGCCGCGTACCATCGCATCGCCGGTCAGCGTGGCGGCGGTGCCGGTTTCGGCGTTGTAGGCGCTGGAGCTCTTCAGCGTGCTCTGGATGGAGTTGTAGGCGCTGATGAACGCGTTGAGGTTGGTCTTCAGCGTGCTGTTGTCAGGCGTCAACGTCAGCGTCTGCTTCTTGCCTTCTTCGGCCTTGGTCAGCGTCAGCGTGATGCCGGGGACCAGATCGGTGACGGTGTTCGAACTGGAGGTACGGGTGAAGCCATCCACCACCACCACCGCATCCTTGGCGGCGACCATTTCGGTCATCTTCGAGGCGCCGGCGGCATCGTGCACCAGGTCGCCCAGGCCGCCGTTGCCACCGCTGGTGCTGACGGTCAGCGCGCCCTTGGTGCCCGAATCCACGGCGGTCAGCACCAGGTGCTGGCCATCATCGGCGGTGACCACGGCCGCCGTCACACCCTTGCCGCCGGCAGCGGAATTGATCGCCGCAGCCACTTCGGACAGCTTGGCGCCGGCCGGAATGGTGACGCTGACATTCTTCTCGCCATAGCCGATGTTCAGCGTGCCATCGCCGATCACCGCGTCCTTCTCGTACGCCTTCGAGCTCAGCTTCTGGTTCTGTGCCAGCGAACGGACTTCCACCTCATGCGTGCCGGCGGCCGGCTTGCCCGCGGTGCTGGCGGTATCGATGACGGCGGTGAAGTTCGATTCGGTCGGCGTGCTGGCCTTGATGCCTGGATTGGCAACGCCCTTGACCAGGGCGCTCAGCGCGGTCTGCAGGCTGGTCATGCCACTCTTGATGGTGCCCAGCGACGAAAGCTTGGCGCTGGCGGCGACGCCGGCGTTGTTGATCTGGTTTTCCTTCGGCGCGCGCTCGTTGGCGACAAGCTGGGAGACCAGGCTGGGGATGTCGAGGCCGGAACCGATGGTGCCGAGGGACATGGAAGGATCCTTGTGCTGTGACGGCACGAGCCGATGCCATGCATCTGCTATCGGCCGTGTTTGGGCGAGCTTGAGCGCTGCTGCGCTGGCTGGCTTGATGCAAGCCCCGTGCCACGCTGCGGTAGTGACGGCCGCTGGCCGTCAGCTCTTCCAACGATCACACAAACGAAAAGGGGGCTTTCGCCCCCTTTCCGGTCTCACGTATTACCGGATCCGTAGATCAGCCCAGCAGGCTCAGCACGCTCTGGCTGGACTGGTTGGCCTGGGCCAGCATGGCCGTACCGGCCTGCTGCAGGATCTGGTTGCGGGTCAGTTCGGCGGTTTCCGAAGCGTAATCCACGTCGCGGATACGGCTACGGGCGGCCGACATGTTCTCCGAAGAGGTGTTCAGGTTGGCAACGACCGAGGTGAAGCGGTTCTGGATCGCGCCGAGGTCGGCACGCGAGGAGTTGACCGAGTTCAGCGCTGCGTCCATGGCCAGGATCGCGTTGTCCGCGCCGCCCACCGAGGAGATGTCCAGATCGGCGAAGCCGGTCTTGGCACCGCCGGCGGCGTAGTTGGTGGTCTCGGCAGCCGTCAGGCCGGTCTGTGCGGTCAGCGCAGCAGCATCGGTACCGTCGGCGACGGCGATTTCGAAGTTGCCTTCCTTGCCGGTCAGCTGCAGCTTGCCTTCGACCAGCGAAGCGCTGACGCCGGTTTCGTGGGTCTTGGCGTTGACCGCGTTGACCATCTGGGTAGCGCGGTCGCCAGCGGACTTGGCGGCATCCAGTGAGATGGTGGCCGAGCCGGTGCTGCCGGTCAGGGTGAACGAGGCGGCGGTGAAGGAAGCGGCGGTGGCCTCGGTGCCATCGGTATGTGCTGCAACAAAGCCTGCA
This sequence comes from Stenotrophomonas lacuserhaii, assembly GCF_039674585.1. Taxonomy (GTDB): domain Bacteria; phylum Pseudomonadota; class Gammaproteobacteria; order Xanthomonadales; family Xanthomonadaceae; genus Stenotrophomonas; species Stenotrophomonas pennii_A. The sequence continues at coordinate 17,700 of NZ_JBDJNU010000047.1, read as the reverse complement.
GTGGCGAAACCACCGGCAGTGTTGAAGGTGTTCGCCACGGCTACGGTCAGGTCGGTGCCGTCGGCCTTGCTGAAGGCCAGGTCGTCACCAGCGGCGGTACCGCTGACAGTGATGCCGGCGTTGGTCAGTGCGGTGCGAACTTCATCGGTGGCAAGTGCAGCGTCGATCGCTGCGTCGTCCACGGTGACGGGGTTGCCGCCAGTCTGCGTGCGGGACAGCACTTCGACGCCACCGACAGTCAGCGAGAACGCTTGGCCGTCAGCATTGGACACTGCGCTGGTGAACGCACCCGAGGTGCCGGTGGTGGTAGCCACTGCCGCAGCAGCGCCGCCGTTCGGAACCGCACCGCTGACGGAGGCATTGGTCGAGGCGCTGGTCCAGCTGCCGAGCTTGCTGATGTTGGCGTTGGCGATCTGCGAGATGTTGATCGTCTCGCCCTGGTTGGCGCCGATCTGGAAGGCCTGGTTGGTGAACTTGCCGTCCAGCAGGTTGGTGCCGTTGAAGTTGGTCTGCTCGGCGACGCGCTGGATTTCCTGCTTCAGCAGCTGAACTTCCGAGTTCAGCGCCTGGCGGTCCGAATCGGAGTTGGTGGCGCTGCGGGACTGCACGGCCAGTTCACGCATGCGCTGCAGGTTGTTGCCGATTTCGCCCAGGGCGCCTTCAGCGGTCTGCGCCAGCGAGATGCCGTCGTTGGCATTGCGGGCAGCCTGGTTGGCGCCACGGATCTGGGTGCTGAAGCGCTCGGAGATGGCCAGGCCGGCGGCATCATCCTTGGCGCTGTTGATGCGCAGGCCCGAGGACAGGCGCTGGATGGTGGTGGCCAGGTTGGTGCCGCTGGTGCTCAGGTTGCGCTGGGCGTTGAGCGACATGGTGTTGGTGTTGATGACTTGTGCCATGGTGCGGTTTTCCTTTTTGGCAGTGGGTCCGGCAGTTCAGCCTGGCCGGTATTAGGGGCAGTGGATTGGCGCCCCCGTGGGGGTGTGCTGCCGCTGCTGAAATCAATAACGGCACTGCCTGCCCAGCCTTTAGCCACAAGTCAATTATTTTTTCCGGAATCGGTAGCGCCGAGCCATGCTCGGCGGCCTTTGGAGGCAGAAAGGCCCCGCCGGTTGCCTGGCGGGGCCTTTCGGTGCAGCGCTTGCGTTGGCAATCCGCCGAGCATGGCTCGGCGCTACCGGGGGCCAGCGTGGCGCGGGCCTCCCGGGCAGGGCGGCATTACGACTGCAGCAGGCTCAGCACGTTCTGCGGCACCTGGTTGGCCTGGGCCAGCATCGCCGTGCCGGCCTGCTGCAGGATCTGCGAGCGGGTCAGTTCGGCGGTTTCCTGAGCGTAGTCCACGTCGCGGATGCGGCTGCGCGCAGCGGACATGTTTTCCGAGGACGTGGTCAGGTTGGCGATGGTGGAGCTGAAGCGGTTCTGGATCGCGCCAAGATCAGCACGCGCCGAATTGACCGACTGCAGTGCCGCATCCATGGCCAGGATCGCGTTGTCCGCATCAGCCTGCGAGGAGATGTCCAGCGCAGCGAAGCCGACCTGGGCCGAGCCGGCCGTGAACGAGCGGCCATTGACCGAGCTGTCGCCGGCGGTGAAGCCGGTGGCCCCAGCCAGTTCGTCGGCGGTCAGGCCGCCCCCGATCTCGAAGTTGCCGGTCTTCGATTCCAGCTGCACCTTGCCATCGATGATCGAGGCGGTGACGCCGGTTTCGTGACTCTTGGCATTCACCGCATTGACCATCATGGTGTTGCGCTCGGCGGCGTCCTTGGACGCACCGACCACGATGTCGACGGTGCCGGTGCCATCGGCGGTGGACAGGGTCAGCTGGCCGGCCGTGATGGCGCCGAAGCTGGCCGCGACAGCGGCAGTGCCATTGTCCTGGGAGCCTACGAAGCCGGCCCCTTGGAAACCGTCCGCGCCGGCACCGGTCATGCCGATGGTGAACTCGCCCCCATCGGCGCGCGAGAACGCCAGCGTGCCAGCGGCAACCGTGCCGGTCGAGGTGAAGCCGGCAGCCGCCAGATCAGCGGAGCGATCGGACAGCGCCTGCGTGATCTGTGTTTCGGTGACCGTTGCGCCTGCAGCGGCGGTGAGGATTTCCACGCCACCGACCGAGAACGAGAAACCACCCGCAGCAGCGGTGACGTCATCGAACTGCCCTGAAACTACCGAGGCGTTCGGCACCGCCGCAGCGGCGCCACCGGTGGCCACGGCGCTGGTTACGCTGGCTGCGGTGGACGCACTGGTCCAGCTGCCGAGCTTGTTGGTGTTGGCGTTGGCGATCTGCGAGATGTTGATCGTCTGGCCCTGGTCGGCGCCGATCTGGAAGGCCTGGTTGGTGAAGCTGCCATCCAGCAGGCTGGTGCCGTTGAAGTTGGTCTGCTCGGACACGCGCTGGATTTCCGACTTCAGCAGCTGCACTTCGGCGTTCAGTGCCTGGCGGTCGGAATCGGAATTGGTGGCATTGCGCGCCTGCACGGCCAGCTCGCGGATGCGCTGCAGGTTGTTGCCGATCTCGCCCAGCGCGCCTTCGGCGGTCTGCGCCAGCGAAATGCCGTCGTTGGCATTGCGCGCGGCCTGGTTGATGCCGCGGATCTGGGTGGTGAAGCGCTCGGAGATCGCCAGGCCCGCCGCGTCGTCCTTCGCACTGTTGATGCGCAGGCCCGATGACAGGCGCTGGATCGAGGTGGCCAGCGAGTTGCCGCTGGTGGAAAGGTTGCGCTGGGCGTTCAGCGACATCGTGTTGGTGTTGATGATCTGTGCCATGGGGCGTCTCCGTGGGTTGCTCGGGTCTGTTGGTAGAGGCGCGCTTGGGGCGCCCGGTTGAAGGTCAGCGGATACTGTTGAACAGGGACATCGCCTGCATCTGGCTGAAGATCGTCTGCGCGGCCTGCAGGGCCGCGTTTTCGAGCTTGTACTGGCCGATGGCATCGGCGTAGTCCAGGTCGCGCAGGGTGGAAAGGGTGCTTTTTACGGTTACGGCGGTGGCGTCGCGTGCGCTGGCGGCGTCGTCGATGGCGGCCAGCTGCGCACCGCCCTTGGCCCGTGCATCGATCATGTTTTCCGAAGCACGCGTGATGTCACGCATGCTCGACTGCAGCAGGTTCTGCATGCCGGTGCGGTCGGCCGCGGTCTGCGGATCCGATTCCAGTGCACCGATCAGCGTGTCCATGGTGGCGAAGATGTCGCGCGAGCTGGAGGCCACCACGTCGAAGCGGTCACCGGCGGCCGGTGCCCCTTCGATGCGCAGGCGCACGCCGCCGACCACGATGTCTTCGCCCTTGGTGTGGGTGCCGGTGGCAACCACCGCGCCGGTAGCGTCCAGCACCTCGTAGGCGCCTTCGCCGGCGGCGGTGAAGCGCACGTTGAGCGCGCCGCCGTCCCAGTCCGCGCTGCCATCGCGGCTTACCGAGGTCAGCAGGCCGCTGCCGGTGTTGCCCGCGGCGGCGCTGGCGTCCACCGTGCCGTCACCGGTACGGATGCGCATGAAGATCTCGCTGCCGGGCAGGGCATCGTTGACCAGTTGGCCGGGTGCCACTTCCACCTGGCGCTGGGTCTGGTCACCGACATAGCTGACGGTGCCGCCGGCCTTGAGGAAGGGCGCGTCTGAATCGTTGCTGCCACCGAACAGGTAACGACCACTGCCGTCCTTGCTGTTGGCCAGCGACAGCAGGCTGTCCTGGATGGTCTTCAGCTCACTGACGATGGCCTTGAGGTCGGTGTTGCCCGGCACCGGCGTGTTGGCCTGGATGCTCAGCTCGACCGCGCGGGTCATCAGTTCATTGGCTTGGGCCAAGGCGTTTTCCTGCAGGCCCAGGCGGTTCTGCGCGTTGTTGGCGTTCTTGCCGAGCTGCTCCAGCCCGGCCACCACGCGGTCCAGCCCGACGGCGGTGCCGGCAGCGACCGGATCGTCCTTGGCCGACACGATCTTGCTGCCGGTGGCGATCTGCTGTTCCAGGTGGTTGATCTTGGACTGCTTGCCCAGCATCAGCGAAACCGATTGGCTGAACATCATCCCGGTGGAAATACGGTCATTCATCGCGAGACGGCTCCGAGGATGGTCTGGAACATGGTGTCGGCGGTGGAAATCAGCTGCGAAGCGGCCTGGTAGGCCTGCTGCAGGCGGAGCATGTCCGCTGCTTCTTCGTCCAGGTTGACCCCGGATACCGAATCGCGCGCGGCCTGTGCCTGGTCGGTGATCACCTGCTGCGCATCCAGCGAGTACTGCGCCGAACGCGCGGCCGCGCCGACCTGGGTGGTCAGCCCACCCAGCGCGCCATTGAGGGTGACGGTGCCGCTGTTGAAGGTCTTGGCGTCCTCCACCTTGGCCAATGCCAGCGCATTGCTGTTGTCCGACGAACCGGCACCGACCGGGGTGATGTTGAAGCTGTCGCCCGGCTTGGGCGCGCCATCCAGCACGAAGCTCCAGCCGTTGGCGGTGATGGTCTGGCCGGCGGTGTAGGCGAACGGGCCGGCGCCGTCGATGGTGTACTGGCCGGCGGCGGTGAAGACGATCGCGGCCGGGTTGCGCAGCGCTGCATCGGCGGCGTCGACCACCTTGACGTCGGTGAGCTTGCCGGTGCCGGTGTTGGCGGTGGCCGCCGCACCCTTGATCGGCGCAGCCGCGGCCAGCCGCGACGGATCGGTGATCGCCACGCTCATGCTGCCGGCCACGTTGGCGGTCGGCTGCAGCAGGAAGCGGTCATTGGCCGCCGGAGTGCCACCGACCACCATCTGCACGCCGTTGATCACCAGCGGATCGGCCGCACTGCCGCTGCCGGTCAGCGGGATTGCCGCACCGGTGTCGGCGCGGTTGGCCTGCCACTGGGTACCGTCGAAGCGCAGCACGATGTTGTGCGCATCCAGCCTGGACAGGTCGCCGAAGCTGGCCTGGATCGTCGCACTGCCGGTGTTGGCGGTGTTGTCGGTGATGCGCGGGCTGCCGATGTTGAACAGGTCGGTGCCCATCTGTCCGTACAGATCCACGCCGTTGCGGTGGGTGTCGTTGAAGGTGGTCGCAAGGCCCACCGCCAGCTTGCCCAGTTCGGCCTGGGCCGGGGTCAGCACGGTGTCGCGGAACTCCATCAGTCCGCCCACCTGGCCGCCCAGCGCCTTGGAATCCAGCACCACCTTGGCGCCCTGGGTCTCCAGCGCAAGCTGCAGGCGCTCGGGCTGGTAGGCATCGGTGACCGTGGTGACCTTGCTGGCGGTGCTGCCGACCACCAGTGCCTGGCCACCGGCGGTGTAGACGTTCATGAAGCCGCCGTCCTGGATCACCGCGTTGCCGCCGGTGTAACCGACCAGGCTGGCGATCAGCTGGTCACGGCGGTCCAGCAGGTCCGGTGCGGCATTGGCCGCATTGCTGCCGATGGCGCCATTGATCTGCGCCACTTCCGCGGCCAGACGGTTGATCTCGGTCGCCGCGGCGCTGATGCCGTTGTTGACCTCGCTGTTGAGGCTGTCCAGGCTCGTGTTGAGCTGGCGGAAGCGGTTGGCCAGTGTGTTCGCGCTGTCCAGCACGTTCTGGCGGTCAGCGGTGGCTGATGCGTTGGACGACAGTCCGCTGACCGAATCGAAGAAGTTCGACCACACCCCGGCCACGTTGGTGGAGGCATCGGAGAACAGCGAATCGACGCGGTCGGCCATGCTGGACAGCTGCTTCAGCCGGGCCAGTTCGCCGCTGCCATCGAGCAGCCGCGAGATCGCCAGCTGGTCGGCGACCCGGCGGATATCGGCGATGCGGGTGCCGTTGCCAACCGTGCCATAGCCCATCTGCTGGGGATCGGCGGTGGCGAAGTCCACGCGCTGCCGGCTGTAGCCAACGGTGTTGATGTTGGCCACGTTGTGGCTGGTGGTGGCCAGTGCGCGCTGGAAGGCGAGCAGGGCACTGGTACCGGTAGAAAGCACGCTGGTCATGGGGTTCCTCAGCGACGGACGGTGCCCAGCGCTGCCTGGGCAGTGCTGGCGAAGGTGCGACCCAACTGCGCGCCGGCATCGCTGATTGCGGCTACCGCGCGTTCGATGGTCGGGCCGCCAGCGATGCTGGCGATCTTGTTGGCATACGACGGGTCGGTCGCATAGCCGGCCTGCTGCAGCCCGCGCGCGAAGCCGCGCACGTCGGTGCCGGCTTCCAGTGCCTTCTGGTAGCGCGGGTTGCTCTTCAGCAGGCGCACGTAGTCGGCGAAGCTTTCGGCCGGCGAGCTGTAGCTGCGGAAGCTGGCGGTTTCGTTGCGGCGTGCGCCATTCACATATTCGTGGGTGCCCACGGTGGCGCGGTCGCCGCTCCAGCCGGTGGCCTTGATGCCGAACAGGTTGTGCGAGGTGCGGCCATCGCCGTGGGTGATCTGGCGCTTGCCCCAGCCGGTTTCCAGCGCGGCCTGCGCGACCAGCGCACGGGCATCCACGCCGAGTTCCTTGGCGGCGGTCTGTGCGTGTGCCCAGATGCCGGCCACGAAGCCTTCCGGGGTGTGCGAGCCGAGGCGCGCCACAGCCGAACTGCTGGCCAGGGTATCGATCGCCGACGGGCCGGTGCCGCGGTTGGTCGCGGTCGCCGTCCACTGGTCATCGGCCGCAACCGGTGCGGGCGCGGCCAGGGTCTGTGCGGCATACGGATCGCTGCTGCCCAGCGCCTGGTGCATGCTGCTGCTGTCGCGCCCGGCGATCAGGTCCAGGGTCTGTTCCATCGGCTGCAACAGGCGCGGCGAGCTGCCCGCGGCCATCTGCTGCAGCATGCGCACGGCCTGGTCGGCGTCTTCCAGCGGCATCGCCGGCGCTTCAGTGGCCGGGGCGTTGAGCTGGTAGGCGCGGGTGGCTTCGGTGGCGTTGATCCGCCCATCCAGTGCCGGGCCGTCCGCAGCCGCGCCGGAAAGCTGGCGGCTGATCACCGCCGACAGCCCCAGGCCCTTGCCGCGGGTCATCGACTCGGCGATCTTCTGGTCGTACATCTCGCGGAACATGGTGTTTTCGCCCGGGAACAGCGCGTCACCGAAACTGGCATCGCGCATGCTCTTGACCAGCATCTGCGCGAACTGTCCTTCAAGCTGGCGCGCGACCTTGTCGACCTGGGCCGGATCGTTGCGCTGCGAAGGATTGAGTTCGAAGGAGGGCTGGATGCGCATGTCAGATCACCTCGAGCTCGGCGCTCAGCGCACCGGCCTGCTTGAGGGCTTCCAGGATCGCGATCAGGTCGCCCGGGGCGGCGCCCACGGCGTTCACCGCGTGCACGATTTCATCCAGCGAGGTGCCGCCGTTGAACTTGAACATGCGGCTGCCATCGTTGGTGGCGGTGATGGTGGACTGCGGGGACACCACGGTCTGGCCGCCGGCCAACGCATTGGGCTGGCTCACGTTGGTGCCTTCCTGGATGGTCACCGTCAGCGAGCCGTGCGAGATCGCGGCGGCGCCCACGCGGACCTGCTGGCCGATCACCACCGTACCGGTGCGCGAATTGACCACGACCTTGGCCGATGCCGCGCCGGGGGTCAGCTCCAGGCTTTCGATGCGGGCCAGCAGGCCGATGCGTGCGCCGGGATCGCTCGGCGCGTTGACCGCGACGGTGACGCCGTCGACGGCGCGGGCAGCGCCTTCGCCGAAGGCATTGTTGAGTGCGGCGACCATGCGCGAGACGGTGGTGAAATCGTTCTTGTGCAGGTTCAGGGTGATCTCGCCGGCGGCGCCGAACACATCCGGCAGCGCCCGTTCGACGGTGGCACCGTTGGGGATGCGGCCGACGCTGGGCACGTTGACCGACACCCGCGAGCCATCGCGGCCCTGTGCGCCGAAACCGCCGACGATCAGGTTGCCCTGGGCGATCGCGTAGACCTGGCCGTCGGCACCCTTCAGCGGGGCCATCAGCAGCGAACCACCGCGCAGCGACACCGCATTGCCGATCGAGGAGACGGTAATGTCGATCGGCTGGCCCGGCTTGGCGAACGGCGGCAGCTCGGCGTGGATCGCCACGGCGGCGACGTTCTTCAGCTGCGGATTGACGTTCGCCGGAACATTGACGCCCAGTTCGCCGAGCAGGTTCTTCAGGCTCTGCACGGTGAACGGTGCCTGGCTGGTGCGGTCACCGCTGCCATCCAGGCCGACCACCAGGCCGTAGCCCACCAGCGCATTGCCACGCACGCCGCCGACCTGGGCCAGGTCTTTGATGCGTTCGGCGTGCGCCGGCAACGCGGCACCGGCAACGACCAGGGCAGCGGTCAGCAGGCGGGCAGAGAAAGTGAGGAGGTTCATGGCAGGCATGCTCAGAACGGCGCCAGGCCGGAATTGAAGAAGCGGCTCAGCCAGCCCATGGCATTGGACTGCGCCACCGCGCCACGTCCGCCGTAGACGATGCGGGCTTCGGCCACGCGGCTGGAGGGAATGGTGTTGTCCGGTGCGATGTCGGCGGCGCGCACGATGCCCTGCACCTGCACAAGTTCATCGCCCTGGTTGAGCCGCAGGTTCTTCTGGCCCTGCACCACCAGGTTGCCGTTGGGCAGGCGCTGCATCACCGTGACCGTCACGTTGCCCTGCAGGCGGTTGCTCTGTGCGCTGTTGCCGCGGCCGGTGAAATCGCGCGATCCGTTGGCAGTGGCCGACAGGATGTCCTTGCCGCCCAGGGTGACCGGTGCGCCGAAGATGGTCGGGGTGCCGATCGCCAGCTCGGATTCCTTGCTGGTGGCGGTGTTCGCGCTCATCTGCGCCTGGGTGTTTTCCAGCAGGGTGATCGTCAGCAGGTCGCCGACATCGCGTGCGCGGCGGTCCGAATACAGCTGCAGCGACGGACCGGCGGCGTAGATCGCCCCGGCCGTTGCCTGGGCCTGCGGCGGCATCACCGGCTGCACCGGCGCCAGGGCCGGGTAGGGGCGCACGTCGCCGGCGATCACGCAGCCGCCCAGCAGCGCGATGGCGGCGGCAGCGAAGGTCAGGCGGGCGAGGGAAGCGGCTGGCAGCATGATGGCGGTCCGATCAGACGTTGTTGTTGAGGTAGCCGAGCATCGAGTCGGTCGTGGAAATGGCCTTGGCGTTCATTTCGTAGGCGCGCTGGGTTTCGATCATCGAAACCAGCTCTTCCACCACGTTGACGTTGCTGCCTTCCAGTGCGCCCTGGACCACGTTGCCCAGCCCGTTGAGGCCGGGATTGCCGTTCTGTGCCGGACCGGAGGCGGTGGTCTCCAGGTACAGGTTCTCGCCGCGCGACTGCAGGCCGGCGGGGTTGATGAAGTCGGTCAGGGTCAGCGCGCCGATTTCCACCGTCGCCGCGTCATCGGCCATCTTCACGCTGACCGTGCCGTCGCTGCCGATGGTCAAGGTCTGCGCGCCTTCCGGGATCTGGATGCCCGGCTGCACCGGGTAACCGCTGTTGGTGACCAGCTCGCCGTCCTGGTTGACCTTGAACGAACCGTCGCGGGTGTACGCCGAGCTGCCGTCGGGCATGGAGACTTCGAAGAAACCCCGGCCGTTGACCATCACGTCCAGTGCGCGCCCGGTCTGCTGCTGGCTGCCCTGTTCGAAGTTCTTCGCGGTTGCCACCACGCGCACGCCGGTGCCCAGCTGCAGGCCGGTCGGCAACTGCGTCTGCGCCGACGTGGCACCGCCCGGCTGGCGCACCTGCTGGTACAGCAGGTCCTCGAAACTGGCACGGTCCTGCTTGAAGCCGGTCGTGTTGGTGTTGGCGAGGTTGTTGGATACCACCGACATGCGCGTCTGCTGCGCGTCCAGTCCGGTCTTGGCGATCCACAGTGCCTGGTTCATGGTCGGTTCCTCTGCGTGGTGTCCGGCCCAGCGGGGCGGGGCAGGTACCTGCGAACGCTCGCAGGTGCTTCACCAGGGGTACTGCAAGCGGCGTGCCATTGCGGCGCGCCGGTATTCCGTCGTCGGCGTGGACTCAGCCGTTCAGCCGCAGCAGACTATTGGCGCTGCGTGCGTTCTCGTCGCCGTGCTTGATCACCTTGACCTGCATTTCGTACTGGCGCTGCAGCTGGATCATCTGCACCAGCGCACCGGCGGCGTCCACGTTGCTGCCTTCCAGCTGGCCGCTTTCCAGTGCCTTGCCCTGGGTCTGCACGAACGGCTGCTGCGGATCGGTATTGCGGAACAGGCCGTCCAGCCCACGTTCCAGCCGCGCGTCATCGGCCGCCACCACCTTGATCCGGCCGATCACCGCCATGGTCTGCGGGCCCTCGCCGAGCGGGATGATCGAGATGGTGCCGTCGTTGCCGATTTCCATCGCCTGGTGCGGCGGGATGGCGATCGGATTTTCGTTTTCATCCAGCACCGCGTGGCCGCCGGCGGTGACCAGCTGGCCGTTCGGGGTCAGCGACAGCGCCGCACCGCGGGTGTAGGCCTCGCCACCGCCCGGTGCCTGCACGGTCAGCCAGCTGCCGGCCTGCAGGGACAGGTCCAGCGGATTGCCGGTGATGTGCTGGGCACCGACGCGCCGGTTGAAGCCGGCGTCGACATGGATCGCGTCCACGCGCGAAGCGAAACCCTGCCCGCGGATCGGGAAGGCTTCGGTATTGGCCAGCGCTTCCTTGAAGCCGGGCGTATCGGTGTTGGCGATGTTGTGCGACACCGTGCCCTGTGCCTGCAGGGAGGCACGGGCGCCGGTCATCGCGACGTAGAGGGCCTTGTCCATGGAAAGCTCCGTGCTGCGGTCAGCCGGCCATCATCAACGGATGTTGATGATGGTCTGGGTGACCTGGTCCTGGGTGCTGAGCATCTGCGAATTGGCCTGGAAGTTGCGCTGGGCCACGATCATGTTCACCAGCTGCTCGGTGAGGTCCACGGTGGACGATTCCAGGGCGCCGGCCTGGATCTTGCCGAGGTCGGAGGTGTCCGGCGCGGCGGTGCGCGGCGAGCCCGAGGCGAAGGTTTCCACCCACATGTTGTCACCGGTGGACTGCAGTCCCTGGGCATTGTTGAAGTTGGTCAGTGCGACCTGGCCCAGCGCCTTGTCATCGCCATTGGAATAGCGCGCATAGACCACGCCCTGTTCGGAGACGCTGATCTCGTTGAGCTTGCCGGCCGCGTAGCCATCCTGCTGGAAATTGCGCAGGGCGAACTTCTCGCCGTACTGGGTCGACCCGGCCACGTCCAGGGTCAGGTTGAGCTGGCCGGCGCCGGTGGCCGGGGTGAAGCCGTCCAGGGTGATCCTGCCGTTGGCCGGGGCAACCAGCGCGCCGCTCTCGTTGAACTGCAGCGTGGTCGGTGCGCCGGCGGCCTGGCCGTCGACGTAGTTGTACACCTGCCACTCGTTGGCGGCCGTGCCCTTGACGAAATACGAGGTCTGGGTGTGGCTGACACCGAGCGAGTCATACACCGTCACGCCGCCGCTGGACTGGCTGTAGCTGTTCGAATCGGTCGGATCGAACGGCGTCACGGTGGGCTGGCTGCTGTTGGCCGGCAGGGTGAAGGCCAGCTGCACGCTGCCGGTCTGCTTGGGCGGGCTGTCGGTGGTCAGCAGTTGCAGGTCGGTCAGGCGACCGGAATCGAAGGTCGTGCCATCGGCGTTGGGGGTGAACACCTGCAGGCGTGCACCGGCCGGGTTGATCACGAAGCCCTGCGCATCGGTCTGGAAATTGCCGGCGCGCGAGTAGGTGCGCTGGCCGTTCATGCTCATGGTGAAGAAGCCTTCGCCGGACACGGCCAGGTCCAGGCTGCGCCCGGTCTGGCTGTTGTTGCCCTGGCTGAACTGCTGGGCCACGTTGGACACGCGTGCGCCGGAGCCCACCGCATTGCGTGACAGGCCATAGCTGGTGGCCGAGAACAGATCGGCGAACTCGGCGCGCGACTGCTTGAAGCCGGTCGTGTTGACGTTGGCGACGTTGTTGGCGGTGACGCTGAGGTCGGTGTTGGCAGCGTTGATGCCGGACAGCGAGACATTGAAAGCCATGGTGGACTCCTCGGTTATGCGGTCTGGGGGCTCAGCTGATGCGGAGCACGTAGTCGATCGGGGCGGCGCCCAATCCCTTGAGGTTCAGGTACAGGCCATCGGAACCGACGGTCACGCTTTCCACCGGGGCCTCCACGTAGGTGCCGAGCTTGGTCTGCGCACCGGCGGTGTCGGTGTGGTTGGCCACCAGCGAATAGTTGCCGGGCGGCAGGCGGTTGCCGCTGCTGTCCTTGCCATCCCATTCGAAGCTGGTCTCGCCGGCGGCGCTGGCTTCCACGCTGATCTGGGCGACCTTCAGGCCGTTGGCATCGGTGATGTCCACGTTGATCATGCCGGCGCCCGGTGCGGCGACCACGCCGCCGACGCTGCCTTCGGCTTCCAGCACCATCTTTTCCGACGGCACCAGCACGTCGTGGCCGACCAGCGCGGCGCCACGCAGCACCTGGTCGCTGGCCATCGAGGTCTGGAAGCCCTGCACGGTGGTGTTGAGGTCGGTGATGCCCTGCACGGTGGACATCTGCGCCATCTGCGCGACCATCTGCGTGTTGTCCATCGGCTTCAGCGGGTCCTGGTGCTGCAGCTGTTCGGTCATCAGGCGCAGGAAGTCGGCCTGCTCCAGCGTGTCCTTCTTCTTGCTGGCGCTGCTGTTGGGCGAGTTCAGGCCGAGGGTGGCATACACGTCCTGGCTGGACTGGGTGGTGATGGCAGTACTCATGGAGAGATCCTTGCGGGCGCGCGTCAGCGGCCCATCGTCAGCGTGGCGAGGGCCAGTTCCTTGGCGGTGCTCAGCATTTCCACGCCGGCCTGGTAGTTGCGCGAGGTGGAGATCAGGTTGACCATCTGCGCGACCGGGTCGACGTCGGCCTGGTAGATGTAGCCATCGCCGTCGGCCAGCGGATGGCCGGGCTCGTAGCGCTTGATCGGCGCAGCGTTGCTCTGGCTGATCTCCTTCACCTGCACCGTGGTGATGTTGGGGTCGGTGCGGCTGGTGAAGGCCTGGAAGATCGGTTCCAGCGGCTTGTACACCGCCTCGGCCGAGCCGGCCACCGAATCGGCGTTGGACAGGTTGGAGGCGATGGTGCTCATGCGCACCGACTGCGCCTGCAGGGCGGAGCCGGCGATGTCGAAGATCGGCAGGTTGCTCATGGCTTATTGCCCCGTGATCGCGGTGAGCATGGAGCGCACCTTGGATTCGACGAAGCTCAGCGAGGCCCGGTATTCCAGCGCGGCACGGCCGTAGGCGGCGCGCTCGGTGTCCGGGTCAACGGTGTTGCCGTCGAGGTTGGGCTGGATGCCTTCACGGGAGACCTGGAACGGGTTCAGGCCGCCGCCGATCGCCAGGTGCTGTTCGTTGGTGGTGGCCATCAGGCCGTTGCCGGACTGGCCCTGGGCGCTGCGCAGGGCGGCGTCGAAGTCCAGGTCCTGGGCCTTGTAGCCGGGGGTGTCGGCGTTGCCGAGGTTGCTGGCGATCAGCTTCATGCGCTGCTCGCGCAACGGCATGGCCTGGGCATGGACCCCCAGGTAGTCGGAAATCAGGTTGGACATGGCGCGCTCCCACGGAACTGTGCCGGGGAGGCTGCAAGCGCCGTGCCAAAGCATCTTTGGCGGCCTGCTGCGGCTGCGCGTGGGAGGCGGGGGGGCGGGCCCGTGCGGGACACGCCGTGAACCCATCCATGGGGTCTCGTTTGCGCCCGTCCGGGGCTCCAACGGTCCCGCACGGGCCGCCCCCCGCGTCTGCAAGGTCTACGTGCGCGGCGGGCCAGAGCCGGTAGCGCCGAGCCATGCTCGGCGGGGCTGCCGGGATACCCGTCGCGCGTGCGTCAGGCGGCTTCGGCGACGCGGCGCAGGCGGTCGAGCACGAAGTCGGCCAGTTCGTGCGGGGAATATTTGGCGACGAAGGCGTTGGCGCCCACCCGTTCGACCATCGCGTTGTTGAACACGCCGGACAGGGAGGTGTGCAGCAGTACGAACAGGCCGGACAGGCCCGGGTGGCGGCGGATTTCGGTGGTCAGGGTGTAGCCGTCCATCGCCGGCATTTCAATGTCGGAGATCACCATCGCGTAGCGCTGGGCCGGGTCTTCACCCGCCGCGTGGATCTGCAGCAGGTGGTCCAGTGCCTGCTTGCCATCGGAAAGCAGGGTCGCGCCGACGCCGAGCTGGTCCAGCACGCTGCGGATCTGCTGGCGCGCCACGCGCGAATCGTCCACCACCAGCACCTGCATCGGCGGGGCGTCGGCGGGCAGGGCCATCGCCGGGTCGAGTACCGCTTCGCTGCGGGTCTGGGCGATGTCGGCCAGCACGCTCTCCACGTCGATCACCTGGATCAGCTCACCCTGGAAGCGGGTCACCGCGGTGAGGTAACTGGATTCGGCGCCGAGTTCTGGCGGCGGATGGATGTCCTGCACGGCGATGTTGACGATGCGCTCCACCCCGCTGACCAGGAAGCCCTGGATGGACCGGTTGAATTCGGTCACCACCAGATAGCCCGGGCCGTCGCCGTTGTTGCCCCGCTCGGGATGGCCGATGGCCACGCCAAGGTCCAGCACCGGCACCGAGCGGCCGCGCACGTCGGCCACGCCGGAGAACTGGCTGGGCAGGCCCGGCACCTGGAACAGGGCAGGGCGCCGCAGCACTTCCTGCACCTTGAACACGTTGACGCCAAAAAGCTGGCGTCCGCCCAGGCGGAACAGCAGCAGTGCCAGCCGGTTGTGGCCGGCCAGCCGGGTGCGTTGGTCGATGCGGTTGAGCAGGTCATGTGACATGCAGGCTGTATCGGCGCGCCGGCGTTGGACTTGAGTGGCGCGGATGCGTGGAAACTGGCACGGCACTTGCAGCAGGGCGGGTGATCCCATGACCGGAGATGGCATGCCATTCTTCAAGACGATGTGCTGGCTGATGCTGGCGATGGCTGCGCCCGCCTGGGCCGCGCCGTCATGGCAGCCGGTGGACAGCATCCGCACGGCCGCACTGTCCACGCTGTCAGCCGGTGAGCAGGGCGAGGCGCTGGTGGCCGATGCGTTGCGACTGCCGGCCTGCGGCCAGAGCCTCCTCGCCCAGCCCACCGCAAACACCACCGTGGAAGTCAGCTGCCCCGATGCCGGCGGCTGGCGCCTGTTCGTGCCGGTGAAAGTGCGCCGCGAGCAGACCGTGCTGGTGCTGGCGCGCGGCATTGCCGCTGGAGAAATACTGGCCGCTGCCGATATGACCACTGCCCAGCGTGATGCAGCGCGGATCGCCGGCGCCGTGCTGGCCGACCCCGCCGCTGCCGTCGGCCGGGTGGCACGCCGGACGCTGCAGGCGGGCAGCCTGCTGTCCGCCTCTGACCTGGTCGCACAGCGGCTGGTCCGGCGCGGCGACAGCGTGGCGCTGGTGTCCCGGCACGGTTCGGTGGAAGTCCGGGTTGCCGGCAAGGCACTGGGCGACGCGGGCGAGAACGAACGCCTGTCGGTGGAGAACCTGACCTCGCGCAAGATAGTGCAGGGCACCGTGGACGCCAGTGGCGACGTTTTAGTGACGCGCTGAAAAAAATCGCAAAACCCCCTAAAGATCACGGTCCAGTGGCCGTTATCGT
This sequence comes from Stenotrophomonas lacuserhaii, assembly GCF_039674585.1. Taxonomy (GTDB): domain Bacteria; phylum Pseudomonadota; class Gammaproteobacteria; order Xanthomonadales; family Xanthomonadaceae; genus Stenotrophomonas; species Stenotrophomonas pennii_A. The sequence continues at coordinate 2,254 of NZ_JBDJNU010000047.1, read as the reverse complement.
TACAGTACGGCAACCCTTGGAGCTCCAATGAGCCAAAAAATCGACGGTACCCTGCAGGCAGCGCAGACCCTGCGCGCGGTGGGTCCGGCCAGTCGGCCCGGCATCAGTACCGATGCGCCCGCGCGTCCGGTGCAGGCAGCCGACAGCTTGAAGCTGACCGGTGAAGCCACCAACCTGCAGGCCCTGGAACGCAGCCTTTCGGCGGCCCCGGCGATCGATGCCGAGCGCGTGGCCGCGGTGCGTGAGTCACTGCAGAACGGCAGCTACCGGATCAATCCAGAAGCGATTGCATCGCGCATGCTTGATCTGGACCAGCAGCTGCAGGGATGAGCACGCCCATGAGCGAGCCCATGCAACGGCTGAGCGAAGCCCTGGATGCCGAGCGCCAGGCCTTGGTCGCGCACGATGTGCATGCGTTGATCCGTGCCACCGGGGCCAAGCTGGACGCCCTGCGCGCACTGGACAAGGCGCTGCCGGTCGGCGAATCCAGTCAGTTGCAGGAACTGGCCGAACGCAACCGCGCCAACGGCGTGCTGCTGTCGCGCCGCCGCCGCGAGGTCAACTGGGCATTGCGCCAGCTTGGCCGCAGCGAGGATGCGCCGGCATATGACAGCAAGGGGCAGTCCCAGCAGATGACGGCCGGACGTCCGCTCGCCGTCGCCTGATCCAGGCCGGCGGCATGCCGCCCGTGTTGCAGCCCGCCCGCATCCGCAGGCATCGTATAGTGGCACTCATCCCTGCCACGCCGAGCGCCCGTGCCTGCCGCCTTCCCGAACCCGACCTCGTCCTTCCCTTCGCCCGCGCTCCTGCAGGCGCTGCTTGCACCGGTGCGCGAAGGCCTGCTGCTTTTCACCGACGATGATTCAGTGATCCTGGCCAACCCGGCCGTGGAGGCGTTGCTGGGCACCGGTCCGGGCAGCGGTTCCGGTCCCGCGCAGCGGCTGCGCGCCCTGCTGCCGCCCGATGCGATGGCGGTTGCGCGACGTGAGGGGCAATGGAGTGGCAGCCTGGTGATGGGCGAAGCGGTCGTCACCGCCCAGCTTTACCACCACCGTGACCAGGGCGCAGGGTATTACCTGGGCCTGTTCCGCCGGGTCGAAGGCCAGGAAGACTACGAACGCGAACTCCAGCAGCGGCACGCCGAGCTCCGCCAGGCCTATCTGCGGCTGAATGGCGCGCAGGAAAAACTGCTGCAGTCGGAGAAGATGGCTTCGATCGGCCAGCTGGCCGCGGGCGTGGCGCACGAGATCAACAATCCCATTGGTTACGTGCATTCCAACCTGGGCAGCCTGCAGGAATACCTGCGCAGCCTGTTCACGGTGATCGAGGCCTACGAGCGCGCATTGCGTGCGCCGGATCCAAAGACGCTCATCCCGGAAATCGATGACATCCGCGATCGCCTCGACATCGACTTCATCAGCCGGGATCTTCCGCAGTTGATGGCTGAATCGCGCGAGGGAATCGAGCGGGTGACGCGCATCGTGCGCGACCTGAAGGACTTTTCCTATTCCGGCCGCGACGAGTCGTGGAAGCTGGTGGACCTGCACTCCGGGCTGGAGTCGACCATCAACATCATCTGGAACGAGCTCAAGTACAAGGTAGAACTGCACCGTGAGTTTGGACAGCTGCCGCTGGTGGAATGCCTGCCTTCGGAGCTCAACCAGGTCTACATGAACCTGCTGCTCAACGCCGGCCATGCGATCGACGAACGGGGGGTGATCACCGTGCGTACCGGGGTGGACGGCGAGCACGTCTGGGTGGAGTTCCAGGACAGCGGCGGCGGCATTTCGCCGGATCTGCGCCAGCGCATCTTCGATCCCTTCTTCACCACCAAACCGGTGGGCAGCGGGACCGGACTGGGCCTGTCGATTTCCTACAGCATCATCAACAAGCACAACGGCCGGATCGACCTGGACAGCACGCCGGGGGTGGGGTCCACGTTCCGGATCGTGCTGCCGATCAAGCAGCCACGGTAGTTGATGTGTTGCCGGGCCGCGCCCGGCACCTGCTCAGGCCAGAGCAACGGCAACGTCAAGAGCAAGAGCCTGCCGGGCTGTTGCGTTGGCGGGGCGGGGTGGGTTGGCGGGGGACGGCAAAAACTGCATCCATGCGGGCCTTGTTTCGCGCCATCCATGGCGCTCTACACCCCCGCCAATCCACCCCGCCCCACCTTCGACAGGTCCATGGCGGCCTCGGTAGCGCCGACCCATGGTCGGCGGAATGTTTCCGCCAACGGCCCGCTGCGCTCGCCGAG